>JAHDKO010000135.1 GCA_018436855.1 Deltaproteobacteria bacterium | reverse complement strand
GTCCGGGTCGGTGCCGAGCTGGGTCTCGTAGTCGTTCCTGATCCCGTCGCCGTCTCTATCCGGGTCGGCATTGTCGCCGATGCCGTCGCTATCTATATCAGACCATTCTGCGGGGTCGTCGGGGAAGGCATCTGCGGTGTTGTCGTGGCCGTCGCCGTCACGGTCAGGGTCGGTGTTGTCGCCGATGCCGTCGCCATCCAAATCGGACCATTCGGCCGGATTGTCGGGGAAGGCATCTGTTTCGTTCGCGTGCCCGTCGCCGTCGCGGTCAGGGTCAGAGTTGTCGCCCGTGCCGTCGCCGTCCAGGTCGGACCACTCGGCCGGGTCGTCCGGGAAGGCGTCCGAGACATTCTCATGCCCGTCGCCGTCACGGTCGTCGTCCAGCGGGTCCGGGATGCCGTCGGCATCCATATCGGGGGGTGTACTGGCCGGGTCGTTCGGGTCGGTGCCGAGCTGGATTTCATAGTCGTTATTGATTCCATCTCCGTCTCTATCCGGATCTGCATTGTCTCCGATGCCGTCGCCATCCAGGTCGGACCATTCGGCCGGGTTGTCGGGGAAGAGATCGACCGGGTTGTCGTGGCCGTCGCCGTCGCGGTCCGGATCGAGCTGGTCTGGAATACCGTCACCGTCCATGTCCGGCGGGACACTGGCAGGGTCGTTCGGATCAGTGCCGAGCTGGGTCTCGTAGTCGTTACTGATTCCGTCGCCGTCACGGTCCGGATCGGCGTTGTCGCCGATGCCGTCATTGTCGATGTCCGACCACTCGGCCGGGTCGTCGGGGAAGGCGTCTCCGTCGTTATTGTGCCCGTCACCATCGCGGTCAGGGTCTATCTGGTCGGGGATGCCGTCACCGTCCAGGTCAGGCGGTACGCTGGACGGGTCGTCCGGATCGGTGCCCGCCTGGATTTCATAGTCGTTATCGATGCCGTCGCCGTCGCGGTCAGGGTCGATGCCGTCGTAGATTCCGTCACCGTCCATGTCGCAGATGAAGCCGAAGTCAAGGGCCTCGAGGGCCTCGGGCTCATAGGTGACCTTGGCGTCTGCATCCAGGGTGATCTCTTTGGCGGAAATCCCGCCGAACACCTGGCTGCCGAAGCCCACCTTGACGTTGGCGTGCGAGAAGATGAAGCCGGCAAACCGCACATCCGTGCCCAGATGCACCTTGTTGAACGCATGCAGATAGACCTTGTGCGCATCCGCGCCCGGGTCCTGCTCGCTGTAGTTCACCCGCATGGACCAGGGGAGGTTGACCATTTCATGCACAAAGATCCTGGCGGTCCCCTCACCCGTGACTTTGATGTCGACGCCCTCGCCCAGGGATGCCTTTTCGATCCAGTAGTCGCCCGGGGCCAGGTTGATGACGCTGTTGTACAGAGCTTGGAGCCTGTCGATGCGGTAGACAGTGTGCCCGGACAGGTTGAGCACGGCATTGGGCAGCACATGGATCTTCTTGTACTCGGCTGGGTCGCTCCCGGTCAGTGACACCTCCTCACCGAATGCGACCTGCAGGGTCAAAGTGGAATCGGTAAAGAGGAACTCCCCCGGGTCCACCACAGAACCCGTGAAATCGGCTGCAATGCATTCACTCTCGCCGCACGAAGGCAGTGATGATGCAATACACGTGCGGAAGGTCGTGGTGTTGAGGTAGGGTGATGAAGGATTCAGGAGCTGGGCATTATAGCCGAAGCGTATGAAGCCGTCCTGGCTGTGCGACTGAAGCCCGTTTTCGAAGACAGCCGTGCACGCGTTTGAACAGCAGGCGGCCTGCTCCAGGACATCCGGTATTCCGTTTCCGTCGGCATCGAGCGGCGTGCTGGACGGGTCGTAGGGATCGGTGCCTGTCATGACCTCATAGAAATTGTCTATGCCATCGCCGTCTATGTCAGGATCGAAATCGTCCGGGATGCCGTCTGCATCGGTATCAGGGGGCACCACGACCTGCCCGCAGACCGTGCCCAGCTGGTCGAACAGCGTTCCCGCCCCCTGGTAGGCTATCCTGGCATACAGCCCGAGCTCGGCGGACGAGCAGTTGACCATCCCGTATATCCGGCTGCAGTAATTCATTTCCAGAACGCCGCGGCTGTATACGATACCGCTGACTGCGCTCTGGAGGTTCATGGTGAGGTCTCCGTTCACATACAGAAACAGCCTGCCGGACACCCCTGCCTGGTCCCAGTCCGGTGTGTTGACCAGGTTATTGTACGACAGGACGAGGTCGCTGTTGACAAACAGGCGCACCGGGCCTTCGCCGGTGATGAATATCCCGGCGTTGCTTCCGATCCTGAGCTTGTTGATCCAGTAGTCGCCGGGCGCCAGATATACCTGGGCACCATAGTTGAGGTCGAGCTCGTCGATGATGTAGGTGCCCACCTGGCTGGAAAATTCCAGGGTGGAGCCGTAGCTGAGGTCGATCGAACGAAACTGGTTCTGAAGGTTCAGCCCCAGGATGGCGCTGCCCAGGGAAGAAACCCTGATGTCCTGGGTACTGTCCGTCCGGACAAAGGACCCGATGACGAGTTCGGAGGCAGGCTCTCCCGTGGCCTGACAGAGGATGTCAGGTCCGCAGGTAGAGGTGTTGAAGGTGTTCTCGACCGAGACGGTCCTGAGCGTGGTGGCCGGGTTGTCCTGAATGCATGAGCCGTATTTGAACACCACGCCCTTGTCCGGGCTGTGCGTCTGCAGGGCGGAATCGAAATAGTCCGAGCACTCCGCGGCACCGGCGGCCCCGGCTCTGCACAACAGAAAAAGCAGCAGCATCGCTGCATGGAAATACAGCAGTACACATCCCCTGCCCCGGTTTCCATTCACCATACAACCCATAACAGCTCCTCAGAAAATCGTTTCATGACGAATCATTATAATTATTATAATCTTAATAGATCTTCTAATTGATTGATATGATATCAGTTTCTGCTCTCTGCGTAGATCACATCGGTGTGGGACAACGCCTCGGCAGACACGTTTTGTATGAGCTCCTTCATGACCATTGGGGCGAGCTTTTTCCGGATCTCCGCGCTCACCTCCTCCAGGGGCCGTGCCGGCTGATCCTGCTCGTCGAGGACTCTGGCCATCACGATCTCCCTGCCCATGGAGAGCTCGGAGACACGGCCCGTGGCCGTCTTTTCCACCAGGGGCCTAAGAGGCTCCTTGAGCATGTCAACGGGCATGGAGGCCTTGTGGTAGGCAAGCCCCAAGCCCGAGAGCCCGTCTACAGCCTTCTTCCAGTCTTTGATTGATGAGAGCCTGCCCACTTCCGCAATCACCCGGTCGCGGGTCTGTTCATCCGCCACAACCCCGCCGGTGACATATTCAAAGGTCTTGATCTTCTTCCCGCCGAACTCCCCGGGGTGGGCCGCGTAATATTCCCTGATCATCTCGCTGGTTATGGGGGCAAACCCGGCGTTGTTCCTGATATACCGGTCCACCAGCAGCTCCTCGCGGAAGGCGGCCGTCTTCCGGTCGATCTCCGCGAGCTCGGCCTTTGTCAGGGCCTTCTCGGCCTGGACGGCCATGGCCCGGCTCTTGACCAGGCTCTCGATCAGGCGTGTGCGGGTCTGCTCATCGACCCCCGAGGCGTCGTTGATATCCAAGGTGCGCTGGGCCAACAGGGCCACGTCGTGCTCGGTTATGGGTGTGCCGTCCACCCGGGCCACGATCCCGGATGCCTTGTCCTGCCTGCTCAGGCCCGGCTCCTCGCCCGTGCAGCCCCAGGCGAGCAGTGCGGTTGTCAGGAGAAAGGGCATGAGCAGGCGGGCGTATGCCGCACCGGTATCCATCAGCCCTGCACCTTGATGCGGACCAGCTTCTTGAGCCGCTCCATCTCAGCCTCCTTGGCCTGCTGCCTCAGGCGGAAGCGGATGTCGCCCCTGACCTTTTCCAGGGGGGCCTTGATGGTCTGCAGGCCCTCTTCAACGCGGACGATGTGGAAGCCGAACGCGCTCATGAAGGGCTCGGAGATCTCGCCCGGCTCAAGGGCGAACACCCGTTCTGAGAACACCGGGTCGATGGCGCCTCGCTTGATCCATCCGAGGCTGCCGCCGTTCTTCGCCGACACCCTGTCCTCGGAGAACCGGGCCGCGGTCTCGGCAAAGTCCTCCTGCGCGGCGAGCCTGGTATAGATCTCGTGGGCCTTTGTCTTCAGGGCCTTGAGCTCGTTTTCGCTCATGCCCGGGTTGGTGCGCAGCAGGATGTGCCCTACCTTGACCTGGTCGGACTGGTACTCCTGAAGGTGCGTGTTGTAGTAGTTGGTCACGGCCTCGTCATTGACGCGGTCTTTGAGGTAGTTTTCGAAGTAGCGCGAGAGCAACATCTGCTTGCGGAACTCGTTGACCTCGGCCTCGGCGAGTGCGGGGTCGATGAACTCGGAGTTTTCGACCAGGCCCGCCAGGGCCTCGCGCTCGAGATAATCATCCAGCACGGGCTTTATCCGGTTCTGGTCGCCCGCCGGGATGTTCTTCAGCTTGAGATAGGCGTCGAACTGAGCCCTGGTGACGGTCTTGCCGTTGACCGTGGCGATCTTCCCGCCATCCCGCGAACACCCGCCCGCGAACAGCACGGCGCCGAACAACAGAATCATGCATGCATACATCCGTTTCTTCATCATCTTTTTGCCCTTTCTGTTTTTCACGCTTCTTGTTTCTCCTTTTTCCAGCGTTGTCCATTTTTTACATAGGAATCAATGGCATGCTCACAATTGTCCTGGCTTCGTTCGAGTATCCGGAAGAGCCTGCGGAGTTCACGGCCCGCACCCGGAAGCTCGGGGGCCTGTCAGGAGGCATTTCATTCACCAGGATTCCAAAACAGATTGTCAGAAATTCCTCGTCATACCCGAAGGCGTCTTCAATGGATTCGGCATCCGCAGGTGCTTCATACAACTCGATATACTGATCACCTTCCAGAGACATCTCGATGACGAAAATCTCCTCGTTGTTCGAGTTGTCCTGCCAGGAGAATGTCAGACCGTTCAGCCAATAGCCATAATAATAATCGAATCCAAAATCGACCTGTACGCTTAAATCCGACGGGGCATCGGGCACTGTGGTTGCCTGTAGTCCGGTTGCAGCCGAAACCACGTTCGAATAGGCGCCGGCCCGGCCGCCTGCGCCAACAGCGCATACCCGAAAATCGTATGCAGTGTTCGCATCAAGGTCCAGATGGCCCGACAGGTGTACCCTCTGGCCGGAACCTTCTGCGGCCGGGTTCTCAAAGATGCGCGCGAAGTGCATGCCGTCGATGGATGCCTCGATGGCGAAACCGTCTTCAATCTCACAAGTATCGGTCCAGGAAAGGTCCACGTGTCCGGCAGAGACGGCTCCCGCCTGCAGGTTGACGGGTGCGCCGGGCAGATATTCCAGGGCGTCGATGCTCTCTGAATATCCGGAATACCCGCCCTGGTTGGCTGCCCTGATGCGGTACGAATAGTCTTCGCTCTCCATGAGCCCGCTGTCGACAAAGTTCAGGGTGCCTGCCGGGACCCGGGTGATCTCCGAGAACTCGTCGCTCCCGGTCGCTGATCGCTCGATGGTTATCTCCTGCTTGTTCTCGTTGAAATCAATCCAGCTGAGCTCTGCATGGGTGGCTGATGTGCGCACCGCCGAGAGAAGCCTGGGTGCGTGAGCAGGTGCTGTGTCCTCGCTGAAGAGCACGGGTATCATGTATTGCCCGGTGGTGGCAGTGGTGTCACCCGCGCCCACTGCCATGGCTTCGATGATCAGGCTCTCGCTCTCCGGCACGGCAAGGGTGAAGAGATAGGGACCCGATGCTTTCGTGCCGTATGCCTCGTCATTGATATAGAGCGTGACGGAATCTGCGCACGCCGCCTCTACCACGACCTGGATCTCCTGACCCTCGTAGACCGATTCGACCGTGTCGAGGCCGACAAAGCGAACCGCCGGGCCGGTGTCGAACGAGAAATTCATGATACTCTCGGCATCCCTGGAAGACAAGCCGTAGCGCAGGTCATCCACGCCTGAGACCAGCGATTCGGCCTTGTTCTGTGCGGTTTCCAAATTATCAGCCGTGGCCATGATATGGAGAATGATGCGCCTTGATCCGGCGGGCACCGTGAGCTCGTGGGAGAGACCCCATACATTGGTCCCGTCGGAGCCGAGAGGTCCCGGCCCCGGAACAGGGGCCGCCAAGCCGTCTGCGAACACGTGCACCAGGTACCCGCTGTCTTCTTCATAGTTGTACGCGATCGCATAGGTGTCGTCTTTCCCGAGGATTCCGTCTCCGCTGGATGTGAGCATGCCGGTGTTGTAACCCACGGTCTGGTATTCGGTCGCCACATCAACGGTGATGGTGATATCCTCTTGCGTCGGGTTATCGAAGACCTCCAGAATGCGGGTGTAATAATCCCCGGCATGCGGCATGATAAGCCTGCGGCTGGTGAGAACAGGACTCTCGAGATACATCACGCTCTCAAAATCCATCACGCCCAACCTGAGGTCGTTTGTAGCAAAGGAATAGGCAACCACCGGCCCGTATTTCTCCAGACCTGTATTCGCCAATTCCCATGGATAGAAATAATCGCATATGCCGTAGACAAACCACGGGCCGTTCACCAGGGAAGAATGCGCGGTTTCGGAGTCGACAATAAGCTGTGGAATTGCCGCAAGACGCTTACCGTCATGCATGAGGTATTCTTCATCGATCATTGGGGCGAGACTGATCGAATCGTTCATGATGTATAAGGAATACCAGGGAATCAGGTACGCCCCTTCCTCACAGCTCCCAGAGTCAATGGGATCCGTGTCGAAGGCGAAGAGTTCGTGGATGTCGGCCACGCCGTCATGGTCGGAATCCCACTGCAGCGGATCGGTCGAGCAGTGCCTGATCTCCCAGCCATCCAGCAGGAAATCCTCGTCACTGTCCTCATTCCAGGGGTCAGTGCCATGCCGGTATTCCTCGAGGTTGGTCAACCCGTCCTCATCCGGGTCCTGGCCGGCAGAGCCGGGATCCAGCCCATAGCGCTCCTCGAAGCTGTCGGGCAGGCCGTCGTGGTCGGTGTCGGGATCGAGGGGATCGGAATCATGGATGTATATCTCTTCATAATCGCTCATGCCGTCGGAGTCGGTGTCCGGCATGGTGGGATCGGTATTGTGCAGGTACTCATACAGATTTGTGAGTCCGTCGGAGTCGGTGTCCAAGCTCTCTTCGCCGCCCATGAGCGGGTCGAGCCCGTACCGGACCTCGAAGCCGTCGGAGAGCCCGTCGCCATCGCTGTCCGCCGCGAACGGGTCGAGCCCGAGCGGCACCTCGCGGATGTCGGCAAGGCCGTCGCCGTCGCTGTCTGCCAGGGGATAGGTGAAGTTGACGATATCCCCGAGATCCTCTGGCGTCATCCCGTCAAGGAAGCTCGCCTGGTCAAAGGAGTAGAGGGCCTGCGCCAGGGCGATCGCCGCGGCGTTGTCATACTCCTGGACAGCGTAGTGCAGGAGTATGAAGCGTTCTCCGGCAGGGACATGGAGGGTGTACCTGACGTCCGCCCCTATTATTGTCCCTTCACCGAGCAACATGGACGCATCGTAACCGAAAACACGGTTCTCGCCCGGGCCCATGGTCACATGCGCCAAGGCCGGTTCCCTCCCGTAGTAATCGTGTGTTACAATGTACCCGTCTTCATTGGTGAACTGGAGGTCTCCCGACGAGGTGGCGATGATGTCGGTACTAAATTGGGAAGCAGGCAAATTCACAATGCAGACATCCACGCTCTGCTCCACGCCCGAGGTATTCTCGATTATCTCCATGTACCTGGCAAACTGTTGTTCCTCGGGTACGTACACCTTCCGGCTCACCTTAAGCGAACCGAAGGACTTCTCCGGGTACGTAAACTCCCTGCCGTTCATTCTGGCCAGCGGGGCAGATGAATCAAGATCACATGCTCCACTGGCTGAACCGGTGGCCTCCTCCGCGTATCCCGACTCACTGCCGTGCACACTGACCACCGGTTCCTGCCGGTCAACGCCGTATGCCTGGTCGTTCACGTACAGGGAGTAACCCCTAACATAGCTGTTCCACTGAACAGACCCATCAGTGTTGAAGTTCCATGGGTGCCCCTGGCTGTCGTACAGGGTGTCGCCTGATGCGTAGCCTTCATACTCTAGCTCGCTCTCACTGATCATGCCCGGGACGACGGCGTTGAGGACGGTATCTCCGGTCTCGAGGTCTCCGGATCGCGGCGGGTCAAAGGTCGCGCCGGTGCCGTAGACATACTGGGCACCGAAATAACAGCCGGCCTGGACCTGGACCTTGCCCTCTACCCTCGACACATCGGGTACAACGAAGTACCCGTCCTCTCCTGAGAGCACGGTGAGTGCTCCCACGGTAACGTCAGCGCCTTCAACCCCGCCGCCCAGGTCATCGACAATGCGCCCGGAAACCGCCATCTGCGGGGCATCGATCACATCGAAGTCGAGGATCCCCGTGGTGCCCGAGTTGCCGGCAGTGTCCGTGGCAATGGCCTCGATCTGCAGCGCGTCCAGGGCATCGTCCACCACGTACTCGACCCAGTAGTCCGGATACGAGAGGCTGGTGAACAGCTCGCCGTTTACCCAGAGATCGATCGCGGGCACCATGCCCTGGTCCTGGGGCCGTGCATGGATCCACACGGTCTCGCCCTTGAAGAGCGTCAGGCCCGCCTGGGGCGACTCCAGGGTGACAGCCGGGAAGTCGCTGTCCGGGTTGAGCGGGTCATGGTCACAGCCGTCGGGCAGGCCGTCGCCGTCGCTGTCCGGGTTGTCGGGTTCGCACCCGTAGACCAGCTCGTCCTCGTCGCTCATTCCGTCGCGGTCGCTGTCCGGATAGGGGAACAGGTTGACCACCAACGCTTTCTCTTCCTCGGTGAGCCCCTGCAAGGCGATCTCGGGCATGTTCAGGAGCCACTCCATGGTGTCGACCGCATTGCTCACACTGCCTTCCTGGCTGAGGAAGTACACAAGCATGCGTTGCTCTCCCGGGGGTATGGTGAAGGTGTAGTCAACATGCCAGTCTCTCTCGCCGCTCGTAATTCCTGATGAGGCATCAGGCTGCACTTCGGCGTTGGGGCCGGCAAACAGGTGTGCACCGATAGGCCGGTTGATGTTCACGGGGTCCTGGAAGACGGCGTAGAGATCTCCGGGATTATATGAGTCGCCGCCGCTGCTGGTCAGAACATTCGGCTCCACTGCCTCGTCATACTCCCCGATCGAGGATTTCAGCCGGACGGAAACCTCCTGGGACACCCCGGTCGGATTGGTGATGATGTCGAGGCACCTGACAAAGGCGCCTCCCGCAGCCGGCACAAAGGCTCTCCTGCCGACGGCCAGGTTGCCCAGCGTTCTTGTATCGAGAACCAGTTCGCGCCTGTCTAGTCGGCCATAATCGGTATACCAATAGTCAGTCGAATACTTCTGTCCGTTCACGTACAGCGCGAGACTGTTTTCAAAAGTCGTGTACGAACCGCTGCAGGCATATTCGAGAAGCCCGTAACTGAAGAACCACGATCGGCCGTCTTCATCCACAAGGGTGGTGCTGATGTCGTCCTTGGCAAGATCGTCGCCTGCAAGGTTCGGATCTGAATAATCCATGAACAACTCGTCGATGTCCCATCGCCCGGAGCCATCGCTGTCTCTTTCAAAAGGATCGGTCTGATAGCTATTAACCTCCCAGCCATCCTTGAGGTAATCGTCGTCGGTATCCGGGTTCCTGGGATCGGTGCCAAGACTCGCTTCCTGGAGGTTGGTAAGGCCGTCTGCGTCCTCGTCTCCGTCCGGGTCGGCATTCAGAAGATCGTATTCCACCTCGAACATGTCATCCATGCCGTCGTTATCAGAGTCGACCAGAAGAGGATCAGTGCCATAAATGTTCACCTCATCACCGTCGCTCAGACCGTCGCCATCGGAATCCTCATCCATCGCACCCGTGCCAATGGCGATCTCCCGATCGTCACGCAGGCCATCGCCGTCGGAGTCAACCAGTAAGGGGTTCGAGCCGTGGGTCATGACCTCGTCATAATCGCTCAGGCTGTCTCCGTCGGTGTCTTCTGCAAACGGATCGGTTCCGGCGGCCTGCTCCTCGAGGTTGGTCAGACCATCCGTGTCCGGGTCTAGGGCCGACTCGTCAGTGCCGAGGGCATCGAAACCGTATCTATGCTCGAATCCATCCGTGAGGCCGTCGCCGTCTGTATCGATACTGGCGGGATCCAGTCCCAGAAGCACCTCTTCGTAATCGGCCAGACCGTCTCCATCGCTGTCCTTCAGGAAGGAATAGTTTGCCACATCCATGAATTCTTCACGGGTGAGGCCCTCGATCAGATCACTCCGTCCGGCGGATGAATATATGTCCTGGGCAAGGGCATTCGCGGTGTAACGGCTGAAATCCTGGAGTGAATAGTGGAGGATTATGGCACGGCATCCAGCAGGCACTGTGAGCGAATAGTTGATGTATATACTCCCATAGCTGCCGGTAAAGTATGGGTTGTACTGGCCTACGCGACCACCATCGGGTCCTCTGAATATATGGGCAACCGAAGGATCTCCGTATGTCGCATAGTTGTCGTCGGTTACCACATATCCATCCGATGCAGTGAGACTGGTATCTCCCGATGATGTGTACCGGACGTAGCCCTCGATAGATGATTGAAGCCTTATCGATATGCTCTGTTCAACATCAGAGGTATTCTCGATCACCTCCATGAAGCGCGCATACTGCTTGTCCCCAGGTACATATATCTTGCGATGGACCTGAAAATCACCGAACATCCGGGGCATGAAGGTAAGCTCACGCCCGTTCATGCGCGTTTTCACCGCTATCCGGTAATCCGCTATATAATCCTGGTTGTTTACTGAGAGACGATATCCACTGTCGAATGCATCGCTTGTACCATCGTAGATATAGCCGTACTGACGGTGTATATCCCAGAGATAACCACTCCCGTCATACAGGTTGTACAGGTATTCAATGACAGTCTCTCCATCGTACGCAAGGTCTGCCTCTGGTATGAGACCTGTATAAGGGACATAAAGTTCACAGGATATCAGAATCTCTCCGGCATCGATCATTTCCCCGTGCCTCGGCACAAACGGTTCACTCACACCGGAAACCTCCTGGGCGCCGAAGAGCGCCGAGGCGCTGACCTTAAGCTCCGCCTCGGTGGTCGGCACCTGGTCGAGCACGAAGTATCCGCTCTGGTCCGATTGGGCCGTCACGCCTGCCGTGGTCACCGTGGCGCTTGCCACACCGTTGCCGAGCTCGTTCACCACCCGGCCCGTGATTGTCATCAGGGTGTCGTCGATGATGCTGAACACCATGGTGCCTGTGGACCCGGTGTTATTATTGGAATCGGTCGCCCACACCTCGATGGAGAGAGTGCCCACGCCATCCGGCACCTGGGCGATAATGCTGTACGGGGCCTGCGTCAGGCGTGTTTCAATACCGTTGACCGTGAACACCGCCTCGCCTATCTTTCCCTGCTCCACGATCTCGACCGACAGGCGCACCTGTCCTCCACTGACCAGATCGGAGCCGGGTTCGGGCGTGAGCAGGGAGACCACCGGGGCGGTCAGATCGGCGACCATGGGCTCGTAGTCGTAACCGTCGGGGAGCCCGTCGTCGTCGCAGTCAGGGTTGTTCGGATCATAGCCCAGGGCCAGTTCCTGTGAGTCGTCGAGACCGTCGAAGTCGCTGTCGGGCTCCTGATAGTCGGTGCCGTGGACCAGCAGCTCCTCCCGGTTGGATATGCCGTCGTTGTCATCGTCACAGTATGCGTCGAACCCCAGGCCCGGATTCATGCCCTGCTCGACCTCGAACGCGTCGGACATGCCGTCACGGTCGCCGTCCAGGGATCCGGGATGGGAGTAGTAAACCATGACCTCGTCGTAATCGCTCAACCCGTCGCCGTCCGTGTCCGCCACATGCGGATCCGCATAATAACCGTACTCCCTGCTGTCGATCAGGCCGTCGAAGTCGGTGTCGATGAAGAGCGGGTCAGAGGTGAACTCGATCTCCAGCAGATCGGAGAGGCCGTCACCATCGCTGTCTTCCCTGTGCGGATGGGTGCCTGCGGCCTGCTCCTGCACGTTGGTCAGGCCGTCTCCGTCGCTGTCGAGTTCAGCCTCTCCGCAGGCGAGCAGAGGATCGAACCCGTACCTGACCTCGAACCGGTCGCTCAGCCCGTCGCCGTCCGTGTCCTGATTGGTCGAAGACGTGCCCAGATCGAACTCGGTGAAATCGTCCAGGCCGTCGAAATCGGTGTCGGGCTGCATGAGCCTGTGCATGGCGTTCAGAGCGTTGGGCGCATAGATGGTGTGGAAGACTTCCTGGATCAGGACCTCGATCCGGATGGTGGAGACGTATACCAGCCCCTGGCCCCACGGATAGCTGATGGAAAGAACCTGTCCGTCCATGGGGTCGTTCGCATAGACCCACGGGGTCACGTCCATGCCGAGCGACGTGCGGTCAAAGTGACCGGTGGCGAGTCCGCTTGCGTGTGGTGTCTGATCAAACTGCCCTGCCGGCCCGTCTCCTATGGCATTGAACCGGTACCACGGGCAGGCCCTGCCGTTTATCGTGGAGTCGACCAGCGACCCCGGTGCGCCCGGGATGTCGTCCGCCGCCGTGTAGGCGGTGCCGCACGCATCGGTTTCGTGGATGATCAGAGCACCGCCCTCGGCCACGAAATCGAACACCTTCTGCAGGTTGCTGTAATAGTAGTTGCTCCCCTGGGCATGGTTGGTGTCGACCATGAGCATGTCGATCTCCGAGAGGTCGAAGGTTGCAAGGGTCTGGACGAGCACCGGCTTCATGCCCGAGCTCTCGATGATGAGGCGCTGGTAGTCCTGGCCCCGGTCGTAGGTGGCATGGTAGTAGCCCACCTTGCTCTTGTCGCGGCGCAGGGTCAGGGTCCCCACGTCGGTGGTGCCGGCCCATACCGGCGGGTGGATGCCGCTTCTGGCCACGTAGTCGATGCCGTCCCGGGTCACCCGGGCGGTCACCTGCACGTCGCCCAGCAGCACGGGCACATTCATGATGACGAATACGCCGTTGGATTGCGTCAGCGCCTCGAAGCCGTGGGCGCTGACCGTTGCCCCTCCGACCCCGATGCCGTCCGCATCCGCCACCACGCCCATGACCGCGGTCATGGGATCGTCGATGAGCGTGAAGACATGCTCGCCCGTGGTCCCGATATTTTCGTTCGTGTCTTGCGCCAGCACCTCGATGACTGCCTGCTCCGCGTCTGCGGGCAGCGTAATCGTGTACTCGAACCCGTACTGTTGGACACTGCCCTCAGGACTGGTCTCCCTGACCTGCACCCCGTCGACCTTCAGCCGGACATATTCGATGCGGCCCTGGTCCTCGACCAATGCACGCACCCTGATAGTTTGGCCCTTGATGAATGTGCTCTGCGCCTCTGGCTCGACCAGAACGACAAGGGGCGGCACGCTGTCGGCCGTACCGGGCTCGTAATCTTCGTTATCCGGCAGGCCGTCTGAATCGGTGTCTTGCTTCAGCGGATCGGTCGGGGTTGCCCCGTTCACCTCCTGGCCGTCGGACAGCCCGTCGCCGTCCGTATCGGCGAGGTTGATTGCAGTGCCGAGCTGGAGCTCTTCCAGGTTGCTCAGCCCATCACCGTCAAGGTCGGCCGCTGCATCTGCGGGGTCGGACGGGTTCAGGCCATACTGCCGCTCAACGTTGTCGGGAATGCCGTCATCGTCCGTGTCGACCTTGTTCGGGCTGGAATACGGGATAGAGCTCACCTCGTCGCCGTCGGAGAGACCGTCGCCGTCCGTATCGATCTTGAGCGGGTCGGAACCGTGCGTCAAGACCTCTGCGCCGTCCCCCAGACCGTCGCCGTCCGTATCGAAGACGAGCAGATCTGTACCAGCGGCAACCTCTGCCAGGTTGCTCAGCCCGTCGCCGTCGAGGTCGTCGAGCCCGTCTTCGATGCCGTCGCCGTCGCTGTCCGCCAGGGCGGGATCGAGGCCGACCTCGATCTCCAGCTCGTTGTTCAGACCGTCTCCGTCGAAGTCGCGGCCCTCCACGAACACCTGCAATGCCAGGCTGTTGCCGACCCGCAGTTCGCGTCCGCCCATGTATCCGCTGAACTCGAACACCACGGTGCCGCCGTCCTGGACAGGAGGCTGCCCGTACTGCGAGAATGCCGGGATCGGCACGGTCCGGTTGTATGCCCAGTCGAACCCGCCGCAGATATCCTCGCCTTCGGAACCGGTGCCGATGCAGTACCGGCCGGATGTGATGCCGGAATAGCTCACACCCGGGGCCAACGCGAAACCGACTGTCATGAGCTGCCCTTCCAGGACCGCGAGCACGGGCGGCACCTTTACCAGGCAGTCCGGCATTTCCAGCACGCCGGCCTGCGGCATGACGCCCTCTCCGCTTGCCGCCGCGACGAGCACCGAGTTCCCGGTGCTGTAGTGGTAGGCCGTGCCGAGCTGCATTGCCTCAGCAGGCTCGAGGATGACCGTCTGGGAGTCTTCGCCTATCGCAGCCTCCGCATCCAGGACGTTCTCATCCAGGAGCAGCTCGACCAGAGGCCCTTGCGTGTTGGCCTCCACGGGCTCGTCATAGACGAACTTCGCATGCAGGACCTCCGTGTTCACGCCTGCCTCGCCGACCGCCTGCACGATCTGCGGCGGCGACTGATCGAACGCCAGCCGGAACACTGACGAGGTATCGATGCCTGCAAACGGCTGACCCACGCTGTGGATCGACAGCGTCACGGTCTCGACGGTGTCGTCCTGCACAAGGAATTCCGCCATGCCCTGCACCAGCACGACCTCTGCCGGAGACTCCCGGCCGTCGATGCGGGCGCTTCCGGTGGCACCGACGCTCACCGGGCAGCCCGCTCCGGCACTTGTTACCCGGTTGCCGTACTGGTCGAACAGGGCAAGATGCACCCGGGCCGCCTGCTTGATGCCGCAATGCGCAGGAGAACCGGCAGGCTGGACCTGGAGATTCTCGTCCAGGAAGACCAGGCTCTGCGGGACGCCCGCAATGATCGTGACCGGCAGGACCGAAGGAGCGGTTATGCCGCCGCCCGCGCCTACGCCGATCTCACGGGTGCCGGCCGAGGTTGCGGCTATAACGCCGATATCCGCCCGGCCTGCTGACAGGGTGCACACGGCCCGTTCCACCATGACCGAGTTCATGGACACCTGTCCGATCTGCACCCCGGCGGCAGGCACGAAATGGAACCCATCATCGGGCATGGTCAGGGTGAAGGTGGTGGCGCCGTCTTCATGGACCTCGTTGTTGCAGGCATCAAAGGCCTGCACGGCCAGGGTGAAGGCCCCGCCGGCAGCCACCTGGGGTGGATAATCGAATGCAAGCCTTCTGGTTTCACCGGGCATGACGGTGACCGGCAGCCGGGCGGACCCCACCTCGTGCATCAGGACAAGGCCTGCCTGGAGGGTGTAGCTCTGGGCGGTCCGGGAGGTGTTGAGGGTCAGGAATGCAAACCCGAGGCTGTCGGTTGCGCTTGTCCCCATGGTGCCGGCCTGGCCTGAGAGAGGCACCAGCTGCCATCTCACGTCCACATCTTCGACAGGGCGGCCGTCGGCGTCCAGGACCTCCACGCGGTACTGGGGCTGTTCGCCGACCCGCACCGTTGTCCGGTTTTGCTGCTCACTGGCGGCCCTGAACCTGATCAGGTTGGGCGCCTGTCTCAGATCGATGGCATATTCAGCCGATTCGGCCCGCTGACCGAGCTCGTCCACCGCGGCCACGATAAACCGGTACTGGGTGAGGCCTGATTGGGCTGCCGGCATGGCGAGATTGCGCGTAAACGAGCTGCCCCACGATTGAAGCGCGCTGTCGTATACGACGGCAGGGCTGCCGCTGCTCGTGTCGATGATCTGGAGTTTATACCTGTCGCTGTCGTCCAGCCTGTTGACGCCTTCGAGCACGATCCGCGCCTCCCTGCCGAAGAAGGCCTGGAAGGGATGCGTCACGCCGAGGGAAGAAAGGTCGGGCGACTGGTCGCGATTGACGGTGATCGGCCTCGAGCGGACGGCCTCCTGGCCGATGCTGTCCACCACCCGGATGCTCAGCTGGCCTTCCAAGGAGGTCTCGACACGCTCGCTCCGGGTATCGGAGATCTGCACCGTCCGGGTCTCGTCCGCGGAACCGAGGTCCACGTGCGTGGTGAACCCGTTCCAGGATATCTCGGCAAACGCCAGGCTCACGTCGTCTTCAGCGGTGAATTTCACCGTGAAGCTCGTCCTCTCGCGTATGGAGGCCGGAGAGTTGTCGATCTGAAGGTCCGGGCTGCTGTCGCTCACCACCTCGATGACATGCGATGCAGTGCAGCAGTTGCCGGCGTTGTCGGTCACCTCGACATCGTAGACGAGGGTGCCCAGCGACCCGGCGATTTCGTCCAGGGTGATGGTGCCCTGGCCGAAGATCGCCTTGACGATCCTGCCGCGGCTCTTCAGGAAGGCCTGCCTGACCCCGCTCTCGGCGTCGCCGACCGTGACCGCCACCCGGTAGCCGGTGTCGACCACCACGCGCGAGCCGCCGTCCTTGACCGCAAGGCCGGTCACCGCAAACCCGGCCGTGGGGTTTGCATTGTCCTGGTGCCGGTAGAACCGCTTCGGGAGCGAGTCCACCGCGTTGCCGAACACATCGATGGCGCGCACCTTGACATAGTATCCGCTGTAGCTGTCGTCGTAGTAGCGGAAGATGACAAACTCGGGCCCGAAATGCTCGCCGATAAACTGGTAGGGTCCCATCGGGCTCTGGGAGAGGTAATACTCGACCCGTGAAATCGGATGGTCGGTATGGACGATGCCGGCCCGGATCTCCAGAGGGGCAGGTCCCCAACTGTGCTCGGAAACCTGCACCTCCACCCTCAGGTCATTGGCCGCAAGCCCTTTTGAATGGAGGAACAATGGCCTCTGCTCGGCATCGATCACCGCGCCGGAGACACACTCCAGGCGCGTGTCGAGCACAAAGGGCTGCCCGTTGGGCAGGTTCGCGGGCAGGGGGATGTCGACGGCGAAGGGTGCATGGCTGCCGGTTGCGACCGTCTCGCCATTGATCAGGTACTGCACCGCCGCCACGCCCGGTGACTGCGGCATCTGCACCCGCATGAGGTCCGTGCACTGGAAGGTGACCCCGGCAAGCGGGGTATCCGGAGATGCCTGGGCCCTCATCAGCCTCTGCGGCATCAGGTAGACCCGTATGCCCTGGCTGCCCAGCCCGACCGCCAGACGGTCGTTCTCGACGGCCAGCGCCGTGATCTCGGTGTCCAGATCGACGATGGAGCCGTCCACCGTGCTCAGATTCATGGGATCCAGAGCGGCCACGCCGTATCCGTCGTCATGCTCGAAGGCGCACCACAGCAGACCCTGGGCATATTCCAGGGCCGCGATGTACCGCGCACCCTGCAGCCCGCCGTCTACAACCGCGCCGTCGTGTATTCTGACCCGGCGAATGCCGGTGCCCAGGCTGTAGAACAGGTAGTCGTTGCTCAGGGCGACAAGGCCTATGGGCTGGGCCTCGCCCTCCACCACGGCCCTGACACCGGCGGTCTGCATGTCGGCCAGATAAATGCTGTTCGCGTCGGTCACCGCCGCGACCCGATATCCGCCTGCAGCGATCCGGACAATGTTCTCACTCCCCGCAACATCGATCGCGGGCTGCTCGGAAAGATCCGCACGGCTCGCCCGGTACAGGCTGCCGCCCTCGGCGGCAACGACGTGGGAACTCGTCAGTGCGAGATCGACAAACGCCCGGCCGGCGAAGAGATCTCCTCCCTGGAGTATTGCCGGGTCGAAGAAGCGCACGCGGTTCTCCCTGGGCTGGAGCACATAGCAGCGCTGCTTGTCGCAGGCGGCTCTGCCCGCGGCCTCGGCAAATCCGGTGGCAGGATACGACTGCTGGGAGTATGCGCCCCGGCTGTCAGGCCGGTAGACAATAGCCCCGTAGTTGTCCGCAGCACTCACGGCGATGCCGTCGCACAGGGCGAGATCGAGCACGTATCCGGGCGTGGGCTTGCCTGCGGTCTCTGCATCGAAGAGCACCTCGAAGCCGGACTCGGGGTATGCGACCTCGACGATCGTGCCCCGGGCATCGCCCGAGAAGATCATCCCGGATGATACGGCCGCATCGGCTATGAAGGGCGCAAAACCCACGGGCCATGCGGCAACAAGCTCCATACGACCACGACTGCCCACATCCACGACCCGGATCATGCCCGACATGCTGTCCATCAGGGCCAGATAGCCCTGGAGGGCGACCATCCGCTCTCCGCCGGCCCGGCTCAGCGAGGCCAGCCGGGTGAGGTCCGATCCGTATTTTGCCAGCTCGCCGTATGCATCGAGCACGTAGAATTCCCTGTCGTGTACCGCCATGGCCCTGAACTCGCTGCCCTGAGCGGCGTGGAGGGTGGTCCCCCCGGCGTCGATCATGCGCAGCTCGTGACAGGTCAGCACCAGGAAGGCATCACCGTACGGCCTGACATCCAGGATCTCGTCGTGCAGGGCCAGGGTTCTGAAATACTCCATGTCATTGCCGCTCACCCGGTAGAGAAGCAGGGAATTCCGGGTCGCCGCCACGATACGCTGTTCATTGGCGGCCAGGTGCTCGATCCTCGCGGAGAGGGTTCTGTTTCCGAGCATCCGGAACTCCTGCTCGGGGTCCACGATCACGAGCCCCGTTCCCTCAAGTGCCACGAGCAGGTTGCTGCCCAGGTGCGCGAGTGCCGTCACCGGCGCCTCGAAGGCATGATTACTGCCGGTGCTGCTCGAAAGGTCATGACCCTTCGCATACCAGTACCCGCCCACTGCGGGCAGGAAGGCGTCATACGCGAGTGTCTGCGCCGCAGGGGCACACCGCAGGTGGTCGATGACCAGGATCCGCTGCCTGGTTTCGCGGGAGTTCCCGGATGCATCCTGAATCTGCCCGACAATAGTCAGGGCCGCCGCATCCGCCGGCACGTCCATGTTCAGCACCGCACGGTCGGCAGAGGCAACCGGGACCGCCTCGTCGCCCCGGAATACCCTGAGCGAGGCGCCGAACTCGGACCCGAGCGCCTGAACCTGGCCGCCCGGGAGCTGCTGCATGAGTTCGAGGCACAGCCGCGTCTGCGGGTAGACCGTGCCGGGCAGCCCGTCGATGACCGGCACAGGCATGCTCACCCGGGGGGTCACCCTGATGTTGCAGGCATTCTCGCTGTAGTGATACTGCGGCCCGAAATAGGCCCGCACCTTGAGCTCGCAGGGCTCCTGCGACAGGACGTCGGGCAGCCTGAGGGTAAATGCCCCTTCCGGTTGCCCGGCGTGCAGGCGCGCCTTTTCGTTGCCGTTATAGTCGACGAGCGTTATCTCCACGTAATTCAGCTCCGGGGCGCCCTCCTGGACCAGAACCCGGTACGTCGCGCTGACGACCTCACCCTCGGGGAAGCACTGGTTGTTCGCCACCGATCCGATCGTGACCGCCGCCAGGGTGGGGTCGTTGTCGATGGCGGAGATGACCGCTGCGGCGGCAGGGGCTGCATTTATGGAGCACGAAACCTCCATGCTGCCGGAATCCGGCATGGTCAGCCAGCGATAGAGATGGTGCGTGCCGGAAATGGTGCGGGAGGTGTCGCTGCCTGCGGAGAGCAGGCAGTCGGCTGTCAGCGTGGTCTGATCCATCTCCGCGGCAAGCGGAACGTGAGCGCCCGCGGCAATCCAGGACCCGTCTGCCGGTGTGAGGCCGATGGTGCCGGTCTGCGGAGCGAACGGGGTATCGATGATCTGCTCCCGCAGTGTACCGCCGTGGCCGATTGCATGGGCCGTCACCCGGGCTCCGGTATGTGCATGGCGGATGAACCATGCCCGGCCGTGGGGCACCTGCTCTCCGGACACCCCGTCGTACTGCCCGGTGTACCACATGGATACCGCCGGCAGGAGAGTACCCTCTTCCCCGGTGAAATACACCTGCTCCAGACCCATGGACGGGTCATCGCTCGGGCCGGCGATCAGGACGCCGGTGGGGAGCGGATATGCGGCAAGGTTCAACGGCTGCGACTGGTCGGTGACACCGATTTCCCGGTACTGGATGCTGTCTCCGGCCGGGCTCTCCACGACGCGGTACATCCTCCCCGCGGCAAGGGCGATCCTTTCACCCGTGCCGCCGAGATTGGCCACGTGCTCGCCGTCGAGCCAGGCCTGCCAGTGATCGCCCACACGCTCGTCCAAGGTGTAGATCCACATGAGCTCGCCGTCTTCTACCACACGCTCGACCGTGCCGCCCGCCTGCATGTTCCGGTCGGGTTCGCCGATGCTCCCGTCGTGGGCCAGGACATACCTGTCCACCTCTCCTGCCCGCCAGAGCAGGAGACGGCCGCCGGACACACCAACGCCTTCATACCCGTCGAACGCATGGGTTGAGCGTTGTACGATCTTGGGCATCGCCTGCATATCGGTCATTTCCAGAACCCGGAGTCCCGAAGAGGTGAGCACGAAGATGCGCCGGTCGCTCTGGGACAATGAGATGATCGGCTCGTCAACGGCATGACCCGTGATCGGAACGAACCCGTCCACGGTTGCAAACAGGCCGCTGATGAGATCGCCGTTGCGGACGAAAACCACTGAGCCGTATGCGCCGACCACCTCGCCGCTGAGTTTGGCTGTCCACGGAGTGCCGAACACACCCTGCACGAGCCGCAGGAACAGCACATGCCGCTGCCCGCTGTCCTCCACCTGGGCGACGAGCCCTGTTCCGCTGAAGAACACGGACTCCACCCGGCCGGTTGCCGTCTCGTGAATGGTTCCGGAGAGGCTCCGGATACGGTAGCCGCCCACGATATCGTTCTCCGGCCAGACAGTCCCCCCGGTATAACCCGGGACCGCGGCCACGGAGCCTATCCTCCGGGTGCTGTCGCCGATCTGATGGCAGACGGTCCAGTCTCCCGAGAAATAGGGATACCTGCCCACCTGCCTGGCTTCGTGCTTCACATGGCCGGAGCGGTCGTGCAGGAAGGCATCGATGGCCACCGCGCTCGTGGCTGTGCTCAAGGGATAGCGGTGCAGGCCGCTGTCCATGGGATAGTCGACCGTGGTCCCCGGGACCCCGATCTCTTCGACGTGCAGGTACGACCCGGCATCGTAATCGTCCATGCCCTCGGGCTTGACCGCGTTGATCAGGAGCTCGGTGCCGGCGAGCGCATGCGAGGCTGGGGAGACGTCGATCACCGGCGTCTCGTCGATGCCCTCGTCCGCAAACACGTTCAGGTAGCACTGGCTCACGAGCTCGTTGGTTTCCGATACCGCTTCGAGCCGCACCACCACGACGCAGTCTTCGGGCACCACCGGGATCACCGAGTTCAGGGTAAACACCGCGGGCTCTCCCTCCGTGCGGGTTATGGCTCTCGGGGGCGGGTTGCCCGGATCGTCCTGGATGCCGCCGATATCGAAATACAGCCGCGACTCCGAGACATCCTCCATCAGGAGCCGGAAGCCGACCTCTTCGCCGGCATGGAACGATGCCCCGTTGGCGGGTGAGAGGATGGCGACCTTGGGAAGAGCGTCGCCCGGCGCGAAGGGCTGCACGGTGATGGTGCGCGGCTCGCTCACGAGCCCGTTGAGGTCCCAGGCGCGGGCGGCAAGGGTGATGGGCTCTTCCGCATCCTCAGGCACCGTGAACCGGTACACGGTCGGGTCCGCCAGGGCGCCGCACGCCAGTGGATCGTCGAAGATCCCGGGCGAGGAGCTGTCGAGGCACACCTCCACCCGGTCGATCCCGTAGCGGTCGAACGACTGGAGGATCATCTCGACCTGCCGGCCCCTGGGTACGTAATCGCCGTCCTTGGGCGAGACGATCCTGAGATCGGGCGGGGTGAAGTCTTTATACAGGGTGAACTGCCTCTCGAAGCGTGCAAAGTCGACCACAGCGTCGTAGCCCACGCTCAGGACAACGGGTATTTCCAGGGAGCTCTCCCCGTTGTAGCCGGGTACATCGCAGAGATAGCCCAGCTCCATGCTCAGGGTCGCCATTCCCGTTGTCCGGACCACGCTGACCGGGCTGATCTGCCTCCACTGGCCGCCCTCGAAGACCCTGATCCGGGCCGAATCGATGACGTCGATGTCGCCGGTCAGATTGAACGTGAGCGTCAGGTCGTCGAGCTCCTCGACCGGATCGGGTGTGGTGACGAACCCGGGCGGGTCTGCGGACAGAACGATCTGCGGGTCGGTCACGGTGGCCTCGAAGCATCTGTCGCTCGTGTTCCTGCCGTCGCTTGCCCGGACCATGACCCCGAGCCTCTGGAACGTGTCGGTTATATCGATGGAGAAGACCGCACGGCCATCCGTATTCTTGAGGCTTATCCAGTTCGTGATATAGGAGACGCCGCCATCGAGCGAATAGCGGTACGAGTAGGACAGTTCATCGGCCTCCACGTAGTTGTCGATTGCCGAGACGGCAAAGGTGTAGCTCTTTCCCCGTTTCAGGACCGTGACGTCCTGGACGGGCTCGTCCGTTGCCGCGATCACGAACCGGATCGAATCCTGCCGGGGGGCGAGCAGGTCCTCGGCGCGCAGCACATGGGTCATGGTGCCTGCCTGGATGCCGTTGATGCTGTTGGCCGTGTTCCCGGCCAGGTCCTGCAGATCGCTGATCGTGACGGTGTACACCGCATTGGGCTCGAGCACCTGACCCGAGGCAAGTCTCAGGACGAGCCGGTTGCCCGTGCTCAGGAGCGTGTCGAAACGGCCCGAGATGTCCTGATCAGGTGTGTCCGAATAATCGCGGAATTGCTTGATCACGGCAAACGACCGGTCGGCCCCGGCGCGGATCGGCTCATCGGCCTCCAGTATGAGCGGCTGGAGGCGGCCGAGCGGCTGGGCAACGCATATGGTGGGCGCCCTGTCGTCGATGACGGTCAGGAGCCTGCTCTCGCCCGCATCGGCGCACTCGCCCGTGGAGCTCTTTACGATCACCACCTGGTAGTCGAGGCCTTTTGTCATCTCCGAGGTGGTGAAGGTCAGTCCGCCGCTTATGAGCGCGAACGGCACGGTGTTGGTCCTGGAGGGCTGCATGCCCTGTCCCGATGGATACCAGTGAACGGATATGTCCGGGGTCATGCCCTCTCCGAGCACGGTCACCATGTCTCCGCCCTGTTCGCTCACCACCGCGGACGACTGCGGGTGGTCCGAGCTCACGGAATGGATCGCCAGGGCATCGATGGCAAGAACCGCGGCGGCAAGCACGTCCGCCTGGTCTTCCTGCATGACCGACAGGGAATACAGGCCCGACCCCGGCATGGTACCGGCAAAGGTCAGCTCGGTGCCCGAATCGTTCACCGTGAAATCACCCGGATACAGGATGAGATCTCCGAGCCTCACCTCGGATGCCTGGCCGAGGTTTGCCCCGGTGACGGTATAGCTGTTGTGCACGCCTTCGATCACGCTTGCGGGCGTGATATGCCCGAGCTCGATGGGAAGGAGCCCGAAGGCGGCCGCAGACCCGATCCGCCAGGGCAGGTCCACCTGTACCGCAGCGCCCTTCACGGTCTCGCGCGGCTGCTGCAGCAGAACCACGTCGTAGAGGTCGTTGACCTGGAACAGACCTGCCGAGGGCAGGAAGGTCAGCCTTTTTCCCTCGAGGATCGTCGATCCCGAGACAGACCCGGCCTGATCGTAGAACGAGGAAACCCTGCACGACACATCCCGCCAGGCAGCGGAATCTCCGGTCACCGACACGCGGATCGTCTCGTCCGGGTTGGTGATCCATGAGGGCTCGGCCTTCCACACGTTGGGAATCGGGATGCGGGCATTAAAGTACTCACCACCCGAGACCCACTCCAGCAGATCGCCGGAAAAGTGCAGCCACTGCACCGTCTGGTTCTGCCGTTGGTTATATACCTCGGCAAGCTCACGGTGGGACAGCTCGCCCTCGGAGGCGATACCGGTGTCGTACAGGCGGATGCGCCCGTTGCCGGCGATGGCAGCGATCTCGCCGTTCTGCACGACCCGGTCGCATACGCCGGTGAAGCGGTGGCCGATGAGGCGGTTCGGGTGGAAGTTTTCCAGGGCCGTGGTGTCCACCAGCCAGTAGTCCATTCCGCCGGTGACAATGGCGCCCGTCTCGATGAGGTCGATGCCCTCGGGGTCGAGCATCAGGTGCGTGTACGTGTTCAGGAGCACCTCGGGACGATACTGGTTCCTCAGCTCTATCTGGTCGGCATACAGGAGGTACAGCCCGCCCTGCCTGACGTCGAAATCTACCAGGTCCTCGGTCTGCCTGAGCTCGAGCGCGCTCAGGTCGCTGCTCCGGACATTGCCGTAGTACAGCATACCGCCGGCCAGGGCATAGAGGTGGGAATCGAGCAGCCGGATGTCCGTGAAGCTGCGCTCCGAGTTCACGTTCTTGAAGCGGTTGATGAGCCGAGGGTCGTAGATATTGGTGATGTCGAAGACATCGATGTCCTTCTGCGCGCCGTGCAGCACCGCCACGTGAGCCCCGGTCAGGGCCGTCTTCAGGACGTTGCCGGAGACGGCCATCTTGGCGAGCAGCACGGGAACACTGCTGTCCCGAAGGCTGTACAGCCTCGCCTCGCGGCCGCCCGCCGTGAGGAGCAGGTCGCCCTGGCGCTGAATGCAGCTCACTCCCGAGAGCTGCCTCATGGACTCGAACACGACCCGAAGACCGCTGTAGGCCGAGGTGCCCTCCGAATAGCCGCCGTTTCCGACCTCCACGGTCAGCGTGCCGACCGTGTCGTCCGGAACCTGCAGGCTGATGAGGTCCGAGCTCTCGATGCGGACGTTCCTGGCCTCGATGCCGTTGATCCACACCCTGGTCATGGGGCCGATGCCCTGGCCCCGGATTCCGATGTGTTCGCCCGCGTTATAGAAGAAGGTCTTGACCGCGGGGTTGAACAGGCCGGTCTCCCTGCTGTATGAGCCGATCGAGCTGATGGAGGCGTCGGTGATGTAGGTGAAGGCCCCTGCCCTGACATCGGACAAAACCCCGTTGCTCACCGAGATGCCCACGGGCCTGTTTGCGCCGGGGGCCTCTGTGAGCGCTGGCAGCCTGAACACGATCTCGTCGTCGCGGATGCTGATGATGTCGGAGGCGCCGACCACCGTGGAGCCCACCTGAATCTGCGTGTTTTCGTCAAACCCGCTGCCGCGGACGACCACGGTGTCACAGCCGCGCCAGGTTCCGTAGGGCGGTTCGACAGAGTCTATCTGCGGCTGCACCCCGTCTGCGGCCACAAAGAAAAACGAGTACTGGCCGGCAATGGTGTTGCCGTGAATATCCCGGATCTCAGGTGAGAGAACGAGACGGTGGCGCTTGTTCGCCTCCAGGGGGTTCAGGGGGCGGAACATCAGGCAGGAGCCGTCGTTGTTCACCCGCTGGCTGACAAATCCCGCAACGGGTGCGCCGTCGAGCGTCACCTCGACGATAGACCCGCCGCCTGCGATCTGGGCGTGATCCAGGATGCGGTTGAACCGGATCTCGATGGGATCGCCGGCCGGCAGGGCTCCGCCCGCCAGCGGCTTCTGGCCGATGATCAGGAGCTTGTCGTTCAGGATCGTGTTCAGCCCGCCGCCGATGGTGTTGGCGGTCTCCGTGCCTGTGATGGGGTTTTCCCGGGGCTCGCCGTCCACGTAGGCGAACGCGGTCCCGGCATAGATCGCATCGGGAGAGAAGGCGATGGTCTTCACGTCACCCGTGACCGCGAAGTAGTCGACGAGCGGGGTCTCACCCAGGTAGTTGCCGTCCAGCCAGGCCGAGAGGTCGAACACCTGCACGTCTCCCTGGCCTGCCGCGACGTAGAGGGTCTGGCCGATGAGCTCCATCTGCCCGGCAAAGACCGTTCCGTTTTTGATCAGATAGGCGAGCTTCAGGTCGGCTGCCGGGGTTGCGCCGGTATCGCTGTCGAGCACGAAGAGCTGGACCGTGCCGCGGTCTCCGCTGGAGACGAGCACCAGGCCGGCGTAGACGATGATGTCCTCGGGCGTAAAGGGTGCGGCTGCAGTGTCCATGGCCGGGAAGCTCCTGAGAATCCGGTAGTCGCCTCCCATGAGATCGATCTCCGCGACCAGGCCCTCTGCAGGCACCACGGCCCACAGGCTCGAGCCCTCGAGCGTGATCCTTCCCGGTGCCCCGCCGATGGATGCCGTGCTCACCCGGTGCAGGTGGGTCAGGCGCTGGTCGGGGATGACCCGGTAGATATCGATGCCTGCCGCGCCCGCTGCATAGAGCAGATCGCCATGGAGGACGATGTCGCTGATATTCCCGTTCAGGGTGAGGCTGTTCACGAGCCACGGGTCTGCCGGCATGGTGATGTCGAAATGGTAGACCTTGCGGCCTCCGGCAACGAAGAGGTTGCTTCCCTCCCGCGCCAGTGCCACGAAACCGTCCGGGCTCAGGCCGCACTCCACCTCGAAGTGGTATGGTTTGAGGCCGCCCAGGAACTCCTTCTCAAGGATAACCGGATGCACCGGGTCGGACACATCGCTCAGGACGAGCCGGGCCGTGTTCGATGCCAGGCGCCTGGTGACCCTGCCCTGCTCGTCCAGCACGTCGAAGTGGCCTCCGGTCAGGGTATAGAGCAGCTGGTCCCTGACGGCAACGGCAGAAACGGGGGCGGGGTTGTCGGTGGCGAGGTTTACGCTTCCCGTCTCTTTGCCGGAATAGAAGTATTCCACGGGCGAGAGGTTCAGCTCGTCCGGGAAAAGCGTGCTTTCGACGCTCACGGATGCCGGACCGAAGCTCCCTGCCGGCACACGCACCCGGATGTGGTCGCTGCTGAATACGGTGAGGTCGCCTGCGCGTGCCGCGCCGAACCGGACGATGTTCGAGTGCCCGAAGCCGCGGCCATAGATGTCCACGTAATTGCCTCCCTGGGGCGGTCCGGTTGTAGGCCGGATGTCGTCGATCTCGATCCGGGGAACGATCAGCAGCGCGCCGTAGAGAATGTCTCCGAGCGAGGTGTCGTTGTGTATGACCTCCACCGGCAGGGTGAGGGTGGCGCCGCCCGCGTGCAGATCGGGCAGGGTGAAGATCAGGCGGGAGTCTTCCAGGTGGCTGACGGCCGACGCCATCACCTGGGTGTGGCCGATGCGTATCGAGATGCTGCCGAGGTTGTCGCCGAACCCGCTGCCCTCGACGAGCACCTGCTCGGTCCCGTCGGCATGGAAGCAGTGCACGTCGAGCGCGTCGGCGCCCGAGAGCTTCTTGACCGCGTCGATGTGCGGACGGTCAGCGGAGGTATAGCTGTACTCGACCTCCAGGGGCGCATGGAGCGCGTGTCCGTGAATGTCCGTGAGACCGGTCGAGAGCGCGAAGGCAAGCCTGCCCTGGTAGACGAACTGTTCTGTGAAGGAGACCTCGATGGTGCTGCCGTGCATGCTGTTGACGGCCTCGATCTGATAATTGTCCTGCGAAACGGTCGATCCGTCCTGCGTGGACAGGGACACCGCCAATGCCACGTGCCCGGGCGAGGTGTTGATCAGGTTGTTGAGCCGTACCCGGATCCGGTCCTGCCGGGACAGACGGCTCCCCGGGCTCGGGAAGCAGCCGCTCACCACCAGGCGGGTGCCGGGATTGACATGGAGGCCGTCTGCGTCCGCGATCAGCAGGGAGCCGCCGAAGACGGAGAGCTCGGTGCCACGGCCCTGGGCCTGCCAATAGACGATGTCATAGCCGCCCTGGGCGCCGGGCTCCACGATAGAATAGCTCTCCGGTGTGGAGATGCCGATCTGACCCTGGTTGACCATGAGCGAATAGTCGGCCGGGGTGTCCGATGCAGGGATGTCGACCGGGTCTGTTGTATAGGAGGGCTGATCGCCGAAGGATTCGAACACGGCGAGGTGGAGGCTGTATGCCAAGCCGATCTTTTTCAGGTAGAGCACGTACAGCCGGTTCTGGAACCACTGGATATCCACGGGCATGCCCAATAGCGCATCCGGAGCGGCGGGGTCCTGATCGAAAGAGATGGTCTGATACCCGGAGGCCGGTCCGAACGATTCGCCGTCGAGGGCAAAGAACCTGACATAACCGGTCCCCAGGTCATTGGCGGCAGCAAGGGCCACGACCCTTTCCACCTCGTTCACGGCCACGTCCATTGCCCGGTGGCCCGGGGTTCCGATGCCGGCAAGGATGAGCGGCCTGCTCGGGTCGGATATATCTGCCACGTCCATACCCGAGGCCCCGCACGCCATGAAGAGGAGGTTGCCGGCACCGGCAAGGCCGGTCACCGGGTCGTCCGTGGGCAGCTGCGACAGGCGGATCGGCCGTTCCCATATGGAGATGTCATAGACCTCAAGACCCGATTCCATCAGGAAGCGGTTGGCGGCGGTCGGCTTCTCGCCGGCTTTGACGCCTACATAGAGGATATCGCCCTCGACCAGCGAGGCCCCGATCTCCATGGGAGGATAATTCGGGAGGTCGATGCCCAGACCGGAGGATACGGTGTAGGAGAAGTCGCCCGCATAGATTTCCTTGGACCCGTCGCCATAGGGCATGCGCAGGAACACCCGGTAGAGGTCCGGGTATGCGACAGCGGGCAGGATGAAGCTGAACGAATCCAGGGTGCGAACGTCGTCGTAGAGGTCAACGGCCTCCTGGCCCTCGGAGATATCGAAGTCGTTGATGCCGGTATAGATCTCCGTATCACTGCCTGCGGCCCTGAGAACCACCTTTGTCCCCGGCAGGATCACCGGGGCCGAGGCCTCGACCGTTATCCCGATGCCGCCTTCGGCCGGCGACGAATCCGGATCGATGGCAAAGAGGTCTTCACCGTCGGCGATGGAGTCACCCATGACAAAGGCACCGTGCCAGAGAGCTTCCATGCCGCTCTGCTCCAGTCCCAGGTGATGCTGACCCGGCACGAGCGGCAGCAGACCGGTAGCGCCGGCGGGGATCTCGAGTGTTTCGGCATCGATGAACACCACCGCAACCGGGTACTGGTCGATACAGGCCTCGATCGAGGCATCGAAGCCCCGCCCCCTGATGGTGATGGCCGGCTGGTCTCCGTGGTGGAACACACCGCCTTCGACCGAGGTGATGACGGGGCGCATCACGTCCTGCCCGGACACGGCGAACTGGAGCCGGAACGGCGCCCAGAGCGTCTGGCCGCGGGTGTTGCGTGCGTCATTGACCCGGAGCACCAGGGTGCTCAAAGGCTCCTTCGTAAAATCGACGACGAACCGCCTGGCCGCCTCGCCCTGCCCGGACTCGAACTGCGGCACAAGGGTAAAGGCAACCTCCTGCTCATGGAGCGTTTCCGGATCGAACCGCACCAGCTCCACGGCATTTTCAGCCAGGAGAGATTCAACGGTTACCAGCTCGTTGAAGGTGATCGACAGCGGCTCATCCTCGGCCAAGGGCAGGGTCCCGCCCTCGGACACGCTCGACGCCACGACGAACGCGCCGGGGAGCTGGAAGAGCCCGAGCCCCTCGCTGCCCCTGCCGGCAACGATCCGGTCGAGATAGACGTCCAGACCCATCACGGTCTCGGTATTGCCCGCAGACACGACCCTGGGGGTGTGGATATCGGAGAGGTCGAACACCACGATCCCCTTTTCCGCGGCAACGAACAGGGTGCTTCCATAGAGCTTGAGCTGCACGGCCCGACCGGGGTCGTGCTGGAGGGTGGCGTCGAGCTCGAGGAGCGTACGGTCTTCGGGCCGGTCGCGGTACACGATCTCCACGCCTCGGCCGCCCAGCGCCGCGACGAGATAGTCGCCATGGGTGAGGATGTCGAGCACATTGCCCTCGAAGGGAATGAATGTCTGCAGGTAGGGGTCCAGAAGAGACGCGGCCGAAACCATTCCGTCTCCCTCGTCCACTGGCTCGGCGCCGCTGAATCCGGGCCAGGTGGGCGGACAGTCGGGTCCCCACATGCGGGCGCTGTGATTGCCGCCGCTCATGAGCCATCCGTCAGCATAGTGCAGGGCGGTTCCGCCCTGCATGCCGGCAAGCGTGCCCATGTCCACCGGATCGAACGGGTCGGTGTAATTCAGCACCTGGACATCCTTTGGGATGCCGTAGCCGGATACATCGACACATCCTTCATTGGGCAGGTTTGCATCCGAATGCGGCGAGGTCCTGACGGCGTAGAGCGCATAACCGCTCTTGAAGATATCGGTGACCAAATCCCGCCCGGCAAGGGCCTCGTTGATAAACTGCAGGCCATTGAGCTCATCCAGGTTCAGCCGGGCAACACCCCCCAGGCCGCCGGCGACGTACAGTCGCTTGCGCTCAACACCCTCCTCAAGCTCCGCGATCGGAAAGATGCGGATCGAATCGATCCCGCAGCTCTGTTCAAGGGTCGATGCCTGCTTCAGCAGGTGCTCTTCCTCGGAGGACAGAGTGCCGCCCTCCTCCTTGATTGCGCCCAGGATCATGGCCGTGGCCTCGTGCATGATCGCGGCCCTGCCCTTGCCGTCGCTCGGCAGGGTAGACTCGCCCCCCACCAAGAGCGGGGCATAGGGGTCCTGGATGTCGAAGGTGGCTGCCCGCATGGTGTCGGGGAAATCGATGCCCAGGATATTCTGCGTGTCATAACCCTGATGGAGATATCCACCGTTGGTGACAGCCACGCCCGTTGCCGGATCGATCCAGACATCACTCGGGTAGACGAGGTCGGGCATGATGTTCGAGCACAGCTTCAGCCCGTAGCCGAATCCTTTGTCGCCTTCGAGCTGCGTGGTGTTTCCATACCGGTCCTCTCCCTGGACGGGCTGACGGCCGGAAACACCGCGGGGCGTGACGACCCGGATCAGCTCATGAGAAATCACATCCACCCGGGAAACCGGGGTGGAGCCGATCGTGATCTTCAGGCTGTCCATCACCGTGTTGCCGGGCTCGAACCCGGCGCCCTTTATGGTGAGTATGGTCCCGCCGGTTATGGGCCCCCACTGCGGGGTTACCGAGTCGAACCGGACCGGCTCGTCCACCACGATGCCGCCCTTGAGCGTGATGGTCTGCCACAGCCCTGCCTTCTCGACCTCGATCACGAGGTCATACTGGCCGCCTGAAGAAATGGGGGGAACAGAAGCCGTGACGATTCCGACACGCTCTTCGGTGTCGCTGGAAACAACCCCTTCGACCGTTGCAGGGACATCGCCCACGTGTATGCGGATGCGACCCGGATCGAGGGGAGCACCATAGATGCCCACCTTTATCACGCCGGGCACACCTCCCTGGATATGCCGCGGCATGACCGAATCAACGGCAAGATCACCGGCCTGCGCGCCGCGATAGGTAAGGGCAAAACGCTGGTCCTTATCCAGCTCGTAGAGCACGATGTGCCCGCTCTGCGCGGGCTTCACCGAGGCGATCCCCGCCTTGACCACCAGCTCGAGCTCCTCGCCGACGCTCAGCCCCTGCTTGTCCAGCCTGATGAAAGCTTCGTTCCCGGTGATGCTGACCGCGGTTTCCAGCGGACTGCCGTTCCCGCGGTATACCGCGAAGCCCTCCAGGTTTGCGGCATAGAGGTCGATGGCCTTGTTGAAGTGCACGCGGATGTCCGCTACGGCATCGAGCGCGGTGTCGATGATCCGGTTTTCCGGTTCCACCAAGTGGATCTTCAGGGTTACATCCGGTATGACCTCGACCACGCCGTTATAGTCGGACCCGCTTGAGCCTGCACTGCCGGGTACGCCGCAGCCCGCTGCCATATAGCTGCCTGCCGCGACCACGTCGATGGAATTGCCCCGGTAGGAATCCATCCCGGCCGTCCTGTGCGGGTTTGCCGGGTCGCTCACATCGACCGTCAGGATGCCTGCCTTGCCCAGGGCGAGGTAGGCGACCGCACCCCGGACATCCACGTCGTGGACGAACCCCGCGTCACTCACCCGGGACACGATGCGCGGCACGGCCGGGTCGGAGATATCGACGATCACCAGGCCGCCCTGACCCGCTGCCAGGTATGCATACCGCCCCTGAACCACCACCCGGCTCGCCGGGACATCCAGGGTGCTCAACAGCCCGAGCCCGCCCTCGGTATCGTGCTCGATGACATAGAACCCGCCGCTGCCCACGTATTCGCTCTCAAGCAGGCGGTTTTCTTTGAAATCGAAGTCGCCTCCCACCACGACATAGAGCTCGGGCTCGCCGGCTTCGGTGGTGAGCTGTTCGACATCGAGGGCTGTCCGGCTGTCGGGCAGGGTGAAGCGGCCGCTCATGTAGAGCTTGGTGTGCAGGTATGCATCGACAATGCCCATGCCCTGGTTCCCCAGGGCGATCACGGCCTTGTTCTGCGTGACATCGATGCCGCGGGCGACATTGCACTGCAGATCCAGAGAGGAGATGATCATGGAGCGGGAGATGTCGAGCTGGTCGAACGAGACCACAAAGAGCCTGGCATCCGTAAAGTACGTGCCGTTGTATCTGGCCGCCGTGACAAAGATGCGGTCCTGCCCCCGCTCGAAATACCCGGAGAGCGACAGTGCCCAGTAGCCTCCGGGCAGGGAGACCTGTGCCATGACGCGGTCGTCGATCCCGTCATTGTTTCCATCGATCAGGGAGAGCAGTGCATCGGGGTTGAGCGGATCGCTGCCCGTGGTGAAGTTCGAGGCGGACAGGTCATAGATCACGATGCCCCGGCTCCCGGCCGCAGCGATCAGGAAGTTCTGCGACGGATCGAGCTGGGCGTCGTAGATCCGGCCCTTGTCGAGAATGTTCGACTGGACGGGCTGGGTGTAGCGGAAGGCATCCGTGAGAATGTCGCACTGCGCGCCTGAACGGCATACCCGTACATCCACGGGCCCGATGCGGCCGCCAGGGGTGGTCACCTCGATGGTCTCGCTGTCGATCACCTTGATCTTGTCCGCAGCCACCGGATATTCACCGAAGAAGACCTCGATCCCGTTCGAGCAGGACTGCATGCCCTGCCCCGTGATCTCCACCGTGGTCCCGCCGGTCAGGGGGCCGGTGTCGGGTGACAGACCCCTTATGATGAGCGGCTCGACGTACTGAACCGCACCGATAAGGGTCACGACCCTGCCGCTGCCGTCCTGCACGGTCAGGGTGCCGGGGCCGGCCATGTTGTCCGGGGCGTTGATCTGATACTCCACGCCCCCATCCACCGTCCGGGTGCCGATGACCGGGGCATCCTGGCCGGAGATGGCGAAATAAGGGCTTCCCGATGCGTTTCTCAGGGTGACGAATATCTGGCCGCCCGAGACGTCGATCATCCAGGGATCGACATCTACGATCTCCATGGCAGGCCCGGTGGATGTCCCGGTGGTAAAGGGAATGACATGGTCGAAGAGCCCGAGCGTACGGCGGCTCGATGGGACTCCCTTCAGGATGATCCTGTGCGGGGTGCCGGCTTCCAGATCCATGGCCGGATCCAGCCGGACGATCCGGGGATCTTCACTGTCGATGGAGAGGCTGTACGCCAGGGGCACCCCGCCTGAAGCGCCGTCTTCCCGGATCAGGTCGATATAGGCGGCAAGCTCGGTCTCGTCCATGGTCAGTGGAACGGTGAAACGCAACTCCGGCACGATATCCGGCGACACGGCCCGTTCGTTGTGAACGGGCGTGCTGCCCGCCAGGTCGAGGGTAAGCGTGTCCACGAAGCTCAGCGTGGAATGCCCGCCGGTATCAACGGCGAACATTGCCACACCGTCATCGGTGTAGACGATCCTGCCGCCTTCCTGAATGCAGCCCTGTTCGATCTTCATGGCATCCAGGAGCGTGACGTTCTCCAGCCTGCAGGCATCGTACAGAGCCAGATAGGTATTATAGCACGGGGAACCGCCGTCTATCCGGCGTTGTGTGATATTGAGCGCAGTGCTTGCCTGGGCGGCAAGATTCTTCGTTTCCCCCGGGACAGTGAAGCCGAATCCATAGTACTGCCCCACCCGCCGCAGGTGCTCCGGCCTCGACGCATCGACCACGTCCAGGGCATTCCCCGCACCATAGAGCGACTGCTGGGCAAAGCCGGCACTCCGTGCATATGTCTGTGCATACGTCCCGGCCTGGGGCAGCGACGGCCTGGTGATGTCGAAGAGAACCCGGAAGGAAGACTTCCCGCACCGGGTGTCCACATGCAGCATATTGCCGATCACCTCGATATCTGAGGGCACCAGCGGATAGGTGACGCCGTTTATCAGCGCCTGCCTGATCCGGGTGATGACCGAGGGGTGCAGGGGATCGGCCAGGCCGACCACCACGACCCCGCTCTCACCCGCGCTGACAAAGGCGAGCCTGCCGGCCGTGACGATCTTCTCCGGAGAGGTGTCGATCGGCAGCGGCACTTCGTAGAGGACGGACTTGTCCTTGGGCTGGGGGTTATCGGGCAACGGCTCTGTCTCCCTCTCGTATACGAGCAGCCACGAGCGCCCGTCGTGTTCGGTTTCGATGTGCGGGAACGAGTATCCTTGTGCAATGACATAGACATAATCCGGACCCAGTGCCATGCCATTGGCCACGATGTCCTGCGGCAGGATTGAGTAGAACCCGTGCACCGGCGCGGCATCGGGGATCCTGTCAGGATAATACCGGACAAGACCGATCCAGCCCGGGGCATAGTAGTGCCCGACATAGTCGGGATCATAGACGTATTCAGGCCCTTTGACTCCGCTTCCCAGCACTCCCCGGCCCAGGACATACGCCAGGTTGAGCCTGGTATCGGCGGCCAGGCCGGCGATGGTGCCCGCGGGCAGCTTCAGGGTATCGGGGAGATAACCCGTGGGCTCTCCTTTCGCCAGGGCCTCGAGTTCGGCCCTGATAGCCGATGCGCTGTACGGATTTTCGGTCTCGAGCACATGGTTGACCTCGAGACGGCCGTAGAACAGGGCGTTCATCAGCACGAACCGCCTGCCGAGCTCGTCTGTGACCTCGACATCCACGAATCCCCGGTAGCCTTTCCCGTCCGAGTTTCTGAAATCCGGCACCACCCACTGCATGCGCTCGGCGCTGTAGAGCGACAGGTGCTCGTTGTCTACCCGGTATGTGACAGCCGAATCCGGATCGCCGCTCCTGGTCGCGGTCAGCGTGATGCCGTTGTGGAACCCGTAGCCCGTGACCTCGACCACGTCGTTCGCACCGGTCTGGCCGGTTCGGACCACCGAAGGGTTGATAAAGGATATCTTGAGCTGGTCTACATAGGTGAACCCGCCGTAGACCGTGTCTTCGAGACCGTGGTCGTTGATCACCGTCACTGCTGCAGGCCCGGCATAGTTCGGGATGGTCACGGCATAGATCCGGTCGAACCCGTCGACCGTGCCGGCAGGCTCCACCTCCTCGACCACGATGGGTTGCCCGCCGATGAAAAGCTGCGGGTCTGTCCCGAAATTGACCCCGCGGATCACCAGTTCGGTCCCGCCTTCGGTGCCCCCTGCCGCGATGCAGGCATGGTCTCCATCTGCTCCAAGGGGACAGATCGACACGATATCCGGGGCCGGCGCAGCGCCTGCCCCGGATGTCCAGAACCCGAAGACATAGTCCCTGGCCAGGGCATAGCCCGAAACAGCGCTCAGTCCTTGTTTGAGCCTGACAAAATACCGTGTGTTCGGGACCAGCTCGAACTGATCGCTGCGGATAAGCTCGATGATCCGCCGGTTCGGCTCGCCGTCCCGCAGCGCATACGCGAGCTGGAACCGGGAGGTGACATGCTCGCCGATGAGGGCGTCGCCCTGGACCACCTCGACGTAGTCCCCCAAAACCACATCCGATCCCAGGACACCCGAGAGTTCGATAGTGATCCTTTCGAGATTGGTAGGCACATCATGCTCCCCATAAGCCGGGGAGTGGCTTAAGATAGTCAGCTCGGTGAACTCTATGCGGTCGATTCCGGACTTGCCGGCAGCCACCTGCATGCCGCCGCGGGCCAGTGTTACGCCGCGGGCCGCGAAGTCAACTTTGCTCGCGAAGCGGTGGGTCATGACCGGAACGGTCGGATCCCACGACGGGTCGAGCTCTTTCTCGAGATCGATGATCTCCACGAGCGACTGGGCCGGGTGATCCTCCTGATCGGAGTAGTGCACGGTCACATAGGCCAGGTTGCCCTGGAGGGTCACGTCGTACACCCCGTCAGGGACCAGGTCGGCCCGTGCGGGCTTCAGCTCGATGGTCCGCACCACCTCGGGATGGTACGGGTCCGAGATATCGATGACATTGATCTGCGACACCCCGCCGTCGCCTGCCATATCGGAGACGAACAGCCGGTTGCCCGCCAGGTGGATACGGTTGGCGACACCCAGGGTGTCAACCCCGCCCACGATGGGCATGAGCGGATCCCGGATGTCGGCCACCACCACCCCCTCGTGGGAGGCTGCTATGAATGCGAAATTGCCCTGCACCTGCACGTCGCGGGTAAAACCGTTTGGTTTGATGAAGCTGACGTGGTAGGGGGCCTCGAAGGAGCTGATGTCGATGACCTGAACACCGCCATAGCCGTTGGCCACAAACACGAGATCGTCCCTGCGGTCAAGACCATAGACGTCGGGATACGGCAGGTCCACGCGGCCGGCGAGCAGGTAGGGAAGACCGAGCTGGTACTCGCCGTTCATCGGCGAGAAGATCAGCAGCTCGGCATCCGTGTTCTCAAGATAGAGGTTCCCGCTTCCCTTCACGCCATCGAGCCAGTCTTTCTGTATCTCGCTCTTCATGGACAGCAGGAATCTGTCTGTTCCGGTGTTGCTGTGGCTGTCGGGGTTCGGCTGGAGCTGCCGGCCGATCACCCCTGATTTGCCGGCAAATACCGTATTGGCGTCGCAGGAAATCTCGCCGATAGTGCCGGCGAACATCTCTGCAGAGCCGCTGAGCAGGGGTGAATAGACGAAGTAGTCGCCAAGGCCGTTGCCCTGCTCGTTGTCCGTGGCATCGAACAGCGCAATCCCGGTGTATTGCAATGCACCGCCGCCCAGTTCCTCGATGGTCTCGTTTCCAAGGCCCTGCTCAATCCTCATCGGGTCGGCACTCGCCCATGCCGCAACCATGGGGCCTGATCTCCCCTTGCTCAGGTACTGGTCCACGGCGGTATAGTACACCTCGTCCGCCAGGTCGAAGCGGTCTTCCGCCGGGCTCGAAAACCGCCTCTCGCTCAGGGCCCAGCCCACCTCGTAGGCGGCCTGCGCGTTCACGGTGTGGTTGGGGGTCTGCACCTCGGCCACGGCCAGCACACGCTCGCGCATGTGCCCGCCCCGGCGCAGGATATTCCCGCCCGAGAAATCCGCCCAGTAGATGTAGGAGAAACAGTCCGGGTCGCTCACCGGCGTGGTGTCGCCCTCCTGCCTGACATCGTCACGGAACAGGTTCAGGGCATACTCGTCGAGCGTCACCCATTCGCCTCCCTCCTGATGCTGCCGGTAGAAGGTCAGGACGACCCGATCGATCTCCCCCACGTCTTCCACTCCCACCACGGCCCGGATGGGCTCTGCGGTGGTGAGTATCTCGTTGTCCACGGGGGAGAGGATCTTGACCTTGGGCACCACGGTGTCCTTGATCTTCCCGATCAGGACCATCTGTGACTCGCCGGCCTGGCCCAGGATGTCGTAGGCGATCGCCTGGACGACAAAGCCGTCCACCCCTTCCGGGGCGTTGATGTCGGTATGGTAAAGGTGTGCCTGCCCGAACCCTCCACCGGTCACCGCCATGCTCTGATACACCGAGATCACGGGCTGGGAATCCACATAGAACACCACCCGGTCGATGCCCTCGGACCCGAGGTCGTCGTGCACCTCTGCCGTGACGCCGATGGACTCGCCTTCGATAACCACGGCCTGGCTGCTGTCGGGATCGACGATCCGTGCCGTGGGAGGCTTGTCGGCCGTGATGGTCAGGGCAAGCATGACATCGCTGAGCGATGACTCGTAGCCGTCGATATCCCGGGCACTGGCCTTGAAGAAGACCTGCTCGCCAACGGGGCCTGCAGGAACCTGGAAATGGAAATTGAACGGCGCGGCGCTGTCCTGCCCGAGCAGAACGAAATCCTCCTGCTCCGGATCAGTGCCGATTGCATACAGGAGCTCGGCGCTGTCCACTCCCGCCTCGGAATCGCTTGCCAGGACATTGAGCACGATGGGACGGCCCTGGGTGATCTCGGCGATCTGTCCCAGACTGAACCCGCGGTTGTCCAGCACGCGGATGCCGGTCACCTCGGGCGGGGTGTTGCGCACCAGGGTCACGGGCCTGGTCGCGATCGATTCATTGCCGATGCCGTCGACGGCTATAGCCTTGAACAGGAGCGCCAGCCGATCGTCGCCGGGGGGTACGGCACGATAAACATCGAGGGTCTTTACCGGCAAGGTGCCGCTATACGGCGCACTCAGGAGCAGCGCTTCCTCGACGCGCTCGTCCTCGCCGAACTGGCCGTCGAGGTTCCGGTCGGCATAGAGCATGGCCCGCACCGAGCTGACACTCACGTTGTCCTGGATGATCAGGTGATACGGCAGCGGCCGCTTTTCGACCACGGTCGTGCCGCTCGATGCCGGCTGGACAACGTTGATGTCGGGTGCCTGGGTGTCCTGCTGCACATGGACATGGACCGGCACCGGGGTCTCTACGGTCCGCGGGATTCCTCCCCGCCGTTTTTCCGTGACCGATGCGGTCAGTGCGAGGTCTTTGCCCGCCTGCCCGCACGGCACCTCGAAGATGAACTCGTACGGATACTCGAGGTCGACCATGCTCCGGTCTCCCTGGGTGAGCCCGCTGATGTTCAGGACAACCCGGTCGACACCCACGTCGTCGAGGGCCACGGCCTTCACCAGCAGATAGCTCCCCTCGGTGAGGGTATGGTTGTCCTGGGGCTGTGCGATCTCGATGGTGGGCGACTCGTCCCGCACGACGAGCACGGACACGTTCTTGGAGACCGCGTGCCCGTCGGGATCGTTGAACTGCACCCCATAGGTGTCGATCGCCTCCACCGACAGATCAACGCGGTTGTTGCCGGGATTGTCCGGATCATATGCCGGCACCGGCACCGAGAAGTGGTAGGGGGCATTCAGGAGCTTGAGCTCGTACGAGGGGGAGCCGCCGGGATAGTCTGCCCTCAGCATGACATACGAGATGCCCACATCGTCGAACGCGTCCACCCGGACCGTGAGATCGGTCGACTCCACCGCCTGGCTGTCCTGGGCGGGACGGATGAGGTCGATCACCGGCCTCTCGTCGATCCGGATCATGTAGGAATGCTCGGATTCCCTGCTCAAACTCGAATCCCTGACCACCACCCGTACCCACAGGTCATAACGGGCGATGTCGGCGGTGCTCAGACCGTCGAAGTGCGAAAGAATCTCGCTCATCCGTCCCACGTGCATGAGCTGGTCATACACGGGGGTATCGATCCAGTCGGGATCGATGGGCTCGTAGTCCTGGGCGGGGATGGTGTCGATCGCCCTCACCAGCTCGTACGGCGTCCTCACGACTGTTGACTGCGTGGTGAGCACACCGTATGCCCGGTAGATCTCGATCCGGTTGACCTTGATATTGTCGCGGCCCTGGACCGAGAGTGTGAAGTCCGTGTTCTCGATGGGTCCATACGAGCTCTGCGAGGGGCTCACGATCACCTCGGGCATCACGTCGTCCGCCCTGACCGCCAGGGAGTGCTCATCCATGCCCGCAGCACTGTCCGAGTCATAGACATAGGCGGAGATGGTCAGGTCCTCACCCGGCTGGTACAGGCCCGAAGGCATGGTGAGGAGGTAGTTCCTCATCAGGATGTTCACCCCGCTCTGCACACCGTACTCGTCCGCGATGGTTTTGCCGTACCTGCTCTCCAGGCTGTCGTATATCGAGAGAAATGCCTCGTGCACCGCGCTCTGTCCGCCCGAGATGTCGCCGCCCACGCACATGGACGACAGCGGCACCCCGTTGGCGAACACCCGGACCGAGTCCTGGGTTATCGCCCGGTCGTCCGCTGCCACGACGCCGACCTTGAGGCTCAGCGTCCCGGCAACGATCTCGGCCCCGTCCGCCGGGCCGGTTATGCGGATCTCGGGCACCACGTTCATCAGCGGATGGATCAGGAGAACGCGGCTGCTTGTGTTGCCATAGGTATCGACCACTGCGAGCTCATACTCGGTGGGTTCGATCTGATCGAACACGATCTCGACCGACTCGCTCCGGCGGACGACCGGCTTGTCAGGACAGGAGTAGGGATAGGTGCGGGTGCACAGGGTCTCTGCCCGCTGGCCCGCAGAGAGGCGGTAGGCCGAGAACTCCTGCAGCCCGGCGTCGTCGCTGAGCTCGCACTCCACCTTGCAGGACTCGCCGCTCCTCACCCAGAACTCTCCCGCACTGAGCGAGACCGGGTCGGTGATCCTCTTGCGGTAGACATTCCCCGCCCGGTAGCTCGAGAAGGCAAGCGGTTTGAGCAGCGGGGCATCGTTACGGTCGAGGAGACAGAGCACACTGCTCTGTGTGCTGTAGCCGCTCTCGTCGAGCGCCACGATGGAGATCTCAAGCTCTCCGCCCGAATACTCACGTGGTACCTCGTAGGGTATGGTATATTCTTTCCGGTCGCAGGCGCCGCCGATCTCGCGGATCAGGCGGGTTTGGTTCTCGAGTATCCGGATGGTGCGAAGCGTCCGGGAGTTGTCCGAGACCCTCAGGCTCAGGTCGATGTTCTGGCACGGCACCAGCACGGTGCCCTGCCTGGGCTCGACGATCGCGGCCGCCGGGGCCTCGGTGTCGAGCATGACCGACCCGGTCGAGATCACACCCAGTGCCACGGGCCCCCTCTGCGGGGAGAGGCGGTCGGTGGCGTGGACAAGCAGGGAGTAGCTCCCTATGGACTGCTCGACCGGCGTGGGCAGAACCACCCCCGCGTACACCCTGGCACCCTTCTGGCTGCACACGGGCCGCGACTCGATGAAGGCGGGCTTAAGGGCGCCGTCTCTCGACTCGTCGATGAGCAGCTCGACCCTGGGAACCAGACCGTCATCCGAGTATGACCTCCCGTCGAAAGTGAACCGGCCGACCCCTTCGTCCCGGTTCAGGTCCACGCGTATCTGCCGGAGAAACTGCGGCGCACCGGGCACGGCCGAGAAGTCCGGGCTGATGATGATGAGGGTGGTGTTCTCGTCGATGTAATCATCCAGGTGAAGCAGACCGCCCGCGACCTGCTTTGTAATAATCTGTGCACCGCAGGGGTCGTCGGAATAGATGGTCAGGCTGTAGAGGACGTCCGCGCTTAAGGTGCCCGGATCGATCTCAAAATGCCCCCTGGTCGCCGGAACGAGCGGGTACGAGGTCATCACGCCGTCCTCGAAGGAGACATAGGGGTTTCCGTTGATGGAGACCGCGCCGGCATACCCGTTCGCCTCTGGGTATGCCATGGTCACGGCAGGCCCGCCGTCCTGGGCCGTGATGCCGGTCGGACCTCTGTCTGCCTGGATGTTGTCCAGCGAGGTAAGAACCGGGAAGTACAGGTTATTCACGATCATGTCATCGCTTATCTCGACGACGTGAGACACCGGCTCGGCCCGCAAAAAATCTCCCGAAGGCGACTTCCCGAAGAGCCCTACGGCTGGCGCCTTGTCGGGAAGCACCTCGAAGAGCCTGGTCTCCATGGACCGGTTCCCAGCAGTATCCACGGCCTCTACGGTGATCGTGAACAGGGCCTTGGCATCCCCTGACGGCTGGGGAAGCGGCAGGGCTATCGGGCTGTCCCCGGCTCCCGGGAAGAATACCTGGTCCTGTTCCAGCCCGCTCTTTTCCACGAGCACCGAAAGTGCCTGGTCGTCTCCTGTCTTGAAGAAGACCGTGTACCCGGCCACGGCGATATTGTCGGTCACGGACAGGCGAAGGAATGAGCCGGTCTGCTCGTACAGGGGGGACAGCGGCTCCAGAAGCCTGATCTCGGGCGCGGTGGTGTCGGCCAGTATGGTCAGCGGCACCCGGGAGGTCTCGGCCGTGTTGACGCCTTTGTCGCTTGCCCTCAGGAAGAGCTCGAAGGTCTCCCCCGCGTGCTCGATAAACGACCTGGGGATGCGGATGCGGCCCTTGACGTCCACCCGGTGGCGGTATGCCGCCACGATCGAGCCCAAGGTCCCCGGGTTGGGAACGCGTATCTCCTCACGCTTCTCGGTAAGCGCGAGGTATTCCCACTCCACGCCCTGTACCCGGCCGTCTGCGTCCATGAGAAAGACCCCGATGCTGCCCGTATCCACGAGGGTCTCGTCGTATGCGCTTGCCTGGATGTCGATGCTCTCGCCCGGGAAGATCTCCACGGCCTGCTGCGGGTCGATCAAGCTGATCACCGGCGGCTCGCCGTCGTCGAGTATCTCGATGCCGATCGCCTGCTCGGCCTGCTGCCCGGCACTGTCGAAGGCCCTCACCACAAGACGGATGGGCTCGGATGTGCCCTGGGGCTTTGTGGGAACGGTCAACACCATGCTGACGTATCCGCCCTGGCCCTCGGCCTGCCGGATGTCCTCACTGTCGAACGGCCGGTGCACGAGGATGTTGCTGCCCGAGAGGATCATGACCTCGGCCGACTCCACCTGCCGGTCGTCGGTCAGAACAGCGTTTACCGTACAGGACTCCCCCTCTACGAACCGGGACCCTGAGGAAGGTGTGCGTATGGACACCTCAGGCGCCCGGTCGGTCTCGACCCGGTAGCAGACGTCCTGTGAACCCTCGTTCCCGTAGATGTCGGTTGCCGAGATGGTGACGACCATTTCGGCCACATCCGCGGGCACGGCTACGGCCATGCTGCCCTGGACGGCATCGGCTGACTCCGAACCGGTATATTGCCTTTCGAAAACGACCGAGCCAAGGGCGCTTATGCGCACGGATGAAACCAGGGAGTCGTCAACCGCCCGCCAGGCAAAGGCCGGACTCTGGCCGGCATAGAGCGGATCACTCACGGGCGGTTCCACGATGCTCACCTGCGGACCGACGCTGTCCATGACAACCGATGCATGGAGCAGGCACGCCTCGGACTCGTGCCCCATGGCGTCGAGCGCCCGGGCTTCGAACACGAGCTCGTGCCCGTCATTGCTCAGGCCGAGTTCGGCCAGGGAGAAGGTAAAGCGGTCTGAGACCACCTCCATAGGCACGAACCCGCCTGATTGGCCGTGGGTGATTGTCCGGACGGGTTCGGTAGATTCGTCCACAAACAGGCCGACCGTGAGCCCCGTGACTGCGCGATCATCGCGGGCCACCACCTCGAGGTTCACCATGTCGTCGACAAAGTACCGGGTCCGGTCGCTCGTGAGGGCCCTGACCTCGGGCGGCTGATCCTTGAACACCCCGATAACCGCGCTCAGCTCTGAGGTGTTCCCGGTCCTGTCCCGGGCAACTGCCTGGATGGGGTACCGGTCGAAGGGCACCCCATTGAGGTTTTTGAACGAGGGCATCCGCACCAGGACAAAGGCAGTGTAGGCATTGAGTGCACCCGGGAGCTGCTGGACCCTGAGCCCTTCTTCCTCGCCGATGGAGTCAGTACTGTTGCCGGTCAGGAGGTATCCCTGGCCTTCGACCCTGCGGATGCCGGAGAGGCGGACCTCGACCACTCCCACGTTATCGTACCCGGCAAGCTTGACCACGGCCTCGGTCTCCTCGACGATCGAGGCGATGTCGTCTCCGCTGTCGGTGGCGTTGATCGGGGGAGAGGCGAGATTGATCACCGGCGGCTCCTCGTCCCTGCCGAGGGTGGCTGTCACGGTCTCGCTCCGGACCACGTGCCCGCCGGTGTCGGTTGCCACCGCGCAGACAGAGAGGGGCTGTTCGGTCTCGATGGAAGACGGGGTCTGGTAGATGATGGCAAACGGGGTCCGGTAATCTGAGCCGACAAGCTGGTCGTTTATGTAAAAGTCGACCTGACTGATCCCCAGATCGTCGGCCGCGTTGGCCCTGAGCTCCAGGGGCAGACCGGACACGACATGCTGGCCCTCGACGGGATGGCTGACGGCCACGGTCGGTTCCTGATCGCCCTTGACCGATACGTGCACCGGCTCCGACACGACCACCTTGCCGTGATAATCCACCACCCGGGCGCTCAGCTCCAGCACCCTGCCCAGGGCCTCGGCATCCACCTGGTGCGTGAATGATTCTCTGGCGGCCTCCACCTCGTAATCACCGGTGAATACGCCCTCTTCATCCTTTTTATAGGTGCGCCCCGCGATCCGAACATCGTCGGCCAGAAGCTCGATGAGGGTCCCCTTTGACAGGGTGTCGTCCGAAACCTGGACCTCAACGGCAAACGGACTGCCCGCGGTCACGATGCCGTCTGCCATCGGCCTTATGATACAGACGGCCGGCGGGAGATTCTCGACGACCTTCACGAGCTTTGCCGGCGCATCAGAGACACCGCCGTTTCCGCTGTAGACCCGGGCAGTCACTGCCAGGCTCGTCTGCTCGGTCGATATGACAGGGGCGGCCGCCTCGAGCTTCCAGACTTCATACAGGTATTCCTTGTTATCCTGATTCGGGACCGGCCGCTTTTCATACACCGGGAACCGGGCGGTCCCTATCTTCTGGCCATCGGCAAAGAATTCGGCGTATGATATGCCGCTTGCATAGCTGTTATCAGGCATTATGCCGAGATTCGACACGATGCTCAGGACATAGGGGCTGCCCTCGACGACCCTGAGGTTGTTGATCGGCTGTTCGAACTCGTAGGCCGGGACCTGCGGGACCTCTTTGGCAACGATGGTCACCGCCCGTACCGGGGTTTCCCTGATCTGGCCGGCACTGTCCACGGCTACTGCCTGGACCTCGATCACGCGGCCTTCCAGCATCTCGCCGGCCGGCATGGTCAGCTCGTAGGGCGCTGCCTGCCTGCGGCCCGCCACCGCCCCGTCCATACGGAATTCCACCCGCTGTACGGCGACATCGTCAGAGGCATCCGCCGCCAGCAGAACCGTGTCTCCCACTTCGACTCTGTCAGGCACATCCAGGGAGATCTCCGGAAGGGCATCCCTAGCGGCAACCGGGACGTCGAGGCTGATGCCCGGGTTCTGCATGAGTGTAAAATGCACTGTCATCGGGCTATCTTCGGAGATGCTCATGGTGGAGAGCATCCCCTTGCCGCTGTCCACGGTCAGGATCTCTTCGCCGCCCGCAGGCACCTGCGCCTGCACGCGATAGAAATCGGTCAGCGGGGCCTCGGTGCCATCGCTGAAAACCCCGAGCACCGTGGGCAGGGGATAGAAATGGTTGAGGCTATCCAGGACAACGGTCTGGCCCGGGGCATAACCGTTGAGCCGCAGGCCTGTCAGTTCCTTGGTGAAAGAGACCTCCACCGGAACCTGCATGGATTCGAGCCCGGAGACGGAAACGGTGACGAGAACGGGGCTTGCACCCGTCTCTGCCAGCGGATATACCCGGCCGTCACTCGATACATGCACGAGAGACGGATCGGACGAGGAGAATCCGATGCCGTGCCCTGCCCCCGGCAGCGGCACCCATCCCCGGAATTGAAACTCGATGCTCGGGATGATTTGCACTACCTCCATGGCATTGGTGAATATGATCTTGGAAGGCGATACTTCCATACCGAAGATCTGCTCCTCGGTGTCCTCTCCGACGATCACGATTTCGGAGAACGAGCTCTGGTTGCCCGAGGCATCAACAGCATGGCCTTCCACGAGAACCAGGGCATTGTGGTGCATCTCCTCGGCCGACAGCGGCGAGTCGAGCTTCAGACTATACTCAAATATATCCTGGTCATCGCTATCCGGATAGATCCTGATGCTGCCCGAGGTATCCGCAAATGCCTGCCGCCTCGCCCTGGAGATGACGCCCCCGGCGGCACGCAGTTCTGAGATGCGAAGACCTACGGCCTGGAGGCCGAGGTACGAAATATCGATATCATCAGACGCCTGGATCGATATGTTCAGCCGTTGGTCCTGGCCGTCGGCATCGAAGGACACGGATTGAAATCTCAGCGAGGGGTTGTTCGGCTCGGTGACGAATGCCTCGTTATAGGCCTGCACCTCGCCATTGAAAAAGGTCAGCTCCACATGGGGATGAAACCGGTCGGAACCCTGCAGTGAGAATTCTAGCTCACCGGCATCCGGGTCGCCGGGTAGGCGCCGGATGTCGGCAGGCGAATACGGTGTTGGGGCAGAGGCCTGACCGGCCTTGATCTCCACCACCCCGCTGCAGTCGGATATCCTCAGCACATAAGCGGATTCCTGGCCGGATGCACTCAAGGGCTCTGCTGCCCGAATATCCAGCCCGACCGCGGCCTGTGCCGTGCCCACTGTTGTGATGACAAATAAAAGAACAGAAAGAAAAAATCGTACAACCGTGGTACCGACATTTCTCCCCATATCCATCAGCTGAGATCCTCCAAAGAACTGTGCAAAATACACTGCTTATACGAAAGGTGCATTCTGCTCGAACAGCTCTCAAAATAGATGACTGTCCTGAAGGTACGAAGACCGCACAGGACAAAAACATCAGCCTTCCACATCGGGTTTCCTTTGATCAAGGAAACGGCATGGAGGCAGAAGGAAGGGATCCCTGGCTGGCGCTATATCATGGATGAACTCTTTCGAGGCATGCTTATAGAGCGATATGGAGATAACGGTAAATCGATCTGACCATGTACACCACTCACAACAATCATACCATCGAACAACAGTGTCCTCACGGATCCTTGCCCCTCACTCCCGAAACAGATAAAACACCACACGTATTCATTCGAATACTATACTGAGCTCACCACGTATGCAATTTTCTTACCAATCATTGTTATTTTATAAGTGATCAATATATTGCATCTTATCACTTTAATATTATATCGTACAGAGAAGACAATCATTCCTCAGGGAAATTTTTTTCTTACAGACGGGGCAGTTATTTTCCTTGACACTCTGAACCATCTTTCCTTTCCCGCAGATATGGATTACAGTAATTCAGCTTCATGATCATTTCTTGCCTTACCCTGTTCATAACCAGGTACAGGATCACCCACGAGCTGTCCCCGGTACCCACGGTACCCAATATCCGTCCCCTTGCCATATCAGGAAAATCAGGGGAAAGGTGAAATGTGAACCCGTCCCCGATATTTGTCCCGCGGGGAAGGAAAATAGGAAAAAGCCCATAACCCCCAATATCGTGCAGAACGCTGGGTCGTTGAAGTCTGTCATTCATGGTTCAATCAATTCAGAAAAGTCATTGTTCGATATGAAAAATCCTTGGCCAGTTTTCTTGCCCTCCATCAACTCGCTGCCACTATTATCTCAATAAGAAAGGTGATTCCTATTTATGGATAGGTTCTTAGGGATAGGTTCTAAATTTACTCTTTACTTCCTTTCTCTCTTCTGTGATAAATGATCTTGTATTATTATATTATGATATGAATTTAATCTCTTTCCATAAATATTCAGTGCCTCTGAGAGGAGACTTTCTCCAGCACCATGATTCACCCGGCAGGTACGGTGCTCGTCTTTTTACCGTGGCTGATGATACGCTAGATGACGAGCCAGGCCCTGAAAAGCACACCTGTTTTCTGCCGAATGTTCCGGGAATATGTCTTTGCGAGAATCTTGAGGAAACGCCCCTCCTGGAAAAATCATCTGCAAAACACCCCCTCTGGGCAATATATGGGAGTGCTTTCTCTCGGCAATGGGCGTTCCTCATGATGGTTTGCCTGCACCACCCACCACTTTCTCAAAGGAGGATCCTTGTATGAAAAGATGGCTTTTATTCTTGGTGCTTTCCGTTATTTTTACGGTCCATTCAGCCCCCTGCCAAGCACAGGAAAAAATGTACCGGATCGAGGCCCTGCAGGTCACTGATATCGAGCCGTACAAGCTCTGTTATGACAAGTTTGTCGATGAACTGGGAAAATACGGGCTCGTTCAAGGGAAAAACCTGGAGATCAACCGGACTGTCATAGATTTTGATGTGGAAAAGGCCGGGCTGTGGAAAAAAATCCGCGTACTCATGAGGATCAAGGGCGAGGCCTCCCGGATCGCCGATGCAAATCCGGACCTCGTTCTCACCATCGGCACTCCGGCCACAAAACACGCCAAGGACAGAATCATCAATGCCGGGATCCCGGTCGTATTTGCAGCCGTATCCATACCTGAAGCAGCCGGGTGCAGATCTTTGATGGAATCGGGGCCTGGTTTCACCGGCTCGACACTGTACATGAATATGGAAACCGCCCTGAAGATAATAAAGCTTGCGTTTCCGGACTTCAAGAAACTGGCAGTGGTCTACAGCGATGACGAGAATGCTATTGCCCATGTGGAAGAAGCCTGCAAACATGCACCTTCCGTGGGAATGGAAGTTATCACCAGGCAGGTGAAAAGCAAAAGCGATCACATCACCCCCTACGCCCTTGAGCTGTTGAACGAAGGAGCCGACACCTTTATCATCCCCCTGGATACCTACTACGGGCTGAGAGACTACGAGGCGTGCAGGGAACTCCTGAAGATAGGAGATGCGAACAATCAGCCTGGGATAAGCCTCGTACTGATGAAGTTCCCTGGAGCGTGTCTGTATGTGGGTGCAGACTTCGGGATCAGCGGTTCCATGTCGGCGCAACAGGCAGTGAAGATCATCATGGAGGGGGTGAAACCGGAGGCCTTGCCCCTGGCACACCAGCAGGATCTCAATGTCATGGTTGACACAAAAATGATGGCAAAGCGGGGCGTCGAATTGCCGTTTGAGATCCTGCAAATTGCCAGATCAGTTGAATAATGCTGCACGGACAGGGCGGGCAGCTTACGACCTGCACCGCACCCGGGCAGAGAGTCAGGGGAAATCGAACCTGACCTCGCCTGCGCACCGTCCCCGGGTGTGCATGAGGCAGCCTCTGATCTCCGGGGATAAGGTATATCCGACCCCTGCCTGTTCGATCCAGCACTGCACGCGGTAGATCACCCCGCACTGGTAGCGGTCGATGACGCCCATGCGCAGCATGCCCTGATAGGCAAAGCAGGTGTTCCCGGGCCACTCCCAGCGGAGTACGTTGGTTTCCGGGAAGGTGTAGGTGAAATTCATGAAGTCGCCCTTGCTCACGGAAAATGCTGCATCAACGGCGTCTTTCAAATACTCGAACGTGTCTGTGCGGGTTATGCCGAAAAGCTTCTCGGCCCTCTTGAACTCGATGGCGGCAAGTGATTTGATGGCTGCCCTGTTGAGCCGGTTGGCCTCGTCGATGCCGCACGACTGGAGGCAGTGGTAAAACCACATGGCGTCATGGGTCATCCAGTTTTTGATGAGATGTTCCTTCAGCTCATGGATACCGATCTGTTCGAGATTTTTCATATGCACGTCCTTTTTCTTCAACGATCTGCTTTTCGTTTCACGATCTGACAATGAAATGCTCTTTCAAGACCTGTTCACCTGTTCACTCCGGCCTCTCCATTTCATTCGCCGCGTCGCCCGGGAAAATCAGGCTGCCCAGAATGCACGGCCTCCGGTCGTCTCTCGCGTGCAGATCGAACCGGAATCCATCCTTCATGGGAGCATACTTCAAGAAGACTTCGCTTCGGTAATACACAGGCCCTTTCAGGACCAGACTGAGGACGACGGACTCTTGTTCGTACGAGGGGATGCGCCTGACGCACTCGGCAATCGACCGCTGTCCGTGCAGAAAATCGCGTTTGAAACCCATGAGCCTGGCATAAGGCGCCAGATAATGAATGCCGTTATAGTCGCCTGCCAGAAGGGCAAACCGGAAGCCGCCCCTGCCGGGCATGGTCCACTGGATGGTGCTGCACCTGCCGGGCATGGGCTCGAAGCGGGAAAGGGGCGAAGGATCTGTCTCCCCTCCGAACCTGCCGGGAAAGAAGTTCGTGCTGATGCCCTCCCACACGGTAGCACCATCTGAAGTGATGGTGGTGCACACATCGAACTCGATACCCCTGGGAACGACCCGCTGCCCGGCGATCCGGCTGGATATTCCCATGAGCTCGCCCACACCTATTGCGCGGTGCTGAACGATATGGTCTCTCAGGTGGAGCATTTTCAGAAACGAGAGGGGAAATTCCCGGTGGGTGATCAGGCTCATGTGCAGAGGAAACAGAAAGGTGAGCGGGTAGAAGACCGGCACGGTTTTTCCCGGTGTCAGCCCGCACAGGCGGGATGTCGCTGCGAGATGGCCCGGATCGATCCGGAAATTTCTCCATACCGCCTCGATCCGGGGAAACCGGTCTCCGGACATGAACCCGCTGGTACGGGAACAGAGCTTCTTTATATAGAGCGGCAGGGGATGGATTTTCCCTGAATATGTGAGACTACACTCACTCACCGGCACCTCCTTGCACACATATGTCTGAAATTTCGGATTGCACTTCATATCCCCCTTTGAGTCGCCTGATCAATGGTATGGACCTTTGAAGGGCAAGCCCTTCGGACCCTGCCCTAGCCGCAGGCTTGAACAGGAATGTGACCCCACCTTCAAAGCATTTCAAGAAGCTGACTTTAGAAGAAGGATTCAAACCGTCTGTCTCACCCGTCTGCTCCAGGTGCTGAAAGGGCGCGCCACACGGCCTCACTCAGGAGCTCTGCCGCTTCGTGAAAATCCGTGCCTGCATGGCCGGAGAAGTGCCTGCGGGTAATTTCCATGCACGGGCCGAAGGCGAGCGAGATGATGATGTCGGGAGGAAGAGGCCTCAGCGCACCCTCCGCGATATGGCGTGAGAAGAATTTCACGATCTTCTGCCCGAATTCCCTGTTCATGGCCGCGATCTTCTCTTCTGCAGATGCCATGAACACCGAGTGGCGCTTCTGGAACAGATAGCGCGACCACTCGGCGTTCTCGTCGATCCATGTCAGATGATGAGTTATCAGGGCACGGATGCCTTCACGCGGCCCTTCGCATCCTTTCAGAACCCGAATCAGCTCTTCCTGGTAATTGCCGATGCCCTCGATGTAAACCTCGGCCGCAAGCTGTTCTTTGCTCTTGAAATGGTGGTAGATGCTCCCGGTGCTGGCTCCTGAACGACTGCGGATGTCGTCCATGCTCGTTTCGGAGAAGCCGATCTTGGAAAAACAGGCCAGTGCCGCATTGATGATATCCCTCCTCCTCGATTCCGAGCCGGTATGCCTGCCTTTTTTCTGCTTCATAATAGAATTATATGCTAGAATATTATTCTAGTCAATACCTGGATTGCCTTTTCACCACCGCCCATCATCCAGCCTTGAGATGTCTGATGCATCCACGCAGCAAAGGTTGATTCTCTTGTAGAGTTCATATCCGGCAGCTTACTTCTGGTAGCCCATTCAATGGTATGGACCTTCAACGGCAAGCCCTGGACCCTACTTCAAGCCTAAAAGCTTGAACAGGAATGCGACCCCACCTTCAAAGCACTTCACTATGCGGACTAAGAAGGAGGATTCAAGGAAGGCCTCCTTGTGGTAGTGGTGAACGGTGAGCGTGAACAGTGGCCGACTCACAGCACAAGCTGCAATGTGGTATAGCCAGGGAAAAGCCGAAATGTGAACCCGTCCCCGATATTTATCCGAACAGGAAGCTTTGCGGATTCACCGAGCACAACTGGTGGGCGTCCAGGCTCCTGAAATGTCTCTGGCGCGAGAAGGTGTCGAGATAGCTCCGGTACGAGTCGGTCCAGAGCAGGTTGATCATGAAATCCGTGCCGAAGAGGATCCGCTGTCTCAGCTTATCACTGATCTCGGACGGCTGGTCGTGTATGGTGTCGCTGAGCCGGGCATAGAATCCCTCGTCGAAACCGCAGCACGAGAAATCGGTGTAGACGTGGTCGTACTCTGCGATCAGGCTTATGACGGCCTGCTGCCACTCCTTTTTCGGAAAAAGACCCCAGGCCTTGTCCTGTTTGCCGAAGTGGGCCAGGTTCAGCTTCAGCGCGGGATGACGCGAGAGCACCCGGACCCACTTTTCCGGGTCGGTAAAGGCCCTGGCCTGTTCGTGCGTGTGGTATCCGCCGTCGCTGCAGTGGGCCGTGATCGGAATTTTCCTCGCGGCGCAGAATTCGTAGAGGTACTCCACCTTGGCCAGCTCCTCCGGGTCGTCCGCGGGCCAGGGGTCGAAACCCAGGGGCGGATAGACCTTGATCCCGGCAAATGAGTAGTCCCGCAAGTCGTCGATGTCTCCGGAAAACCCGCCCATGGCGCCGAGCAGCCGTGCGCGGCGCTCGGCGAGCGTCTCGGACAGGAAGGAACCGAAATACTTCCCCAGAAGGTCGGGCAGGCCGGTGCTCCCTGACGTGCCTTCCATGTCGTAGTTGCGGGTGTTGATCCCCAGGAAGGGATAGATCTCGAAGATGTTCAGCCCGCTTGTCCGGACATACTTGCGTATGCCGTTGAAAAGGTCGATGACCTGCTCCACGATGGGTTTCTCCGGCAGGTCGCGGTAATGGATGCCGGGGTAGCTGTCCACGCCCTTGTATCCGAAGTCCATCATCAAGGGCGTGAGCACCACCCGGTCATAGAAGCTGCCGCAGATCTCGAACCTGCCGTCGTGCAGAAAGGGCTCCAAGTCCTTTTCCATGAGCAGGAAAAAGTTCCCCAGATCGCGCTCCATGACCGAGAGCAGGTTCATCACCCGGTTGAGTTTTGTGTCGATGCACTTCGACAGCACGGTGCTGACAATCGGGACCGAGTTCAAAAACAGCAGTGTGTCGATGTTCATCTTTTTCACAAAACCGATCAGGCTCGGATGGCTCAGGTTCATGGCATGGCAGTGAATATCGAAAAAGGTCTTTTCTCTCATCGCAGGAAACCTCCCGGATATATTCATTTTATCGGTTGTTTCACAAAAGGGATCAACAGGGACATGAGGTCCAGGGTGGAGAAGCGAGAAGGAGGATTCATATTTTTCAAGGACGGGAAAGGGTCACAACCTCTGCTGCTTGCAGTTTGAAGCCGGGTCGAAGGGCTTGCCCTTCAAGGGTCCATACCATTGATTCCGGGCGCTCGTCTGCCGGGGGCGGAACCGGCAGATGTCTGCAAAAGAGCGCCTGTCTCTCCGGAAAGATCAGCCTGAATACCTCTTTTCGAGGTCCAAAAGGTGCTGCTTCCGCCACAGGCCGCCGCCGTAGCCCGTGAGGGTGCCGTTGCTGCCGATCACACGGTGGCAGGGCACGATGATGGAGACCGGGTTTGCGCCGTTGGCGTTTGCCACGGCCCTGACCGCAGAGGGCCTCCCCATGGACCGGGCCTGCTCCTGATAGGAAACGGTGCACCCATAGGGAATGGCGAGCAGGGCCTGCCAGGCATCCTGCTGAAACGGGGTGCCCTGCATGTCGAGGCTGAGGTCGAAGGTCTTTCTCCTGCCCGAGAAGTACTCTTCGAGCTGCTTCAAGGCTGCTTCGAGATGGGGGCCGGTACCCGGCGTGACCCGCGCGCGAAAGGTCTTCTCGATCGCTGCGAGCTGTGCCTCGGGCGATTCACCGTTCACAAACTCCAGCAGGCAGAGCCCCCTGTCCGTGGCGCCCGCGAGCATGTGCCCGATCGGGGCCGGTATTTCCATGACCGTGATCCGGGCGGAGGTAGCCGGGCTCCGGGCCGGTCCGGCCTTTTTTGCCCGGGATTCGAAGTTTTTGTCAGCCGTGATGTCCTGAAGGGGTGTCTGTGTTCTCATGTCTTTTCTCTCCTTTTTCCGGCGCTGCGGCATCACGGGCCGTCCCACGATGCGGCATGGATCTCTTTCCGTGAACACCGGGCGAGGCTGTTTCCCATGTGCGGCGAATCATATCCGCCCGGGTATCACCATCCGGCATCACCAGCCCGGCACCGGCCTTTCATCCCTGGTCCGTTATCTCTGGTCCGTTATCTCTGGTCCGTCATCGCAGGTCTCTTGCTCGCGGCCCGTCATCCCGCAGCACGTTGCCCTCCGACCGGTGATCTTCCGGCTCGCTTGCAGCCGCTGAGGTTTGATACCATCATCCGATATCACCGGCCGGCTTGTCAATGACCGGACCATGGATCGCGATATGACCGCGGAGAGGCTCGCCCCGGGCACGCCTCTGCCGTGTCCGCCCTTTGATCAAGTCGAGCGGGCGCCTCCCAAGTAAGGGGAAAACAGAGGATATGACCCGGACTGCGTCCAATCGTTCCCGGGCGCCTTCCGGGCGAGGGGAAAACAGGGAAGCTGTTCTCTTCATACCCTTAAAGAGCCGTCATCTTCAATGAATTCCCCCTTGAGCTAGTTATGGGACTTGCAAGTCAATACGGGATGCGAATTGGCCAAACGGAAGACTCCATGTCCAATCTGGAGGGGTTTCACGGCATTATTCGTAGAATAAGACCGTTCACGGCAAGCAAAAAAGGCATCGATCCCTGCGGGAGGACCAACCTCCCATTGACAAAAAGCCCTGCTTCGAATAGGACACCACAACGAGGAACGTTCTATGCAAAATATACGCAATTTCAGCATCATTGCCCATATCGATCACGGCAAGTCCACACTGGCCGACCGACTGATCATGAAAACCGGGGTCTGCGACATGCGCACCTACAAAGACCAGATGCTCGACAGCATGGACATCGAGCGCGAGCGCGGCATCACGATCAAGAGCCAGGCCATTTCCCTGCCCTACACCGCCTCCGACGGCGAGACCTACACGCTTAACCTCATCGACACGCCGGGCCATGTCGACTTCTCCTACGAGGTGTCCCGGTCGCTCGCGTCCTGCGAGGGCGTGCTCCTGCTCATCGATGCGGCCCAGGGCGTTCAGGCCCAGACCCTGGCCAATCTCTACCTGGCCATGGAGCACGACCTGGAGATCATCCCCGTGATCAACAAGATCGACCTGCCGGCGGCCGACGTAGAGCGGGTTCTGGAGCAGATCGATTCGGAGCTGGGGCTCGACCCTGCCACCCATTTGGCGTGCTCTGCAAAGGAAGGCACCGGGGTCGACGAGATCCTGGAGGCCATTGTCCGGCGCATCCCGCCTCCCCGGGGGGAGGCGGAAGAACCGCTTGCGGCCCTGATCTTCGACGCCCATTACGACGCCTACCGTGGCACGGTCATCAGCTGCCGGGTCTTCGACGGCGAGGTCAGGGCGGGAGACACGATCCGCTTCATGTTCAACGACTCGATCTACCGGGTGGAAGAGGTGGGCCGGTTCCTCCTGGACCGGCAGAAGCGCGAGACGATCTCCGCAGGCGATGTGGGCTACATCATCGCCGGGGTCAAGACCGTATCGAGCGTGAGCATCGGCGACACCATCACCCTTGACGACAGACCGTGCGCGCATCCGCTGCCCGGCTTCAAAAAGGTCAAGCCCGTGGTCTTCGCCTCGATCTATCCCATCGCGTCCGACGACTACGAGGACCTCTCCGATGCGCTGGAAAAGTACACGCTCAACGACGCGGCATTCATCTATGAGAAAGACTCCTCTGCCGCCCTGGGCCAGGGCTTTCGGTGCGGGTTCCTGGGGCTTTTGCACCTGGACATCGTGCAGGAACGGCTGGAGCGCGAGTACGGGCTCAACATCATCCTCTCCGTGCCCAGCGTGCGCTACCGGTTCACGCTCAAGGACGACACCGAGCTCTACGTGGACAATCCCGCCCACTATCCCAACCCCATGAGCATCATCAAATCCGAAGAGCCCTATATCCGGGCGTCCATGATGCTGCCGGACCGATATCTGGGCGCGGTCATGACCCTGTGCATCGACAGGCGGGGCGTGAACTCCAACATGCGCTACCCGAGCCCGGGCCGGGTGGAGCTCTCGTACGAGATGCCGCTGTCCGAGGTGATCTTCGACTTCTACGACCGCTTCAAGTCGGTGACCCAGGGGTATGGTTCGTTCGACTATGACCTCATCGACTACCGGACCAGCAACCTGGTGCTCCTGGACATCCTGGTCAACGGCGAGAAGGTGGACGCGCTGTCCCAGATCGTCCACCGCGACCGGGCCAGGGTGCGGGGCGTGCTGGCGTGCGACCGGCTGAAAGACGAGATCCCCCGGCAGATGTACAAGATCGCCATCCAGGGGGCCATCGGCGGCGAGATCATATCCCGCTCCACGGTCTCGGCCTTCCGCAAGGACGTCACGGCCAAGTGCTACGGCGGCGACATCACCCGGAAGCGCAAGCTGCTGGAAAAGCAGAAAGAGGGCAAGAAGCGCATGAAGATGGTGGGCTCGGTGAGCATCCCCCAGAGCGCCTTCCTGGCCGTGCTCAAATCCGATAAGGATTCATGACCGCAGGCAAGGCACTGGCCCCCGGGCTCTACATCCATTTCCCCTTCTGCCGGAGCAAGTGCGGGTACTGCGACTTCTATTCCGTCACCGAGACCTCGCTCGTCCCCGCGTTTCTGGAGGCACTGTCCGGAGAGGCGGCCCTCTACCGGGAAGAGTTCACCGTCTTCGACACGGTCTATTTGGGCGGAGGCACGCCCTCGCTGATGGCGCCCGAGCAGGTGGAGGCCCTCCTTGAGACGATCCGCGGCACCTTCACCATCCTCGGCAATGCCGAGATCACCATGGAGCTCAACCCCGCCGACCTGACCCGCGATGATCTGCGAAAGCTTTGGGGAGCAGGCGTGAACCGAGTCAACATCGGGGTGCAGTCGTTTCACGACCGGGAGCTGAAGTTCCTGGGCCGCAGGCACGACCGGAGGCAGGCACTCTCTGCCCTGGAAGGGGCCGCGGCAGCCGGGTTCGACAATATCGGGCTCGACCTGATCTACCACCTTCCCCATCAGAGTCTCGAGGACTGGCGTGCGTCCCTTGATCAGGCCATCGCATTGCACCCCGCCCACCTGTCCTGCTACGAGCTGGAGCTCAAGACCGGCACCCCGCTCGGCAGAAAATACGGGCAGGGCACGCACGCCCGGCGCCCGGAAGACCTGGCGCAAGAGTTCTTCGTAGGGACCTCCGAGATCCTGGAAGACGCGGGGTACATCCACTACGAGGTCTCGAACTTTGCCGCGGGCATGGACAAGGCGTCCCGGCACAACCGGAAATACTGGGACCACACCCCCTACCTCGGCCTGGGCCCCGCGGCCCATTCATTCAAAGACACCCGCCGCTGGTGGAACCGGAGCCCCCTGCAGGGCTACCTCGCCGACCTCCGGACCGGAGAGCGGCCCGTCGAGGGACGGGAAGACCTGGGATTGGAAGAGCTGGCCATGGAGGCCCTGTTCCTGGGGCTCCGCACCAGAGACGGGATCGATCTGGACCGCTATGCACGACTCTACGGCCGGGATCTGATGAAGGAAAACGGGCGGCAGCTCGAAGAGTGGAGCCGCCTGGGCATTGTCGAGATCGCCCACGGCCGGGTCCGCCCCACCCGTTCGGGAATGGCCATGGCCGACGCCCTGGCCGTTCTGTAGCCTCTCGCGCATATCGCACGAAGCCGTAGGTTCGGCCCCCGGATACTGTCACCGCCGCAAAGCAGAGGGGCTATCCGGTGGAGAACACAAACAGTCGTGGAACGGGCGGACCGAGAGGGAGGATTCGGGGTACTGCGCCTTTGCCGGATGGCTCGATGCGGTTGACTCTATGCCGGTGATTCATATAAGAATATACCGGCATACCGGGTAAGAACCTCTCGGAGTCCGATGCCGAGCGGCAAGAAAGAAAAGGTGTCAGGAACTGCCGGGTACGGCAGGAAGGAACACGGGCCTGCCCTTCGATCCGCCGGCTGGTACAGACAGGAGAGTGAACAGTGATATATTTTACCGAAAGCGAGATTGACCAGCTTCTGGAAGACGACGCCCCGATGGGCGATCTGACCACGTTCCTGGTGGGAACGGCCGGACAGAAGGCAAGGATAACCTTCCGGGCTCGCAGCCCCATGGTGGTCTGCTGTACGGAAGAGGCCGTACGGCTGTTTAAAAAGGTGGACCTGCAGGTTCACTCGTATGTGCCTTCAGGCACCCACGTCAATCCCGGCGGTGTGATCCTCGACGCGCAAGGCGATTCGGCACCGGTTCATATGGTCTGGCGAACAAGCCTGGCGTTGGTGGAGTTCGCATCCGGGATCTCGGATCGCACGAACAGAATGCTCGAGGCCGCCAGGAAGGAAAACCCCTCGGTGATCGTTGCCGGAACGCGCAAGCACCCGCCTTATATAAAAAAGATCGCGCTCAAAGCACTCATGGCGGGAGGCGGGATGCCTCACCGCACGGGGCTCTCCGATACCGTCCTGATTTTCAGGGAGCATCTGGTCCTTGCCGGCGGCTATGGGAGGCTTTCCGGGATAGTTCCCGCGATACGGCGAAAAAACAAGGAGCGCAAGATCGTCGTGGAGGCCCATACCGAAGAGCAGGCCCTCATGGTGGCCGAGTCTGGAGCGGATGCCGTGCAGGTCGACAAGATGCCGCCCGAAGACTTCGCCTCCTGTGCAAAAAAATGCAGGCGGCTGAATCCGGACATCTACCTGATCGCCGCCGGTGCGGTCAATGATTCGAACGCGGGGAGATACGCGAAAGCGGGTGCAGACGTGCTCGTTTCTTCATGGATGTACTTTGCCCAGCCTTCGGATGTCCACGTGGAGATCGTGCCAATCGATTGACTTATCGCCCCGATCAAGGACTTTTTTTAAGGTCGCTCAAGGAGACAGGGCGCGCAGCGCGGACCAAGATCCTATGTCCTCATGGAATCCACCAGGCCTCTGAGCATTTCCATGTCAACGGTCCGCTGGTACAGGGGCCTGGCATCCTGCCGGTAGAGGGAGAGCCCCTCTTCGAAGGTGGGCTTGCCCTCCTTGATGTAGAGCACGCCCAGGGGGAACTTGCCGGGTTCGGTCGCCTTTCTGAACGCCGCCTCCCGGTCGGTTGGGTCGTATGATTCCTCGAGGGTGTAGGTGTTCTGCTTGAACCACCCGTAGGTGTTCACCTTGTTGTAGGTGACGCAGGGCTGGAAGATGTCCACCAGGGCATAGCCCTTGTGGGTGATCGCCTTTTTGATGAGGTCCGTGGTCTGCCGCGCGTCTCCCGCGAAGGCCCGCGCCACGAACGAGGCGTCCAGCGCGATGGCCACCGCGACCGGGTTGAAGGGCTCCTGGGTGACGCCGTGGACCTGCACCGGGGTGACGAAGCCCTGCCTGGTGGTGGGCGATGCCTGGCCCTTGGTGAGGGCATAGACCATGTTGTTGTGGACGATGTTCGTGATGTCGGGGTTTCGCCTGATGGCGTGCATGAAGTGGTTGCCGCCCTCCCCGTACATGTCGCCGTCCCCGCTCTCGGCAATCACGATGAGCTCCGGGTTCGATGCCTTGATCGCGGTTGCCGGCGGCAGTGTCCGGCCATGCAGGCCGTTGAAGTAGTGCGCGTTCAGATACTGGGGCGTCTTGGCTGCCTGCCCGATGCCCGAGACGAACACCACGTTTGCGGGGTCGAGCTCAAGCTCGTCCAGGGCGTCCTTGACCGATTCGAGGATGCGGAAATTCCCGCAGCCCGGACACCAGGCGATATCCACGGCATGATCGAAGTCATAGGCGCCCATGCGTGCTCTCCTTTTTCCCCAGTTTTTCATGCAGGCCTTCGCACACGTCCTCGGGCATGAGGGGAAGGCCGCTGTACTTCAGGATGGCCCCGTCGAAGGCGATCCCGGTCTCGCTTCGGACGAGCCGGGCGAACTGGGCGGTGGCGTTGCTCTCGACCACGATCTTCTTGTGCGCGCGCTCCAGGTATTCTGCGGTGACCTCTGCAAGCGGGTAGACCTGCGAGTAGTGGAGAATTGCGGTATCGTCCCTGCCGAGCATGTCCAGGCCCTCCTGCACCGCGTGGAGCGAAGACCCCCAGCACACCACGAGGTTGCGGTAGTCTTCCGGGCCGAAGAGCTGCGGAGGAAACACCTCCATTTGCAGGCCGGAGAGCTTTTTGAGCCGCTTGTTCACCATGGCGGTCCTGGTGGAGAAGTCCTCGGTGATGAACCCGTCCTCGTCGTGCTCGTCGCTGTCCGCGCGCACCCTGCCCTCGCCGAAGCCCGGGATTCCCCGGGGGGAGACGCCGTTTTCCGTGAGGGCATAGCGGCGGTAGTCCGCCCTGGTCTGCACGATGAAGCGCTGATCGTACACCTTGCTCGTGTCCAGATCAGGCACGTTGTACCTGCGCTCAAGGAAAAACTGGTCCGTGAGGATGAACACGGGCACCTGGTACTTGTCGGCGAGATAAAAGGCGTGCCTGGTGTGGGAAAACCCCTGCTCATGGGTGCCGGGTGCGAGGATGGCCCGGGGGAACTCCCCGTGCCCCGAATACAGGGCGAACTGGAGGTCTGCCTGCTCGGTCCTGGTCGGCAGGCCCGTGGCTGGGCCGGGCCTCTGGCCCAGGTGGATGACCAGGGGCGACTCGATGCACCCGGCGAGGCTTAAGCCCTCGACCATCAGGGCATAGCCCCCGCCCGAGGTGGTGACGAGCGCCCTGCCGCCCGCGTACCACGATCCGATGGCCATGTTGACCGCGCTGATCTCGTCCTCGGCCTGCTCGACCACCACGCCGGACGACTCGGCCTTTTTCGTGAAGAACACCAGCACGCCCGTTGACGGCGACATGGGATACGAGGACACGAAGGTGCATCCGCCGGCCAGGCCTCCCAGGCCCACGGCGTTGATTCCGTCGGTGAGGACCTCGTCCCGGACCTCGGCGGTGCGCTCGATGGACACCGCGGCCTGCCCGGGCTTGAGCAGCTTCTTGCTCCGCTCGTACCCCTCATCCGAGGCATCCAGGTTTTTTTGCAGCCGGTCCTCGCCCAGGCCGGAGAGGATCATCCGGATCTCTTCGTGCATGAGGTCGCTGTCAACGAAGAAGAGCCCGGCGAGGATTCCCAGAAGGACCGTGTTGGCATACACGGCTCCCCCTTTTTCGCGGGCGACCTCGTTGATGGGAACCTCCAGAACGGGATGGTGGCCGTCGAGATATTGTTCCTCGATAAAGGCCCTGTCGCCCAGGATCACGGTCTCCTGCGTGATCCTGTCGTGAAACCTCTCCATGGCGTTTTCGTGCAGGGGCACGAAGAGGTCGATCCTCCTGGTATAGGAAAATACCCTGCGCGAGGATACACGGACCTGGGTCGAGTTGTTTCCCCCGCGGATGCGGGACATGAATTCGCTGTAGGAAAACACGTTGTAGCCCGAGCGCTTGAGCATCCTGGTCAGGAGCGCTTCCAGCGTCTGCAGCCCCTGGCCCGCCTGCCCGGAAAAAACAATGGACATGTCCTCTCGGGGTTTGAACACCATACCATATAAGGTAGCGGCGCGGGGTTGATATTCAACAGGCTCAAGTCCCGGTTCGTGCCTTTTTTAGGCATTGGCTTTTGCCCGGGAGAGCTTACCATGAGTCTATATGCCCAGATGCCCAAGCCTGCAAAACCCACGGATCGAGCTCACCATGAAAGGGCACCGGCACTGTCCGGCAGTTCGTTGAAAGAAGGCTCGCCATGGTGTCGTACGGATGTTGTCGTATGACCCTTATCCGGGATGCCCCAAGGTTTCCGGACATGCTCTGCCGGCCGGCGGCAAGTGACGGACTGCGGCAGTACAGGGAGCTGAGAGAAAAAGAATGAACCCCCTCACCCTCGCACTCGTCGGGAGCATCCCCATCGTGACCGTGTTCCTGCTCATGGTGGGGCTGCGCTGGTCGGCGGCCAGGGGCATGGGCACGGGATGGGTCCTGGCATCCGCACTGGGGCTCCTCCTCTGGAGGATGGATGCTCTCTGGTGGGCCGCGGCCGCGGTATACGGCGCACTGCAGGCCCTGGAGATCATCCTGATCGTGTTCGGCGCCATCCTGCTCATGAACTATCTCGAGGGAAGCGGCGCAGCTTCGACGATCCAGTGGCACTTCACGCATATCGCGGACGACCGGCGGGTGCAGCTTCTGCTCATCGGGCTCGGCCTCAATACCATCATCGAGGGGGCGGCCGGTTTCGGCACCCCGGCAGCGATCGCGGCCCCTCTCCTGATCGGCCTGGGGTTCCCGCCCATGGCCGCCGCCATATTCGGCCTCTTCTTCGACGCCACCCAGCCGCCGTTCGGGGCCGCGGGCACGCCCATCATCGGCGGGGTCGCCTCGGTCATCGACGAGGCGATGCTGCCCTCGGGCACGAGCGTCATGTCCTTCCTCGGTGACGTGACGCGCTGGACAGGCATCGTGACCGGGGCGGCCATGGTTTTCTGGGGGCTCTTGGGCGTCTTTCTCCTGCTCCTGTGGTTCGGCCCCGAGAACGAGCGGAACCTGAAAGGCGCCCTCAAGCGCACGCTGCCCGTGGCGCCGTTTGCGCTGGTCCTGGGCGGGCTTGCGGGAGCAACCCAGTTTCTGACTGCCTGGTTCTTCGGGCCGGCCCTGCCGGACATCGCATCCGGCTTCGTGGTGCTCGGGGTCGGCCTTATCCTGGCGCACTACAACGTGCTGACGCCCCGGCAGGCCTGGATGTTCCCTGGGCGCGCCTCCTGGGAGCACGCGTGGCACGGCGGGCTCCGCGCTGAGACATACCACAGCGGGAAACCGGAGAAAACTATGCCGGTGCTGCTCGCGTGGACACCCTACCTCCTGGTGGCGCTTGTGCTCCTGGTGACGCGCTGGCCCGGGCTCGGGCTCGTGGAGGTCCTTCAAAGCTATACCATCGACGTGGAGAATATCCTCGGCCAGGACCTCTCGTTTTCCCTCAGATATATCTACCTGCCGGGCATTGTCCCGTTCATCCCGGTTGCCGTGCTGACCGGCTTCATCCACCGGATGGATCTCAGGTCCATGGCGGATGCATGGAAGGACACGGTGTCGCACATCACCTCCCCCGCGATAACGCTGGTCATCGCCGTATCCATGACCCAGGTGATGATCCAGTCCGCCACCAACGGGGCGGACCTGCCCGGGATGATGCAGGCCCTCTCGCGGGTTCTGGCGCTCGGAGCGGGCGGGGCCATCCCCTTCGTGGCCCCGTGGATCGGCACGCTCGGCGCGTTCATGACCGGCAGCAACACCTCGTCGAACATCCTGTTCAGCGTGCTGCAGTACGATGCCGCCGCATCGGTGGGCGTCGCGCCCGCCGTGGTGGTCGCCATGCAGAACGTGGGCGGCGGCCTGGGCAACATGCTCTCCATCCTGAACATCGCCGCGGTCTGCGGGGTCATCGGCATGACGGGCATGGAGGGCGTGATCCTCCGCAGGATGGTGCTGCCGACCGTGATCTATGCAGTGTTCGCAGGTCTGGCCGGCCTTGTGCTGGCGTTCGGCTTTGCCTGATGAGGAACCGGGGCTTTTTTTCCCCCTCCCTCCCGGGGCAGAGACTCAGAGTGCCTTAAACAGCGTAAACCCTTTGCACCCCTCTCCCCCGGCTTCCCTGTGCAGGCATTTCCGCATCCCGGGGCAATCCGGCTCCATTGCCGAATCGGTCGCCGGGTTCGGGCCATGGATCGCCATGTCGTCCTCCTGATCGTTTCACACTCACGAACGTTGCCGCCTGCTGATACAAGGCTTTCCGCCCATGCCGCATGCCCGTTCCATGCAATGTCCCGCCGTGCGTGCGCGTGCCCGGGCATACCTCTTGACTGCCATCAGGACCTTTCCCCGGCTCGAAATTTGTGGTAGGGAAACTTCAATACTCGATAAACCCCAGAGATTGCTTCACCAGGAGCAGGAAACTTCCGGTGGTTGAAAAGCTTGAGACAATGAACGACACCCCTCTTGAAAGTCTGCGGACCGTCTTTGGATACGAGTCGTTCCGGCCTTATCAGCAGGAGATCATCGAACGGCTCGTCCAGGGCGAGAACGCCTTTGTCCTGATGCCCACGGGCGGCGGGAAGTCGCTCTGTTTCCAGCTTCCGGCCCTGCACCGCGAGGGCGTGGGCATCGTGGTCTCGCCGCTCATCTCCCTGATGAAGGACCAGGTTGACGCTCTGCGGGCCTGCGGGGTGAAGGCGGCCTTCTACAACTCCTCGCTCGGGAGCGCCGAGGCCAGGAAGGTGCTGTCCATGCTGCACAACCGGGAGCTCGACCTGCTCTACCTCGCGCCCGAGCGCCTGATGAGCGACGGGTTCATCGAGCGGATCCGCCAGGTGCCCATCGCCCTGTTCGCCATCGACGAGGCCCACTGCATCTCCCAGTGGGGCCACGATTTCCGGCCCGAGTACATGAAGCTGGGCCGGCTCAGAAGGATGTTTCCGGACATCCCGGTAATCGCGCTCACCGCCACGGCAGAGCCCCACACCAGGCGGGACATCCTGGAGCGCCTCGACCTCAAGGACGCCCGGTGCTATGTCTCGGGATTCGACCGTCCCAACATCCGGTATTCCGTGGTGGAAAAGCGCAAGCCTCTTGCACAGCTCACGGAGTTTCTGAGCTCCCGGCCCACAGACGCGGGCATCGTCTATTGCCTGAGCCGCAAAAGGGTGGACGAGGTGGCGGGCAAGCTCGCCGAGGCCGGGTTCGAGGCCGCGCCCTACCACGCCGGGCTCACCGCGGACGAGCGGAAAAAGACGCAGGACGACTTCCTGCGCGACGAGATCCGGATCATCGTGGCCACCGTGGCCTTCGGCATGGGCATCGACAAGTCCGATGTCCGCTTCGTGGTGCACTACGACATCCCCAAGAACATCGAGTGCTACTACCAGGAGACCGGCCGCGCGGGCCGCGACGGCCTGGCGGCCGAGGCCCTGCTCATGTTCAGCTACGGCGACGTGGCCGTTGCCCGGGGGCTCATCGAGAAGTCGCGCAACCCCGAAAGGGCGCGCATCGAGCTGCACAAGCTGAACGCCATGGTGGGGTTTGCCGAGGCCATGAGCTGCCGGCGGCGCATCCTGCTGGGATATTTCGGCGAGCGCCTGCAGGAGGACTGCGGCAACTGCGACGTGTGCCTGGACCCGCCCGAGGTCATGGACGTGACCGAGGACGCCCGCAAGGCCCTGTCGTGCGTATACCGGGTGGGGCAGCGCTTCGGCATGGGCCATGTCATCGACGTGCTGCGAGGCTCGAAGAAGGAGCGCGTGGCCAACCTCCGCCACGACCGGCTCTCCACCTATGGAATCGGCGCGGACAAGAGCCAGGACTACTGGTCAACCCTGCTGCGCCATCTGGTGCACCACGGATACCTCCTGCAGGACGTGGGCGACTATTCGGTGCTCAAGCTCACCTCCTCGGCCGGGCCCCTGCTTCGCGGGGAGCAGACGATCACCATGGCCGAGCCCCGCGTAAAGGCCGCGGCAGGGCTCAAATCCGCATCGAAGGCGGCCCGCCGCAAGGCAGGCGACATCGATTACGACCCCGGGCTCTTCGAGAAGCTCCGCGCGCTTCGCAAGCAGCTTGCCGACCGGGAAGGAGTGCCGCCCTTTGTCATCTTCAGCGACGTGTCCCTGGCGGAGATGGCCGCAATTCTCCCCAGGACCGAAAGCGAGTTCCACGGCATCCACGGGGTGGGAAAGCACAAGATCGAGCGCTACGGCCCGTACTTCCTCGACGAGATCCGGCGGTTCGAAGGCAGCGGATAAGCTCTATCCAGCGCGGCAATCCCTGCAATGAAGGCGGATTTTTCCCGGCTCCAAAAGTTATCGTCTGCGGATGATACCAAAACAAGGCCGAAGCAATCTTCCACGACATAGTTCCTCACGCTGTATACCCTTATTTTACCGCCTTGCTATGATTCCCCGTAAGCGTACTATTTTTGTATATGGTCTGATCGTGTGCGACCATTACACTTTCTTAAAAAAAGGAGGTAATCCAATGAGAGGCTCGACATTACTGCGGCTTATCGGCTTCTCGTTTATCCTGACCTTTTTCTGCTTCACGGATCTGTCTGCCCAGATGGGAGGCAGAGGCGATCAGTGGTACAATGGTCGTTGTCCGATGTGCGGGGGCATGATGGGTGGACAGGGTCGGCAGATGACCATCCCGGATAAGCTCCCGGCACCGGAGAATGAGGAATGGGTGAAGAATTTCCGCCAGGTGTATGCCCTGGAGAAGCTGTCGAGGGCTCAATATGAAACAGACAGCAGCAAGTACGGCGTCAACATGCCCTATCACATGATCATCTGGCAGGAGAATAATCATATCGCATGGGAAGAGAAGATGTTCTCCGCATATGGAATCTCTTCGGATTCACCGGTGCCGGCGGTGAAGCAGACTTCAAGCCTTGGGGAGGCGTATCAGGTCGGCTATGATCTGGAAACAGATCTCATACCACGTTACGAATGGCTCATAAAGAACGCTGGAGATCAAAACAGCAAGGATGTGCTCGACTTCATCCTCTTGCAGACAAGGATGCATGCCACCATGTTTCAGCATGTTATGGGGATGGGCACAATGGGGCCTGGGATGATGCGTTGAAACTGGACATATCAATCCACCTGTCCGGTATGCTGCCGGCTGGCCCCTCGTGATCGTGACGTCACCATGATAATCAATGCCATCCGCCATCTCATTATCCCTCCTTCGCGAAAAGAGAAGGCGAATCGGGTTTATTGTGGATGAGGAAAAGAGAGTTAGAGGGTGTCATTCGAGCTTGTCTCTTTCCGTTATGATACCCGACACATACCGAAATGAACCTCCAGCCTTGTTCCACTTAGGATGACTTCACGCGGATAAGACTGTCGAACCGAGCCATTTTCAAGATACAGTGCCGGTATCTGAAATTCTCCGGGGAGTGCCCATTGATTCAGATACCTCCCGCAGATCATCAGTTTCGAGATGGGGCTGAAAAGAACGTTTCATTACAGAGATTATAAGTCAGCAGGTATTTCTCAATTCACATAAAACCAGGCCGCATAAAGAATGCGATCTGGTAATACTTTGTCGTAATACTCGCAGCTTATTATTTTGATATCCTCAGCCTTGGCAATATTGAGTATCTTTTCTATCTCCTGCTTTATCTCACCAATCCTTTCGGCGGTGTCGAGAGACTTTTTAACAGGAGGCTGCGCATTTCCGTATAAGCCAAAATAAAGGAATACTTTAGTTGGTGTTGATGTGTGCTTTGAAAGGCTCAAGAGATCGTTTCTTCTTCTATCTTGTGTATCTTTCGTTGTTATCACAGCATGATAGCATTTTATCTCAATAATTTGCGCTGGTTCTAGAGTGAGCATTAAATCAGTTCGCCCGAGGACCTCTGTCTCTGGGATTTTGCCTTCATGTGAATAAAAGGACCGTTCTAAGAGGAACCGCAAATCGCTTTCGATGCCCTTGATCTTTGTCAGGGAAAGTATTTTAGCCAGCAGATATTCGTCCTGGAATACATCAACGATAGATTTTCTTATGCTCATAATTTTATTAAAGGGTCAAAAAGTCAAAGAGAAGGACTCCTCGCCCTGGTTACGGCTCCAGATAACCTCGTCTGCAATCGTGAGCACCCATGCTTGAGTGTTGGCATCCGGGCTTTTCTGGGCAAAGGCTTTGGGATCCAGAACGGCTACGCAGAAGCTATCTACCTGGCTCCTTACCGATTTGTAAAAGATGACCCCCACTTTGGTCTGGCGGGTTATCTTGGCAAATGCCTGGGTTGCCGAGTAATCACTTGGATGTTGCCAACGAACTGCATCCCGATTGAAAGGCTTCTCTCTCAGGTCTACTGAGAGATCATCCAAGGGGACACTGAAAGCGGTGAACGAGGACGGTGATAGGCGTTTCAGTCCTTCGCTGTCCTGTACGAACATCCATCGCCAGTACCCCACCTCGCATGCAGCAGTGCGCGGAGTCTCCGCGCCATAAAATACGCCGGGATCACCTTTGGCTCTGAACCGTGTGCCAAACATGGCAGTATGGGCATATCTGAAGGGACTGAAAAGAAGGTAGTGCAGGCCTTTTGCTTCGTCTGGTATTGGGGGCTTACTCGCTTCGAGAATGTCTTCGAGGATCTCGTGCTCTCTTATGTTATCGACCAGGCGCAGGGTGGACGATGCAAACTGTGATTCCACCATGCGCCAGATTCTTCCTGAAAACTGGCGTGCTCTAGATGATACCTCTGTAGGTGTCCAAGTAATGGACGACACTTACCAGGCCCTCCGTTTTCTCTATGAGGTCTGCGGGTTTCTGCCCCGCAAGCCCCTTATTTTTGCTGTTCATCCACGCCAGGGCATCCTCACGAGAGCCGCCAACAAGCGCGTCGAGGGACCTGTAAAGCCTTACAAGAAGGACGCCGAAATCCCATTCCTTGCGAAGAGGTGACAATTCGTAGGAATGTGCGTAGAGGTGAGTCACCGTCGCTGGGCTTACCCCAAGCACCTTGGATAGCTTGCTTTTTGTGAACTCTAGCTTGTCAGCGGTGTTGACTACCGCCTTTGACAACACTTTTCTCTGAGCATCGGCATCCGGGATTGCCATAGTCTTGCGCCTCATATACAACCCCTATCAGAATTTATATATAAATAATATGCCACCATTCTTTATTTGTAAAGGGTAAAATATGATAGTTCGCAAACAAAAAATCAGTGGCATGGTAGCAAGTTGTTGCCTTAGCATTTACATCTTCATTTATTGAGTGCATTTTATGCAGTTCCCTTGCTCTTATTATATCGTGAGGATATGAGACTACCGCAAGAAATCACACCCTCACTCGTGGCAGATCCGTCCATGAGGTGGTAAATAATGAAGACTTTCTCGCCTGGCGCATCCACCAGGGGCGCTTGAATCCGGTAGCGGCAAAGTTAATCGCACCTCTTCCCCATCGATCGTTGATCCTGTGTCATTGCCGGTGCTAAAAGTCCCAAAAGTATCGGAATACAAGTCCCCCAAATTGAGCGAGGGGTTGTACCTTCAGAGGGACGAAAGAAGAAACTCTGGAGGGGGCGCCGATGCTCAACAAGGAGGACTGGATGGAGATTAAAGATGCGCTCACAGGATGCATAGAAGTTGTTGCAGTCTACCAGGGCAAAGCACTGGGCCACGGAAATCCTCCACATATATAGTAATGATCTGATAGTCCTATGTCACAATCGCCCCCCCATAGGATGTCATACCATCAAGATTATGATGGGAAAACTCAAAGAGCGACTCCAGGAGAAGAGAAAAAAAAGCAGCTTTTAGGCTGACATTTCATAAGGAGGTGAACACCTCAGGAAAGTGTATGCTTCGATTATCTCAATCATTTTTCTATGGCAGTGTCACTCTTGAAAGAGATCAAGGAGGCGTTATACAGTTATTGAAAGGCCATACCTGTATTTGTCTCCTATCCTGCCTATGATGCTAATATAATAATCTCAATTGGTTATCTTCGGGCTCGGTACCAAGTAAGGAGGTGACCAATGATGAGAAAACTGGTTACAGCTTCCGCTGTTTTCCTGGCGTTCCTTTCCTTTGCCATCAGCGCCGAGTTTTGGGGTTCTACAGAATCGAATAAATATCATTATCCAACCTGTCGATGTGCTGAGAACATAAAGCCCGAAAATCTTACTGTATTCAATAGCCCCGAAGAGGCTCAGCAGGCGGGGTACGTGCCATGTAAGGTCTGCAATCCTCCAGCTTCCGGAAATAATACTCAAAACACAAGCCAAGTTTTAATTTATTCCAAAAATTATCATCTTTGTTGCAGGGTTGTGGATGGGGATACAATAGTAGTCGACATTGATGGTGTCTGTGAAAAAGTCCGTCTTGTTGGAGTTGATACGCCCGAGACGGTACACCCGAACAAGCCTGTAGAGCACTATGGTAAGGAGGCATCGGCATTCACCAGGAACATGGTTGAAGGGGAAATGGTGCGCTTGGAATACGATACCCAGAGACGGGATAGGTACGGACGTCTGCTGGCCTACGTCTATCTTCCCGACGGCACGTTCTTGAATGCCGAGATCATCAAGCAGGGGTACGGTTTTGCTTACACGCGATTCCCTTTCAAGTATATGGATCAGTTCCGGCAATACGAGAGATCGGCGAGAGAGTCTGGGGCTGGGCTATGGGCTAAGTAAGCCCACAAGCATATCCGATTTCAACTAATACAGATAACTTTATTTTGCAGTGTATGGCTTAGTAGCTTTACATTTCGGGAAAGTCGAGCATCCCCAGAATTTTGCCCCTGCATTTGGACCTTTTTTCGCTGTCCTTAACACCATCTCAGCGCCACAGAGAGGGCAAGTATTTTCAATAGATTTCTTGATGGGATTTATTGGTGCTTTTTGCACTTCTGCGATAATCTTCAGTAATGAAGAGCCATCGATAAGCTCAAGTGGCTTACCCCTTGTGAAGTCTTTGGCCTCCTGGGTGAATGTGCCTGATGAGATTACCACTCCACCTGTTGCACCTTCTGCAGCTATTACGCCATAGAGTTCACGAATCACTTTGACTCCGACCTTATCCATTTTCCAATGCTTGCACTGTACCAGGAGTCTTTCTCCACCTTTTCTAATAATAAGATCAACTCCCCCGTCTGCTCCTCCTCCACCAGTCTCGGTTACCGAGTAGCCTTTTCTTCTGAATGCTTCACCAACCAACTCTTCAAACTCTTTCCAATCAATTTCACGAAGTGTTGCGGTACCCATTTGGCGATCAAGCAAATCACCTTCCCGCAAAGCGTTATATGCTGATACTGCAGCGATGAAGAGAAGAATCACCACGGCAAAAGGGGCGAGGCCGGGTAATGCCATTGCGATGCCCTTGTAAAAGGGATTTTGGAAATTAATATTGGGAAACAAGTAGTTAAATAGGAAATAAATGACAAACGCCAGAATAACATTGATCCACCACGGCAGTATAGCCAATTCATCAATAATCGACCTACCTCTTCGCTTCAATTTGTACCCCCTAGTACATAGTGATGAATATGTGACCAAAACGTTCAGAAATATTCATCGTTTTTTATTTTCAGCGAGCATTTATTATAAATGTCCCAGTAAGACGCATGCTAACCTTTGAATCGGACAAATAAACGAGAACGATAAGAAATGAAAGATCCCATCACATTCCAGGTATCTGTAATAAATCATACTCCTTCCGATTTATCTCAAAACTGATGGTCTCCTGGAAACATCTATACAAGCAAGCCATATTACTATGCTGTAACGCTACCTTGAGATTCTTCCAATGGAGAGAGGGACCCCTGCCAGGTTATAAACAGGCCTTTCCCTGGGCACTCCGGCTCTCTGGTCGAGCGCCGGTCTCCGGCCCAGGCATGTCTTTATCCGGATGATGCCCAGCTAGAGGTGAAAAGGCGTTTTACGGGGAGGAGAGGACCCTGCCGGATTAGACCGAACGGTCGTTCTATTCTGCATTGACTTTAACCGGTTTTTATTGGCATAATCAGCAAAGAATCGGCGCCTTGCCCATGTGGCGCTGTCGTGCCGCCTGCACGGGCGGGCGGGTGAGACTGTCGGGGTTTTTGCGCGAACGAATACGTACGGCTCTGTGTGCAATCCATACGCTGTGGTGAAGAAGGAGGTCTTGATGAGCGACATATATGAGAGGCTCCGCGATCGGATAGACCAGTATTCCGTTGGCTTCATCGCAACGGCCTCGGGCGTGGAGCTGAAGATCCTGAAAAGGCTCTTCACCGAAGAGGAGGCGTCTGCATACCTCGCCCTCACCCGGACACCCGAGCCGGTGAGCGTGATCGCGGAAAGACTGGGCAAAGGCGCGGACGAGACCGGCCGGATTCTCGCCCGGATGACGGAAAAGGGCCACACCTTCCCCGCTACCCGTGACGGTGAAAAGTTCTATGCCGCGGCCCCCTTCATGCATGGCTTTTTCGAGCACCAGGTCTTCCGCAAGGTCAAGGACCCGGAGCTGCCCGCGCTCTTCGAGGAGTACTTCCAGACCGGCTTCATTCCCAGGACCAGGTCCCTGCGCACCGTGCCCATCCATATGGAGGCCACGCCCGAAACCCCCGTGGCGCCCTATGACGACGTGAAGAAGATCATCATGTCCAAGGAGCGCATCGGCGTGTTCCCGTGCGCCTGCAATTTCCAGACAGCCTCTGTGGGCATGAAGTGCGACAGACCCCATGACATGTGCCTGGCCTTTGATTTCTATGCCGAGTATCTGCTCGACGAGATCGGCTTCGGCCGCATGATCACCCGGGAGGAGGCACTGGAGATCCTCGATGATGCGGAGGCGGCGGGCCTCGTCCACCAGACGGGCGGCAACAAGCGCAACACCGAGTGCATCTGCAACTGCTGCCCCGACTGCTGCACGATCTTGAGGCAGGTGAAGCTCCTGCCCAACCCGGCCCGTTACAAGAGCTCGAACTACGCCCTCACCTATGACAAAGGCTCGTGCAGGCACTGCGGCGTGTGCTTGAAGAGATGCCCCATGCAGGCCCTGAGCGCAGACGACGGGGACAAGACCGTCACAATCAACCGCGACCGGTGCATCGGGTGCGGCCTGTGCACCACCACCTGCGAGAGCGGAGCGCTCACCTTGAAAATCAGGGACGAGAAAGACCGCCGCACGCCGCCCACCGACTTCGACTTCATGCGCTGCTCCCTTGACCTGTGGAAGGAGATGGGCAGGACCAAGGGCGATCAGGGGGACTGAGCCTGACCCGAAACCGGGCTGTCAGAACGAGGGATACGGGCAGGCTCCCGGTCGGTCGATCCACGATGGGCAGAGATACCGGAGCGGAGGCACCATGCAGCCGCTTAAAAATCCCGGCCGCAGGGGAAGAAGGGCGGGAAAAACCGGTGCTTCAGCGGCCCAAGCCCCGGGCACAGTGATTTGGGGCACCGGGGAGCCGCCCCATCCTTTTCCTGCCGCTTCAGACCTCCAGCACAACCTCGACCTGCAGGCACTCCCAGGGCCTGGCGCTCCCGTTCTTCCGCTTGATGCTGGCCCTGATCGGCGCGCCCTGGTCCAGGAAACCTGCGACCGCTGCATTGTCTGCCCTCGGGATATAACCGATCTTGTGCTCCCTCCAGTACAGGGCCGTGGCCCGCGCGTCGTGGGGATTCGAGGGCTCCCGCCTCAGCTCCAGGGGATCGCCTGTGTCGAGATAGTCCCAGATCCGTTCCCCCTCGTAGTAGCGGAAGCCCGCCACATGGGTGTCCAGGAGCGGGATGCGCCGCGTGTCGAACTGCGGGATGTCCTGCGTGCACTCGCGGGCGCCCGGACCGAGGACGAGGAGCGGCAGGCAGAAAAGCTGCTTGATAAACGTTCTTCTGTGCATGGTTCACCTCCATGCACGGGTGATTATCAGACCTGCTCCCCCATGGAATGTCCTACCGGTAGATCGCAATCATTTTTTCGATCTCCTGCCTCAGCTCGTCCCTGAGCCCGTCCGGCGAGATCACCTCCACCTGTGAGCCGTATTTGAGGACCTCCCGCCTGACCTCGCGGAAATCGGCCACGGGAAAACTCAGGCGGATGGAACCCCCGGGCTCGGGCACGGCCTTCTGTTCGGGGTGCCAGACCTGCTCGGCCACCCAGGGCGCGACCGCGGGGGAAAACCGGAGACAGACCTCGCTGGCCGCTTCGCCCTTCATGATGCCGAAGTTCCTGCGGATGTAGTCCCGGACGTCATCCGCGCTCGCCGGGGCAACGATGCTCGCCTCAGACGGGATGATTGACCGGATCCGCGAGAGGGTGAAGTCGCGCAGCTCGGCCCTCAGATTGCAGTGGGCCACGACATGCCAGGTTCCCATGTAGGAGAGCAGGTGCAGGGGCAGGATGTCCCGGCCGGTGGTCTCGTCCTGGTGGGGCGAGTAGTACTCGATCTTGAGCGGCCTGGCGTGAATGAGGGCGTCGAGCACCTGCTGGAAGACCTTGTCGCTGGTCCGGGAATACTCGATGTTCTTGACCGAGATCTTTTCGCTCAGGCTCTCCAGCGACAGGCCGGAGCCGTGGGAGTGCTGGGAGAGGATCTGGTTCAGAAACGACTTGAGCAAACCCTTGAGCCGGCTGTCCGGGACGGCGGAGGCCAGGCGGAAGGACAGCAGCAGCGAGGTAAGCTCCTCCTCGCTGAGCCAGAAGCCCGGGAGATCGTACGAGGAGTCCTCGTAGCGATACCCCCGGCGCGCGTGCACATAGACCAGGGGCGCGAACAGACGGTCGCGCATGAACTCGATGTCGCGCTGGGCGGTCTTGCCTGCGATCTCGAACCGCTCCGCCAGGGCGGCGGCATTGGGATACCGGCCCTTTCTGACCTGGTGATGAAACCACAGAAACCGTTCGAACGTCACCTTTGACGGCACAGGCTCTCCTCCTTTCCTGCCCTGTAGGAATGCTTCCGGAGAATCTCCGGACGGCGCGGCAGCTCTCGCCTTTCCAGCCATTATCAGTCATACCGGGTAAAAGGCAAGCCGCGGAAGCCCGCGTCTTGATTTGAATGGCCGGTCAGACAACATGAATTACAGAAAAAGCCCTTCCATGCACGAGTGGCGCCAGCAGGCGAAATGTCATGAAAACCGCTCCGATCGAGCTCATACATCTCAACAGACGGGGGCGCCCATCCATGGGAAGGCGGGGTGACATCAGCCGGATTCCGCACCGGGCCATTCGCTCCCCCTTCAGCATCCTTGACCGCGGGCGCGGGATGGCATATATCACCCCGATGAATGAACATCGCGTGCACATGCAAGGGAGAGCCAGGCCATGAGTTTCGCCTACCTCAGGCACATTCCCGGTCCGGACGAGATCCGGGACGCCGTTCCCCTGCCGGGGCACCTCAAAGAAGTGAAAGAAGTGCGCGACCGGGAGATCCGCGCGATCTTCGAGCGTGAGAGCGACCGGTTCTTCCTGGTGATCGGGCCCTGCTCGGCGGACAACGAGGACGCGGTGTGCGAGTATGTCTCGCGGCTGGCCGGGCTGCAGGACGAGGTGAAGGACCGCATCCTCATCATCCCGCGGATCTACACCAACAAGCCCCGGACCACGGGCGAGGGCTACAAGGGCATGGTCCACCAGCCCGACCCGCACAAGCAGCCCAATATCGTGGACGGCATCCGCGCCATTCGCTCCATGCACGTGCGCGCACTGCGGGAGTCCGGCCTGCCGGCCGCAGACGAGATGCTCTACCCGGGCAACCTGCCCTACCTGGAGGACCTGCTGAGTTATGTGGCAGTGGGCGCCCGGTCGGTCGAGAATCAGCAGCACCGGCTCACGGTGAGCGGCATGGCCGTGCCCGCGGGCATGAAGAACCCCACCAGCGGCGACATATCCGTGATGCTCAACTCCATCCACGCGGGCCAGCACTCCCACGTGTTCATCTATAACGGCTGGGAGGTGAAGACCTCGGGCAACCCCTTCACCCACGCGATCCTGCGGGGGTCGGTGGATATCTCGGGCAGGAACATCCCGAACTATCACTACGAAAACCTCCTGGCCGTGACCCGCGAGTACATGGCCCGCCCGCTCGTCCACCCCGTGATCGTGGTGGACACCAACCACTCCAACTCGGGCAAGAACTTCCGCGAACAGCCGAGGATCGGGATGGAGGTGATGCAGAGCCGCCGGCACTCGCCTCTGCTCAGAGACCTGATCAGGGGCCTCATGATCGAGAGCTACCTGGTGGAAGGCTCCCAGAAGATCGACGAGAACACCTTTGGCAAGTCCATCACCGACCCCTGCCTGGGCTGGAACGAGACAGCGGATTTCGTGAGGAAACTGGCCGAGGCGGTGTAGAACCGCACTCCGCAGCCGGACGATACCCGAGAAGCTTAAAAAAAAAGCGTCACGGAGCCCCCAAGCCGCCCTCCCCTGCGCGCAGTGCCTCCATTTCCTGTGCCCCTCATACCTTGAACAAACGGCAAACGGCCCCCTTGCGGGCAACGGGTGAGCCGGTGCTGAATGGAGGCGACGTGGGCCCGGCGAACGGATTCCCTGCGGGCAAAGGAAAGGGCCTCACGCCCGCTTCCACAATGGAGACGCCCAGGGAATGGCCTGCCTCCTTGTGCTGCAAGCTTTTTTCTGTTAAGATTCAGGTATGTTCATCCGATGCAGTATACGAAAATCCATATGGAGGTGTGCTGTCCATGCTCCATACCGTCCGGGCAGAGCAATCGATCGGGAACGTGCTGTTTCCATCGCTTAGGAGAAGACCGGCAACCAGGCGGCACATTGTTTTTTTGGTAATGAGTAATGGTGCGGGGCTCCAGGAGCCGTGACGCAAGAATAGGACAATTCGAGTCAGAAAGGGGCATTCATGGAAAACAGACCTGAATCTTTCACGGCGACACAGGGTAAGGCGTCTCATTTCTTTCCAGAAACAGCAGGGTCCGGTAATGGAAGCCCGCGCCGTTCTCCGGCAGTGCACCCGAGCATCCGGACAAAGTCCGGAGGGGGCTCGCGGTTTTCGCTGATCCTGTGCATCCTGGCCGCGGTTGTTCTGCTCGGAACAGCCGGGTGCAGCGACTCGGACAGCGACGACCTGGTGCTGACCGACGCGCTCTGGGTGGCCTTCCAGGACGGCGAAGGAGCGTGGCAGGAGATCGAGATCCCGGAGAATATGGTCTTTGACGCCCAAAGCGTCGTGACCGACCCCGAGGGCCGCTACAGCCTGGCCATCTTGTCTGCCAGGGCCGCAGAAGACGCCGAGGACAACGGATCCGTGCAGACGGTCACCCTGAGAACCACCACGTCCGAGATCCCCGAGATCGACTTCAGCGGCACCCTCGATTCGGTCGACACCTCGCTGGAAGTGACCGTGGATCAGGCGTCCCTCGATGCCGGCAGTGTCTATCTGCACATCAGGGGAGACTACACTTCCCTGTGGAACAGTGACACCATAACCCTCTATCCGGACACCGCACCCTATGACCTCGCGGCGACCCTGTACTCCGGAGGCCAGGGCTATCCCTCGAAGATCCTCGTGGAGCCCTTCGATGCATCCGCCCTGGGCCATGCAAGCACACTCGATATCGTTTTCGGTGACTTCGTGGACCTTTCGGCGCCCTATACGTATACCTTCGATCCGAGCGCGGACGAGATCCTGGACGATGCCGAGGTCTACCTGATGACCGCGAACGTCACCCTGGCCTCGCTGGGAGAAGAGGGCATCGACGAGACCAACGAAGTTCAGTACACCGCACCCGTGGATCTGAACGCGGTCGCGCCGGGCAGCTCATATGTGCTCGACCTCTTAATCGATCTCGATGACGACTCGTCCGTTTCATATTACGAAGGATTCGCCGCCCCCGGCAATTATTCCGTCAGTGGAGGCGATATCCCGTATACCTTCGACGGCCGCTACGTTGCCGACAGATCCACCGGATCGCTGCTGCCGGGCGTGAGCTGGACGGAGATCGATGCCGGGGGGAATGCCATTGCCTACACCAGCATATTTCACGGCGAGGCGAACAGCATCGACTATCGCGACACAACCGTGGTCACGGCAGGCCGGGTTGGAGCCGAGGATACCGGCTTTGCCATGCCGGATCTGAGCTCGGCCCAGGGCTGGTATCCGCTCTGGTCCATCCCGTCCGATGCAGAAGAGGGAGGGGGCAGCTCCTGGGCGGTGCTGTCTTCTGAAACGCTCGATAACCTTTCCGTCTCGAATCTGACGATGCTGTCCCTCGACGGCTGCCCACGGCTGGCGGACGGGTCCTGGATTGCGATCATCATGAATTCCTGGCAGACGGAAGGCGACCCGCTGTAATCCGCTTAAAGAACGTGCGCTTTCCCTCCGATGGAACGATTTCCGACCGGGGAGGTGATCGTCGCGGAATAGCTATCAGTCAAGCGGGAATCCCCGAATTGTGAGGCCCGCCGGTGCGGCAGACATGCACACGCCGGCGGGCCTTGCCGTTTCAGGGACGCATAATCCTCGAAATCAGACAGGCCCCGGACCCCGGACCGAATGTACGTTCATGGTAACCCGTGTACAATAATATCCTTCTTTCCGCCTCCCGCTGCCGATGAGCCCTCAGGCTCGGTCGGCTCCTCAAGCCTCTCGGGAGAGAGGACCGTGAAATTATTTGAAAAGGAACGAGATTTGCAGGCCATCGGCCATTACAGCCGCATGACAGCGGGAGAAAGGAGAAGACTTTTTATGAAACGCATCGTGATTGGGGCAATGACGGCCCTTCTGATCATTTCGTTGACAGGCTGCGCCGAGCTCAAGGAGCTGCGTGTGGAGACATCCGAGCAGAAGACCGCGATAGATCGGCTCCACCAGGAGAACCAGGCCTGCAAGGACTCCCTGGAGACCACCCGGGAGCAGCTGAGGCAGGCGGGGCTCGAGCTCCAGGCCAAGGAGGAGAAAGTCAAGGAGCAGAGCGAGGCATTCACCCGGATGCAGCAGGCCATGAAGGCCGAGCTCGAATCAAAACAGGTGGCGCTCCAGGAACTCGAAGGCAAGCTCACCCTGACCATGGTGGAGGCCATCCTCTTCGACTCGGGCAAGGCCGAGGTGAAGCAGGAGGGCCGCGACGCGCTCCAGAAGGTCGCCGATGTGCTCAAGACGGTCGAAGGCCAGGAAATCGTGGTGGCCGGGTATACCGACAACGTCCAGATCGGTGAAAGGCTCGCAAAGGTCTATCCCAGCAACTGGGAGCTCTCGGCCGCCCGGGCCATATCCGTGGTGAAGATACTTGTCTCCGACGGCGTGAGCCCGGAAAACATCAGCGCCGCAGGCTACGGCGAGTACCGCCCCGTGGCCGACAACGACACCCCGGAAGGCCGTGCGCAGAACCGGCGCATGGAGATCATCCTCATGCCCGTGCGTAAGTAGCGGGCCATAATACCCATACGCTCCATACAACAGCGGGCACCCGTACCCGTATGCAGGCAACAGCTTGCCCGGCAGGTAAGTGCTCGCGCAAAAGGGCGCGCCGCATATGTTTCCGTCCGGCGCGCCCTTTTTGTCCCCGCCTGGAAAAGCCCCCTCCCGGTGCCGCTCCTATCCCCCGTCTGTCTGGGGAAACGCGGCGTTCGCATAGAGATATTCGACCTTTTCCTTGTGCTTGAGCTCCTCGGCCGCGATCCGGAGAAAGATCCGCTTGAGCTCGCCTTCGGGGTGGAGCCCGGCAAGGCCCGTGTAGAAGTGGTACGAATCGAGCTCACGGTGGGCGGCCACGAGAAAGACGTCCGGTGATTTCATGTCCTTTTCGATAGCAGGCCTGTCCATGTGCTCGGCGATCCGGTAGTCGATGGCCCGGTCCATGCGGAGCGCATCGGCCCCATACCCGCCGTCGCGGTATCGCTCAAGAAACGCCTTGTGCTGCTTCTCCTCGCCAGCCAGGAGAAACAGGGCATCCCCGGCGCTCCTGTCCCGGAGCCGTGTGCTCAGGTCCAGGTACAGGGCGTACGACTCCTCCTCCCGCTGGATTGCAATGTCGATATACGCGCCGATGCGCTTGAGCTCCATATATCTTCCTCCGTGATAGGGTAGTACCGATCAGATACGGGTGCCCGGAGGGAAATCAAGAGGGCGGATGCGGGATTTCAAGATCTGCCCGTCAGGGCTGTCGCGATTGAAACCTGATTACCGCGCCCTATTCTCATAATTCTATGAGCAGGAAAAAACGCCATGTTTTCCGCCCGGGATCTTCACGGCGGCCGGGGACCGCGAAGCCATGAACGCGGTCATGACCAGGCGGCTCGGCTTTCTGGATGTCTTCTCCATCACGAGCGGGGCCATGATCAGCTCAGGTCTCTTCATCCTGCCCGGGATCGCCTATGCCTACACCGGCCCTGCCCTGGTGCTCTCCTACTTCATCGCCGGTCTGGCGACCGTCGCGGGCATGCTCAGCACTGTGGAGATCGTCACTGCCATGCCCATGGCCGGGGGAAACTACTTCTTCATCACGCGCACCCTGGGTCCGGCCATAGGCACGGTGGCCGGACTGTTGAGCTGGTTCTCACTGGCCCTGAAGAGCTCGTTCGCCCTTGCGGGTCTCTCCATTTTCCTGGTGCTGGCTGTGGAGATGAATTATCAGGTCGCTGCAGCGATCATCTGCATCGCCTTTGTCGGGATCAACATCGTCGGCACCCGGGAAACCGGGAGGCTGCAGGTCTTTCTCGTGGGGTTCCTGCTGGCGCTCATGCTTCTCTATGTCGGCCTGGGGTCCACCCGCGTACAGGGGGAGAACATTCTGCCCTTCGTGCCCCACGGATGGCTCCCGGTCTTCTCCACTGCGGGGCTCATCTTCGTCTCCTACGGGGGCCTCATGCAGGTCGCCTCGGTCGCGGAGGAGATCAGGGACCCGGGCAAGGTGATCCCGCAGGCCATGATCGCCGCCTTTGTGGTGATCCTGATCTTCTACCTGCTCATGATCTTCACCACCACCGGGGTCCTGGCCCCGGGCGAGCTCAGCGGCTCGCTCACGCCCATCAGCACGGGTGCGGCCGCATTCATGGGCCGGACCGGCACGGCAGCCATGAGCGCAGCCGCGATCCTGGCCTTTGTCTCCACCGCCAATGCAGGGATCATGACCGCGTCGCGCTACCTGTTCAGCCTGAGCAGGGACAACCTCCTGCCCGCGTTCTTCGGGGTCATGAACTCGCGGTTCCAAACTCCGCACCGGGCCGTGGCCGCCACGGGCATCGTGATCGTGGCCACCCTGTTTCTCCAGCTGGAGATCCTGGCCGAGGCGGCGTCCACGGTGCTCATACTCAGCTATCTGCTCTCGTGCCTGAGCCTGATCATTCTCCGGGAGAGCCGGATCTTCAACTACCACCCCGTGTTCCGCGCGCCCTGGTACCCGGCCCTGCCCGTGGCCGGGATCGCGGGCTATGTTCTGCTCCTGATCGGTGTCGGATGGGACGCCGCGATCATCACCGGGATCCTGATCGCCGGGGGCCTCCTGTTCTACTGGATCTACGGCAAGCTGCGCTCCGAGCGGGAGTATGCCCTGCTCCACCTGGTCGAGCGGATGTCGGATCGGGAGCTCACCCGGGGGCTCCTGGAGTCGGAGCTCAAGCGGATCGTTATCGACCGCGACGACATGCAGTGCGATATCTTCGGTGAAATGGCGGAGCAGGCGACCGTGATCGACCTGCCGCCTTCCGTACGGAGCCTGCGCGCCATGTTCGAGCTCATCGGCAGCCAGGTCGAGGCCCGGTTCGCCCTCGATGCCCGCACGATCGAAGGAGCCCTGGCGGAACGGCATGTAAAGGAATCCACCGTGCTTCAACCCGGCTGCGCCATATCCGATATCGTCATCGAAAAAAACGGCTTCTTCGAAGTAGTCATGGCGCGAAGCCGTGAAGGCATACACCAGGAAGACGGCGGGCAGGACATCCACGCCTTTTTCCTGCTGGTGACATCCCGGGACAGGCGGAATCTCTATCTCATGGCCGTGTCCTCCATCGCTCAGATCATCCAGGACCCGGCATTCGAGCGGCAGTGGCTCAGTGCCCGCTCTCCCCAGCAGCTCCGCGACCTGCTCGTGCTCGGCGGACGCAGACGTGTCTGCACCCTGTAATGTTTCCGCAATGCAGTTCGCCGGACGCTGAGATCTCTTTCATGTTCGGGAGGGCGCATCGCCGCAAGCCGGCCTCGTTCAATCATGTACCCCAGGGCAAGTCCCGGACCCAGTTGAAGCCACAAGCCACGGGGGGATGTGGGCACTCCATCCCGTCCTCCGAAGCAGACGCGAAGGAGGATTTATTGCCTTGCAATGCCCTGCCGCATACGGGCAATTTATATCCCGCCCGGCTCTATGCCTGTCCGGCTCCTGCTTGAGATGCATGCCCGGCCCCTTATTCTCATGAACCATAGGGGGGAGACGGCCATGAAGATTGGTTTCCATGCCTCCCACGAGCAGTTCACCCCGCAGGCGTGGGGGTCCTACATGATCTTCGTGCAGCCGGACATGTTTGAACCAGTTCGCCCCGCAGGCGTGGGGGTCCGTCTTGTCCCGGGTACGGCCTTCTTCCCGGGACATGCCCGGGGGCATACCGAATCGCCCGATACCGTGCACATAGCGGCGAAGAAACCAGGAGGTGTTTCATGAAAACCGGCAAATATATGGTTAAGAAAGGCGGCTTGCGGACAAAAACCGTGGTGATAACCGGGGCGGCCAGCGGGATAGGAAAGGCCGCCGCACTGGAGTTTGCCAGACGGCACTACCACGTCGTGGCAACGGCGCGCAGCGATGCCGGCCTGCAGGAGCTCATACCGGAGTGCGTGTCTCTCGGGGCGGAGATCCTGGCCCAGCCAGCCGACGTGTCGGACAGCTCCAGCGTGGAATCCCTTGCCCGGACCGCCGTGGATCGGTTCGGCGGGATAGACGTCTGGGTCAACAACGCCGCGGTGTCCCTGTTCGGAAGGTTCGAGGAGGTGCCTCTGGAGCTCATCAGGCGGGTGATCGATACCAACCTCTTCGGCTACATCAACGGGGCCCGGGCCGTGATCCCCCATTTCCGGAAACAGGGCACCGGCACCCTCATCAATGTCTCGTCCGTTGTGGGCAAGCTCGGGCAACCCTATACCGGGGCCTACACGATCAGCAAGTTCGCTATCAACGGCCTCTCGGCCACCCTGCGCATGGAATTGCGGGATACGCCGGGTGTTCATGTCTGCACCGTGCTGCCCGCCTCCATCGACACCCCCATCTTTCAGACCGCGGCAAACTTCTCGGGAAGGGCGATCAAACCCATGGAGCCCGTGTACCGGGCCGAAAAGGTGGCGAACACGATCGTCAGGCTTGCGACGAGGCCCAGGAGGGAGGTCTTCGTGGGGGCCTCGGGCAGAATGGGATTTCTCGCGAGCCTGATCGCCCCTTCGCTGACCGAGAAGGTCATGACCGGGAGGGTCCTTAAGCACCACTTCCAGCAACGGGAGGCCCCGGCGAGCAACGGGAACCTGTTCGAGCCGGACAACCGGCTGACCTCCATCAGCGGCGGCTGGATCGTCCCGGAAGAGAGGCCGGGTTTCATGAAAAGGGCCCTGGCGGGCTCCGGAGCCCTGGCCCTGGGCGCAGGCACCTTGGCCCTGCTCTCCAGGCGGTATCTGTAGCTCAAACCCGGGAAAGGGCACCTTATGTGCCGCGCTTTTTCAGGCCGTTCGGCCCTTGCGATATCACAGCGGCAGCTCATCCGAGCTGTCGACCGGAACCATAGTGGACGGATCGCGCCTCGCTGTCCAGCCCTTCCCTTCGGGCGACCCGTCCGGGTTATGGATGACGCCCTCGATGGTATTCCCGTTCACCCGCCCCTCGTACCTGGCGCCGGCTGCCTTGCCGCCTGCCGCCTGATCCACGGTAAAGCTCACCTGATCGCCTGAAATCCGCACATCGCGTACGGGTGTTTTGGAAGACCCTGCCGTGAGCGTGCCCCGGGCATTCTGGAACTCCTGCTCGAGCCTGAGCACGAAGCGCTCTTTGCCTGCACCCCCGGGCATGGTCCACTCCCAGGTGCCGGAAACGTTCGCGGGCATGACCCAGAAGTAGACTATGCTGCCATCGACCTCGACGGTCTGGTCCGCAGCCCACTCGCCCATATCGAAATCGTGCGACACGACCCGGGTCCCGGGTTTGAGCTCCTTGAACAGCTTGGGCCTGAGCTCCAGATTCACGGACGGAAGGAGGTACAGGGTGACCACCGTGGCATCGCGCAGATCGGTAGTGTAGAGATCCTGCCGCACGAACGTAACCCGGTCGGTGACCCGGGCCTTTCGTGCGTTTTCCTTGCTCTCCCGGATCCGCTCGGGGTCGAGGTCAATCCCGACGCCGCGCGCCCCCCGCTGGCTTGCGGCGGTGATCACGATCCTTCCGTCGCCGCAGCCCAGATCATAGACCAAGTCGCTCCCGGTCACGTCCGCCATGTCCAGCATCTTTTCCACCACACTCTCGGGCGTCGGCACATAGGGCACATCGAGATCATCAGGCCCGCCCAGGGCATGTGCCCGATCGAGGAGCCCATGAAGGGACACCCCGGCTGCAGAGATACCCGCACACATGATCAGGAGGGCGATCAACCGCCCGGTTCGGATCTTTCCCATGATTTTTCTCTCCTTTCATTTTTTATTGCGGCCCGGCTTTTCGAGCAGCAGCACGGGGATGCCGGTCAGCAGGACGCCCACGCCCAGAAGCGAGCCCCTGCCGGTGTGGACCAGGCTCGCATGGAGCATGTAGACGCAGACAGCACAGAACACCAGAGGAGTGACCGGATACAGCGGCACGCTAAACGGTCGAATCACGTGCGCGTCCCTGCGGCGAAGCACGAAGACAGAAATCCCCACCAGGAGCAGGAAGAACCAGAACACCGGGGCCGTGTACTCCACCATCATGACAAAGCCGTTGCGGGCCCCTGCGCCCAACCCCACCAGCAGCAGCGCGATGAATCCCTGCAGGAGGAGCGCATTGGCCGGGGTGTCACGCATCCGCTCCCATCGGCCCAGGAAGCCGAGCAGGGAGAAGTTTCTGCCCAGGGCGAAGTTTGTCCGCGCACCGGTGATGATGGTCGCGTTCATGGTGCTGAGCGCGGCAAGGACGACGAGCGTGCTGATGAATCTCGTTCCGCCCGCCCCGAGCGCCTTGTCCATCAGATCCGCTGCAATGGCCTGCGAGCTCGACATTCCGGCCATTCCGAGGCTGTTCATGAACACCGCGTTGATGAGGAGGTAGATCGCGGTGATCATACAGATGCTCAGGAGCAGGACGCGGACCATGCTCCTGCCCGGGTCGCGCACCTCGGCCGAGAGGTATCCGGCCTCGTTCCACCCGCCATAGGTGAGCAGCACGAAGATCATGGCCCGTCCCAAGGAGGCGGTTTCGTGCAGGGGAGCCTGGCGGGCAGAAACGTCCGGGTGCGGCGGTGTGCAGGCGTATCCCGTTACGACCACGAACACCAGCCCCAGCAGGATCGCCGAGAAGAGCACCCTCTGGGTCCACTTGCCCTGCCGGATGCCCATCACGTTGAGTATGGTCAGCAGGATGATGATGGTTGCTGCATAGTACGATGCCGAATATTCGCCCAGCCGGAAAACCTCGGATGCATAGTCCCCGACCAGGAAGGCTACCATGGCGATGGAGCCGGTCTGGATGACCGTCATGCGGGCCCAGGCAAAGAGAAACCCCGGCGCGTTCCCGAAGGCCCGGGTGAGGTAGTGATAGTCTCCACCCGCATGCGGATAGGAAGTGGCGAGCTCTGCGTAGCACAGAGCTCCCAGGAGGGAGATCACGCCTCCCAGAAGCCAGGCGAGCAGGAGCATGCCCTCGCTGCCAGAGCTGGACGCGACAAGCGAGGGGGTCTTGAAGATCCCCACCCCGACAACGATTCCCACGATGATGGCTATGCCGTCGATTACGGTAAGCGTTTTGCGCGGTTCGGCATCGGACATGAAAATCCTCGTTTCCCCCGGCCACCCGATTCGGAACGAGGCACCGGCCGGGGGCGTCTTATCAGAGCCTGCCCTGCGGCCTGCAGCGGACTGCCCCTCGAGAAAAGCGGCCTGCCCGGAATATTTTTCGCCCATGCACCATTGCCTGAATTATGACCATGCAGGTAATAATATCTCTGAAGAGCCGAACCGGCAAACCGGGCCGAGGCCTGCCGCCCGGATGCAACTTCGCGTTGTTTCTAGGGGTTTCTGGAGATGAGCCAGTACGTTATCCCGAGCGCCAGGACCACGGCTGCAGTCGCGTAGACATAGGAAGGACCGATTTCGGTATAGTCGAATATGATCACCTTCCGGGCAATGGCCATCAGTTCGGTCGCGATCACGAGCCGCACGGGAATGGCGTTTTCCGTCAGATACATGGAGATGTTCACGAATATCTCGACCGCGATCAGCACCGCAAGAAAGGCCCCGAACGTGGCAAGAATGTCGTTGATGTTGAGCAGGAGAAACGGCGGCTCGAGAAGGCGGTTATAGAGGACATAGATCACGTCCCCGATCCCCCAGACGATCACCATGACCATCAGAATCGCGAGCAGCTTGATCGCGAACCGGATGGCACGATGGAGTATCCGGATGGTCCTGTCCTTGTGTTCCAGGTGAATGTCGTGTCCCGGTTCGTACAAGAGCTTCCTCCCTTCTCCGGTTTTCCTTCCCTTAGAATGAGCCCAGCAGCGTGCCGAGAATGATCAGCACCACCAGGGATACAATGGGGGCCAGCACGGCGACCATGAGGATGTCTGTATACGACTCGCGGTGGGTGAGCCTGCAGATCGACAGCAGGGTGATGATTGCCCCGTTGTGCGGAAGGCTGTCCAGACCTCCCGTGGCGACCGTGGTGACCCTGTGCATGAGCTCGAGAGAGATTCCCGCTTCACGAGCCATCTGAACGTAATCAGCCCCCAGGGTGCTCAGGGCGATGCTCATGCCGCCCGAGGCGGATCCGGTGATGCCGGCAAGGACATTGACCGAGAGCGCGAGCGAGATCAGCGGATTTCCCACACCGATGCCCATGATGCCCGACCTGATGACATCGAATGCAGCCAGCGAAGCGACGACCGCACCGAACCCCACCAGGCTCGCGGTGTTGAATATGGGGAGGACCGATGCATCGGCGCCCGCATCGAGGCTTTCCAGAAGCGCGGAGAACCTTTTCCGGTTGAGGATCGTCAGCACCAGGATCGATATGACCAGGGCCGTGATGATGGACCAGATGCCCCTGAGCGCATCGATGTCCGTCTCCCCGTAGAGCGGCAGGGCAAGATAGCCTGTGTCCATGGCAGGGATGACGACCATGCTGAACAGGTAGTTCAATGCGATGACGAGGACGATGGGAAGCACGGCCGTCGGAAAGTCCGGCATCCCGGCGGGAGCCGGCCTCTCGTTGAGCTCCATGATATCGAAGCCCTCACCTTCGGCGTGTTCGCGCATCACTCTGTCCGCCTTCGGCTCTGCGTCCCGGTGATCTCCGTAGCCCTCTCCCGCCTGCATGGCAGTCCGGGAGCGCCGGTCGAGCCACAGCATGCCCAGGGTGAACATGACAAGGGCCGTGATGATCCCGAGGAAGGGCGCGGCAAAAGGGGTGGTTCCGAAAAAGGGCATGGGGATGGCGTTCTGGATCGCTGGTGTTCCGGGAAGGGCGGTCATGGTGAAGGTAAATGCGCCCAGCGCGATGGAGCCCGGGATCAGCCGCTTGGGGATGTCATTTTCCCGGAACAGGGCCGCGGCGATCGGATAGATGGCAAATGCGACCACGAACAGCGATACCCCGCCGTAGGTGAGAACCGCGCAGGAGAGCACCACGGCCAGGATCGAGCGGCCCTTGCCCAGCCGGGATACGGACCACCTGGCGATCGAGCGGGCCGACCCGCTGTCGTCCATGAGCCTTCCGAAGACGGCTCCGAGCAGGAACAGAGGATAATACAGGATGATGAAATCGCCGGTGGCTGTCATGAACACCTGAGTGTAGCTCGCCAGCACCGGCGTGCCTCCCGCAAAGAGCACGGCAATCAGCGCCATGACCGGGGCGAGGATCAGCACGCTGATGCCTCGGTATGCGAGATACATGAGCAGGGCGAGAGCAAGGATAATGCCTGCGATTCCCGTCATATACCCTCCCCCTTCTCTTTAGTGGAGATAGACCGATTCGATATCCAGCGTGGAGCGTCTGCCCAGATGCCGGTAGTTTTCTTGGAGCCAGGCCTCCGTGGTGCGGTAGCCCACATCGTGCAGGTGCTCCAGGAAGGCCCATTCGGAATTGACCTTGCTGGACACGCTCAAGCCCTTCAGCTCGGCATCCGCATTGATACGGTGGAAGAGCGCATCCTTGTACCGTTCATCCTCCAGGCCGCTCACCTCGATGAGCTTTTTCAGGAGCGATATGGAACGGACCTCCTTGATGAGGCTCGCGTTGAAGGTAATCTCGTTGATACGGTTCAGGATGTCGTTGGCCCTGCGGGGTATCTCCGAGCGGACGATGGGATTGATCTGTACGATTACCAGATCGCGGGCCTGGCACTCCTCGACCAGGGGGAACAGAGAAGGATTGCCCATGTATCCCCCGTCCCAGTACGCCTCCCCGTCGATCTCCACCGCCTGGAACATGAACGGCAGACAGGCGGAGGCCATGACCATGTCGGCGGTCATCTCTTCACGGTGAAAGATCTTGAGTTTGCCGGTGCGCACATTGGTGGCCGAAACGAACAGCTTGATGCCCTCTGCATGGCGGACATGATCGAAATCCACCAATTCGGCTATGAGATTTCGCAGGGGATTGATGTTGAACGGATTGAGCTGGTAGGGAGACACCAGTCGTGCGGCCAGATCAGAAATCACGTAGCCGGGGGAGAAATCCAGGGTCCATCTCCCGATCAGCCGGTCGAGGAATGTCCTCTGGAAGGGAGAGAATCGTCCGGCCCTGCTCACCTCGGACCAGAACTTTCTCAACGCCTCCCGCGCGCCTTCCCTGCCCTTACGGTCGAGCCCGTCGGCCACAACCACGGCGTTCATGGCCCCCGCGCTGGTGCCCGAGATGCCCTCGATATGGATCCGGTCATCTTCGAGAATGCGATCCAGCACCCCCCAGGTGAATGCACCGTGGGCACCTCCTCCCTGAAGAGCCAGCTCGATCATCTTTGGTTTTGCCATAGGTGGTCCAACTCCCCATTCTCCCGGCTGCAGAGCCAAACCGTTCCCGATTGGGAATTCTATCAAGATAGTAGTATCTGTCACCGCAGTCAAAGGCACTGCCGGGCAAAATTCATATAGATTACTATATTGTGGGAGCTGGATATCTCCAGACAGGCTGTGGTGGGGATTCCTGCCGGGAACCTCCGTGTTTGAATTCCTGGACCTGCCGGGGGCCGCTCACACCTCCTTTTCTCTCATCTCTTGATTTGTGGATGGTACGGCCTAGTAAGATATCAGGACCCCTGATATCCGCTCGAGGCATGCCGGGGAGACGGTGAAGGAGTGAAGCCATGCTCAGGATCGAAGGATTGCAGGTAAAGCTCGGAGACAGGGAAATACTCAAAGGCGTGGACATGGAGATCGGGGAGGGAGAGGTGCACATCCTCTTCGGCCCCAACGGCTCCGGCAAAACCTCGCTCCTCATGACCCTCATGGGATATCCCCAGTACCGGGTGACAGCGGGAAAGATCGTGTTCAAGGGGATCGACATCACCCATATGCCGGTGCACGAACGGGCACAGCTCGGCATGGGCATGTCATACCAGAGGCCGCCCACCATCCACGGGCTCAAGACCCGGGACATGGTCTCCATCTGCGCCGGAAACGGGGAGCAGAACGTGGAGGCCCTGGCCTCGCAGGTCAATATGGGCGATTTTCTCGACCGCGACCTCAACGCGGGATTCTCCGGAGGCGAGATCAAGCGCTCCGAGCTTCTGCAGCTCATGGCGCAGAACCCGGACCTCCTGCTCTTCGACGAGCCTGAATCGGGCGTGGACATGGAGAACATCGCGCTCATCGGCAACGCCATCGCAGCCCTGCTCGAGCGCAACTCCTCCGGCCTGAGCAGTTCCTGCCGGAAAAAGGCGCACCCCGATCGCAGGAAGATGGGCCTCATCATCACCCACACCGGGTACATCCTCAACTATGTCCCGGCGGACAGGGGGCAGGTGCTCTTTGAGGGCGTGATCGCCTGCCGGGGCAACCCGCAGGAGATATTCCAGACCATCAGCCGGTCCGGGTACCAGGAGTGCATCGAATGCATGACATAGACGAAAAGACCAGAAAGGCACAGGAGGCAAAGGAAAAAAAGGCCGCCTACGGCCGGGACATCGACCTGGATACCTATTGCGTGGAGGGCGAGTGTCTCGCGCCGCTCACCGGTCTGGAGCAGCTCGATCAAGAAGACCGGTCCATGATGCTCAAGGCCGGGGTGGACACTACCGAGCAGGACCGCTCCGGGTCGTACATCCAGAAGGACACCTCGGCGATCTATGCGACCTCCCTGATGGACGGGCTCGAGATCCTGCCCATCAAAGAGGCGCTGAAGCTCGACTGGATCAACGAGTATTACTGGAAGCTCGCGGACGTGGGCCAGGACAAGTACACGGCCCGGGCATACACCGACCTGCACAACGGCTATGTCATCAGGTCCCTGCCCGGCGCGCGCGTGACCTTCCCGGTGCAGGCGTGCCTGTATCTCCATCAGGACGCCTTGAGCCAGAACGTGCACAACATCATCATCGCCTCCGAGGACTCGGAGCTGCACGTCATCACGGGGTGCGTGTCCGGCTCCCACGTGGTCAAGGGTCTGCACGTGGGGGTGTCCGAGTTCTTCGTGAAGAAGAACGCCAAGCTGAGCTTCACCATGATCCACCACTGGGCCGAAGGCATGCTCGTCAGGCCGCGCTCGGTGGGCGTGGTGGAGGAAGGCGGCCTTTTCCTCAATAACTACGTATGCATGAAACCGGTCAAGTCGCTCCAGATGTACCCAGCCACGCGGCTGATCGGCAGGGGCGCCGTGGCCCGGTTCTACAGCCTGCTCGTGGGCCATCCGGGCAGCGAGCTCGACGTGGGGGGCAGGATTCTCCTGAACGCACCGGAGACGCGGGCCGAGATCATCGCCCGGGCCATCAGCAACGGCGGGACAATCATATCCCGGGGGCACCTCGCGGGAGACATCCCCGGGATCAAGGCCCACCTCGAATGCCGCGGGCTCATCCTCAACGGCGGCGATATCCTGGCCATCCCCGAGCTCCACGGCAAGGCCGAGGGGGTGGACATGTCGCACGAGGCGGCGGTGGGCAAGATAAATCAGGACGAGATCCTCTATCTCATGTCGCGGGGGCTCTCCGAGGACGAGGCTACCGCGACCATTGTGCGCGGGTTCATGAGCGTCGAAATACCGGGCCTGCCGCCCGATCTCAAGAACCAGATCGACATGGCCGTGGCCCAGACCAATCAAGAAGTGATGTAGCGTCTTTGGGTGCGGGAGGGTCGGACGGAACTGTGCGGGCAGGTCAGCTCCGATCTGGCCAACTGACGGCAACCTTTTGGAGGAGGGTAATATGGTCTTGTATCAGATGCCAGATCGGAGCAATCCTGTCATACGCAGCCGGATCACCCAGGATCGAGGAGTGAATCCCTCGAGCGACCCCGTGCCATTGGCAATCCGGATATCCGCCTGCGGCATCTTGGGCTAGAATGGCTGCAACTTCCGAGAGGTAACTGCTTCAACTCATGAACAACCGTGCCCCAGGGCCGGGGAAGATATGCTGAAGCTCCCGTTTCCTGTAGATCGGGTTCGCAGGAAGCACGGCCAAGCTCACCTTTGCCAGGGCATAAGATAACGATGGCCCGGCCTGATGACTCGGGCACCATCGATATGCAGAAATCATGCATGCATCTTTCCTTCGCGATTCTCACAAGGCCTTCTTCATCTCAGCGGCCCAGTTGTCTGCCTCTTCCCGGCTGGTGATGATCCATATCCGTTTGCCTTCGAAGGAGCTCAAGTCCACGCAGGCGGTCTCGCACCCCATGACCGCCAGGACGGAGTCGACGCCGGGATCGCCGGGCGGCACGAACCGTACTGTGCCGCCCAGCTCATTCCTGATGCGTCTGACCGTCTCGACCCGGTCATAACGGGGGTTGCACCCCCCGCAGTATTTCAGGCCGATCGAGCGGATCTTATTCATTCTCCTTCTACGCCGCAGAGTTTCTTGGCCACCTTTTTCTTCACGTCCATGTTCACCTGCCGCGAGATCATGATGCGCTGGGCCTGCGGCGAGCCTGCCCCGTGCATGGACTCGGTGAGATAGCCGACCGCGGCGGTGCCCATGGTGATGTTCTCGATGAGCCTGAGCATGCGCATCCTCGTCTCGGTCGAGACATCCGGGTTGCCCCGATAATACTTTTCGAGCCACTTTCCCACCTCGGGCGAACGCAGGTCGTCCTCGGAGGGCAGAGTCACCATGAGCCCGCCTGCGATGTCCTGTGCCAGGCGGGCGATCTCGTAGGGGAACCGCGTCACGTTCTGCTTGCAGACATTGGCGAGCAGGGTGTTCACGTAATAGGTTCCGCTGGGCTCCTTGTGCCCCTCGGCCGCGCAGGCGATCGAACCGCAGAACAAAGTCTCGTTCAAGTGATTCATTTCGATGATCTTGTCCTTTACGTGGGATGCCTTGTGCGCGCCGTTATATTCCGCGATGCACTGGGTCGCGCCGATCAGGACGTCGCCGACGCCCGCCTTGCACGCATAGCTCTGGCGGTGGTAGGAGGCGAACTGCTCCACCAGTTGGCCTGCGAAATCCCACTCCTTGTACATGAACACCCGCTCCCAGGGCACGAATACGTCGTCGAACACCACCAAGGCCTCGTGGCCTCCGTAGATCTGGTTGCCACGGTCGATGGCGCCCTTTTCCAGTTTGCGGGTATCGCACGACTGGCGGCCCATGATGTAGACGATCCCCTCGGTGTCGGCGGGCAGCGCAAAGGAAATCGCATAGTCCCTGTCTTCCTCGCGCATGCTGATGGTGGGCATGATGATGATCTCGTGCGAGTTCACGGCCCCGGTCTGGTGGCATTTCGCGCCCCTGACCACGATGCCGTCCGGCCGCTCCTCGACCACGCGCATGAACATGTCCGGGTCGGCTTGCTGGTGCGGGGCCTTGCTGCGGTCGCCCTTGGGGTCGGTCATGGCGCCGTCGCAGGTGAGATCGTTCTCCTGGACATACTCCATGAACTTCAGAAAGCGCTTGTTGTACTCGGTGCCGTATTCCCGGTCGATATCATAGGTGGTCATGGACAGGGCATTCATGGCATCCATGCCCACGCAGCGCTGGAAGCAGCACCCTGTGAGCGATCCGAGGAGCCGGCCCATCTTGCTCTTTTTCACGAGATCTTCCGTGCTCTGGTGAATATGGGTGAACCGGTTGATCTTCTTGCCCGTGAGATGCGAGGTGACTGTCATGAGATCCTCGTACTCGGGCATGTGCGCGAACTCGTAGGTGGCGGCCACCGCGTTCATGGAGGGACGGATGATCGGGTCGTCCACCACGTTCTCCACCCGTTTGCCAAACATGTACACCTTGAGATTCAGTTTTCTCAGAGACTCTTCATACTGCTTTGCGTTCATCATCGGCATAGTAACACTCCTGTTTTTTCGATTATCTCTCTTATCTTATCGTTTGCTGTCTATCCCCTAAAGGCTCAGGAAACAAAGATCGACTCCCCCATCTCGACAAAGGAGCGGTCGAACTGCCTGATGGTATCCATTCTTCCATATACGGTGGGGAGAACCGAGCCGATAAAGAATTTCGCTGTCGCGATCTTCCTGGCATAGAACGGCTTGTCCCGATCACCGGCGCCTGCCTGTGCCTCGTGGGCCTTCCATGCCTGCCAGAGGAACATCCAGCCCAGCACGACATCTCCGAATATCTCGAGATAGGGGGTGGCCCAGGAGTGTGCGAGGTAGGCGTCCTCTCCGGAAGCCTTTTCGAGCAGAAACCGGGTGATCTCTTCGAGCGCGGCGACAGACCTGCCGACCGACTCGGCGTACGGCGCGAGCGCAGCGTTGCCCGAGGCCCTTTCGATGGTCTTCTTCATCTCCTCGACCACGGTCTGGAAGGCCTCTCCCTGCTTCATCCGGATCTTCCGGCCGAAGAGGTCGATCGCCTGGATGCCGTTGGTCCCCTCGTAGATCGCCGTGATCTTGCAGTCCCGGGCGAACTGCTCCACCTTGTACTCCTTGCAGAACCCGTAGCCCCCGTGGACCTGGATGGCCCGCACACACACGTCAAAGCCCTTGTCCGTGGAGCAGGCCTTGGCGATGGGGGTGAGCAGCTCCACGAGATTGAGCCACCTCTTCTTCTCGTCCCCGTCCGTGCTCGCCTCCTCCATGTCCATGCAGAAAGTGGTGTAGAGGATCAGGGCGCGCAGCCCCTCGGTATAGGCCTTCATCCACAGGAGATTCCGGCGTACGTCCGGGTGGGTGATGATGGGCACCTGCGTGAAGTCCCTGGTGCCGAAGGCCCCGCCCTGTTTGCGCTCCCGGGCGAAATCGAGGGCATGCAGGTACGCCGCGCTGCCCAGTGCCTGGCCCTGCAGCCCGACCAGGACCCGCTGCTCGTTCATCATATGGAACATCACGACAATACCCTTCTGCTCGGGCCCCAGGAGCTCGCCCCGGCACGCCCCGTTGTCCCCGAAATTGAGTACGCTCGTCGGAGAGCCGTGAATGCCCATCTTGTGCTCCACGCCCGAGCACACGAGATCGTTGGTCTCGCCCAGGGTCCCGTCGTCGTTGACTCGGTACTTGGGGACGATGAAGCACGAGAGCCCCCGGGTTCCCTCGGGGTCTCCCTCGATGCGCGCCAGCACGATGTGGACGATGTTCTCGGTGAGGTCGTTCTCACCGCTGCTGATGAAGATCTTCCCGCCCACGATCGAAAAGGAGCCGTCCGGGTTTCTGACCGCCTTTGCCCGCGCCGCACCCACGTCGCTGCCGGCCTGGGTCTCGGTGAGGTCCATGGTGCCGCTGTACCTTCCCTCGTAGAGTGGCTGCATGTATTTGCGCTTCTGCTCGTCCGTGCCGTAGAGCTCGATGACCTTTGCCGCGCTGTGGGTGAGCCCCATGTACACGGTCAGGGCATGGTTCGCGGCATAGAAGAGCTCGTGGCAGGCAAAATACATGCAGATCGGCGCGTTCTGTCCGCCCACGTCATACACGTCGGGCAGACTCATCCACCCTCCCTCGCAGTATTTTCTGAAGGGGTCCCGGAACGCATCGGGGCACCTGACCCTACCGTTCTCGAACACGCACCCAACCTCGTCGCCCTCGCTGTTGACCGGGGCGAACTCGTTGACCGCGAGCTTCTCGGCCGTGTCGATGATCATCTCGAAGGTTTCTTTTGAATGATCCCCGAATCTCTCCGTTTCACAGAGCTTTTCGATTTCCAGCTGCTCGTAGAGAACAAAGCGGCTATCTCTTAAGTCTACGAGTTTATTTTCCATGCTCTATGCTCCTTGCACAAATGTCGTGCATCTTGATGTCTGACGGTTGATCCCGCTTATTTCCCGGTGAATTGGGGCTTTCTCTTCTCCTGAAAGGCCTTCATCCCTTCCTTCTGATCGGATGTCGAATACAGTTCGGCCCATACATTGGCCTCAAAGATCATCCCGGAGTTCAGATCCTTGTCGATACCGTAGTTGATGGCCTTCTTGGCCGCTCCTATGCCGCACGGAGATTTATCCATGAGCTTCTGTGCCAGGGATTTCGCGTATTCCACCGGGTCCCCGTCAACGACCCATTGGCAGAGCCCCCATGCGCTCGCGGTCTCGGCATCGATGATATTGCCGAAATAGATCATCTCCCGCGCACGGCCCAACCCGATAAGCTTCGGGAGGCGCTGGGTTCCCCCTGCTCCGGGCATGATTCCGAGCTTGACCTCCGGAAGCCCGACCTTTGCATCGGTGCTGAAAATTCGAAAATCGCATGCAAGGGTCAGCTCCAGGCCGCCACCGAGCGCGAAACCCCTGACCGCGGCAAAGGCCGGGACCGGAAGGGCTTCGATCTTGCTGTATACGTTGTTGAAGACAAACTTTCTGGCTTCAGACGGATTCATGTCCATCATCTCGGCGATGTCGGCGCCTGCCGCAAAATTTTTTCCCTCGCCGGCAATGATCAGTGCCCGCATCCCCTCTTCGTTATCAATCCTATCAAGCAGTGAATCCAACTCCTTGACGAGCCCGCTGTTGAGCGCATTGAGCACCTCGGGCCGGTTGATCGTGATCTTTGCTATCTGGTTCTCGAACTCGTATTTCAGATCACACTTGTCCAAAATAGCATAAGAAGAAAAAGTTTGTGAAAATCCTCCTGGAGGGTAGAGTTGTTTTTAGCAAGAAACACCAAAACCCAGAAGGAGGATTGAGCAGATGGTACGTTGCAGCAGCCTTTTCAGTCAAG
>JAHDKO010000037.1 GCA_018436855.1 Deltaproteobacteria bacterium | reverse complement strand
GTACGCTACATACTCAGACAGCCCCTTCTTCGCTAAATGCTTCGTTATCGCAGCCGTCAACGTCGTCTTACCATGATCTATGTGACCAATCGTACCCACGTTCACGTGCGGCTTGTCCCTCTTGAATGTCTCCTTAGCCATAGAGTTGTCCTCCCCTGGTCTCTTTTACATGTGCGGAAATATTGGTTGGTACCGGCTCGTAGTGTGACACCTGCATGGTGAAGGTCGCCCGTCCCTGAGACTGGGACCTCAGGCTCGTCGCGTAGCCGAACATCTCGGCGAGCGGAACCTGGCTGGCAATGACACGCACTTCGGCGCGGGTGTCCATGCCGAGCACCTTCCCCCTCCGGGAAGAGAGATCGCTGATGATATCCCCGATGTAATCCGCGGGGCTCACGACCTCCACATCCATGACGGGTTCGAGCATGATGGGCCCGGCCTTCTTCAGTGCGTTCTTCATGGCCATGGACCCGGCGATCTTGAACGCCATCTCGGAGGAATCCACCTCGTGATAGGATCCGTCGTACAGGGTCACGCGGACGTCCTGCACCGGGTATCCCGCAATGGGACCCATCTGCAGGGCCTCTTCGACCCCTTTCCTGACAGCCGGTATATACTCGCGGGGAATGACACCCCCCACGATCTTGTCGACGAATTCGAAGCCGGAGCCGCTCTGAAGGGGTTCCACCCGGATGAGCACGTGGGCGAACTGGCCGTGCCCGCCGGTCTGCTTCGCATACTTGGTCTCTTCCTGGGCCTCTCTCGTGATGGACTCGGTGTAGGCGACCTGGGGCCTGCCTACGTTGGCCTCCACCCCGAACTCGCGCCTGATCCGGTCCACGATGATCTCCAGATGCAGCTCGCCCATCCCGGAGATGAGGGTGTCGCCGGTGTTGCGGTCCGTGTGGACCTTGAAGGACGGGTCTTCCATGGACATGCGCGAGAGCGCCATGGCGAGCTTTTCCTGATCCGACTTGGTCTTGGGCTCGATGGCGATCGAGATGACCGGCTCCGGGAAGTCCATGGACTCGAGCACGACCTGCCGGGACGCATCGCTCAGGGTCTGGCCCGTGATGGTGCTTTTCAGGCCCAGCACCGCGGCTATCTCGCCCGCGTGGATGGACTTGATCTCCTCGCGCTTGTCCGCGAACATGCGCACGAGCCTGCCGATGCGCTCCTTCTTCCCGCTGCCGGTGTTAAAGACCGTATCGCCGATGCTCAGGACGCCGGAGTACACCCGGATAAAGGTGAGCTGGCCCACATACGGATCGGTCATCACCTTGAAGGCAAGCGCCGAGAAGGACTCTTCGTCATCGGGATAGCGCACCTGATCCTGGCCGCTCAAGTCCTTGCCGTTTACCGCCCCCACCTCGCGCGGAGAGGGGAGATAGTGCACGATGGCGTCCAGCAGAGACTGAATGCCCTTGTTCTTGAATGCGGTACCACAGAGCACCGGGGTGAGCTTGAGCGTCAGCGCGCCTCTCTTGAGCGCCAGCTTGATCCGCTCTTTTTCGATCTCCCCTCCTTCGAGGTAGATCTCCATGATCTGGTCGTCCACGTCGCAGACGGCCTCGATGAGCTTTTCGCGGTATTCCTCCGCCTTCTCGCGGTACTCGTCTGATATCGGAACGATCTGGAACTGTGCGCCCTTGGTCTCGTCGTCGTAGACCACCGCGTGCATCTCGATGAGATCGATGACGCCGGTGAAGCTCTCTTCCCGGCCGATGGGCAGCTGCAGGGCCACGGGGTTTGCCGCGAGCTTGTCCGAGAGCTCGCCCAGCACCTGGAAGAAGTTTGCGCCCACCCGGTCCATCTTGTTCACGAAGGCGATCCTGGGCACGCGGTAGCGCTCGGCCTGCCTCCACACGGTCTCGGACTGAGGCTGAACCCCGCCCACCGCGCAGAAGACGCCGACCGCTCCGTCCAGCACGCGCAGCGACCGCTCCACCTCGATGGTGAAATCCACGTGACCCGGGGTATCGATGATGTTGATGAAGTGGTTTTTCCACACGCAGGTGGTGGCCGCCGAGGTGATGGTGATCCCCCGCTCCCTTTCCTGCTCCATCCAGTCCATGGTGGCCTGGCCGTCATGGACCTCACCCATCTTGTAGCTCTTCCCCGTGTAGAAGAGGATCCGCTCCGTGGTGGTGGTCTTCCCGGCATCGATGTGCGCCATGATGCCGATGTTTCTCAATTGTTCTATTGGTACCGATCTTTTCAAAGCTCTTATTCTCTACCAGCGATAATGCGCAAAGGCCTTGTTCGCCTCCGCCATCTTATGCGTGTCTTCCTTTTTCTTTATCGAAGTTCCCCGGTTGTTGTATGCGTCGAGAAGCTCCAGGGCCAGCCGCTCGCTCATGGTGTTCTCGCTCCGGGAACGGGCCGCATGGATGAGCCAGCGCCGGGCGAGCATGTCGCGCCTGTCGGGTCTCACCTCGGTGGGCACCTGGTACGTGGCGCCGCCGATCCGCCTTGACCTGACTTCAAGCGAGGGCTTCACGTTGTCGAACGCCTTGATGAAAATCTGAAGAGGATCTTCTTTGGTCTTGTCGGCTATGATGTTCAGCATGTCGTAGAAGATCTGCTCACTCACCGATTTCTTTCCGTCCCACATGAGGCAGTTGATGAACTTGCTGACGGTCTTGTCCCCGTATTTGGGATCGGCTGTCACATCCCTCCTCAGGCTTCCTCTCTTCTTTCTTGGCATGGCAAAAACCTCTTACTTTGGTCTCTTGGTTCCGTATTTTGATCTTCCCTGACGGCGCTCCTGAACACCCTCGGAGTCCATGACCCCGCGGATGATGTGGAATCTCACGCCGGGCAGGTCCTTGACACGACCGCCCCGGATGAGCACCACGGAGTGTTCCTGCAGGTTGTGCCCCTCGCCCGGGATGTAGGAGGTCACCTCGTAGCCGTTGGTGAGCCGCACCCTGGCGACCTTGCGCAGAGCGGAGTTCGGCTTTTTCGGGGTCGTGGTATACACGCGCACGCACACGCCCCGCTTCTGCGGGCATTCCTGCAATGCCCTTGTCTTCTTCTTCTTAATGATGTCTTTCCTGCCTTTTCGTACCAGTTGGTTGAGTGTAGGCATCCTAAATCCCTTCTTTTCCATTTAAAAAATTGACGGGTTCCGCCGTCAGAGTGGACCGCAGTCTTCTAACAGCGGAAGCCCTTCCTGTCAAGGGTTTTCTACAGCTCATCATCGTAGATATCTTCCTCTTCGACCTTGATATCTACCCTATTATAAACAGGGAATCCGGTTCCCGCAGGGATGAGCCTTCCCATGATCACGTTCTCCTTCAAGCCCACCAGATGGTCCACCTTGCCTTCAACGCTCGCCTCGGTCAGCACCCGGGTGGTTTCCTGGAACGATGCGGCCGAGATGAAGCTCTCGGTGTTCAGGCTCGCCTTGGTGATGCCCAAGAGCGACGGTTCTGCCACCGCGGGGCGCCCGCCGGTGGATACCACGCGCTCGTTCTCCTCGCCGAAGAGGTACTTGTCGACGAACTCGCCTTCCAGGTTCGCGGTATCACCCGCGTCCTTGATGTGCACGCGCTTGAGCATCTGCCGGACGATCACCTCGATGTGCTTGTCGTTGATGCGCACGCCCTGAAGCCGGTAGACCTCCTGGACCTCGTTCACCAGATACCGCGCAAGGTCTTTCTCGCCGCTGATCCTCAGGATATCGTGCGGATCCACGGCGCCGTCCATGAGCGGCTCGCCCGCGCGCACGAAGTCTCCCTCGTGCACCGAGATGTGCTTGGTCTTCGATATCATGTACTCCTTGGCCTGACCGACCTCGGGGGTGATGATGACCTTGCGCTTGCCCTTGCTGTCCTTGCCGTAGGAGACTTCACCGTCGATCTCGGTGACCGTGGCGGCCTCCTTGGGCCTGCGTGCCTCGAAGAGCTCAACGACCCTGGGCAGACCTCCGGTGATGTCCTTGGTCTTGGTGGTTTCCCGGGGGATCTTCACGAGGACGTCACCGGCGAATACCTGGTCACCTTCCTTCACAAAGAGGTTGGCGCCCACAGGGAGCGTATACCGGGCCAGATTTTTGCTGTCCGGAATCTTGGCGACCTTGCCGCCTTCATCGACTATTTGGATGCGCGGACGCAGCTCGGGATTCTTCGGTTCGATGATTACCGAACGGCTCAAGCCCGTCACCTCGTCGATGTGCTCCTGCATGGTGATCTCTTCCACCAGGTCGCTGAAGCGAATCTTGCCCGGAACGTCGGTGAGGATCGGGATGGTGTAGGGATCCCACTCGGCAAGCATCATTCCCGGCTCGACCCTCGCACCGTCTTCCACCTTGATCTTGGCGCCGTAGACCATGGAGTATACCTCGCGCTCGCGACCGCTCTCGTCCTCCAGGATGATCGTGCCGTTGCGGTTCATGACCACGAGCTCACCCTCCCGGCCGCGCACGGTCTTGAGGTCCTTGTAGCGGACGACGCCCGTGTGGTTGAACTTGATGCCCGACTGCTCCATGACCGTGGCCGTACCGCCGATATGGAAGGTTCTCATGGTGAGCTGGGTGCCCGGCTCGCCGATGGACTGGGCCGCGATGATGCCCACGGCCTCGCCGATATTGACCATCCGTCCCCGGGCCAGGTCCTTGCCGTAGCACTTGGCGCAGATGCCGTGCTTGGACCGGCACGCCAGGGCCGAACGGATCACCAGGTGCTCCAGGCCCACATCCTCGATCTTGGCCACATGGGATTCGTCGATCATGGTATTGGCCTGGATCAGGATCTCTCCGGAATAGGGGTCGCGGATGTCGTCCAGTGTCACCCTGCCGAGCATTCTCTCGCCCAGGGTCTGAATGATCTCGCCGCCCTCCACCAGGGCCTCCATCTCGATGCCGTCCAGGGTGCCGCAGTCCTCTTCGGTTATCACCACGTCGTGGGCCACGTCCACGAGCCGCCTGGTGAGGTAGCCCGAGTTGGCGGTCTTCAAGGCGGTGTCGGCCAGACCCTTTCTCGCACCGTGAGTGGAGATGAAGTATTCCAGAACGTCGAGACCTTCACGGAAGTTCGACTCGATGGGCGTTTCGATGATCTCGCCCGAGGGTTTGGCCATCAGGCCCCTGATGCCGGCCAGCTGCCTGATCTGCTGGGCCGAGCCCCGGGCGCCGGAGTCCGCCATCATGAAGATGGGGTTGAACGAGGGAATCTCCTCGCTTCTCCCGTCCGGATAGGTGACGGTATCGGTCTTGATGGTGTCCATCATGTCGGCGGCCACGTGGTCCGTGACCTTGGTCCAGATATCCACGATCTTGTTGTAGCGCTCGCCGTCGGTAATGAGGCCCTCGTTGTATTGGGTGATAATCTGGGCCACGTCTTCCTTGGCCTTCTCGATGATCTTCGCCTTGGACGCCGGGATGAGCATGTCCTCGATGCCGATCGAGATGCCCGCCTTGGTGGCGTAGAAGTAGCCAAGGTCCTTGATCCTGTCCGCCAGCAGAACCGTGCTCTTGTCGCCCGCCACCCGGAAGCAGACATCAACGAGATCCGCCAGTGCCTTCTTGGTCATGGGCCTGTTGATCGTCTCGAAGGGGATCTCCTCGGGCACGATCTCGTTGAAGATGACCCGGCCCACCGTGGTGTCGTGGTACTTGCCTTCCATACGCACCTTGACCTTGGCATGGATGGATACCACGTCCGCGTCGTAGGCCGCTCTCACCTCTTCGGGCCCGAAGAAGATCATGCCTTCGCCCTTTGCCAGGGGTTTGTCGCGCGTGAGGTAGTACACCCCGAGCACGATGTCCTGGGTGGGCACGATGATGGGCTTGCCGTGGGCCGGAGAGAGGATGTTGTTTGTGGACATCATGAGCACCCTGGCCTCGACCTGTGCCTCGATTGAAAGCGGCACGTGGACCGCCATCTGGTCGCCGTCGAAGTCGGCGTTGAAGGCCGGGCAGACCAGCGGATGGAGCTGGATGGCCTTGCCCTCGATGAGGATGGGCTCGAAGGCCTGAATGCCGAGCCGGTGCAGGGTGGGAGCACGGTTGAGCATCACCGGGTACTCCTGAACCACTTCGGCCAGGCATTCCCAGACCTCGGGCGTCTCCGCCTCCACGAGCCTTTTGGCGCTCTTGATGGTGCTGACATATCCCTTGGTCTCAAGGCGATTATAGATGAACGGCTTGAAGAGCTCGATGCCCATCTTCTTGGGCAGGCCGCACTGGTGGAGCCTCAGGTCAGGCCCGGCCGTGATGACCGACCGGCCGGAGTAGTCCACGCGCTTGCCCAGCAGGTTCTGCCGGAACCTGCCCTGCTTGCCCTTGAGCATGTCGGAAAGCGACTTCAAGGGCCTGCGGTTGGCGCCGGTGATGACCCGGCCCCTGCGGCCGTTGTCGAAGAGCACGTCCACGGCCTCCTGGAGCATCCGTTTTTCGTTGCGCAGGATGATGTCGGGAGCATTGAGCTCCATGAGCCTCTTCAACCGGTTGTTCCGGTTGATGACCCTGCGGTAGAGATCGTTCAAGTCCGAGGTGGCGAAGCGACCGCCGTCCAGGGGCACCAGAGGCCTCAAATCCGGAGGCAGCACCGGGATGACCTTGAGGATCATCCACGAGGGGTCCTGCCAGGGCTTGAGGTAGTCGATCTCGTCGTGCGTGAGCCTGCGGGATTCGACCAGCCGTTCGATCACCTCGTTGACCTTGGGGATGATGGCCTTCTTCTCCGCATAGCCCGGGGCCTCTTCCCACCGCTTGCCGATCTTCCGGCACTCGGTGAGGATCTCTCCCAGCACCCGCCTGAACTGCTCGTCCTTTTCCAGGTGGAACCGGTCTTCGATGAAGGTCATGAGATCGGCCGGGTCGATTCCCTTGAATACGTTGACCATCCTCAGGCGGCGGCTCAGCTTCTTTTTCTTGGCCTCGCTCTTGGTGTTCTGGATCTCGTCTCTGAGCGTGACCGAGAGCCCGAGAATATCCTGATCCTTGATGAGGTCGTCGACCGCCTCGGCGCCCATCTTGGCGACGAAGCTGCCGATGCCGTGCTTGTCCACGCAGGAGCGGAACTTGTCTTCGGTGAGCAGCTCGCCCTTGCCCAGGGGCGTATCCTTGGGGTCGGTCACGATGTAGCTCTCGAAATACAGAACCCGCTCGAGCTCCTTTATGGAGAGGTCGAGCAGGGCCCCGATCTTGCTGGGCAGACTCTTCAGGAACCAGATATGCGCCACCGGGGTGGCCAGCTCGATATGACCGAGCCTTTCTCTCCGTACACGCGAGTCGATAACCTCGACGTTGCACTTCTCGCACACAACGCCGCGGTGCTTCATGCGCTTGTACTTGCCGCAGATGCACTCGTAACTCTTGATCGGTCCGAAGATCCTGGCGCAGAACAGGCCGTCCCGTTCGGGCTTGAACGTCCGGTAGTTGATGGTCTCCGGCTTCTTGACCTCTCCGTACGACCATGCCAGGATCTTTTCAGGAGAAGCGAGGCCGATCCGAACAGCCATGTAGTTGGAAGGGTCTTTCGGTTTTTCGAAATAGCTATACAGGTCTTCCAATCTTTTTCTCCTTTGCTTAGTGCTGTCCCTGGCCTTCGATCAATCCGATGTCCAGGCCAAGGCTCTTGAGTTCTCTGGTGAGAACGTTGAACGATTCGGGGATGCCGGGCTCGAGCTCGTGCTGTCCCTTCACGATGGATTCGTACATCCGGGTTCTCCCGGCCACGTCGTCCGACTTGACGGTGAGGAACTCCTGAAGGGAGTAGGCGGCGCCGTATGCCTCGATGGCCCACACCTCCATCTCACCGAGCCGCTGGCCGCCGAACTGGGCCTTGCCGCCCAGCGGCTGCTGGGTCACGAGCGAGTAGGGGCCGATGGACCTGGCGTGGATCTTGTCATCCACCAGGTGGTGCAGCTTGAGCATGTACATCACGCCCACGCTCACCTTGCTGTCGAACGGATCGCCGGTCCTGCCGTCGTGCAGGGCCACCCGGCCGCCATCGTTGATGCCGGAAATATGCATCATATCCTGGATCTCCTGCTCGGTTGCCGAGTCGAACACGGGCACGCCCACGGTGAGACCCTCTTCGCGGATCGCCCGGGCGAACTCCATCAGCTCTTCCCGCGAGCTCTGATCCAGGATCTTGCGGATCTTTTTCGAGGTATAGAACTTCTTGAGCATGGACTTCAGCTCGTTCTCGTCAAGCTCTTTCTCGATCATCCGGTTGACGACGTCGCCGATGCCCTTGACGCCCCAACCCAGATGGGTCTCCAGAACCTGTCCCACGTTCATACGGGAAGGAACGCCCAGCGGGTTGAGCACGATGTCCACGGGACGGCCGTCGGTGAAGAACGGCATATCCTCCTCGGGAAGGATGCGGGAGATAACCCCCTTGTTTCCATGCCTGCCCGCCATCTTGTCGCCGACCGAGAGCTTGCGCTTGATGGCCACATAAACCTTGACCATCTTGTTGACGCCTGGCGGCAGATCGTCGCCTGCACTGAGCTTCTCGATCTTGGAGTCGTAGAAGTCGTTGATGAGCCGCTTCTGATTGTCGAGCATGGAGATGATCTCTTCAACCTGTGCATCGGTGTCCTCGCCATCGGCGATACGGATGTCCTTGAAGTCGTCGATGGAGAGATCGGCGAGCATGTCCGCGGTGATCACGGCTCCGCTCTTGGCGATCACGGTGTCGCCCAGGTGCGAGAGCAGAGGGCCGGCGAGCTTCTTGCCCGTCATGAGCCTCTCCAGCCTGTTCCTGGCAGCATCGGTGATGATCGCGACCTCGTCTTCCTGGTCCTTCTTGAAATCCTCGATCTCCTTTTCTTCGATCTCCAGCGTCCGCTCGTCCTTTTCCTGGCCCCGGCGGTTGAACACCCGGGCGTCGATCACGGTGCCCTCGATTCCGGGCGGCACCCTGAGCGAGCTGTCCTTGACCTCGCTGGCCTTTTCACCGAAGATTGCCCTCAGGAGCTTCTCCTCGGGAGAGAGCTGGGTCTCGCCCTTGGGCGTGACCTTGCCCACGAGGATGTCGCCCGGCTTCACCTCGGCGCCGATGCGCACGATGCCGGACTCGTCGAGGTCTTTCAATGCCTCTTCGCCGGCATTGGGGATGTCGCGTGTGATCTCTTCACTGCCGAGCTTCACGTCGCGGGCCATGACCTCGAACTCCTCGATGTGCACCGAGGTGTAGAAGTCTTCCTTGACCACGCGCTCGCTGATCAGGATCGCGTCTTCATAGTTGTACCCGCCCCAGGGCATGAACGCCACGGTCAGGTTCCTTCCCAGGGCGAGCTCGCCGTCCTTGGTGGCCGGACCGTCCGCAATGATCTCGCCCTTCCTGACCTTCTGACCCTTTTTGACGATGGGCTTCTGGTTGAAGGACGTGTTCTGATTGGCACGCTTGAACTTGATGAGCCGGTAGATATCGATGCCGGTGTCGTTGAAATCCTCACCCACGTCCTCGGCCATGACCACGATCCGTTCGCTGTCAACGTCCTGCACGGTTCCCGAGCGCCTGGCAACGACGCATACGCCGGAGTCGCGGGCGACCACCTGCTCCATGCCGGTGCCGATCATAGGCGGCTTGGGGAACAGGAGCGGGACTGCCTGTCGCTGCATGTTCGCGCCCATGAGCGCGCGGTTCGCGTCGTCGTGCTCGAGGAAGGGAACCAGGTTGGCCGAAACCGAGAAGAGCTGGTTCGTGGCCACGTCCATCAGGGTCACCTGCTCGCGGGTGGCCGTGCTGTACTCGCCGTTGCGCACCCGCACCCTCACCATTTCGGAGACAATGCGCCCTTCTGTGTCCAGGGGTTCGGTCGCCTGCACGATGACCTCATGGTCTTCCTCGATAGCGCTCAAGTACCGGATCTCATTGGTCACCACGCCTTCTTTCACGATATAGTACGGGGTCTCGATGAACCCGAACTCGTTGACCTTTGCATAGGTGGAGAGCGACACGATCAGCCCGATGTTCGGCCCTTCCGGGGTCTCGATGGGGCACACCCGGCCGTAGTGGGACGGATGAACGTCGCGCACCTCGAACACGGCCCGCTCCCTGGTGAGCCCTCCGGGGCCCAGGGCCGAGAGCCTCCGCTTGTGGGTGATGGCCGAGAGCGGATTCGTCTGGTCCATGAACTGGCTGAGCTGGCCGGAGCCGAAGAATTCCCGGATCACCGCGCTCACGGGCTTGGGGTTGATGAGGTTGTTGGGCATCATGGTCTCCACGTCCTGGAGGCTCATGCGCTCCTTGATGGCCCGCTCCATCCTGACCAGGCCGATGCGGTACTGGTTTTCCAGCAGCTCGCCAACCGAGCGCACACGGCGGTTGGACATGTGGTCGATGTCGTCGACCGACCTGCCCTGCACGCCGTCCTTGAGTTCGAGCAGGTAGCGCACGGTGTAGAGAATGTCCTCTTTCCTGAGTACGGTCATATCGAGCGGGGCCTCTTCCTCCGAGACTCCCAGCTTCTGGTTGATCTTCATCCGCCCGACCCGGGAGAGATCGTAGTACGCCGGATTGAAGAACAGGTTGTCGAAAAAGTTGGTGGCGATCTCCAGCGTGGGCGGATTGGAGGGCCTGAGCCTCCGATAGATCTCGATGATGGCCTCTTCCGCGGTGTCCACCTTGTCCAAGGCGAGCGTCTTGCTCAGAGACGAACTGTAGCCCACCTCGTCGTAGTATATGGTCCTGATCTCGGTGATTCCCTCGGCATGGATCTGGTCGAGGAGCTCTTGGGTGATCTCGCCGTTGGCGTCCGCGATGATCTCGCCTGTGGAGACGTTCACGATGTCTTCGGCCAGGATCTTGCCCAGCATGTCGTCCTCTTCCTGAACCAAGGGCTCGATCTCCACCCCCTGAAGCCTCTTGATGAGCTTGAGGGTCACCTTGCGGCCCGCCTTGAGCACGACCTCGTCGGTGCCCTTTATCCTGATGTCGGTGTCCACCTTCATGCCCCTCAAGCTTTCGATGTCCACGTGCCTGAGCACCTTGTCTCCGGTGAACTCGAACCGGTGGCTGGGGTAGTACATGGCCAGGATCTCCTGGTTGGAGAATCCCATGGCCTTGAGCAGGGTGGTGACCGGCATCTTCCGTCTGCGGTCGATCCTCAGGTAGAGGATGCCCTTGGCGTCGAAGTCCAGATCGATCCACGAGCCCCGGGCCGGGATGATGCGTGCGGAAAAGAGCACCCGTCCCCCCGACTGCGCGCGGGCCGTGGCCTTGTCAAAAAATATTCCCGGCGAGCGGTGGAGCTGGGAAACGATCACCCGCTCGGTTCCGTTAATAATAAAGGTGGAGCTCGGGGTCATCAGCGGTATTTCACCGAAATACACCTCCTGCTCCTTGATATCGCGAATGCTCTGGGTTCCGGTCTCTTCGTCGCGGTCCCAGACCACGAGACGTACTTTCAGTGTCACAGAGGCGGCATAGGTCATGCCTTTCTGGATGCACTCGTCGATGTCGTACTTCGGTTCCCCGAGCCGGTACTCGACGAATTCCAGAGAGGCGTCCTCATTGAAGTCCTTGATGGGGAAAACTGATTTGAACACCGTCTGAAGACCGATTTCTTTCCTTTTCTCCGGCGGGACGTCCTTCTGCAGGAAGGCGCTATACGATTTCTTCGGCAACTCGACCAGGTCGGGTATTTCGAGGATCTCTTCTCTTTTTGCGAAACTCTTCCGCCTCAATTGTGGGTCTAAAAGGATTTGTTCTATCATCTACAGTCTTCCTTTTTGATTTGGGTTATACTCACTATTCCAATAAGTCAAAATAAGTGCGGAAAGGGGTTGGAGAAACCCAACCCCTTATAATGCTTCTTGAAAGGCCTACCGCTACTTGATCTCCACGACGGCGCCGACTTCTTCCAGCTTCTTCTTCGCGTCCTCGGCATCTTCCTTGGAAATGCCGGTCTTGATGGGTGTGGGCGCGCCTTCGACAGCCTCCTTGGCTTCCTTGAGCCCGAGGTCGGTCAGTGAACGGACCACCTTGATGACCTGGATCTTCTGCGCGCCTGCATCCTTGAGGACCACGTCGAACTCGGTCTTCTCCTCGGCAGCCTCGGCAGCCGGAGCCGCGCCGCCGGCCGGAGCGGCCGCCACTGCCGCCACGGGGGCCGCAGCACTCACGCCGAACTTTTCCTCGAGCTCCTTCACGAACTCCGCGAGATCAAGCACCGTCATGTTCTCTATATATTTGACTACATCTTCTCGTGTAATTTCAGCCATCTGTCTTACTCTCCTTGTCTTTTCTGATCTTCAACTGCCTTGAGTACATACACCAGCTGCCGCAGCACGGCGGCAAACACCCCGACAAAGTTGCTGACGGGCGCATTGAGGGTTCCGAGCATCTTGGCCAGGAGCACTTCCCTGGGCGGCATCTTGGCGAGCGACTGAATATCGTTCTCGTCCAGGAGCTTGCCTCCGAGGACACCTGCCTGCAGACCGAACTGCTCGTTCTCCTTGGCGAAATTCACCAGGGCCTTGGCGATGGAAACCGGATCGTCCAGTGCGATCGCAATGGCCGTGGGCCCCGCGAACGAAGCATCAAGCTCCGCGACGGGTGTTTCCCGGGCCGCCCTGTTCAACAGGGTGTTCTTGACCACCTGGTACTTTCCGCCTGCATCCTTGATGTTCTTTCTCAACTGGGTCATCTTTTCCACATTGAGCCCCATGTAGTCGGTGATGAACACCGCCTGGGACTGGCCCAGCTCGTCATGCAACCGGTTTACGAGTACTTCTTTTTGTTCTCTCTTCAATGAAATACCTCACCCCTTTCTTTTATGATCTATCCTGTCAAAGGGTGCCGGGGAATTCCCAGATCTCGGCGGGCGAACGTTTTAAGTCCGCCTCCTTAATATAAGAAGGCGGACACCCGCTGTCTTTGACCAGGACGTTTTGCCTTGCTATTTCAGCAGCTGCGGAACCTCGACCGGGTCGACCTTTACACCGGGACCCATCGTGCTCGACAGCGCGACACTTCTGAGATACGTACCCTTGCTTGATGACGGTTTGAGCTTGAGGACGATTTCTAGGAGAGCTTTCAGATTGTCCATTATCTTCTCACTGCCGAAGGAGACCTTGCCCACCGAGCAGTGAACGATTCCCACCTTGTCCACCCGGAAATCCACGCGGCCGGCCTTCATTTCGCCCACGGCCTTGGCGACATCGAAGGTCACGGTGCCGAGCTTGGGGTTGGGCATCATGCCGCGGGGGCCCAGGATCCGGCCGAGCTTGCCGACCGTGCCCATCATGTCCGGGGTGGCGATCACCTTGTCGAACTCGAGCCAGCCGCCCTGGATCTTCTCGGCCATGTCCTCGGCGCCCACGAAGTCGGCGCCGGCTTCCTCGGCCTCCTTGACCTTCTCGCCCTTGGCAAACACGAGAACCCGGGTGGTCCTCCCGGTGCCGTGGGGCAGGACGATGGATCCGCGGACCATCTGATCGGCGTGACGCGGGTCGACACCGAGCCTCAAGGCCACGTCGATGCTTTCGTCGAACTTGGCGTACGCGCTTTCCAGAACGAGGCCCAGCGCATCCTCTACCGTATATTTCTTCTGAGGATCGATCTTCTTCTTCACCTCAACGTATTTTTTACCGTTCTTCGCCATTGCTCACTTCTCCTTCAGTCAACGATATCAATACCCATGCTCCGGGCAGTACCGGCTATGATCCTGACAGCCTGGTCCATGTCATCGGTATTGAGGTCTTTCATCTTCTGCGTGGCGATGTCCTTGAGCTGATCCCTGGTGAGCTTCGCCACCTTGTCCTTGTTGGGAGTCGGTGAGCCTTTGTCGATACCGGCAGCCTTGATCAGCAGGGTGGATGCGGGCGGGCTCTTGGTGATAAAGGTAAAGGAGCGATCCTGATACACCGAGATCTCCACCGGAATCTTGAACCCCCGCTGCTTGTCGGTAGCAGCATTGAACGCCTTGCAAAACTCCATGATGTTCACCCCGTGCTGTCCCAGTGCCGGTCCGACAGGGGGAGAAGGTTTTGCTTCGCCTGCGGGTATATGAATCTTAATTTTCGCTACGACATTTTTTTTCGCCATGTGTTACCCCTTGGGTCTATTTCTTGGTTATCTGATCAAAATTCAGCTCAACCGGCGTGGACCTGCCGAATATGCTCACCAGCACCCTGACCTTGCCCTTGTCCGGCTTGGTATCGTCCACCACGCCGCTGAAGTTCTGGAACGGGCCCTCGTTGACGATGACCTGATCGCCGACGCTGAACTCGCTCTGGTATGCGCGTCCCTCGACCCCTTCTTCGAGCTGGGACTTCAGTGTCTCCACCTCGGAGTCCGGAATAGTGGACGGCGACGTTCTGCCCCCCACGAACCCCGTGACCTTCGGGGTGTTCATCACCACGTGCCAGGTCTTGTCGGTGAGCGCCATGCGTACGAGGATATATCCGGGGAAATACCTCCTGCCCGCGGATTTCTTCTTCCCCGGCGCCGCTTTCCGCTCCTGTTCAGAAGGGACCAGGATGCCGGAGAAGTGATCCTCCACGTGATAGGCCTTCACCCTCTCCTCCAGAGATCTCTTGGCCTTGTGCTCGTAGTTCGAATGCGTGTGGACAACGTACCACTTGTGTTCGAGATTTTCCTGCATACGATCAACTCAGCACGAGCCTGACCACTTGGGAGAGGCCGAAGTCGATGACCCACAGAAAAAGGGACACCACACCGCTCAAAACGAGCACCGCGATGGTCCCGCTCACGATTTCTTTTCTGCCGGTCCAGGTGACCTTGTTCAGCTCGGCCCTTACTTCCTTCAGGTATGTCTTTACAGCTTCAATTTTTTCCATCTTTTCCCAACCAAATTGGCAGGCCAGGAGGGACTCGAACCCCCAGCATCCGGATTTGGAGTCCGGCGCTCTGCCAATTAGAGCTACTGGCCTGCACTCATAATCTTTTTATTGTTCCTACTTTGTCTCTTTATGCACGGTGTGCGTACGGCAGAACGCGCAATACTTCTTGATCTCCAGCTTTTCCGTGTTCTTCTTCTTGTTGCGGGAGGACATGTAGTTGCGCCTCTTGCACTCTGTGCACGCTAAGGTAATGGCATCTCTCATGTAGCTTCCTACCTGTTCTCTACTCGATGACCTTGACGATGACGCCGGAGGCGACGGTTCTTCCGCCTTCCCTGATGGCAAACCTCAGGCCCTCGTCCATGGCTATGGGCTGGATGAGCTTCACATCCATCGTGATATTATCCCCGGGCATCACCATCTCAACACCCTCGGGCAGCTTGATGTCTCCCGTCACATCCGTGGTCCGAAAATAAAACTGCGGACGATATCCCGTGAAAAACGGCGTGTGACGACCACCCTCTTCCTTC
>JAHDKO010000027.1 GCA_018436855.1 Deltaproteobacteria bacterium | reverse complement strand
GTGTTGGTCACCTTGTTCAGCGCTGCCTTGCCGATGTTCACCCTGCCTGCAAGGGCGTCCTTGGCATATTCCCTGTCGGCGATCGAAACCCCGAGATACGAGGGATCGGATGCGGCGATGATCTTACCGGCCGTGTCGGTGGCGATCACCACCTCGGAATTATCCCGCAGCCCGGGCGTCTGGCTGAACAGCTTGAACTTCTCGTTGAGCGCGGCCACCTCGGCCTGCGATCTGTTCAGGCCCTTTTCTGCAACCGCAGCAAGGGCATTGACCGTGGAGGCGGCCACGGCAAGATCGATGACCACCTTTTTCTCCCCCTCCAGCGCGTTGTCGATTCCCTGCGCGAGGGTGGCGGTAACCGCCGAGAGCTGCTCGTTCTCGATGTTGGTGAGCCCCTGAGTCGCCTTGCTCACGGCAAAGAAGCCCACGGTGGCCAGAGGGACCAGAAGGATCACTGATCCCACCAGGATAAGCTTTGTTCCTAACTTCAGGTTCTTAAACATATTCTCCTCCTTGAGATTGGGTTTTCGTGGGGTTTTTCAAAAAGCTCCCGCATCCCTTCGTGGGGTGGCATGCGAAAATGCCCCGTATATTCGGTGAGGGTATGCCCAAAGCGCGGGCCGTACTTCATGGACCGAGGTCTGCTGTGCCGGTTCATAGTGCCGTCAGCCTTTTTTGTCCGCCCGGATTGGTGCGGCAGTTGGGTTCCCCTGGTTGGCAGTCACGGCGCAGGGCCGGTATTCACTTTCCATCTCCCTGATAAACCGGACCAGGGCTGGGACAGTGGTCCTTCCCAGAAGTGTACCGAGGATGATCCCGCTCCTGATCATGAGATAGGTGGGTGTGCCTGCGATGCCGAAGCGGTCGGAGAAATAGGGGAGCATGTCGTCCAGTACGTATCCTATGGTGATGCCCTTTTCCCGGAGCAGGGAAGCGACCTCGCCAAGCCGGTTCAGGTTCGCGTTGAAGTCCCGGTCTTTTCTGATGCAGGCAATGAGGAGCGTCCCGGTGTCGTCGTCAAGGTATCCGGCCACAGTGTCCGGCTGCAGCCGGGTGATCAGCGTATCCCTCATCATGGCGATCCTCCTCTTTGATCTGTGCAGTGAATCGGTCTTTGCCCGGGGTTGTCAGACAATAAGTGTGCCAGACGGAGAAAGCAGGGTGGTTTAATATCAATAATACAATTATAACAAATAGTTGAATGCAATATAGAGGGGATTTCAATATAGTGATCGATGGGCGGGATGTGTTGCGTATCCGGGGGGTGTTACAGTGACAGAAGTGTCACATCATACAGTCATCTAGAGGGATTGTCATTTTCGTAATCCCGGATCTTCCGATAGATGGTCTGACGGCTGATACCCAGGATTCTGGCTGCTTTCGCCTTGTTTCCCCCCGCCTGTCTGAGGGTGTCCATGATCCGGCCCTTTTCCCGGGCCGCATCCCTTCCGGGGCCTTTTAGCGGCGGGACGTGCTCCCGGATCTCGGGCGGGAGGTCGGCCAGTTCGATCACGGGCCTCTTGCAGACGACGAAGGCATGCTCCAGCGTGTGAATGAGCTCGCGGATGTTCCCGGGCCACCGGTATTCCATGAACAGCTTCTCCACCTCTGGGGAAACCCCTGAGATCCGCCTGCCGAATCGCTGGTCGAACACACCGACATAGTGGCTGACGAGCAGGGGAATATCGTCGCGTCTCTCCGCAAGGGGGGGCAGTTTGATCTCCACCACCTTGAGGCGGTAGTAGAGATCCTCCCGGAACTCTCCTCTGGCCACTTTTTCTTTCAGGTCCTGGTTCGTTGCGGTGATGACCTGGACATCGAGCTTGACCGGGGTGGAGTCTCCCACCCGTTCGAACTCCTTGTTTTCCAGAAACCTCAGCAGCTTGAGCTGTGTCCTGGGAGATATGTCGCCGATCTCGTCGAGGAATATGGTCCCGTGGTCCGCGGTCTGGAACCGGCCGGTCTTGTCCTTGATGGCGCCGGTGAAGGCGCCCTTGACATGGCCGAACAGCTCGCTTTCCAGGAGGTTCTCCGCCAGGGCGGAGCAGTTCACCACCACAAAGGGGCGGGCCGCCCGGACTCCGCCGAAATGGACGGCCCGTGCAGCGAGCTCCTTGCCCGTGCCGCTGGGTCCGGTGATGAGCACCGTGGTGTCGAAATCCTTGAGATTGTCCAGGAGCCCGTAGATCTCCTGCATCTTCCGGTTTCTCCCGATGATGCCGTGAAACTGGTTGCGCTCCTGCAGCTCCTTTTCCAGCAGCGAGAGCCGGGTGATGTCGCGGATGATCATGACCGCGCCGATCTGCCGGTCGTCGCCGTCCCGGAGAGGAGAAACATTGACGACCACCTCCTGGTTGGTCCGGTGCGGGTGTCTGCACTCGATCCGGTATTCGCGGACGGCGTGCCCGGTCTTCAGTGCCTGCTTCACGACGCTGAAGCACTTCCGGTCGCAGAGGCACCTCAAAGAATCGCACGATTCTCCGGCCGCCTCGTGCATCTGAAGGCCGCAGATTCGCTCTGAAGCCTCATTCACCTGGATGATCCGCTCATTGCCGTCCACCGTGACGATGGCGTCCTCCACGCTACGGAAGATGGCCTCAAGATTGAGGCGGTACTGCTCCTTTTCCGCCTCGACGATGCGTTTTTCGTCCTGAAGTGCCTTGTGCTGCAGGGCGTGTTTGGTGACACGGACGAGGAGCTCCTTCCTTATGGGCTTAGCGAGATAGTCGAATGCCCCCAGGCGCAACGATGCCGCGGCCGTGTCGATCTCGGGGGCACCGGTGATCATGACCACCGGGCACTGGTGGCCCTGTGCCTTGATCTCCTTGAGGACATCGATGCCGGAGCACGAGTCCAGCATGATATCCGTGAACACGAGATCAAAGGCCGGACCGGCCAGGGCATCCATTGCCCTCGGATAGTCCGGGACCGCCGTGGGCGAATATCCCTCTTTTGCAAGAAAGGCGCAGAAGGTGTTGCGGATGCCCTCCTCGTCGTCGATGATAAGAATTCTTGCCCCTCTCACGTGTAAGGCCTCTCACTTTTTTAAGGAATAACGATCCGCATGAAGGATCATCCATATCTAATAAAGATGCTCTCGGCATATCCGGAGTGCAGGGATATCCATGGATCAAACATATTACGGATTTTCCTCTTGGATACAAGGTATTTCTCTATGGGGAATGCGGTCTCTATACCCCCTGAATGGGAATGCGCATTCTCGGCATGACATGGTCAGCGAGTCTGGGGAGGACGATCTGCAGGATCCCGTTTTGAAAGACTGCTCGTATCTTCTGGGAATTCACCTGAAAGGGTATGGGCACAGTCTTTCGGAATGATTCGAAAATGGGGGCTCTCAGTGCTGGCGTCGAATTCTTTCCGCCGCCGCTGATCACCAGCATATCCGGGGTGAGCGTGATGTCGATATCGTCTGCCTGCACCCCGGGAAGGTCTGCCGTGACGATCACCGCATCCTGGCGGTGCACGACCGTGATCCCGGGTGCGAATCTTCCCGCCTCTTCGAAGAGATGCAGGGGAAGAAGATCAAAGCTGGTGAAGAAATCGTGATAGATATGATTCACGTCCGTCGGGAACGAATGAGCGCTGTTCTTCGCGAGACCGCTGCCGGCTGGCAACAATGGATTCGGATCGAGCGGAGTGGGAAAGGTCTTGTCCGCCATCTGCCATCCTCCTTCTTGGTTTCTCCAGCCCCATCCTGTTATGGAAAACAATTCGGAGAGATACTGTCGATACCGGAGAACACGGGCAGAGGAGGCTCGCAATGCCGTGGAGGGCACGGTCTCCAGCGCCAGATCCATCGGGATTCCCTGGATCGGCATCGCCGGACATATGGCACAGGGTGAAGCTTCTGCTGCCGGAAACTGCCATTTTCGTATTCATCCGCTGCACTCTCCTGACGTCTTACCCTCCTTGGAGAAGAACGGTTTCATACCACGGGTGGTTAAGGAATTCCGTTTGATCAGACGAATATATCCACCGCTGTAATCGTACGAGTATATTTATCAAAATATATAAGGGCATACCCGTCAGATATCAAGGCCCTGTAGAGTTATTCCCGGCATACGATGGATGGTTGCTTTTTCAGGGTCATGAAGCCGGGGCTTCCCCAGCCGGTTTTCAGGAGGCCCCCAGTGCCCGGCAGATGGCGCTGGCCAGGGATTTGCGGGTAAAAGGCTTCTCCAGATAGACGCTGATCCCCTGCTTCCGGGCCTGCTCGGCAGAGACGATCTCGCTGAAGCCGGTTATGAGAATGATAGGGATGTCGTTGCGGATCGCCCGCATCTTTGCCGCCAGATCCGCCCCGGTGAGCAGAGGCATGGTCTGGTCGGTAATGACCAGATCGAAGGCGTGAGGGTCCCGTGAAAACACGTCCAGTGCCTGGACGCTCGATGAATGGGTGCTCACCGAATAGCCCATCTGCTCGATCATGCTCTCTGCAAACGCCAGGATGGCGGATTCGTCGTCAACAAGGAGAATTCTCTCTCCGTTGCCCCGGGGCACGGTGTCCTCCCCGATTTGGTCTTTTCGATCCACGGGCTTACAGGCAGGCAGGTAGACATGAAAGGTGCTGCCTTCTCCCATGGTGCTGGAAACCGTGACTGCGCCGGACAGATCTGAGACAATGCCGTGCACGGTGGACAGGCCGAGGCCCGTTCCATTGCCCTTTTCCCTGGTGGTGAAGAACGGCTCGAAGACCCGGTCGACGGTCTCCTGATCCATGCCGCAGCCGGTATCCCTCACCCACAGATGCAGGTACGTGCCCGGTTCGAGCCGAGGGATGCCCCGCGCAAGGGCCGTGTCCAGCTCCACCGGTGCCAGGCCCACTGTCAGGGTGCCGCCCCGGGCCATCATTGCCTGATAGGCATTGGTGCACAGGTTCATCACCATCTGGTGTATCTGGGTCGGATCCGCGAACACGGCAGGGGAATGAGGGTCGATGTCCCGGGTGATAGCGATGGTGCTCGGGATGGATGAACGCAGGAGCTTCATGGCCTCCTTGACGATGAAATGGACCCTCACCACCTTTTTCTCCGTCCGGACCTGTCTGCTGAAGGTGAGGATCTGGCTCACCAGGTCTTTTGCCCGGTCCCCTGCCTTGAGCACCTCCTGCAGGCTCCGGGCCACAGGATCGCCCGGGGGGACATCGTCAATGGCCAGCTCGGTATAGCCGATGACGGCAGAGAGGATGTTGTTGAAGTCATGGGCAATCCCTCCGGCAAGGGTGCCGATTGCCTCCAGCTTCTGTGCTCTTGCGAGGCGTTCTTCATAGTTCACCCTCTCCGTGATGTCGCGGATTGTCTCTATCACCCCGATGACAGTCCCTGCGGAGTCGTAGATGGGGCTTGCCTTGGCCATGACGTATATCGTTCCCTGCGGGGTCTGCGTATATCCTTCGGCAAGGATGGAGTCCCCCCTGCACGTGAGCGATGTGTATTTCCGCTTCATGTCCGTCCCGTCTCCGAGGACCATGTTCGCCAGCATGGGTCGCCTGTGTCCGTAAAAGGGGATGGCGTATTCGTAGTTTCCTTTGCCCAGCATGTCTTGAGCCCGCACACCCCAGATGTCTTCCAGGGCCTTGTTCCAGAGAATCACGGTGCCGCTGGTGTCGATGGCGAAGGTGGGGTCGGGGAGAAAGTCGATGAGACGGTCGAGTGGTACCGGGGACTTGCCCAGTCCTGCCTGAGTTCCGGCGAGGCCGGTCTTGTTCCCGGCGTGCTCCGATCCCTTCGTGTTCTCCTTTGAGTGGCTCATGCCCTCCCGTCTCCGGTCGTCCTGCCGGATCGACTCACCTATCCGAGCCGTTCACGGCGAGAATATACGACATGAGAACAATCGGATATTTTCATGCAAAAAATGAGGCGGTTCGCAAATGAGACAGGTATCGCGCCGAAGAAGACGGGTGGTGGCCCTGCCGGTATTCCCTTTCTGCGGCTGCATCCGGGAGATTGCACAGGAGGGTCTCGGGTAAACCTGAGCCCTCAGCCCATGTGGATGACCGAAAGGCGTTCATCGCAGGAAAACGACTTCCACAGGCCGGTCAGGTCGGGGTGAGGGAGCGTGCCCTGACAGAGCTGTTTGAGGCGTGCGAGCTCCATGCAGATGGTTTCAGATGCGCTCTTCAGAACCCGTTTCCTCGCCTCGGCGGATGAGGGAGGGGAGGCCGTGAATCCGCTGACGATGCCGTCTACCGCCTGGGCGATACGACGGTGCATGGAGGGAATGACGTCGCCGGAGACGAGCTCATGGAAGAATTTCATGTCCGGGGGGGTGATGGTGCCCGCATCATAGGGGTTCAATGACGAGATGAGGGAGTGGACCGGAAACACCGTGCAGTTCGAGGCCCCCGCCTCGTCGATGATATCCCGGATCTCCGTCTGCGACACATTTCGGCCGCTCTCGTCGATTTCTGCAATGGCCCCGATCAGATGAGCCAGGGGTGCGAGCCGGTCCACGTACTCCTGGGCAACGGCCCGGACGAGTTTCTCTTGCATAAGGCCTCCCTTTTGCGGGAAGGCTCCCGCATCTCTTCAAAAGGGGCCGGTCCCGAAGGGCTGCGTTTGTCTAGGAAATCCTGTCTCCCGGCTCGGGGTCTCCGTCGAGGGTGACCACGCCCATGCGGCTGCCCTCGCCGGCGGCCAGGATCATGCCCTCGGACCTGCCGAAGCGCATGTCCCGCTCTTTCAGGTTGGCGACCACCACCACCTTTTTCCCCAGCAGGTCGTCGGGCTCCTGGTAGGCGGAGCGGACTCCCGCGAAGATCTGCCGCAGGCGGTCTTCCCCCACGTCGACCATGAGCTTGAGCAGCTTTGAGGAGCCTTCCACCAGGCTCACCTCGCGGACCAGCCCCACCCTGAGGTCGACCCTGGTGAAATCGTCCACAGTGATCCGGGGAGAGCTGTCTTTCTTCGGGGCCTGTTTCGGGGCAGGCGCATGGGCTTTTCCTGTGCTTCCGCCCTTTTCGATCTTGGCCCAGGAATCGCGCAGGGTGGCCGTCCGGTTGAACACCGGGGCCCGATCTCCCGAGTCTTTTGCATCCACGCAGAAGTAGCCCTGCCGCTCGAACTGGAAGGTCTCGCCGGGGCCGGCGTCTTTCAGCGATGGCTCCAGCCGGCACGCCTCCAGGGCCACCAGGGACTCGGGGTTGAGAAAATCCGTGAAGTCATGCTCCGAGTCGCTGCCCGCGGGATCCGGGACCGTGAAGAGCCGGTCGTACAGGCGCACGGATGCCTCGAAGGAATGTTCCGCGGAAACCCAGTGCAGCGTTCCCTTGACCTTGCGCCCGTCCGGCGCGTCGCCGCCCCGGGTGGCGGGGTCGTAGGTGCAGACGAGCTCGGTGATCTCGCCGGTCTTTTCGTCTTTAACCACGCGGGTGCAGGTGATGAAGTATGCTCCCCTGAGCCTCACCTCCCTGCCCGGCGCCAGGCGGAAGAACTTGGCCGGAGGGTTCTCCATGAAGTCGTCGCGCTCGATGTACACGGTGCGGGAGAAGGGGACCTTCCGGCTGCCCATGGCCGGGTGGTCCGGATGGTTTGGGATCTCGAACTCCTCGGAGACACTTTCAGGATAGTTCTCGATGACGACCTTCAAGGGGTTGAGGACCGCCATCCTCCGGGGCGCCTTGCGGTTCAGGTCCTCGCGGACGCAGAACTCGAGCAGGCCCACGTCCACCATGCTGTCGTTCTTGGCGACCCCGATGCGCTCGCAGAAATTCCGGACCGACTCGGGCGTGTATCCCCGCCGCCGCATACCCGAGATGGTGGGCATCCGGGGGTCGTCCCAGCCGCTCACGAGCCTCTGCCGAACCAGCTGCAGGAGCATGCGCTTGCTCATGACCGTGTAGGTGAGGTTGAGCCGGGCGAACTCGATCTGCCGTGGGTGGTAGACCTCGAGCGCGTCCAGGAACCAGTCGTACAGGGGCCGGTGATCCTCGAACTCCAGCGTGCAGATGGAGTGGGTGATGTGCTCGATGGAGTCGGAAAGGCAGTGGGTGAAGTCGTACATGGGGTAGATGCACCATTTATCGCCGGTCCGGTGATGCGGGGCGCGGAGGATGCGGTAGATGACCGGATCGCGCATGTTGAGATTCGGCGATGCCATGTCGATCTTCGCGCGCAGCGTCTTCTCGCCGTCCGCAAACTCGCCCGCCCTCATGCGGGCGAAGAGATCGAGATTCTCCTCGATGCCGCGGCCGCGCCAGGGGCTTTCCCTTCCGGGCTCGGTGAGCGTGCCCCGGGACTGCCTCATCTCCTCCGCGCTCTGGTCGCACACGTAGGCCCTGCCCCTGCGGATGAGCTCCACGGCGTACTCGTAGAGCCTGTCGAAATAGTCCGAGGCATAGTACATCCGGTCGTCCCAGTCATAGCCGAGCCACCTGACGTCCTGCATGATGGACTCCACATACTCAACCTCTTCCTTGACCGGGTTGGTGTCGTCCATCCTCAGATTGCACAGGCCGTTATAGTCTGCCGCGATGTTGAAGTTGAGGCAGATGGACTTGGCGTGGCCGATGTGCAGGTACCCGTTCGGCTCGGGGGGGAACCGGGTGTGGACCCTGGCGGCGAACCTGCCGGATTTCAGATCCTCATTGATGATGGCGCGGATGAAATCCGTGGGTCTGGCAGATGAGCCGTCGGCTCCGGTATCGTTCTGAAGGCTCTGCCGGGTGTTCTTTCTGCTGCCTGAAGCATCTTCCATGTTTTTCTCCGGTTCTGGGTAGTATAAATCATCTCAAACGCTCCCCCTATATCACAAAGAGCGGGTCTTTAAAATATGCATCAATCGGGGACGGGTTCACATTTCTCGCTATTTTGCGTATTCCGTTCCTTTCTGAGGGTCTTTTTCCCAAACCGGCATGGCTGTTCACGGATGAATCCGGAAAGAACCTGAGCCAGATATATGAGGCGACGTCATCTCTCTATAAGCCGAGTATTCTTTTCTTACATGCCGGGAAAGATCCGAACCGCCCTTGATGTAGAGGGGGATGCAAGCAACGCGGAGGTCCATACCATTTTCCCGAGATCGGGGCAGCATCGATGGCCTAGCCAGGATGCGCAAGGTGTTGTTGAAAAACAGGAACGATTGAGGTATCGCCCATGAGATTTCTTATCTTGCCTG
>JAHDKO010000024.1 GCA_018436855.1 Deltaproteobacteria bacterium | reverse complement strand
GGCCGACCAGATCAACTCCGCCATCCAGCAGCTCAACCAGGTCGTCCAGCAGAACGCCTCGGCATCCGAAGAGATGTCGTCCACCGCTGAAGAGCTCTCCTCGCAGGCCCTCCAGCTCCAGGACACCATCGCGTTCTTCAAGGTCGGCGATACCGGCACGAGGAAGGCGGCCCGGACCCAGGGGACTTCGGGAACACCGAAGAACCCGGCCAATGGAAAGATCAAGGTATCTCACCCCGCTCAGCACAATGTGCCGAAGATACCCTCCGGCTCTTCTCACGGGGTACGGCCCTCGGGTGTAAACATCAGCCTGGACGATGCCGATAGCAAGGGTGACTCCAAGGACAGCGAGTTCGAGCGTTACTGAAGAGACGAGGAGAAAGTCATGAGCGTACAAGGAATAACCGAGACAACCCAGTATCTCTCGTTCCACCTCGACGAGGAGGAATTCGCACTGGAGATCACCCGGGTCAGAGAGGTGCTGGACTTCACGCGGATCACCAAGGTGCCCCAGTCGCCGCCCTTCATGCGAGGCGTGATCAACCTGCGGGGCACCGTGGTGCCGGTGGTGGACCTCAAGGACAAGTTCGGCATCGGGAACACGGATAAAACCGTCAATACCCGGATCATCATCTGCGAAATCGACGTGGACGGCGACATGACCACTCTGGGCGCACTGGCCGACTCGGTGCACGAGGTCATGGAAATCGAGCCCGAGCACATCGAGCCTGCGCCCAAGATCGGCACCCGGCTCAACACTGAGTTCTTAAGGGGCATGGGCAAACGCGATGATGAGTTCATCATGATCCTCGACATCGACAAGGTGTTCTCCGCAGACGAGCTCTCGCTCGTCAGCCAGTCATCACCGGGTGCGGCCGCCTGCGGCCGTCAGGAGGAGCTCCGGGAGATCTGTTCACCGGAGATTCCGGGATAAATCAGCCCCCTTTACCGCCGGCCGGCCGTGTCTTGTAACGGCCGGCCGGCGTATTGAAGAGACAAAGAAAAGAGAAGGCTTCAAGGCAGATGGGAACGACGCAAGCAAGCACAACCACCTTTCCGCGCGCCAGCATGTCGCAGGATCTGTTTTCGCGCCTGAGCGAATTCATCTACCGGGAAAGCGGGATCAAGATGCCGCTGACGAAAAAGACCATGCTGGAGGCCAGGCTCCAGAAACGCCTCAGATCGATCGGCCTGGGCTCCTACGACGAGTACTGCAGCTACCTGTTCAGCCCCGAAGGCATTGCCAGCGAACTTGTGCACATGATCGACGTGGTCACCACCAACAAGACCGAGTTCTTCCGCGAGGCCCAGCACTTCGAATATCTCATCGAAAACGTGGTGCCCGAGCTCATTCAGACCAGGGGCGCGGGAATCAGAAGGCCGTTCATGGTATGGTCTGCGGCCTGTTCATCCGGTGAAGAGCCGTATACTTTGGCCATGGTGCTCGACCAGTTTTCCCGCAGGGCACAGGGGTTCTCCTTCCAGGTCTTGGGCACCGACATCTCCACCCGGGTGCTGCAGACCGCCCGGGACGGCATCTATGACGAGGAGCGCGCGGAAAACATTCCCCTTGAATTCAAGCGCAACTATCTCATGAGAAGCAGGGACCGGAGCAAGGGGCTGATTCGCATCGTACCCGAGCTCAGGGCCCACGTGAAGTTCCGCCGGCTCAACTTCATGGCCGAGGATTTCGGCATGCGCGAGAAGATGGACGTCATCTTCTGCCGCAACGTGCTCATCTACTTCGACCGCCCCACCCAGGAGACCGTGATCAACCGGATCTGCGGGCACCTTCACCCGGGCGGGTACCTCTTCACCGGCCATTCGGAGACCATCAACGGCATGAGGGTTCCCCTGATGCCGGTGGCCAACACGGTGTCAAGGAGGATCCCATCGTGATCCGTGCGGCCGAGCCCGGAATCAAGACCTGCTACCTGAAACCGGGCGAGATCCATCTCACCCTCGATCCCTCGCTCGTCACCACGGTTCTGGGCTCATGCCTGTCCATCACCATGCACCACCGGGCGACAAGGATGAGCGTAATCTGCCACGCGGTCATGCCCAGTATCGCCCAGGGCAGGGACGGGAAGAAGGACGGGGCGTTCCAGTACGTGGACTCTTCCCTGCAGTGGATGATCGAACAGTACACCGGCAAGGGGATCAGGATGCGCGACATCGAGGTGAAGATGTTCGGCGGGGCGGCCATGTTCCAGGACACACGCCCTCTCAGTGAGGACATGAACATCGGAAAGAGGAACGTAGATGCGGCCCTGGCCTTCCTCAAGAGGCACCGGATCCCGCTGAAGGCCTGGAACGTGGGAGGAAACCGGGGGCGCAAGCTCATTTTCAACACCCTGACCGGCGATGTTCTCGCCAAGTTCATCATCAAGACCCAGACATCACAGATCGACTGCGGGGAAAGGAAATGAAGAAGATACGGGTGCTCATTGTCGACGATTCCGCCCTGGTGCGCCAGACGCTCCAGGAGATACTCTCTTCCGACCCGAGGATCGAGGTCATGGGGGTGGCGTCCGACCCGTACGCGGCTGCGGAGAAAATGCGAGCCGAGGTGCCCGACGTAATCACCCTGGACGTGGAGATGCCGAAGATGGACGGGCTCACCTTCCTGAAGAAGATCATGGACCAGCACCCCATACCGGTGGTGATCTGTTCGTCGCTCGCGGGCAAGGGCACGGAGACGGCCATGAAGGCACTGGATTTCGGGGCCGTCGAGGTGATTCACAAGCCGTCGCTGGGGACCAAGCAGATGCTGCAGGAATCGACCACGCTCATCTGCGACGTGGTGGTGGCCGCATCGAGAACCCGGGCAAGAAAGAAGACGCCCGACCACTCCCTGGCGACGCCCAAGCTCAGCGCGGACGCCGTCATTCCCCCTGCCAGGCCTGACTCGCAGCTTCAGACCACGGAGAAGGTCGTGGTGATTGGTGCATCCACAGGAGGGACCGAGGCGCTGCGGGTGTTCCTGGAGGCCCTTCCCGAAAACTGCCCGGGCATCGCAATCGTCCAGCACATGCCCGAGGGGTTCACCAAGGCGTTCTCCCAGAGGCTGGACGGACTGTGCCGCATTACGGTCAGAGAGGCGTCCCACAACGACACGGTTCTCCCCGGACACGCGCTGATCGCCCCGGGGAACAGGCACCTCCTGCTCAAGAGGAGCGGCGCCCGGTACTATGTGGAGATCAAGGACGGCCCCTTGGTCTGCCGCCACCGGCCGTCGGTGGACGTCCTGTTCCGCTCGGCGGCGCGATATGCCGGCAGAAACGCCATCGGCGTGATCATGACCGGCATGGGGGACGACGGCGCGCGCGGCATGCTGGAGCTCAGGGAATCGGGGGCGTACACCATCGCACAGGACGAGAGCTCCTGCATCGTGTTCGGGATGCCCGCAGAGGCCGTCAGGATGGGGGGCGTGCAGAAGGTGCTGCCGCTCCAGGCCATACACCGGGAGATCATGAAGGCATACAACACAACCATAACGATCGGATAGAGGAAATGAAAAAAAGACAACTCACCAGGTTCATCAGAAGCGATCACACTGACGGCGGAGATGCAAAAGACCGCTCCGGCAAGGCAGCGGCAGGCTCCTGGATCAGGACACTCTCGAGGGTCTCGGAGAGTCTGAGCACGCTCGAGACCAAAACCGAGCAGGACTTTCTCCAGATCGGGGAGAAGCTCCAGGATTTTCACCAGCGGTCCACGGAAATGGCCGAGACGGCCTCCCGGGTACTGGGCCTCATGACCGGCGAGGAATTTCACCAGTCAGTCGGCTCGCTCATGGATATCATCGAGGAACTTCGGCGCCACCTGGACACGTCCCGGAATCATTCCGAAAGGACCTCGCAGGTGCTCAGGCAGTATTACGACACCCTGCGGTCCGTGTCTTCGTCTCTGGAGGATTTCAAGCTCCTTGTGCTCAACCTGCGAATGCTGGGATTCTTCACCCGGGTGGAAAACGTTCACCTCTTCACCAGTGATACCGGGTTCAGCTCGCTCACCGACGACGTGAAGAACCTCTCGGAGAGCGTCAGGGAAAAATCCATCGAGATGAAGAGAAAGACCGACACCCTCCTGGTCACCATCAGCAAAACCCTCTCGGACATGTCTGCCTCTCAGAAGGCCCAGAGAACGCAGACCGGGATGATGCTCCAGCACATCGAATCGAACCACGCGATCCTGAGCACGAGAACCGAAAAAGCGACCAGCAGTGCACATCGCATCGCACGGAGCACCGGAGAGATCACCGGAAACATCGAAGAAATCGTGTCGGGCCTGCAGTTCCACGATATCACCCGGCAGCAGATCGGTCATGTCAGAGAGGCCCTCGAAGGCATCACCGCTGATATGGAGGCAGGGGAGAAACCTCTGCCGCAGCTCGCAGGCATCTCGGCGGAGATCTGTGCTCTCCAGACCCTTCAGCTTTCCCAGTCTCAGGACGAGTTTTTCAGCGCGGTGGAGGACATCCTGGCCAACCTGGGAAGCATAGCCCGGAACGTGAATGAGATCATGCGCGAAGCCAATGCCGTTGCCTGGGCGTCGGACTACGAGGGCATCAGCTTCATGGAGGAGATCGACTCGGGCATCTCGTCGGTTCTTACCGCCCTTGATCAGGATATCTCGGAACAATCGCGCCTGACCTCCACCATCAGATCGGTCAGCGACATGGTCTCGGAGATGTCGCATTTTGTCAAAGAGATCGAAGACCTGGGCCTGAATCTCCAGCTCATCGCCCTGAACGCCCGGATCAAAGCGGCCCATATCGGAAGCGAGGGCGCCGCCCTGGACACCATCTCGGGCAGCATTTACGAGCTTTCGAAAAATTCGCGTTCGGATACCCTCGCGCTCTCGAACACCCTGGCCGAGGTGGGAGAAGCGGCCCAATCCTTTGACCAAGACCTGGAGGCGATACAGGAAGACCAGCAGGGACAGGTGGAAAGGCTTATGAACAGCCTCAGGTCCATCATCGCCTCGCTCCACGAGGTAAACACCCGGGTCATGGCCGCTGTCGCGGACATGAACGGCCAGGGCGACACACTCGCGCGGGACATCACCTCCATGATCCGCGAGATCACGGTGCACCAGGAGGTGAACGAGGCCCTGACCGAAGCCCGGGAACGCCTCGGACAGGTCGCGGACGGCATCGCAGCCGCCTTCCCCGATCACGACAGGTCCGCCGCCGAAACCTACCTCAAGGCCCTGGACGGGCGCTACACCATGAAGAGCGAGCGGGACGTCCATTTCAAGCACATGGAGCGGAAAACCGAAAGGGTGCATGTCAGCCCGGAACGCCCGGCCGGCGGAGATCTGGGCGATAATGTGGAGTTGTTTTAATACGGGCAAGAAAAGGGCAGAGGCTCGCAAAGGAGATCTGTGATGGGAAATATCACTTGGCAGAACAAGGCAGGAGGAAGGGGCAGAACCCTGAGACTGGAAGGGGCGCTCACCATCGAAACGGCATCGGAACTGAAACACGTCCTTCTTCAGGCCCTGGAGACGGCAGAACCCCTTGAGATGGACATGAGCGCGGTGGAGTCGGTCGATCTGGCGTGCGTGCAGGTGCTCTGCTCGGCACACTGTTCTTTTCACCAGGCGAACCGGAAAATGCCCCTTGCCGGAGAAATCCCCGCAGGAATCCATACCGCGCTGGAGGCCCTGGCCATCAGCCCGGATGCATGCGACTCGCCCTGCACCCCGGAGTGCCCGTGGAAGATGGGAGAAGGCCATGAGTAAGAAGATATTGACCGTGGACGATTCGGCCAGCATCCGGCAGATGGTCTCCTTTACCCTCAAAAAAGAAGGGTATGAGGTGATCGAGGCCGCCGACGGCAAAGATGCGTTGTCCAAGATCGGCTCAGGAAGAGTCAGCATGGTGATCACGGACCTGCACATGCCCAACATGAACGGGATCGAGCTCATCCAAGCCTTGCGCACCAACCCTTCATACAAATTCACGCCCATCGTCATGCTCACCACCGAGTCCCATCAGGACAAGAAGGATTCGGGCAGACAGGCGGGCGCGACCGGCTGGATCGTGAAGCCCTTCAAGCCCGAGCAGCTTATCGCCGTGGTGAAAAGGCTGCTCGGATAACTTCAAGGAGACACGAGACGAGTTCTGATTTTTCAGGAGATATGCATATGGACGCACAGAAACAGCTCTACCGTGAAGAGGCATTCGAGCTGCTGGCCGATCTCGAGGAGGCACTCATCGAGTTGGAGCAGCAGCCGGGCGACCTGGATACCGTGAACCGGATTTTCCGGGCCATGCACACCATCAAGGGATCCGGGGCCATGTTCGGCTTCGATGACATCGCATCGTTCACCCACACTATCGAGACGGTTTACGACCTCATCCGCGAGGAAAAGCTTTCCGTCGACGAAGAGCTTATCAGCCTGACCTTGCGGTCCTGCGACCAGATCAAGGTCATGCTGAATGCGTCTCAGGGGGGAGAGGAGGCGGACGCCACTCTTGCCGAGGAGATCACCGCCTCGTTCAAGAAGCTCATCTCCTCCATGGAAGGCACCGCCCCGGAACAGGACGATTCCCGCCCGGCAGACTCCGGTGGGGAGCAGGCGGACGACCTGAAGGCGGAAACCACCTACCGCATCCGTTTCAAGCCCCATCGCGAGCTGTTCCAGAACGGAACCAACCCCATCCCCCTGCTGAACGAGATCAGGGGGCTCGGCCACGCGCACGTCATCTGCCACCTCAAAGAGCTTCCCGGGTTGAAGGAGCTGGACCCCGAGGCATGCTACACCTACTGGGACATCATCCTCACCACGGACAAGGATGCCGACGCCATCCGCGATGTGTTCATCTTCGTGGAGCACATCAGCGACGTCGAGGTGACCAAGATCGACGACTACAGTGAGATCGATCACGAGGAGTACAAGAAGATCGGCGAGATCCTCTTCGACCGGGGAGACATCAGCCTGAGCGACCTGGAGAGCATCCTGGGCAGGCAGAAGAGGATCGGCGAGCTGCTCGTGGAATCGGGCAAGGCCCGCCGTTCCGAGGTGCAGTCCGCCCTGGTGGAGCAGGAGCACGTGCGCAATCTGCGCAAAAAACGCATGGGCAATCTGTCCGGAGATGCCGCATCCAGCATCCGGGTGGCCTCCCACAAGCTCGACTCCCTGGTGAACCTGGTGGGCGAGCTGGTCACCGTACAGGCGAGGCTCACCCAGCTTTCCGTCCAGAGAAACGACACCGATCTCACCCTGGTTTCCGAAGAGGTGGAGCGCCTGACCGCCGAGCTCAGGGACAATGCCATGGGCATCCGCATGCTCCCTATCGGGACCACCTTCGCCAAGTTCAAGCGCCTGGTGCGGGACCTTTCCACGGAGCTGGGCAAGGAGGTTGATTTCACCACCTCAGGCGAGGAAACCGAGCTCGACAAGACCGTGATCGACCGGCTCGGCGACCCCCTGGTCCACCTCATCCGCAACAGCATCGACCACGGCATCGAATCGCCTGAGAAAAGGGCGGCTGCGGGAAAACCGGCGGAAGGGACCATCCGCCTGACCGCCGAGCATTCCGGTGCCCATGTGCTCATCTCGGTGAGCGATGACGGGGCCGGCCTCGACACCGAGGCCATCCGGGCCAAGGCCATGGAAAAAGGTCTCATCAGCCCTGATGCAAATTTGAGCGAAAAGGAGATCTTCGAGCTCATCCTCGCACCCGGCTTCTCGACCGCCCGGAGTGTATCCAAGGTCTCGGGAAGGGGTGTGGGAATGGACGTGGTGACCAGCAGCATCGAGGCATTCGGAGGCACCGTGGAGATCGCATCCGCAAAAGACAAAGGCACGACCATAACTTTGAAGCTGCCGCTCACCCTTGCCATCATCGACGGCCTGCTGGTGACCATATCCGACGAATACTTCGTCATGCCGCTCAATGCCGTGGTGGAGTGCGTGGAGCTCAGCGCCGACGACCGGCGGCACGCCCACGGCAGAAACCTGGCCCGGGTCCGGGACGAGATTGTGCCCTATATTCCCTTGCGGGAAGTCTTCTCGCTCGACGGCGACAATCCGGCCATCGAGCAGGTGGTGGTCACCGAGATCGGCGAGCGCCGGATCGGTTTCGTGGTGGACAAGGTCGTGGGCCAGCACCAGACCGTGATCAAGAACCTGGGCAAGTTCCTCAGGCACGTGGACGGCGTGTCCGGGGCCACCATCATGGGAGACGGCACCGTCGCGCTGATCCTCGACATCAACAAGCTCACCCAGCAGGTGGAATTCACGGAGAAATCCCTGGCAGTCCACTAGTACTACATGGGAGTCATGGATTGATTGACGGGCGGCCTTGATACTCCGGCTGCGCCTCTGGTGACAAGACTGCTCTAAGCTCGGTATGTCTGCGAATCGTCGGTTTGTTTACAGCGCCTAGCCCGGCAGGAGATCGCCTGAGCGGACAAAGCGGACCCCTTTGCCCGACATGGTGTCCAGGGCGCTGGAAAGACTGTCCGGAGGCGAGCCCACCGGCCTGGCCAGGTCGGCGATGACACAGACCTCATACCCCAGGTCGCGGCCGTGGGACGCGGTGAAGAAAACACAGTAGTCCAGGGCGAGGCCGCAGACGAAGAGCCTCCTCGTGCCCCGGTCCCTGAGATAACCGTCCAGGCCTGTCCGGGTTTTGCCGTCGTTTTCCAGAAACCCCGAATAGCTGTCGATATCCCGGTGATAGCCCTTGCGGATCACGGCATGGGCATAGCGGGTTTCCAGATCCTTGTGAAAGCCCGCCCCGTGACTCCCCTGCACGCAGTGGTCGGGCCAGAGGACCGGGCCGATTCCTTGTGCCTCGAAGGGGTCATAGGGACTCATTCCCGGGTGAGCCGAGGCAAAGGAGCGATGATCTGCGGGATGCCAGTCCTGGGTCAGCACCGCAGGGAGGTCGGATCGGTTGAAGAGCCCCATCACCCGGTTGATCCCCTCGATGATGGCGTCTCCCTCCTGCACGGCCAGCGCCCCCCCGGGGATGAAATCGTTCTGCATGTCGATGACCGCCAGGGCATCACCGAAGGCGGGCTTGCCTGTTCTCACATAAACCAGATCTTTCAGCTTCACGGCACATTCCTCCATAACCCGGCATTTGTTAACGTCCGGATAGAGAATAGAAATATCCCGGACCCGGATCAACCGCAAATTTTTTCAAGCAGACGCCCCCTAAGCCGGCTCAGCTCCGCTGCCGGGGAGAATCCGCCGCCTGCCCGCGATTCGCTCCCCGGGCCAGCGAGGCAAAGATGCCCAGGCCGCACAGCAAAGAGAAGATGATGAATCCGATCCTCATGCTCTGCATGAAGGCGGGATGGAGCTCGGGCGTGATGGCGTTGGCCCCGATGAAAAGGGCGAAGAGCATGAGCACGATCCCCATGCTCATGGCCTGCCCCGTTACCCGCATGGTGGAGATGAACCCGCCGGCAAGGCCGTACATTCTCCTGTCCACCGCGCCCATTACCGCATTGGTGTTGGGGGAGGAGAAAAACGCGAACCCCAGGCCGATGATCAGGAGGGGCACGAGTATCTGCGCCGTACCTGCCCTGTCGGTGAGAAACACCAGCAGAAAGAGCCCCAGGCTGGTGACGGCCATGCCCACCGAGGCGAGCACCCGCGGCGCAATCCGGTCGGAGAGCCTGCCCGCCAGAGGGGAGAAGAGCGTCATGACCAGAGGCTGGGATACCAGGATCAGGCCTGCCTGCTGGGGGCTCATGCCCTTGATGTACTGGAGGTAGAGGCTCATGAGGAAGGTGAGGGCAAAGGTGGCGCTGTAATGGATGAAGGCGGCCAGATTCGACATGGCGAACTGGCGGTTCCGGGTGATCAGGCCGATTTTCAGCAGGGGATGCCGCGCCCTTTTTTCCCACGCGAGGAATACGAGCATGCCCGCGATGCCTGCGAGCACCAGTACCATCCCGGGTGCCTCCTGGATGCGGGAAAACCCGTACATGAGGGCGACCAGAGAACCCGAGTAGACCACAGACCCGGGGATGTCGATGGTGCCGCCCTCGCCTCCCCGTTCCTCCCTCACGCACAGGATTGTCAGGGCCAGGACCGCCAGTCCGATGGGGACGACCGCCAGAAAGATGCTCTCCCACCCCAGATGCTCGGTCATGATCCCGCCCAGGAACGGCCCCAGGGAGAGCCCCAGATAGACCGCTGCCACGTTGATCCCCAGCGCCCTTCCGCGTTCTTCCGGCGGATAGACCGAGGTGAGGATGGCCACCCCGGTGCCGAATATCATGGAGCTTCCGAGCCCCTGCATGACGCGAAACCCGATAACGAAGCCGGCTGAAGGGCTCAGGACGACGAGAAACGAGCCCAGGGTAAGGATCGCGACGCCCCAGGCAAAGACCAGCCTTCTCCCGTAGATGTCCGCCATCCTGCCGAAGGGCAGGAGAAAGACGGCCGATGCGAAGAGATAGGAGGTGGAGACCCAGTTGAGCATGAGGGCATCCATGGAGAACGCATCCCCGATTGCGGGCAGCGCGATGTTGACCGAGGAACCCAAAAACGGCGTCAGGAACGACGAGAGAGACGCCACCACGAGAACGATCGTTCTTCTGCTCGAAATTTCCACTTATCGTCTCCCGGGCGTACGCCGATGGCTGGAAGTCCTGCAGAGCGAATCTCGAGTGTATACAGGCTGCCGGCAAAAATCAACGAGGTTCCGGGGATCCGCCTTCGGGGATACTTCCCTAACCTTCACGGGCCCTCTTCCTGGTGAGGTTATACTTTTCCGCCTTGAGATAGAATGTCTTGTAGTTCAGCCCCGATTCCCGCGCAGCCTCGGCGATGACCCCGCGGTGCTTCTTCAGGAGGTGCTCGAAATACCGGCGCTCGAACTGCTCGATGAGATTCTGCTTGATGGCGTGGTACCCGGCCCCTTCGCCTGCGTCCACCCAGATGGTGGGATCGTCCGCCGCTTCCTCGGCCGGGCCCGTTGCCGCCTCGTGAAGGTCTTTCCCCAGATCCGGGAAGTGCTCGATCCGTTCGGAGCGGCAGGAGACCATGGCGCGCTGGACCACGTTCTCCATCTCCCGGACATTGCCGGGCCACGAATAGGCCAGGAGCTGATTCATGGCCTCCCGCGACACCCCCCTGACCGGGGAGTTGAACTTCTCCCCGTGCTTTTCGATAAAATGTCTCACCAGAAGCGAGATGTCGTCCTTGCGCTCCCTGAGCGGCGGGATAATGATGGGAAGGACGCTGATGCGATAGAAGAGGTCCTCGCGGAAGAGCTCCTTCTTGATCATGCTCTGAATGGGGCGGTTCGTGGCGCAGATGACCCGGAAATCCAGATCGATCTCCCGGTTGCTTCCCAGGCGGGTGATCTTGCCGTCTTCCAGGACCCGCAAGATCTTTGCCTGGAGGTCCAGCGGGATGTCGCCGATCTCATCCAGGAACAGGGTGCCGGTGTGGGCCTTCTCGAACTTTCCGATGCGCTGGGTGACGGCGCCGCTGAAGGCGCCCTTCTCGTGCCCGAAAAACTCCGACTCCAGGAGGTTCTCCGGCACGGCCGCGCAGTTGATGGTCACGAACGGCTTCGACCTCCGGTCGCTGCGGGAATGGATGGACCGGGCCACGAGCTCCTTGCCCGTTCCGGTCTCCCCCAGGATGAGCACGGTGAGGCTGGTGTCGGCCGCGGTGATGATCTGGTCGTAGAGTTTCTGCATCTTCGCATTCGAGCCCACGAGCTGATCCAGGCCTTCGGCATACTGGGAGATGCGCCCCTTGAGCTCGATGTTCTCGCGAAGGATCTCCTGTTGACGGATGATCTTGGTCAGGGAGAGCTCCAGGGTGTTCATGTTGAAGGGCTTTTCCAGAAAATCGCTGGCGCCGTACTTCATGGCCTCAACGGCGCCGGAGACCGATCCGAAGGCGGTGATGACCACCACATAGGTGGAGGGGTAGCGTTTCTGGATCTCCTTGAGCAGGGCGTATCCGTCCATCCGGGGCATCCGGATGTCCGTGATCACGATGTCCTGAGGCGTGACGCTCAGCTTTTTCAGCGCATCCAGCCCGTCGCTGGCGGTTTCGATCACCAGATCGAGGCTCGAGGACAGAAGCGCGTCTTTGAGCTGTTCCAGAAAAACCTGTTCGTCGTCGACGAGCAGGATCCTCTTCTTCCCCCAGCTGTCGCGGTCTCTTTCTTCCGGCATGGACGGATTGTCTTTTCTCATTGCAGGTCCTCACCACTACCGGCGACTGGGTTTTCGACCGCCGGTTGATCCACGGGAACGAAAACAACGAAACAGGAGCCCTTGCCCGGACTGCTCGATACGGCGACCTCGCCGTGATGCATGTCCACGATCTTCCGCACGAGCGCCAGCCCGAGCCCGGTGCCCCGGGCCTTCCTGGTAATGAACGGTTGAAAGATCTGCTGCATGTCGTGCTCTTCCATGCCGCATCCGTTATCCGCCACGCGTATCTCCATGGCGTCCGAGACGAATTCATGGTTGCGGCCCTTGAAGACACGACCCGGCGCCAGGGAGGTGGAGACCGTGAGCATCCCCCCCTCGGGCATGGCGTCCAGGGCATTGTCGATGAGGTTTTCGATGAGCTGCCGTATCTGGGTCCCATCCACCATGATCCGATCGTGCTCTGAATCGAATGAGGTTCTCACCTCGACCCCCTGGTCCGCACACTGGTCGGCGCGGTTGAACAGGAGGCCTTCAATGATGTTGCTGATGCTGTAGCTCTTGAAGTTCGCCTTGCCGGAGCGCGTCCATTCGAGGATCTGGGTCACGAACTTCTCCAGGGTGTCGATGCCGCTCGTCACCCCCTGGAGGATCTTCATCTGCCGCTCCTCCAGGGGACGGGAATTGCGGAGGAGCTCCATCCCGGTCTTGATCTTCTGGAGCGGGTTTCTCACCTCATGGGCGACGTGGGCCGACATCTCCCCCAGGGCCGCCATCTTCCGGGCCTGCTCCAGCTCCCGCTCCATGCTCTTCTTCTCCGTGATGTCCATGATGGAGACGATGCTCTGCCTGGTCCCCGGAATCAGGCCGATGGTGAGGAAGGCGTCCCTGACCCTGCCCGATTTATCCACGACCCTGAACTCGTATTCGGAGGGTATGCCCTTCTTCCCCTCCCTGCGGGCCCTGTGATAGCCCACCATGCGTTCCCGGTCGTCGGGATGGACGATCTTCGTGAAGGGAACCTTGCCTTCGATCTCCTCTCGGCTGAAGCCCGTGAGCCTTTCGAACTGCCGGTTGACCAGGGAGACGATGCGGTTTTCCTCCAGGAGCATGATGGCCGTGCCGGTGTGCTCCACGGTGGCCCGATACTTGGTTTCCGAGGCACGCAGGGCCTTCTGCTGCATGCGCCTCTGCGTGATGTCGCGGATGATGTTCTGCGTGGCGGGCCGCTTTTCGAACCGGATGATGGAAGGGGAGATCTCGAAGGCCCGCCACGTGCCGTCCTTGGACCGCAGGGCGATCTCGTACTCCTCGGGCACCGCGTCGCCTCTGATTCTCTTATCGTACCGCGACTCGATGAGCTCCGCGAGCTCGGGCCTCACCAGGTCGCGAAACCCCATGGAGCTCAGCTCCTCGCTGGTGTAGCCCATGAGCTCACGGAACCGCGGATTGGTGTACTTGAAGAAATGGTCCTGGTAGACGAAAATGCCGTCCTTGGCATTCTCTACCAGAATCCGATATTTTTCCTCGGAGGCCTTGAGTCTCTCCTGCACCTCCTGAAATGGCCTCAGATCGCGGAAGATGCTGATGCCCGCAATGGGCCTGCCGGCCTGATAGACATAGGAGGCCGAGAGCGAGATGGGGATGAGCGCCCCGCCCTTGACATAGAGCGTGGTCTCCTCCGCGACCAGCCGGTAAGGCTTCTCCTGGGTGCCCTGATCCAGCAGCGAGAGGATCCGCCGGCGCTCGCCCCTGCCCATGAAATCGTCGATATTGATCTTGCGCGAGAGCATCTCCGCAGCCGAGTATCCGGTGATCTCCTCAGCCGCCTTGTTGAATATCAGCGCATTCCCCATGAGATCCGATGCGATGATCGCATCGCTCGAGTTCTCGATGAGTCCTTTGAGGAACTCATTATACGAGGTGAGATATTCCTCCATCTGCCTGCGCTCGGTGATGTCCCGCGCAATGTTCAGGGTTGCCGGCTCACCGCCCAGCAGAATGACCGAGGGGGAAAGGGATATGATCCGGCTCTGGGACCGCCGTGTGACAAAGGCCACCTCGTACCGGGAGGGAACGTCGTCTCCCCGGAGCCGGTGTGCATAGCGCTGCTCCACCATCTCCAGGGAGTCCGGATGTACCACGTCGTGCCAGCTCATACCCTCCAGCTCTCCGGCACTGTAGCCCAGCATCTTTTCAAAGGCGGGATTCACATAGAAAAACCGGCTGCCCTGATAGACAAAGATCCCGTCACCGGCCTTTTCCACCATGGTCTGGAATATGGCCTTGCTGATCCGTTTCGCGCTGGTCTGTGATGTGCCCCGGGAGCCCATATCTCCTTGTAAAGATACACAATGAGTTGCCTTGTATCAACAATAAAACCCGTTTTTCAGGTCTTTACCGGAAACTAGGCTGTTTTACTGTGAAAATGGAGGCGCTGTTTCCTTGGCCGGGGATGCAGGATCGGAAGGGTTCGCCCCCGCCTCTCGCCGGAGGACGGGCACACACTTTTCTTCTCCCGTGCAATGCAGCTAAGACAGAGAGGAATCAGGCCTTGAACTTTCCGAAATCTTCCGGGCTCATCTTCTCCAGGATCTCCTTGAGCTTTTCCTGGTCCTGTTCAAAGCCTACGATGACCTTGCCGCCCGTCTCCTTGTTGGTCTCCACCCGGATTGCGTCTTTCACCACGTGATCCGCCACGAATATGGCGCAGTCGAGCCTCAAGGCGATGGCGATGGCGTCGGAAGGCCTGGCGTCGACCGTGACCTTGTTCCCGTTGTCGTCCAAGGTGATCAGGGCATAGAAAACATTGTCCCGGATATCCACCACCTCGATCTTTTCCACCTGCACGCCGAGTGTTTCTATCACGGACTTGAAGAGGTCATGAGTCATGGGCCGGGAATAGCGGATGCCCTCGAGCGACGCGGCGATGGCGCTCGCCTCCATGATGCCGATCCAGATGGGGAGCACGAACTTGCCTTCGGTATCCCGCAGGACAACGATGGGGGCATTGTTGGTGGGGTCCAGGGCTATTCCGGCGACCTTCATCTCCACGAAACCTGGCATGGCTCTTCCTCCTATAGAATACATTAAGACCGCGTCATCCATTAGTCAATACGCAACAGCCTTACGCAGGCGTGAGGATTCCCGGGTTCAGAGCGAAGTATCCCCGCTTAACGGAAGAGGAAAAGGCTCGGGCTATCCCGTCCGCCTCAGCAGCCCGATGAGCTGCTCCACGTCGAACACCGTGAAAGGAAGGTTCACGCCCTCCTCTGCCAGCCAGTTCTGGACGCGCAGCACCAGGGGCGGCACGATGCCCGCGGACGTGAACGCATCCAGGCGGCATCTAAGCTGATCCTTCCGGATATCCGCGACCAACCGGGCTTCAGAGAGAATGATGCACCGGTCCACGATCCCCAGAAAGTCCTCCAGGTTATGGGTGACCAGGATGATGGTCACGTCCTTCAGGCCCGCGATGAGCCGGGTGAGCTCCCTCCTCCCCGAGGCGTCCATCCCGGCCGTGGGCTCGTCGAGAATCAGCACTTCAGGCGAGGAGAGCAGGGCCGAGGCCAGGGCGAGCTTCCTTTTCTCGCCCGAGCTCAGGCAAAAGGGAGAGACCTGCCCGAGCACGCCGATATCCAGCTGGAACCTTCCGGCCACCTCCCGGGCCCGGCGCTCGATCTCTTCCTCATCGAGATCGAAAAAATTCCTCAGGGCAAAGGTGAGCTCGTCATACGCGGTTTCATGGAAGAACTGGTGCTCCGGGAACTGGAACAGGACCCCGATGCGCCTCCGGACGGAAGTGAGCTTTCTCGCCTTGGACAGGGACAGGACACTCTCCCCGTCGTAGAGGATATCGCCTTGAACCGGGAGGATCAGCGCATCGATGAGCTGGATCAGCGTGGTCTTGCCCGAGCCCGCCGGACCGATCACCGCGACCTTCTCTCCCTGGTCCAGCGTGAAGCTCACATCGCACAGGGCCCATCCGGAGCCGGGAACATCATAGCGGTACGAGACATTGCGGCATTCGATCATCATGCTTTTCCGAACCATTCCCTCACGTCCCGGGCGTCCCGGGTATTCAGGCACGACTCTTTCGTCACGAAGCCCTTCCGGGCGATCATGACCCCGTAGGCCATATCGTCGAGACCGGCCACCGAGTGGGCGTCGGGTCCGATGGCGATGATCCCGCCCCGGCTCACGAACGGCTCCATGAGCCTCCAGTCGAGATCGAGCCGCACCGGATGTGCGTTGAGCTCCACGGCCACCCGGTTCAGGAGCGCCTCTTTAAGGACCGCGTCCATATCCACGGCATAGGGCTCCCGCGAGAGGAGGAGCCTGCCCGTGGGGTGGCCGAGAATGGTCGTGAAGGGGTTGCGCAGGGCCTTGACGATTCTCTTGGTCATTCTGCGGCCGTCCATATCCATGTGCGAGTGGATGCTGGCGATGACGAAATCGAATTTTTTGAGCACCTCGGGCGGATAGTCCAGGGAACCGTCGGCGAGGATGTCGGACTCGATGCCCCTGAAGATGGTGATGTCGCCGGATTCCTCCTCAAGGGCATCGATCTCCCGGTGCTGCCGCGCCACGGCCTCTTCACTCAGCCCGCCCGCATAGTGCGCGCTTTGGCTGTGATCCGAGATGCCGATCCACTGGTATCCCCGCTCCCGGGCGCCGCGCACCATTGCCGCCAGGGCCGAGACACCGTCGCTCATGTCGGTGTGGTTGTGGATCGTGCCCCGGATATCTGTCGAGCAGATGAGCTCGGGCACGGTGTGCGCCCGGGCACGGGCCATCTCCGAATCCCTGCCCTCGCGCACCTCCGGGGGAAGATACTGCAGATCCAGGAGGCGATAGATGTCCTCCTCGCGCTCGATTCTCACCTCACTGCCCTTGAGGGTGATGCCTCCCTCGATCTCCACCTGCATCCTTGATGCATGATCCCTGAGTGCGGCGAGGTGGGCATCGGAGCCCGTGGTGGTCAGGAGCCTTACGGCCCGGTCCTCAGGAGGCACCAGGCCCACCGCCACCGGGGGCGCTCCCGCCTTGGCCGGCAGCTCCAGGGTGTCTCCCTTGAGCTCGCATCCAGGCTCGTCCAGGGCGCTCCGGAGAGCTTCGCCGTCCCGGTCCGAGCCCTCCACCAGGATCTCGACCTGCTCGATGATCTCCGAGAGCCTCCGGCACGCCCCGGTGACCTCTGCCTTCAACCCCTGAGCGGCAAGCCGGGAGAGCACCTCGTCCGCCCGGACCAGACCGTTGCTCAGGAGATACTTGCCCCGATAGCTCATCACCTGTTCCAGCAACCGGGGCAGGCCTTGGACAAACTTCCCGGGAAACACCCTCAAGCCCGCGAGCCTTCCCTGCTGCGCCGCTTCCATCAGGTCCTCCACGGTCTCCACCCCGAGCCGGCCGTGCAGTATCCTGACCCTCTTGAGCCCGATCCCGGGCACCTTGAGAAGCTCGTCGAGCCCCCTGGGCAGTCCGGCCCGGAGCTCTTCCAGGGTGGAAAAATCGCGGTCTCTCACCCACGCCTCGATGGTCGAGGCAATGCCTTTGCCCACACCGGGGACCCTCGACAGCCCGCCCTCTTTCACCACCTCGCTCACCGGGACGGGGAGCTCCAGGATCGACCGGGCCGCCTTGCGGTACGCCTGGATCTTGAAGGAATTTTCGTCCAGGTACTCGAGCGCACTGGCCGTCTCCAGCAGGTATCTGACAACGAGCAGATTATCCAATGGTCCTCCCCCGGACGTATCCCTCGCAGGGCTCTTCCAGAACCACCCTGACGCGGTCGTTCACCCGCGCCTTCCCTTCCGCATCGACCGTGATATAGTTGGACGTGACGCCGCGGAAGGAATTCCTTCCGGCACGGGTGACGAGAAGGTCTTCCTCACTGCCGACCCGGGAGCGGACAAACGCTTCGCGCTTGCTTCGGGAAAGGTCCCTGAGCAGGGCCACCCGCTCCTTTGCGACGCGGGCGTCCACCCTGTCCCCCCAGGCGGCGGCCGGGGTGCCCGGCCTGGGCGAGTAGGGAAAGACGTGCAGATAGGAGATATCGGCCTCTTCCAGCAATGCGCGGGTCTGGCCGAACTCGTTCTCGCCTTCTCCGGGAAACCCGACCAGGACGTCGGTGCCGATGCTCACGCCCGGGTCGAGCGCCTTGATCTTTTCCACCAGGGAGCGGAAATACCGGGCATCGTACGGCCTGCCCATCCGGGAGAGTATGGCGTCGGAGCCGCTCTGCACCGGGATGTGGAGGTGCCTGCACACCCGCGGTTCTTCCGCGGCCAGGCGGATGAGCTCGTCGGTGAGGGTCCATGGCTCGATCGAGCTGACGCGCACCGCGGGCATGGGCGTTTCCTTCAGGATCATTCGCAGCAGCGCGGCCACGCCCCCCTCGTAGAGCCCGATGTTGATCCCGGAAAGCACGACCTCGCGAAACCCTGCGGCGTACAGCCCGGTGATCTCCCCGATGATCTCCTGCCACGGCCTGCTCCGGGGAACGCCCCGGGCGTGGGGAACGATGCAGTAGGTGCAGAAGTTGCCGCACCCCTGCTGGATGTTCACGAACGCGCGGCTGTGGCCGCAGAAGCCGGTGATGCGGGAGGGCACCTGCACCCTGAGGGCAGGTCCGATGTCCTCGAAGGGGATTACCTCGACGGCCGGCGACAGGGCTCGGAGCGCCTCCCCGTAAACCTTTGCCTGGCAGCCGGTGGCGACCACGCGCCCGCCCAGGGCTAGGGCCCTGCGCAGAAGGTTCCGGGCCTGGGCGTCGGAGCGGTGGGTCACCGTGCATGTGTTGACGATGGAGAGCTCCGCCCCGGGACGGCCGAAGGGCTGCTCCCGGTGTCCATGCGCTGCGAGCGCTTCCCTGAGAAGCTGGCTCTCGTACTGGTTTACCTTGCATCCAAGGGTGGTTATGGCGAATATCATGGCTCGTGAGAAGGCATACTCCCGTCTGCTTCCGGGTGTCAATGCGGTAATCCCTTTGAAGTCCCGGCCTGCAAGGGGCTTTCGTCCAATGCGAAGCAGGGTGAAGAGAACAGGTGACATCCCTGCCCTACTCTTTCAGCTTCTCCTTGATTTCTTTTAGGAAATCCTCCGAGACCTCCAGGAACCTGACCCCGGTCTCCACATTGCCGGACTCGTCCGCCAGGGACCACATGGCCTTGCCCCGGGCCTGCTTCCCGCAGACCGAGACCCTGATCTCGCTGTCCACGGAGACCTTCTCTGCGGTCTTGAGCAGGATTCCTTCCTCTGCGACATTGAGCAGGTCCCCCTGCTCCGGCCCCTCGCCGATATCGTAGATCACCGGGGCGGCCAGCCGGCGGCGGCGGAACCGCAGGTGCTTCTGGTGGGCGTCCTTGTTGCCCATGCTCCTGAGCTGCGAGTCCAGGTTGTAGACGGCATTGAAATACCGCAGCTTCTGCTCGTGGCGCGCCACCTTGGACAGGTGTTTAAGCAGCTCCTTTCGGGTCCTCTGGAGCGTATCGATGAGATGGTTGAAGGCGGCCTCGTACTCCCGGTTGCCCCTGTTGGCCAGGTAGCTGTTGATCATGCCGGGCAGCCTCTTCCTGATCTGAACCTCGAAGTCTTTGAGGACCTTCTGGAATTCTTCCCTGTTCATGGACCCCACCATAATCAACCGGCCGCGAAAAATCAAATCAATGTTCTCTTCTCCTCGCCTCTGGCCTTCCCTTTCCCCCGCCCTTTCCCCCGCCCTTTCCCCCGCCCTTTCCCCCGGGAGGCCGTTCGGCACGAGCCACTTACCCTTGCCGGGGAATTCTGTTATTACTATACCTCATGAGAGTACTCTTCTGCTCCTCAGAGGTGGTCCCCTTCGCCAAGACCGGCGGCCTGGCCGACGTGAGCTCCGCGCTGCCCGACGAGCTCAGAAGCCAGGGGGTGCAGTGCGACGTGGTCATGCCGCTCTACCGGTCCGTCAAGAAATCCGGCATCGCGCTCGAGCACATTGCCGACATCTCGTTCCTCTCGGGCCAGGGCATCTCTCAGGGGAGGATCTTCTCCCACGGCCCCACATATTTTATCGAAAACGACCTGTACTTCAACCGGGACGGGTACTACTCCTACCAGGGCAGAGACTTCCCCGACAACCTCGAGCGGTTCGCCTTTTTCTCGCGCGCCTGCGTGGAGCTGGCCACGATCCTCGAAGGCGTGGACCTCATCCACTGCAACGACTGGCAGACCGCGCTCATCCCGGCATACCTCCATGCGCTGGGCCTGACGGACTTCTCCACCTGCTATACAATCCACAACCTCGCATACCAGGGGGTGTTCGAGTCCGCGCTCTGGCCCATGCTCTTTCTGCCCTACGAGCTGTTCCACCCGGATATCATGGAGTTCTACGGCCACATCAACGTGATGAAGGCCGGCATCGTATTCGCCGACATGGTCACCACCGTGAGCCCCTCCTATGCCGCCGAGATCCAGACGCCCGAGTTCGGCATGGGCCTCGACGGGCTGCTGCGGGCCGTGTCGTTCAAGCTCGCCGGGATCGTCAACGGCATCGATATCCGGGTGTGGGACCCGCTCCACGACGGGCATATCGCGCAAGCCTTCAGCATCGACGATCTCTCGGGAAAGGCCGCGTGCAAGCGCGATCTTCAGGAGCGATTCTCACTTGAGAAGTCATCCGGGCCGCTGCTGGCCCTCATCGGCCGCATGGTGGATCAGAAAGGTATCGATCTGGTGGTCTCTGCCATGGACGAGATCATCTCGCTTGGCGCCCAGGTGGTGGTCTTGGGGACCGGAGACCGCCGGCACGAGCAGGACCTGCTCAGCCTCTCCGCCGGCCATGCGGGAAGGCTCGGTGTGATCGTTGGGTTCGACGAATCCCTTGCCCATGTCATCGAGGCCGGGGCCGATTTCTTCCTCATGCCTTCCCGGTTCGAGCCCTGCGGCCTCAACCAGATGATCAGCATGCGCTACGGCACCATACCCATTGTCACCTGCGTGGGCGGTCTCAAGGATACGGTCACGGCCCTCGGAGAGGGGGACAACCCCACCGGCGTCAGGGTGAAGAGACCCACCGTCGCGGACCTCCTGGCCGCCGTCCGCCGGGCGTGCGACCTGTACCAGGACCCGAAGGGAAGCCTTTCCGCAACCCGCGGAAACGCCATGCGAAAAGACGTGAGCTGGCGGCATTCTGCAATACAGTATTACAACCTATATGCCAAAATGATAAATTTTCGAGAAAGACGGAGATAAACCGAGTTCCGAGTTTTCTACAAAATGTCGATAATTGCCTCGGATCCAGTGAATATCCCGCCTTCCCCTGAGCCGTCCCGACGCTGGAGTTACGGGGCTTCCATTCATATCCTGAAGAAAAGACACGTTGTTTTTGCGCCCGCACGAAGTGAACGCAGATGGGAATAACTGCAGAGGTTCGGGTTTGACGTTTTTTAACCGGGAGTCCAATATGCCCCGCATACGTTCGAATTTTCCATCCACCTGGGAGGTTACAGTGGACCACTTCGATATTATAAAGGAATCTATCCTTGCGCTGGTTCCCGGGGCATCCGAAAGGGTGCTCATCGAGCAGATGGATATCACCGAAGAGGACGGAACCATTCTGATATCCTGCCCGAACGCGTTCTCCCAGAAGTATCTGAGCAGGCAGTACAAAGACCACATTGTCCAGTGTGTCCGGGGGACGCTCAATCAGCCGGTCGACGTCCATTTCTGCGTGCGGCAGAAAGGAAAGACCAGGCAGGAAAAGCCGGTTTCCGAGCCCCCGGTCCAGATGACGCTCCCGTCGCTCTCTGCGCCCTCACCGGCAAGCGGACTCAACGGGAACTTCACCTTCGAGGAATTCGTGGTGGGGAGGTGCAACGCCTTTGCCTACGAGGCGGCCATGGCGGTCACGGAGAACGAGATCAACAAGTACAACCCGCTCTACTTCTATTCGGACGTGGGGCTGGGCAAGAGCCATATCGCCCATGCCATCGGCAACCGGCTGCTCTCGTCGAAATCGGGCGTCTCGGTCAAGTATACGACCGCCCGGGACTTTTCCCAGGATTTCGTCCACAGCGTGCGCAACAACTGCCAGCAGAGCTTCAAAAAGACCTACCAGCCTTCGTCCTTGGACATCTTCTTCATCGACGACGTGCACCTGTTCAAGAACAAGGAGAAGACCCAGATGGAGCTCTGCCATGTACTGGACGACCTGATCAGCGCGGGCAGGCAGGTGGTCCTCTCCGGTTTCCGCCCGCCCACCTCCATGTCCCAGATCGACAAGGGGCTCCGCTCCCGGTTCTCGGCCGGGCTCGTCATCGACCTCAAACGGCCCGACAGGCTCACCAGGGACAAAATCGTCAGGCACAAGGCCCAGAAGAACGGCATCATCCTGCCCGACGAGGTGGTGGAGTTCATCAGCGGCAGCGTGCTCACCAGCATCAGGGAGCTCGAGAGCGCGGTCATGACCATCACTGCCATGAGTTCGCTCATGAAACGCCGGATCACCCTGGACCTTGCCAAAGAGCTCCTGGAGGGCACCCTGGAGAAGCAGCAGCGTATCACCTTGGAATATATCCAGAATTTCGTGGCCAAGAACTTCTGCATGCCTAAGGACACGATCATCTCCCCCTCCCGGAAAAAAGAGATCGTCTATCCCCGGCAGGTGGCAATCTTCCTCTGCAGGCGCTACACCCGTGAGTCGCTTCAAAGCATCGGCAATGCATTCTCCCGGAAGCACTCGTCCATCATCCACTCCCTGGAGACCATCGAAACCATGTACAAGCAGAACCTCAAGGTCAAAAGGGAGATCGATTTCCTGATAGAAAAGCTCGAGGCCGAGACCGCCTAGTACGGCAGCGGCAAACGGCATTTCGGGACGGAAACGGGGCTGGGCTCCTACCGGGCGGTGATGCCGGCCGCCTCTCTGCTTAAATCTCTGAAGTTGTCGACGCCGGTGAAGAACTCGCGCATCATGACCACCCAGTAGTATCTCCCACGGGGCGTGAGCCTGATGCGCCCCTGATCGAGGCGGATGCCCCCTGCGAGCAGGAAGAACAGGAGCTCGGGGCCCAGCAGCCACCACGGGGGCGAGCCGAATCTCTTCCGGAACGGCGCGGTGTCCAGCGACAGGCCGAAAAGCCCCATGAGAAGCGCGTACCGGCTCAGCTCCCGGACCGAGAAGAGCCTTCTGGCGGACAGGGGGAACTCACCCCGGAAGATGCGTTCGCAATAGGACGGCAGGGAAAAGGTGTTGGCGTAGATGCCCCCGCCCACCAGTCCGAAGGCCCCGCTCCCGGCACCCACGTATTCCTGGCTCACCACCACGTATTCATCGACCATGGAGGTGTCCTTCTTCGAGAAGCACCAGGCCGAGCTCGACCGGTAGTCCTCGGCCAGATGCGAGGTGATGAGCGAGTAGAAATGCCTTTCTTTCCGGTAGCTCATCCTGCCCATGAGGTCGGTCATCTTCTTCCGGGTGGCATCCGAGATCATGAGCGGGTAGAAGGTGATCTGGTCGGGACTCGCCTCCTTGAGCACCTCGAGGTCCTGCTCGAGCATGGTCCGGCTCTGGGTGGGAAAGTTGTAGATCATGTCGGCATTGAGGGTCTGCACAAAGCCCTTTGCCTTCGCGAGACGCTCCTTGAGCATCTCCGAGGATCCATACTTATCGTAGCGCCCGATGCTCTTGAGAAGAGGATCGCTGAAGGTCTGTATGCCCACGGACACCCGCTTCACCCCGGCGTCCGCCAAAAGATTCAGCGTCCGGGCATCCAGCCGGTCAGGGTTCGTCTCGACAGAAATATCGGCAGGGGAGAAGTCGTGCTGAATACGCGCGAGCAGGTCCAGAAGCTCGTCGAGGAGAATGGTCGGGGTCCCTCCCCCCACATACACCCCGGAAAAGGAGAAGCCCCTGTCACGGTACATCTCGATCTCGCGCCTGAGCGCACGGAAATACTCCCGGGCTTTCTCCTCCCGGTAGAGAACCCGGTGGAACGAGCAGTAGGGACAGAGCTCTGCGCAGAACGGGATGTGAATGTACAGGTGGATCGGCTCCGCCGGCGCACAAGGCGGCTGCGGACGGCCGTCCTCAAAGGCGAAATAGCGTGAAGACGTGTTCCTGACCATTCGTGCGATGATATTCTCGACAACCATGTCCCTACCTGAACATCCTGACGATGAAGATCACCAGGCTCACGACGATGCTGATGAGGATACCGGTGGTGATGGGAAAATAGAAGCTGAATCCCGGCCTCTCGATCCGGATGTCTCCCGGAAGCTTTCCCAGCCAGGAGATTCCTCCGTCGAGATAGAACAGGATCCCGATGATCAGGAGAACCGCCCCGAAAAGGATGAGCATCGCACCCATGTCTTTCATGGACAGATATATAGAGGAAAAAGCATGAACGCACAAGAAGGCTGACAGGGAGAATATCACCCCCTCACCCTCGATCTTGCGCCGGGAAGCGCACTTGTGATACACATTCCTTATTTAAAAGAGCGGGTACACGTGAACTGTTCCGGGAGGAAACCATGATACGGCATCATTATCTCGACATTCCGAAGGTAACGTCATTCAAGGGGGCAAAAGGGGTCTGCAAGCGGACGCTCATCGGCAAGGAACAGTCTGCCGAGGGATTTTATCTCCGCCATTTCTCCCTGGAACCGGCCGGCTACACCCCCCGGCATTCCCACCCCTGGGAGCACGAGATCTACGTTCTCTCCGGCTCCGGGAACATCGAGGTGGGCGAGGATTGCGCCGAGGTCGGCGAGGGCATTGCCGTCTTCATCCCGCCCCAGGTGGAGCACCAGATCCGTGCGGACGAGAGCGGGCTTGTATTTCTCTGTATCATACCGGCAGTCGAGGAAGCATGAGAGATGATCCCGGTACGGGACACGAGTGTCTCCCGTGGATTCGCCCCGGCAACCGCTGTCATCATCCTGATCAACATCGTCGTTTTCATTGAAGAGCTCCGCGTCGGAGACGTGATCTTCCAGCTCTATGCGGCGAGCCCGGCCGATGTCTATAACTACCTCATCAGGGGGTCGGGTAACATCCTCGTGATCCACTGGTCGATCCTCGTGTCGTCCTTCATGCATGCGGGCTACCTCCATATCCTGGGCAACATGGTCTTTCTCTCGGTCTTCGGACCGGCCCTGGAGAAACAGATCGGCATCGTGCGCTTCTGCCTCTTCTACCTCCTGGCGGCGTTCGTGGCCTTCTACAGCCACGCCGTGGTATACCCCACCTCGCCGGTCCCGGTGGTGGGTGCATCAGGAGCCATTGCGGCCGTGATGGGCGCATACCTCGTCTTCAGCCCCAGGGCCCGGATCCTCACTATCGTTCCCCTGCTCTTTCTCATCGAGGTGGTGGAGATCCCGGCCGTGGTCTTCATGGTCGTCTGGTTCCTGCTCCAGGGCGCGCAGGGATTCTTGAGCGTCCATTCCCAGACCGATGTCGCGTGGTTTTCCCACATGGGGGGATTCATCCTGGGGTTCATCCTGGGGATCAACATGCGGTGGTTCAAGTAGGAATGGTTTATGCTTGATAGGCGGTCTTCTCGTGACCGCCCGGGAGAGCGCCACATCCTGTCACAGGACCGTAATTCTGTTCAGTTCTCATACAGAAGCCTTACCCCGCACGGTACGGCGGATTACCATTTTGCAACCCGATGGGAACAGAGGTTGAAGAATCGAAACCTCGGGATCTCCCTTCTGGTCTATGTTCAGGAGTGATATCAGCCTCCCATATTTTTTTAAAGATTCGCTTACATCCTCCCGATAGTGATGCTATGTGCTCGGGAGAATTAATTTTTGGTGATAAACAGTTATTATTTGGATATAATACGGGCGATGAGGATATCGCGGCCAGTCGTCTATGCACTGATTCTGACCACCGTATTGTTTCTCTCCTTCACCGTTCCCGGGGACAAAGGCCTGATCAGGAGTTACCAGCTCTACCAGGAGATGGAGCACCTGAAGGCCCAGAACGCCTCTCTGAAAGTGAAAAACGAATCGCTTGCCCAGGAGGCGCTCATGCTCAAAGAGAATCTGGCATACATCGAGCATGTAATCATTCAGGAAATGAATCTCGTACGACCGGGAGACAAGATCGTGGTGTTCAAGAAGGAAAAGAAATGATCACGGGGTGATGAGGATGTTGTTTGAGAAGAAGACGCTACTAGGACTGGATATCGGCTCTCAATCGATCAAGATGGTGGATATCGAGAAGGTCCGCGGGGGCTACGAGCTCAAGGCCCTGGGCCTGGGACTGATACCCGCCGAGTGCATCGTGGACAAGGATATCATGGATTCCGAGACCGTGGTCGACACGGTCAAAAATCTGAAAGAAAACCTCAAGATCAAGGCCCGGGGAACGGCCAGCGCCATATCGGGTCACTCGGTCATCGTAAAAAAGGCCGAGCTGCCGATCATGAACGAATCCGAGCTGCAGGAGACCCTGATGATCGAGGCCGAGCAGTACATCCCCTTCGACATCAACGACGTGTACCTGGACTCCTTCGTGCTGGGCGAGAGCCTGGAGCGCTCCGACATGATGGACGTGCTCTTCGTGGCCGCGAAAAAAGAACTCGTGGACGATTACGCCTCGGCCGTGAGGAACGCGGGCTTAAAACCCATGCTCATGGACATCGATGTGTTCGCCCTGGAGACCATGTACGAGGTGAACTACCCCGACGCCCCCGAGTCGATCGTGGCCCTGGTGGACGCCGGCGCATCCATGATCAACATCAACATCCTGAAGGATGGGATGTCGATCTTCGCCCGGGACATCTCCATGGGCGGCCGCCAGCTCACCGAGCGTATACAGCGCGAGTTCGGCGTGAGCTACGAGCGGGCCGAGAACATCAAAAACGGATCGGACATCGAGGGAATCGACCTGGAGCGGATCAACTACATCTTCAAGATGGCCGCGGAAACATACGTGCAGGAGATCCGCAGGACCCTGGACTTTTTCCTTTCCACCATGGTCAACGAGAACATCGAACGGATCTACATGTCGGGCGGATCGTGCCGGATACCCGGGCTGATATCCCTGCTGAGAAGACAGATGGACATCCCGGTGGAGATGATCAATGCCTTCAACAACATCCACTGGGACGACAAGGTCTTTGATCCGGAATACATGGCCTATATCGCACCCCAGATGGCAGTGGCGGTAGGTCTTGCGCTAAGGAGGGCCGATTTAAAATGGTAAAGATCAACCTGCTTCCCATCAAGTCGGAACTGAGAAAAAAGGCCCTTATCGAGCACGTGACACTTCTCACCCTGTGCATCGTCCTTGTCTTCATCCTCTCCTGGTTCGTACAGACCTCGGTGAACCATCAGAAAGAGATGCTCCAGCAGGAAGTGACGGCCACCAAGCTCGAGATCAAGAAACTCACCGCCGAGGCGGGAGAGATCGAGAAGTTCAAACAGCAGAAGCAAGAGCTGGAGCGCAAGCTCGACATCATCACCGACCTCAATGCCAAGAAGACCGGCCCCGTAGAGGTGCTCGATCAGTTGAGCCTGCTCATTCCGGAAAAGGCATGGATCACGTCCTTGAAAAACTCCGGCAACACGCTCGTCCTCGACGGCTCGGCGGTGGACAACCCCACCATTGCCGCCTTCATGAAAAACCTGCAGGCCTCTCCCTACTTCCAGGGGGTGGACCTCGAGGTGACCCAGCAGCAGGGAACCAACCACAAGTTTACCATCAAGTGCAAAATAAAGTTGCCGAGTTGAGGTGATATATGAACATTGTAGATCTCTTGCTGAGACAAAAGCCCGCCGTCAAGATGCTCGCTCTCGTCATCATTCTCGGGGCGATTCTCGGCGTATACTGGCAGTTCTTTTACAGCCCCGTGGTAGCGGAGATCAACGCGATCGAGCCCGAGCTCAACAAGCTCAAGGCCGAGCTCTCTGCCAAGAGAGAGATCGTGAAGGAAAAGCCCAGGTACGAGGCTGAGCTCGAAGAGACCAGGGCCAAGCTGCACCTCGCGCTCAAACAGCTCCCCAACAAGAGCGAGATCCCCACGCTGCTGGAGAACATCTCGGCCCTTGGAAATGCATCGGGGCTCCAGTTCAAGCTCTTCAAGCCCAAAGGAGAGGTGCAGAAAAACTTCTACGCGGAAATCCCCGTGGATATTCAGATCGAGGGCAGATATCGGGACATAGCCACCTTCTTCGACAGCGTGTCCAAAATGCCCCGGATCGTCAATATCACCAACATCACCATGCAGAACAAAAATCGGAAGGATAATGTCCAGCCTGTTCTTCTCGCAACATCGTGCAATGCGGTGACCTACAAGTTCATCGAAAACGCGGAAGTCTCACAGACAGGCACGACAGCGTCCAAAGGGAAGAAACCATGAAGGGATATGTATCCGGATTAATCATCATCCTGTCGGTATGTGTCGTGGCGTGCTCGAGAAGCGAGGTACAGGCTCCTCAGGCTCAGCCCGGCCCTTCATCCAAGGTCGCAGCCGTCAAGCAGGAAAAGGTGAAGCCCGTTCTGGTGCCGGAAGAGCAGAAGAAGCCGCCGTATAAGATCACCGGCATACGGGATCCGTTCCAGCCGTTCGCACGGTCCGCCCAGGGCGAGTTATCCGAAGAGAAGACCAATATTACGGATCCCTTGCAGAAACTGGCCCTCTCTCAGATCGAACTCGTCGGCATCATCACGGGCAACGAGAAGCGCGCGCTGATCCAGGAAGCTTCCGGAATGGGGTATATCATCAAGGTAGGCACGCTCATCGGTGAGAATTCGGGCATCGTGACCGGGATCGCACAAGACAGCGTCACCGTGAAGCAGCACTTCAAGGACTACATGGGGCGCGTGAACACTCGGGAAGTGATATTGTCGCTCAGGAAGCAAGAGGGGGTAACCGGAAAATGAATAAGAAAACCATCCTTACTGTGATATTCGGCCTGCTGTTGTTGCCCGCATCGGGATTCGGGCTGACCATCAAGAGCGTGGACTTCATGACGGTCGAGTCCAAATCGCGCCTTCAGATAGGCCTCGATGGAAAGGCAACCTTTGACGTGAAGCGCAACGGGGACAACTTGAGCCTCCTTGTCGACAACGCCAGGATCTCCGGACAGCTCGCCCGCCCCTTCATCACCAGGGAGTTCGAGACCGCTGTGACGCAGATTATCCCCAGGCAGCAGGGGGATTCGGTGGTCTTCGATATCTCCATGAAACAGATCGTCCCCTACTTTGTTTCGCAGGACAACGATCTCCTCATCATGGACTTCGACATTCCCGAGTGGGCACGAAAGCAGGAGCAGAAAACTCAGGACACAGTGACCGTGGTTCAGGCGGCTGCAACGACGCCCAAGCCCGCACAGGAAGTCAGGCAATCCAAGCCGCTCGCAACGCCGGTGAGCGTCACCCCTTCCGTGTTCAAGGGAAGCGACCTGGTCGAGCGGTCGGTCATCGAGCCCCAGTATACCGGCGAGCGCATATCGCTGGATTTTCAGAATGCTGACATCCACAATGTCCTGAGGATCATCGCCGACGTGAGCGGGCTCAACATCGTCACCTCGGACGAGGTGAAAGGGAATATCACCATCCGGCTCAAGAACATCCCCTGGGATCAGGCGCTGGACGTGGTGCTGGAAAGCAAGGATCTTGGAAAGATGGCGGTGGGCAACGTGGTGAGGATCGATGCGGCCGACAAGATCAAGAAATCCCAGGAAAGGAAGCTCGAATCGCTCAAAACCGAAGAGCAGCTCGAGCCGCTTGTCACCTCGGTGATCCCGGTGAACTTCGCCAAGGCCTCCGACATCGCGGGTACCATCAAGGGCAAGGAAGTCGGACTGGTGTCCGACCGGGGGAGCATCACCGCGGAAGACAGGACCAATGTCCTCATTGTCAAGGATATCAGGAAGAACGTAGACGACATCCATACCATGATCAAACGGCTCGACAAGGCAACGCCTCAGGTTCTCATCGCAGCCCGGATCGTGCAGGCCGACAACGACTTCACCAGGGGGCTCGGCGTCCAGTGGGGCGGTTCCTGGAGAAACCAGTCCGACCGGACTCACTTCGGTCTGAGCGGCGTGAACACCGGGGCCGCCAGAAACCTCTTCGACGGCACCGTGGCAGCCGGCGGGAACCGCACCTGGACGACCGCCGCGGTACCCCAGCCTTCACTGGCCGTGAATTTCCCCACCAACCAGGCCGCTGGATTCGGTATTTCGGTGGGACGGCTCGCAGGTTCGTCCATTGACCTCGACCTCAGGCTGGACATCGGCGAGACTATCGGAAGCGCCGAGGTGATCGCACGGCCCAAGATCGTCACCATGGACAACAAGAAGGCGGTCATCCGCCAGGGCGAGAAATATCCCTACGTGGTCCGTGATGACGAAGGCCAGCTCTCGACCGAACTGAAGGACATCGAGCTGGTGCTCGAGGTGACCCCGCGGATCGCCTTTGACGGTAGCGTCAACATGGAGATCTCGGTCAAGAGAAACGCCATCGGCTCGATCGTCAATTCCCTGGGCGATCCCAGCATCGCCTCCCGTGAAGCGCAGACAGAGGTGCTCGTGAGGAACGGCGAAACCTCGGTCATCGGCGGCATCATCGAGGAAGAAGAGCGCATGAACATCCAGCGCGTTCCCTTCCTGGGGAAACTGCCCGTGATCGGCTTGCTCTTCAGCGGAAAAACCCAGGACAGGGCCAAGAAAGAGCTCCTGATCTTCATCACCCCGCAGGTCCTCGAACCGGTAGCCATGAAATAGCAGTTACGAGAGACCGTGCCCTCCTGAAAGAACGGGCACGGTCTCATTCGATCCACAACTCATCCCCTCTCAAAGCCGGTATTCGACCGCGCATCCATCCTTCCCGATACGCTTAAGGAAATCCGCATCCGCCTACCGGTCCCAACGGCTGACCCGGAGGGATTCCCAGGCGCACCAGGCCGATCGCACACGACCGCATATCTTCGGGGATATGGAATACCGTGTATCCGGACGTTATCTATCTATGTATCCGCACATCCGCGCTGCCGGGCAGATGGGAGATCCGCATTGACAGAAGCACCGGTTCGTTACTATATGGTATGTATCCATATCAAGAGGAGAATTGCCTATGGCAAAGACGACGAGAAAAGACCTTCTGAATGCGCCTGATGAGTTCATCACCACCACCAGGTCCACCATACAGTGGATCAAGGAAAATCCCACGCGGTTTATCACCCTGGTGACCATTGTGGTTGTCGTCTTGGCGAGCGGCATTGGTTTCTATACCTGGAAAACGGGCAGGGAACGCTCCGCCATGAGTGCACTGAGCACTGCGGGAAACAATCCCCAGATCACCGCGGACCTGGTGCAGAGCTATGCCGACACCAAGGCGGGCAAGCTCGCACGTCTGAGGCTTGCGTCTTTGTCGTATGGAGAGAAGGACTCTGCGGCCGCCATCGACCATGCACAGGAATTCATCAATGACTGGGGGAGGAAAGACACCTTTCACTGGCAGGCCATACTGATCCTGGCTGCAGCCTACCTCGACCGGCAGGAACCGGAAAGGGCTTTGGAGCTTCTTTCGAATGCTCTCGAGAGCTCGCCGGTAAACTATCGCGACCAGGCCCTCTTCTATAAAGCCCAAGCCCTCATGGCCCTGGACAGACACCAGGAGGCGTCGGAGACACTCGCCCGGATATCGGAGAGTTATCACGATATCGCCCTGCCGACCCTTGCATCCCTAGAGAACTAACTATCAAGGAGAACCTTACATTGACACCAGACAACAAGTCCCAGAGGAATGGGAACGGTACGATAAAAAACATTGCCCTGTGGGTGGTCATCGCACTGATCATGGTGATGCTCTTTCACCTCTTCAATCAGCCCACGAGCGAGGCTACGTCCTTTGCCTACAGCGAGTTCATCGAGATGGTGGACAGGGGCGAGATCAAGGAGGTCGTGATCCAGGGCAACGACATCAAGGGAAACCTGACCGACGGCACTCCGTTTGAAACCTATGTGCCGGATGATGCGAGAATCGTGGAGAGGCTGACGGAAAAGAATGTCCTGATCTCGGCCAAGCCCAGCGATGAATCGCCCTGGTACATGTCCGTGCTCATCTCGTGGATCCCCATGCTGCTGCTCGTGGGGGTGTGGATATTCTTCATGCGCCAGATGCAGGCGGGCGGCACCAAGGCCATGAGCTTCGGCAGGAGCAAGGCCAAGCTCATGTCCCAGGACAACATCAAGATCACCTTTGCCGATGTGGCGGGCGTGAACGAGGCAAAGGAAGAGCTGGAGGAGATCATCGAGTTCCTCAAGGAGCCCAAACGGTTCACCTCGCTCGGCGGGCGGATCCCCAAGGGGGTGCTCCTGCTCGGGCCTCCGGGCACCGGCAAGACCCTGCTGGCGAAGGCCGTGGCCGGTGAGGCCGGCGTTCCCTTTTTCAGCATGTCGGGCTCGGATTTCGTGGAAATGTTCGTGGGCGTAGGTGCGTCGCGGGTACGGGATCTCTTTGCCCAGGGCAAGCAGCATGCGCCCTGCATCATCTTCATTGACGAGATCGACGCCGTGGGGAGGCACCGGGGAGCGGGCCTGGGCGGCGGACACGACGAGCGCGAGCAGACGCTGAACCAGCTTCTGGTGGAGATGGACGGGTTCGAATCGAACGAGGGCGTCATCCTCATGGCCGCCACCAACCGGCCCGACGTGCTCGATCCGGCGTTGCTGCGTCCCGGACGGTTCGATCGCCAGGTGGTTGTGGCAAGCCCGGACGTCAAGGGCAGGGAAGGAATCCTCAAGGTCCACTCCCGGAGCATTCCGCTTGCGGAAGATGTGGACCTCCAGGTTCTTGCAAAGGCGACCCCCGGGTTCTCGGGCGCCGACCTGTCCAACCTCGTCAATGAGGGGGCATTGCTCGCGGCCCGCAAGAAGCGCACCAAGGTGAGCATGGAAGACCTGGAGATGGCCAAAGACAAGGTGCTCATGGGCGTGGAGCGAAAGAGCATGGTCATCTCCGAGGAAGAAAAGAACGCCACGGCATACCATGAGGCAGGCCACGCACTGGTAGCCAAGAAGATGCCCAATGCCGACCCGGTCTACAAGGTGAGCATCATTCCCAGGGGACGGGCCATGGGCGTGACCCAGCAGCTTCCCATCGACGACCGCCACACCTACAAGAAAGACTATCTCCTGGCCACCATCTCCGTGCTCATGGGAGGCAGGGTCGCCGAAGAGGTCGCCCTGGGGTGCCTGACCACCGGAGCGGGCAACGACATCGAGCGGGCCAGCGATATGGCGCGCCACATGGTCACCGAGTGGGGAATGAGCTCGCTGGGCCCGTTGAGCTTTGGCAAGGTGGAACAGGAGATGTTCCTTGGGAGAGAGATCTCCAAGCGCGTGGACTATAGCGAGCTCACGGCGCAGAAGATCGACAAGGAGATCAAGTCCATTATCACGGGCTGCTACGAGAAGACGAAAGAGATCATCAACGAGAATATCGATGCCCTGCATGCAATAGCAAAACGACTGCTGGAGAAAGAGGTCCTTGATGGCGCCGAGATCGACAAGATCATCCAGGAAGGGGCTGCCTAGGGCCAGACTCCTCGCGGCCGCGAACGGGCAGGACATCCTTTCGTGCGGCGCCGATCCGGCCTCACTCCCCTACATGGAGCCCAAGCTACACCGGCGGAATCTCCTCGTTCAGGGGGTCAAGCTCTATGCCGCCAATATCCTCAAGCAGAGCATGCTCTCCCTGGGCGGAGACGTGGCGATCCACCGGGGGGCCATCTCGGGCAGGGTCGATGTGTCCGATTGCCTCATCATGGGCGACCTGAGACACTACCGGCTTCTGGTGGAAAAGCTGAAACTCCAGCCGGGCATGACGGAACTGGCCGGACTGATAGATCAGCTGGTCTTTGCGGATGACCAGGGTTTGAGCCTCACGCTTCTCGGGAAGGAATATCACTGGGATGACACACCGGTGATCATGGGGGTGCTCAACGTGACCCCGGACTCGTTCTCGGACGGCGGCGCGTGGCTCGACCCGGAAAAAGCGGTCGATCATGCCCTGGACATGGTGCAGTCGGGAGCGGGCATCGTCGATGTCGGGGGGGAATCGACTCGGCCCGGCGCGCGGCAGGTCGGCGTGGATGACGAGATCTCCCGGGTCGTGCCGGTCATCAGAAGGATCGCATCCAGGCTCGATGTCCCGGTGAGCATCGATACGAGGAACGCCACGGTGGCCAGGGCCGCGATCGATGCCGGGGCGTCCATGGTCAACGACATCAGCGCGCTGAAGCACGACCCTTCCATGCTTGAGGTCGTCCGGAGCACCGGCGCGGGCATTGTCCTGATGCATATGCGGGGAACACCCGAGACCATGCAGGACAACACCTCCTATCGTGATATCATAGGCGATATCTATGCCTTTCTGGACGAAAAGATCGAGCAGTGCCTTCAGGACGGTGTCCATCCCCGCTCCATCCTGGCGGACCCGGGCATCGGATTCGGAAAGGACCTTGCAGGGAACCTGCGGCTCATCCACCACATCGGCGAGTTTGCCTCACTGGGCGTGCCGGTGGTGCTCGGCCACTCGAGGAAGTCGTTTATCGGGACCGCTTTGGACACCCCGGTCAATGAACGGCAGGAGGGCACGGATGCGGTGAGTGCGTGGGCGGCCGTCCAGGGCGTGCAGGTCCTGCGCGTGCACGATGTCCGGCGTACCGCACGTGTCAGGAACATGATCCTGGCTGTCAAGAGGTGCGTATGATCGTTGGGGTGGGGATCGATATCGTTGACGTATCCCGTATAGAGGCGATCCTGGAAAGATACGCGGAGCGCTTTCAGCAGAGGGTGTTCACCCGGGAAGAGGTGCGCTATTGCAGCGGCAAGGGGAATCCCGGCCTGCATTTCGCGGCGCGCTTCGCGGCCAAGGAGGCTGCAGCCAAGGCCTTGGGCACCGGCATCGGCCGGGGGATACGGTTCAGAGACATCGAGATCGTCCCGGCCCGGGGTGTTCCGAAGATTTTCTTCCACAACAGGGCGCGGGAATATGCGGACGATATCGGCGTCTCTGCAATTCACGTGAGCATCTCGCATGAACGTCTCTCAGCGGTTGCGGTGGTCATCCTGGAAAAATGAGAAAAGCCATGGTGACGGAAACCTGTACGACAAGCAGTCCGGACCAGACCTTCGAGCTGGGAAGAAAGCTCGGCCAGAGAATGAAGGGGGGAGAGATCATCCTCCTCCACGGCGACCTCGGTGCGGGGAAAACCCTCTTCACCAAAGGGATCGCACAGGGGCTCGGGGTCGAAGACCCCTCAGCGGTGGTGAGTCCGAGCTTCACCCTGGTGAACATCTACAAGGCGAGGCTTGACATCGTTCATGGAGATCTTTATAGGCTAGATGCTGATGCAGTGTATGAGCTGGGTCTGGAAGATTATATGGATCAGGAACATGTAATGATCATCGAGTGGGCTGAGAAGGCGGGCGACTTTTTCACAGGAGATATCCTCGATATCACCATCGAACACGTCGGGGAATCGGCCAGAGCGATCACCTTTGAGTCTGCTCGCGCATATCTTGACACAGACTGTATCTGATCCCCTCCCGGATAGCTCTGCTCCCTTTAGGGTATCACTGCCGCCAGAGGCTCGCGCAAGCACTGTTCCTGGTGAAGAAAGAGGAGACGCTCCATGGCAGTAATCGTTCAGAAATACGGCGGGACCTCGGTGGGAAGCCTGGAGAAAATCCGGTGGGTCGCCGAGAAGATCGCCAGGCGCTATCGCGGAGGCAACCGGATTGCCGTGGTGGTCTCCGCCATGGCCGGTGAAACCGACAAGCTGATCAGGCTCGCCCGCGATCTCTCCGAGAGGCCCGACAGCAGGGAGATGGATGTCTTGGTGTCTACCGGAGAGCAGATCACCATATCGCTCCTGGCAATGGCCCTGAAGGACCTGGGGGTCCCTGCCCGCTCGTTTCTGGCGCACCAGATCGGAATCTTCACCGACAATGCCTATACCAAGGCCCGCATAACCAAGATCGAGTCCGACCGGATCAGCAGGGCCCTCGAGTCGGGAGAGATCGCCGTGGTGGCGGGCTTTCAGGGCGTCACGGAGGAGAGGGAGGTCACCACGCTGGGCCGCGGCGGCTCGGACATCTCGGCCGTGGCGCTGGCCGCTGTGCTCAAGGCCGACATCTGCGAGATCTATACCGATGTCGACGGCGTATACACCTGCGACCCCAACATCTGCGACAAGGCCAGGCGGCTGGACCGAATCACCTATGACGAGATGCTCGAGCTGGCCTCGCTCGGGGCAAAGGTACTTCAGACGAGGTCGGTCGAATTCGCGAAGAAACACCGTGTACCGATTCTGGTCAGGAGCACCTTTTCCGATGACGGGGGAACCCTGACAACTACGGAGGACGAGGATATGGAAAAGGAAGTGGTCTCAGGCATCACCTACGACCGCAACGAGGCGAGGATCACCGTACTGGGCGTGCAGGACAGGCCGGGTGTGGCGGCAAACATCTTCAACGCGCTGGCCGACGAGGGCATCAACGTGGACATGATCATCCAGAACACCTCCACCGACGGCAAGAGCGCGGACCTGAGCTTCACGGTCACCAAGGCGGACTACGAGCGGACCATGGACATCGTGAAGAAAAAGGCGCCCGAGTTCGGGGCCAGGGACGCGGTGGGGGACACCACCATCGCCAAGCTCTCCATCGTCGGTGTAGGCATGCGCTCGCATGCAGGGGTTGCCGCCAGGATGTTCGAGGCCCTCTCGAAGGTAGGGATCAACATCACCATGATCTCCACCTCGGAAATCAAGATATCCTGCGTCATTGACGAAAAGTTTCTGGAACTGGGGGTTCGCGTGCTCCACGAGGCCTTTGCGCTGGACAATGCCGGGGGCGATAGTGAAGAAGATTGAAATATACGACACCACCCTAAGAGACGGTGCACAGTCGAGGGATGTAAACTTCTCGCTCGACGACAAGCGCGATATCGTTCTGAAGCTCGATCAGCTCGGACTGGATTTCATCGAGGCGGGATGGCCAGGGGCGAATCCCAAGGACGACTGCCTGTTCGCGAAGATCAGGGAGGTTCAGCTCCATCATTCCAAGGTGTTCGCCTTCGGCAGCACCTGCAGGCCCGGGACCTCACCCGATCAGGACAGGCTGATCAAGGCCCTCATAGACGCCCGACCGGACGGGGCGACGGTATTCGGAAAGTCATGGGATATTCATATCCAGGGCCAGGGAGGCCTGGGCTGCTCGCTGGAAGAGAACCTTCGCATCATCCGCGAGACCATTTCCTATCTCTGCGGCTTCTTTCCCTTCGTCTTCTTCGATGCCGAGCACTTCTTCGACGGCTTCAAGCGCAATAAGGACTATGCGCTCGCCACTCTGAGGTCCGCGGCCGAGGGCGGTGCACAGCGGCTCGTGCTCTGCGACACCAACGGCGGCAGCCTTCCCTCGGAAATTGCGGAGATCGTGGAATACCTGAAGGGCTCCTTCTCCGTACCGCTGGGCATCCATTGCCACAACGACAGCGATCTTGCCGTGGCCAACTCCATCATGGCGGTGCGCTCGGGCGCGACCCATGTCCAGGGAACCATCAACGGGCTCGGCGAGCGCTGCGGGAATGCCGACCTGTGTTCCATCATCCCGAACCTGAGCCTCAAGATGGGCCTTCAGACCATCCCCCGCGAGAGCATGCACATCATCAACGAGGTCTCGCGTTTCGTCTACGATGTGGGCAACCTCTCGCGCGACAACCATCAGCCATACGTGGGCGAGTCGGCATTCGCCCACAAGGGAGGCATGCACGTCCACGCCGTGATCGGCGACCCCGCGACCTACGAGCACATCGACCCCTCTCTGGTGGGAAACCAGCGGCGCGTTCTGGTGTCGGAGCAGTCGGGCAAGAGCAACATCGTCTACAAGGCGCGGGAGTTCAACATCGACCTCGCAAAGGACGACACCACGGCCGGCGAAATCGTGAAGATCATCAAGGACCTCGAAAACTGCGGGTTCCAGTTCGAGGGCGCGGATGCGTCTTTAGAGCTGCTCATGAACAAGGCCATGGGCATGCATGTCCGCTTTTTCAAGCTGAGGGGCTTCCGGGTCAACACCGAGCGCCGCAGCGACGATACCGACCCCATGTCGGAGGCGACCATCATGATTGAGGTCGACGGCAGCGTCGAGCACACCGCAGCCATGGGGAACGGTCCGGTGAACGCCCTGGACAAAGCTTTGCGCAAGGCGCTCCAGAAATTCTATCCCAGCATCGAGGATGTGGAGCTCCTGGATTACAAGGTCCGGGTCATCTCGTCGCGCACGGGCACCGAGTCGGTGGTGCGCGTCCTCATCGAATCCTGGGACAAGAAAGACCACTGGAACACGGTCGGGGTGTCGACGAACATCATCGAGGCCTCGTGGATGGCGCTGGTGGACAGTATGGACTATAAGCTCTACAAGGATTCCAAAGAGTTATGATTGCTTATTCATTCTCTTCAAGACCCGCTTCTTTCCTACCGATAAGTATCGTATAGGAAGAAACACACTCCAAAGGGGAAGGGGCAGACACATGGACAAGGACATCGGCAAATTAGAGTTCCAAGGGCTGAAAAAGTGGATGTCGCAGGGTGAGTACATCATCTCCACCATGTCCGATGATGGAACCATCTGGACCTGCACCTCCAAGGTCTTGCCCATCTTCGACTTTGGAAACACCAAGATCTTCCAGGCCCAGGAGTCCGGAGTTGCGGAGGTGCAGGGCGTGGAACGGGGGGACGAACTCTACTTCTCCATCCAGGGGATCAAGGTCTCCAAGGTCTACGACTTCTTCTATCAGGATGACATATAACGCATAAGTCAGAGACCGGGCTGGGACCGCCGGGTCCGCCAGGGAGAGGGGAGTGTTCCCTCTCCTTTTTGTTTTTCCACCAGCCCGCCTTCTGTCCGATTGCAGCCCGATTGTTGTTTGACTGCTGTCTGATAGGCCTCTGCTTATTCTTTGATCAGTATTCTCGCGTGCCTGTCTTCACCACACCAGACCGAGAACCACCGAAGCGAACATCAGGAACATGATCCACAGAGGAAGTCTCGATCTGTTTCTGTCCCGGGACACCTGGCGGAGCTCGATGAGCAGGTAGATGAGCGCGGTAATGCCGATCCCGCCTATGGTGAAGACATTGAGGGTGGAGAGGAGCGCAATGCCCAGCCAGACGCTTAAGGGAATAAACAGGACTATCCACACCATGGGATTGGTATATCACAGTATGTTCCCGGTTGGAACCCTGGAGAGTTGTTGATCCTTTTTTATTATATTGAACAAGGGAAACATTCGTTCAGCCCGATAAATTCACCCTTTTTACCCTTGATATTTTCGCCCATCCATGAGATAGGGGGGCAAATCGAGCCAGTAGCTCAGTTGGTAGAGCATCGGACTTTTAATCCGGTGGCCGAGGGTTCGAGTCCCTCCTGGCTCACTGTGTGTCCCCATCGTCTAGCTCGGCCCAGGACACCGGCCTTTCACGCCGGCGACAGGGGTTCAAATCCCCTTGGGGACGTACCGAATTACCAATGAAAAGGAGCGGTTAAGCCGCTCCTTTTCTTTTGCCTAGTGTCCGATTGCCACTGGTCGGGACTGTGATCGTAAATGCCTTCCTGAAAGGATCTCCAGTGCTGGTCTTACGGGCTCTAGCCCTCTGACGTATCTTTCAGTGGTCATAAGATTCTTGTGCCTCAAAATTCTCTGGATGGTGATCATGGGAACATCTGCTTGGGCTAAAATGCTTGCGGTCAGATGCCTGATTGCATGGAAACCAAAAGGCCTTACTTCTGCCCTCTCACATAAGCCCCTCATGAAACGCCTTCGTGCCGAGAAGGGCTTACTTGTAAGCGTATCGACAAACACCCATTCATCATGGGCAAGCGCCTTGTGCTCAAGCAGAGCGTTATAGAGATCTTCTGTCATGGGCAGGTAGTCATACTCAAGGCTTCCACCTTGCCGCTTCCTGGTCCCTATCCTTATCTTCTGGTTTGAAAAGTCGATATCGTCCCATGTCAGACGGAACAATTCAGACCTTCTCGCTGCCAGATGCAGACAGGCAAGGAGCATAACCTGATCCTGCCCTTCAGTGGTCTCATAGACCTTCCAGAAGTCTTCCTCAGGTGGGATGTAACGAGCGTGCCTTTCTTCTGGAAATCTCTCCACCATGCATGGATTAGGAGATGGAAGGCCTAAATGCTTCATTCCCCAGTTCCATGCCGCCATAAGGTTCTTGCGCTCTTTATTCGCTGCATAGCCTGAGCGTTTCTTTGCTTGAACCTGAAGGTGCTTGAGCACCATTCCCGGCTTCAACTGGTTCACTGTAAGGGATGAATCAACGCTCTGGAAGAACACCTTAAAAGCCGCTTTCTTCTCTCGAAACACCCTATCCGCATAGCGGGTATTGGAGAACTCCAGATATTGAGTAGCCCATTCAAGCAGGGTCAGTAAGACCAAAGGGGTCTCGAGATCCTCCAGAGGCTTTGATCTTGTTTCTGATTCCCAATCCAAGGCCTCTTTCTTGGTCGTACAGACCTTGTAGAACCTCTTCCCTTGGCGCATCACCTCGGCTATCCATTCGATTTTGTTCTTTCTCTTGCGTCTGTATGGCATTACACTTCCTCCGTAGTGATTCCACTATTAGGTTTTCAAAGAACAAAATTCGGTTGCCCAGTCTTATTCCGCCAAGATCCTCATGATGACGGCGCACGGTTTCCTTGTCAAGCTCAAGATATGCGGCAACCTCTTTGACGCTCATGCGTTT
>JAHDKO010000022.1 GCA_018436855.1 Deltaproteobacteria bacterium | reverse complement strand
CAAAGAATGAATATTATGAGATCTTAAGCGCTAGGGAATTTTATAAAGAATGCATGAAGCTTAAAAACAAAGATTTTGTTGCACTCATCATTTTTATTTGGAGCTTCTTGTATTTAATTTTATTGGCATAAGGTTGAAAACGGATAACAAGCTAATGCACCGGCCGGCTCTCAGCCGCCGGTGATCCGCACGTTGTGCGTGCATTAACCACGGGTTATTGAAGCTGATGAAATCAAAGAAAATCTACAGCAACTGCACGACCGGTATCGGGAAGATTCTCTCTCTCACGGTATACACTTTTATGGTTCTGGGCTTTTTTGCTTTGCAGTTGTTTTTTGTTCGAGTTGCCTTTTCGAGAAGTGAAGAGATTGATTCTCAGAAAGATTTTGCCAAAGATCTGAACCTGAGAGAAGTTCGTGTGGGTTGCTATGAAAACAAACCCAAAATATTCACGAGCAAATCAGGGGTACCTTCAGGTATTTTCCCCACCATCCTTAATGAAATTGCAAGAGAAGAGAAATGGCAACTGATTTATATCCCCTGCGAGTGGGAAGAATGCTTTGATGCCTTGCAAAGCGGACAAATCGATTTAATGCCGGACATGGCTTTTTCGCTGGAACGATACGAAAAGTTCAATTTCAATGCCGAGCCGATACTCAACAGCTGGTCGTCAGTCTATGCCAGGAAAAACAAAATCATAAACAATATTTACGACTTGAACGGTTTGAGAGTAGCCGTGCTGAAAGGATCGATTCAGCAAAAAGTTATGGAGCAGATGGCGAAAGGGTTCGATCTGAAGATTTCCTTTATTGAATCGCGATCATTTGAAGAGGCATTTGATGTAACCGCCAGAGGAGATGCCGATGCAGCTGTTTCAAATCATTATTTCGGCGATTATTTTCACCAGCAATACGGCTTGGAAAAGACATACGTCGTTTTGAATCCCGTTATACTGCATTTTGCCGCGGCACCTGGATCAAACCATGATTTACTCAGGGCGATCGATAAAGATTTATTGGCAATGAAAGCACAGCCCGATTCAGCCTATTACAAGGCACTGCAGTCTTGGATAAAGCAAACGCCAAAAGCTGCCATTCCGCTTTACATCATATATCTCCTGTTCGGTTTGATCGGCGTTAGCCTTTTCGGGCTTTTGATTATCTGGATACTTCGCAGGCAAGTAAGAGCTGCAACAATGAATCTGAGCCTCACAAATAAGATGCTGAAAGAAAGCGAGAAAAAGTTCCGTGATCTTTTTGAAAAACATACTGCTGTCAAACTCATTATCAATCCCGAAGACGGCAGCATTGTTGAATCAAATGAATCAGCCGAAAAATTTTATGGCTATTCCAAAAAAGAGTTGTTGCGAATGCGTGTCCAGGAAATGAATACACTTTCGCCTGAGCAAATTAAGGTGGAGATGGAAAAGACCGAACAAAAGAGGCAGTCTTGCTTCGAGTGTCGACACCGGCTGGCCGATGGCAGTGTTAGAGATGTCGAGGTGTTCAGTAGTGCGATCGATATAAACGGCAAAACTTTTCTTCACTCTATCATCCATGACATCACAGATAAACGTAACGTGGAAGAGCAATACCGTCAGGCCCAGAAGATTGAAGCCGTGGGCCAATTGGCCGGGGGGGTTGCCCACGACTACAACAATATGCTCACCGTGATCCTTGGTTATACTGAGCTGGCCTTGAAGAAAGTCGATCCGTCAGACCCGCTTCACGGCGATCTTTTGGAAGTGCAGAACGCCGCCAAGCAATCCGCCGGCATCACCCGCCAACTACTGGCTTTTGCCCGCAAACAGGCTATGGAGCCCAAGGTTCTTGATCTGACCGAGTCAATAACAACAATGCTCAAGATCCTTAGGCGCCTCATAGGCGAGGATGTCGACCTGATCTGGCGGCCCGGTGCCGATGTGTGGCCGATTTACATCGACCCCTCACAACTTGACCAGATCCTGGTCAACCTGTGCACCAACGCAAGAGACGCCATTGCCGGCGTGGGAAAAATAATCATTGAAACGGATAACGTATCCTTTGATGAAACCCACTGCGAAAACCGTGATGGCTTTATCCCCGGTGATTTTACCATGATATCGGTGAGCGATGATGGTTGTGGCATGGACCGCGAGACTTCAAACAATATCTTTGAACCGTTTTTCACAACCAAAGAATTGGGGAAAGGCACCGGCTTAGGTCTTTCCACTGTTTACGGGATTGTCAAGCAGAACAAGGGCTTTATCAACGTATACAGTGAAACAGGCAAGGGAACGGTATTTCGGATCTACCTGCCCCGCCACGAGGGGAAACGAATTGAGGTGAGCCTCGGTCGCGAAGACGAGACTCGGCAGAATAACGGTGAAACGATCCTGCTGGTTGAAGATGATCGGGCGATTCTTACACTCAGCAGAAAATTTTTAGAAACACTGGGATATCGGGTGCTGATGGCGGATACGCCAAGCCAGGCTCTGCTCCTGGCCAAGGAGCATGGTGGAGCAATCGATTTGCTTGTTACCGATGTAATCATGCCCGAGATGAACGGACGGGAGCTTTACGATAATCTATGCGCCCTTTATCCCGATATGAAAGTCCTGTTCATGTCAGGTTACACAGCCAATGTCATCACCTACCGAGACTTCCTGGATGAGGGGATGATTTTTTTACAGAAACCCTTTTCTATTCAAGATCTTGCCGTAAAGGTAAGCAAGGCTTTGGGGAGGGAATAGGTGACCACACGATCGGCAACTGATATTCCTCAAGAAATATTACTGGACCCAACACCATGCAATTGGGAGATAATTTATGAAAATAACAAAGGAAAAGCTCGAGCTGGCCGTTGCTGAAGAAATTATTACCCATGAACAAGCATACAAACTCTTTACTTTCTTAAAAGCCCTGCCATCTACTGGACCGAGTTTTGACCTCACCCATGTACTTTATTACATGGGCGGGTTGATTGCTATTGGTGCAATGACTCTGTTTATGAACTTGGGGTGGGAAAATTTTGGAGGCTGGGGGATCTTTTTCATTTCTCTTGCATATGCAGGTGTAGGATTAAAGCTTGCGAATAATTTTCAAAAGAAAGGCCATGCCATCCCCGCAGGTATTTGTGCCACTTTTGTGGTCGCGCTGACCCCATTGGCAATGTACGGCCTCCAACAGGCACTTGGATGGTGGCCCGATGAAAGTATATACCGGGAATATCACCGATACATAAAATGGCACTGGATCTATTTGGAGTTAGGTACCTTGGCCGCCGGTGCCATAATGGCATTCAGGTACCGTTATCCATTCCTTCAAATGCCCATTGCGGTGACACTTTGGTACATGTCCATGGATATTGCCGCCATGCTGGTCGGAGGAAGGCCTGATTTCGAGCTCCGGGCCTTGGTTTCAATGTATTTCGGTTTAGCAATGACGTTATTTGCGTTTTGGATGGATATTCGTTCATTCAAATCCGGTGATTACGCTTTCTGGCTTTATTTGTTTGGTGTCATGGCATTTTGGGGAGGTATGACCTCTCAACACTCGGATAGCGAGCTTTCGAAGTTGATGTATTGCTGTGTCAACCTACTCCTTGTCGGGACTGGTGTGGTAATTGTGCGCCGGGTTTTCGTAATCTTCGGGGCCATTGGGTGCTCGATGTATTTGGGACATCTTGCAAATCAAGTATTTAAGGATAGCTGGCTGTTTCCCATTGCATTAACAGCCATTGGCCTTGTAATTATCTATTTAGGCCTGTTTTGGCAAAAAAATGAAAAGGAAATAACCCAGAAAGTGAGAAGATATCTGCCGTTACCGCTAAGAGAGCTTTTGGATGAAAGGACAACGTAGAGAATGGTACAGCAAAAGGCTCCGCACGGTCTGTAAGGGCCTGTGGCCTTCCGGCCGGTCAGTCTTGACGTTCTCAGGAAAACAACCATGAAACTAAAACAGCTTCTCAGACGAGTTTTTTTCAAATATGAGGTAGGCCGTGGTACCTACGGAAAACCGATAATCCGGCATTGGGGAGAACCCACGACACTCAAGATAGGGGCTTTCTGCTCTATTGCAAAAGGTGTGACGATATTTCTTGGCGGGAACCATCGAACCGACTGGATTACCACGTATCCATTCCCTGTCTTCAGGGCAAGCGCAAGGCATATAAAGGGCCATCCCGCGTCTCGCGGTGATGTTATTATCGGGAATGATGTTTGGATCGGGGAAAGGGCGGTGATCTTAAGTGGCGTACGCATCGGTAACGGTGCGGTGATCGGAGCTTCGGCTGTTGTTGCACACGATGTCCCTCCTTACAGTATTGTTGCAGGCAACCCAGCAAAAGTCGTCAGGATGCGTTTCAGAGAAGGGGATATATCCATCCTGCAGTCGCTGGAATGGTGGAATTGGGATGATGCAAAAATCGACGCAGCAATGCCTGTTTTATTGAATGGAGACGTTGAGGCGATTCAGGCTTTTTCCTCAGAGTATGATCCGTCCGGCGAACAGGGCGCTGTACCGGCCGCCGGCAAGCGACGCCCGTGATCTCAATTGCTGAAGACGAACCCGAGCATCGGCGAGAGCAGAGCCTGACAAAAATAAGTGCTCCAGCCGGCTCGATGAGAAGATTCAGGCATGAAAAGCAGGATCTCACCTTTGGCCTTCTATCTCTTGACCCCGCACAGAACCATCCACACAGGACCTTCGTGAAGAAGGTCCGCCCGTTCAAACCCGGCATCATGCATCATCTGCAGGTATTCGCCCCGTAAATGCCCGCAAACCCCGCCCATGATGGCCGCAATCTGCTCGACGAAGAGCGAGAGCCAGCTTTCACTACGATAATAGACAGCCGCAGCAAAGACCCCTCCCGGCCTTACCACCCTCCCCGCCTCTCCGATGGCCTTCGCCGGATCGGGAAACAGGTGCAGTGCCCCGCCGCACAACGCAGCGTCCACGGTTCCATCCCCGAGGGGGAGCTCTTGGGCATCTCCATGGATCAGAAGACAGTGGCGTGAACCCTGCGCTTCGAAACGCCTTTCCGCAAAATCGAGCATGGGAAGCGAGAGATCGAGCCCGATGACAAAGCTGCCCGGAAACCGCTTTGCGATCCTCCTGCCATAGATCCCGGTGCCGCAGGCGAGATCGAGCACGGTCGCGCCCGCCCCGAGCCTGAGCGCATTGAAGATCGTCCCCGCCTCCTCGTCGAATGTCAGGCCCATGAACATCTGGAGCAGCGGGTTCCTCCTCCACAGCAGGCTGTCGTAGATCGGGACGACAAGGCCCGACTCCATGACATGCTGAGGGATGGACAGCGGGGAATTCCTTTCCGGCAGGAGATCGACCATCTTCCCCTCCCGGGGATACCGGGCATTGCACACCGGGCACGAGACCGCGCTTTTCGAGGCTGTTTCGAGGTTCCCCTGCCTGCACCGGGGGCATATCAGCCTGACCCCGTGAAACACGTCTTCCCTTCCTTTCATCCATCCCCCACCCGTTTCTTCCGGTCCGCTGCCTGCTTGATGCGTGTACCCGGCAATGAACCGGCTCCCGGATAATCTTGATAGTAAGGAGTCGAATATCATGAAGCAAGGTACGGGACCTCCAGCCCGGTCAACACCACCGGGAGCAAGGTATTCTTCGATCCGGGGTTGAGATTGGAACGCGGCTTTTGATTCATGAGAAAATCCATCGCAGGTCCGGGCTAAGCATGGTATATTCACGGTGCCCCGGTGGCCATGCCGGGGCCGTGTTCTGTTATGGAAGGGGCGGACAGCCCCGCAGTCTTCTCGTCCCGGAGAAAGGCTGCGTGCATGTTTCTGAGCCGGGGAACAGGGGGATGATGGCATGAATAGCTCGTATGTACACGGATACGATCCCAGGGAGAATATCCGGCTGCAGGACCAGGCATCGACCCTCGTGAAACTCCTGCACAGCGACACGCGCTATTCTGCGGGGAGCGCGGTGCTCGAGGCAGGGTGCGGGGTGGGCGCCCAGACGGTCACCCTTGCCCGAAACAGTCCCGGAGCCGTTATCACCGCCATCGACATCTCCAGAGACTCGCTCGTCCAGGCACGCACAACGATCCTCGACGCAGGTGCGGGGAACGTGAGCTTCGCGCAGGCGGACGTTCTCCATCCTCCCTTTGACGAGGAATCGTTCGATCACGTGTTCGTCTGCTTCGTGCTCGAGCACCTCCCCTCTCCGGTCGATGCGCTGATGAGTCTGAAACCGCTCATCCGCCCAGGCGGCACCATCACGGTCATCGAGGGCGACCACGGCTCGGTCTGTTTTCACCCGGACAGCGAGGACGCCCGCAGGGCGATCAAATGCCAGATCGAGCTCCAGTCACGCTCGGGCGGCAACGCGCTGATCGGCAGGGAGCTCTACCCCCTGCTGTGCAGGGCGGGGTTCAGCGGCGTGCGGGTGTCTCCGCGCATGGTGTATGCCGATGCATCCAGGCCGGACCTGGTGGAAGGGTTCACGAAGAAGACCTTCACGGCAATGATCGAGGGAGTGCGGGAAAAGGCGCTTGCATGCGAGCTTTCAGACATCGCCGCCTTTGATAGAGGCGTGCGCGACCTCTACCGCACCGCGCAGCCGGACGGGGTGTTTTGCTACACCTTTTTCAAGGCCTGCGCCGTGGCATGCTGACGGAGAGTCGTGCTTGCGAAATCGATGGAAGGCCCCGGATCAATGGTATAGACCTTCCAGGGCATACCTTGGACCCTTTCGAAGCAACAAGCTACGGGGAATCAGACCCGCCCTTTTCGTCCTTGAGAAGCGACCGCGAAGAAGGATTGAACGCAGGGAAACCTCCGGGACACCCCCGGGAACCTCACTGAAGCGCTACAGAAGGGCTTCTACGGCGCTGAGAAGCTCCTGGCGCTGGATGGGTTTTTTCAGCTCGCACAGGGTGTCAAGGTTCTTCACCACCTTCAGGTAATACTCTGGTGCGATATGGTCGCCTCCGGATATGGCGATAATCTTGACGTCGGGAGATATCAGCCTCAGCTCCATGATGGTCTCCACCCCGCTCATTCCGGGCATCACGATGTCCGTGATCACCAGGTCGGCGCCCTCTTCCTGAAAGAGCCGCACCCCCTCATACCCGTCACCTGCATCGAGGACCACGTGCCCTTCACGCTCGAGCATGATGCGGTAGAGGTCCCTGACATCTCCATCATCGTCTATGATCAGTATGCGAGCCAATGCCACCCTCCCTTATTCATCATCCCCGCTCACGGAAATACACGCCTTCAATCGGAAAAATCCATGCAAACCTCTCTCTGAATATAGCCACTTGTGTGTCGAAAGTAAAAAGTTTTTTGCTCCGGGCGAAAACCGAAACACCGGATACGGTCATCAACCTGCCGGATGCACAGAAACACAGCCTGATTCTCATGAACCCCGCGCACCGGTCGCCGGGAGATGTCTTCGGCCCCGATCTCGAGCGCCGGGTCGCGGTCTCGTGTCCTGAGATGCCCTTCCAAAGAGGGATGGGCTGAAAAAAAAGGGGCCCGGCTCCGTCAAGGGCCAGGCCAAATAAGTGGCGTCATTTCTTTTTTCTGTTCTTTCGCCCGGTCTCGTGTGGCAGCTCATGTACGGGCGACCGGGGTAATCCCTGTATATTTCCGCTCTCCAGCTTCTCCGGGCGATCAGCGGGCCATGGGCCGATCAGGGCTCACCGGGGAAAAGCCCGATGATAAGTTCCCGGAGGCGTGGAAGAGATTATGTGCAGAGCCTCCCTGCTCTCAAACTCTGCCGGGGTGCTTCTCTCCTTTTTCATCACAGATGCAGCAAACAGTGCGGAGATCGAAAGCAATGAGCGTGCCACGAAACACGCGATTCCCGGGATGGTGAATTCCCATCGCTTTTTTCCGGACCCCCGAGAGCCAGCCCCGTGATGGTTACAAAAACGTAACAACCGCGAACGAAAAGCGAGCACGGCAAGCCCTTCCGCATCAGACCCCGCCTGCTCTGACCGGTTCCACCCTGCAGGGTCCCCGCCCATCTGCATGCCCTTGTCTTTCTGCATGCCCTTGTCGCTGACGAGGGACATTGCATGAACGGCAAATATCCTCTATGCTTTTCTTCGCCATGTTTCTCCCGACCACGCGCAAAGAGATGAATGCCCTGGGATGGGACCGGCTGGACGTGATCCTGGTCTCGGGCGACAGCTATATCGACCATCCCTGCATAGGTGCGGCCGTGATCGGACACGTGCTTGTGAATGCGGGCTTCAGGACCGGGATCGTTGCCCAGCCGGACACCGGAGGGCCTGCCGACATCACCCGGCTGGGGGAGCCTGCACTCTTCTGGGGAGTGACCGGGGGCAGCGTGGACTCCTTGGTGGCCAACTACACGGCCTCCGGAAAACGGCGCAAAAGCGACGACTACACCCCGGGAGGCATCAACGGCCGCAGGCCCGACCGCGCGCTCATCGCATATACGAACCTTATCCGGCGCTTCTTCAAGAACACCTGTCCCGTGGTTCTGGGCGGGATCGAGGCAAGCACCCGGCGAATCGCACACTACGACTGGTTCTCCGACAGCGTCCGCAGGTCGGTTCTCTTTGACGCCAAGGCCGATTTCCTGGTGTACGGCATGGGCGAACGGGCCGTGCTCGACCTTGCCCGGTGCATCTCCTCCGGGGAGGACACGCGAAAGATCAGGGGGATCTGCTACGCGGCCGGGGAGAGACCTTCCTCTTGCGCCACGCTGCCCTCTTATGCCGAGGTGTCCCGCGACAAGGACGCGTTCGGGGAGATGTTCCGGATGTTCTCCGAAAACAGCGACCGCCCCGATGCCGCTGCGCTCTGCCAGCTCCACGACACCCGCTACCTGGTCCAGAACCCACCGCAGCCTCTCCTGACACGCGGCGAGCTCGACGCCCTCCACGCCTTGGAGTTCGAGCGCGACCAGCACCCGTTTTACGAACGGATGGGGGCGGTCAGGGCCCTGGAGACCATCCGGTTTTCGCTCACCACCCATAGGGGGTGCTTCGGGGGGTGCAGCTTCTGCTCCATCGGCGTGCACCAGGGGCGGTCGGTGGTGTCCCGTTCGATGGAATCCATCATCAGCGAGGCGCGACTCTTCGCCCGCCACCCCCGGTTCAGGGGGATCATCTCCGATGTGGGCGGACCTACGGCCAACATGTACGCCCTGGGGTGCGGCCGTGAGGCTGGGAAATTCGCCTGCGGCGGCAGAGGCTGCCTCTTCCCCCGGGTGTGCGCGAACCTGCGGGTCGACCACGGGCCGCAGATCGAGCTTCTGAAGGCGCTGCGCGGGCTTCCCGGAGTGAAGAAGGCCTTCGTGGCCTCAGGCGTCCGGCACGACCTGGTGATGGCTGACACGCGAAACGGCATGCGCTACCTTCAGGAGCTGGTGGGCCACCACATCTCGGGCCAGATGAAGATCGCGCCCGAACACACTGCTGGACATGTCCTCGAACTCATGGGCAAGCCCGGCCCAGCGTGTCTGGAGTCCTTCAAGACTCTCTTCGATCGTCTCAACCGGGAAAGCGGCAAAAAGCAGTTTCTCACCTACTACTTCATGGCCGCACATCCCGGCTGCACCCTGGACGACATGCTCAAACTCAAGCGCTTCACCGGGGAAAGGCTGCGGATCAACCCGGAACAGGTCCAGATCTTCACCCCGCTGCCCTCCACCTGGTCTGGGGTCATGTATCACACCGGAAAGGACCCCTCGGGGACAAAAAACCTGTTTGTGGAGAAAGACCGGCGGAAAAGGCAGCAGCAGAAAGACGTGCTCGTCGCCAAGACCCCGCTCAGCGCGCCCGGATGCCGCAGACGGTAGGGGCGAGCCTGGGCGGGAGCGCCGTTCTTCCTGCACGGCCTGCACCGTGTGAAGAAGATCATTTCAGGTCTGAGGCACCGGGCGTCCCGCTCGCGGGGACGTCTGTCCTAACCCCGGTTGGTGGCCTGATCCCTCCAGCTCTCTCCGGGCCTCTGTTCGGGCTTCATACCGAATACCCACCTCAGAACCGGAATTCTGCGGATCAGGACATGGTACACCGCCATGGTGGAGGCAACGGACAGGGTGAGCAGGGCGAAAAACTTCACCGTGATGCCCGCATGGACCGGCCCGATCAGAAAAAACCCCAGGAGAACCACGGGAATCGGGTGGAGCAGGTATACGGGCAGGGAAGACTCGCGGAGATAGGAGATCCCCTGCGTGGCATGTTCCAGATGGGCCCTGGCAAATCCGAGAAGCCACACCACGAGGCACCAGCCCCCTGCTGCGGCAATCATCCGGATCGAGGGCATGGCGAGCTCTGATGCGGACAGGGCGAGCAGGGCGAACAACCCGATGCCCAGAATGCCCGCACGCCGGTATTCATTGTGGATGGCCCGCTCGTATGCGCTGTAGCGTGAAATGACAAAACCCAGGACAAAGTAGAGGAAAAAATAGAGAACATTGGTCCAATCGTACAGGAGCGTTTTGGAATCAGGCCAGCGTTCGCTCATGGTGAGCTGGATGAGAGAAAGGGGGACAATGGGCAGGTAGACAAAAGTGCCGCCCATTTTCAGGGGCATGACCTTCCTCTTGAGCAGCCAGGTGAAAAACGGCCACGACACCAGGGTGAACACGAAGAGATAAACGAGAAACCACAGGTGCGCCCAGGAAAAGGTGTCGAGCCGGGTGAAAAACTCGGGCAGGAACGAGGCAAAGGTTTTTCCGATCGTCTCGCCCGTGTGCTCATATCCGTAGAAGCCCATGGACTGTCCCCCGAGCAGCTCTACATACTTGATCAGCGGGCATACGAGTATGCACCCCGTGATGAATGGAATCACCAGCCTGAATATACGTTCCTTGAACGATTCCATGCCCGGCCTCACCTGCAGGGATGCCTTCCGCGACCATCCGGCCAGGAGAAAAAACAGCGGCAGATGCCACTGATAGATGAAAAAGGTGACATAGCTCAGGGAATTCGACAGCTCGCTGTTCTTGATGTGATAAAAGGGCATCGAGTCGAACACCTTTGCTACGGAAAACACAAAGAGCAGATAGGTGGCAAAGATCCTCAGCCAATCGATATCGTTGCGCCTTGTTGTTACTACCTGGGTCATGGATTTCCTCTTGCGTGAGGTTGAGATAACACGGCCCCGGCAGAAACCGGCTCAGGACAAAGGAAGTCCGGCCCATCGCGCCTGAGGCAGTGCCTAGTATTATAATTCGCCGCGGATGGATATAACTCAACCTGAGCACAGGAGGCACTGTTTCGGGCAGAGACAGGCTCTTTCGCACTTTCAGAGCCCCTTTATACGGAAGGGAGGGCAGATCTTCATCCGGGCGTTGTCTGAAATGGGAGCGACATTCACGGAATTCGGGTAGTTCGCAGGCGTATCGCAACCTCCATGCCCGCTGCCGGACTCTCTTGTTTCTTTACAATACAGGGGCTTCTCTGTTAGATTTTCTTCCCCATTACTGGAGACGGCATGCGATGCAGCCCGCGGCGGGGCTTATCAAGGAGAGCTCATCCTTCCTGTTCCCCGCGGTCCTTGGGGAGAAAGCCCGGCAATGCCTTATCGCCGGTCTCAGGGAGAACCGACCTGAATACGGAAATAGACCCGCACACTACCGGAAACCCCGCCGCAGGGGCGCTCAACATCCTCGGGGCAGCCCTGATGTTCGCCGTGCTCGGGGCACTGGTACGGCTTGCATCCTCAACGCTCCCCAACGAGATCATCGTGTTCTTCCGGAATATCTTCGCCCTCCTCTTCCTGATGCCGATCCTCCTCCACCGGCGCACCGGGGTGTCGCTGCGCCCTCCCCGTTCCATGGTGCCCCTCCATCTCTTCCGGGCTGCAACAGGGCTCTCGGCCATGTACTGTTACTTCTACTCCCTGGCGCATATGAAGCTGGCCGAAGCGGTGCTCCTCTCCTACACGAGCCCGCTGTTCATCCCGATCATCGCCTTTCTCTGGCTCCGTGAGCCCATGGACCGCAGGGTGGTCAGGGCGGTGCTCGTCGGTTTTGCCGGTGTCCTGCTCATCCTCAAGCCCGGGGCGGGGATCTTCCAGCCCGTCTCGCTCATCGCGCTCCTGGCGGCCGTGCTCGCGTCACTCGCCATGGTGAGCATCCGCCGCATGTCGTTCAGCGAGCCTCCGGGCCGGATCGTGTTCTACTACACATTGTTTTCCACCCTGATCTCGGCCCTGCCCCTGTCATGGGCATGGCAGACCCCGGGCAGGCCCGCCTTTCTCGTCCTCCTGCTCGTGGGCGTAGTGGCCGTTGCGGCGCAGATATTCATGACCAGAGGCTACAGTCTTGCCCCCGCGAGCATGGTGGTACCGTTCATCTATGCGGCCGTGGTCTTCGCCGCGCTCATCGGCTGGATCTTCTGGGGCGAATCCCTCGACGCCCTGACTGCGGCAGGGGCGATCCTGATCTGCTCCGCAGGAGTCATTGCGGCCCGGATACAGACACCCGAGCAGTCCTGAAAGGGAGCGGGTCCAGACCACACGGGGCGGCCGGTCCGCTTGAGGTATGGGAAGGGGGGATTTACGACCTCTTCTTACCCTTACGTTCTATCAGTCCCTGTTCAAACATCCTGCCGTATTCGGCGGAATTATCGATCATGGCATGGTCCCTGCCGGCATCGATGAGAAGCGCGGCTATCCCGAAAGCCACCACAAAACCGAGTCCGATACAGAATTCGAGCATGACATGCCCCTCCTCGTGGGCGGAGATGTATTACTCCTGCAACTGCACAATGGCAAAGCAAACCGCGGCTGTTTTCAGGCGATATTATCCCGGTACGGGGCGAAAATCAGGGAAAGCGTGCCGGCCTCTCACCCGTGCTTCACGGCGGCACGCGTTTCTTCCACGCAGACCTCCTTCATGGTGACGGTGCCGCCGCTGTCGTGGCCGTCCTACGCGTCGGACCCGGGTTCTCGGACACAGCGATTCACGACCGGGCCGGATTGTCGGGCACCCCTTACGGAGAGCGGATCACTTCTTTGCGGCAAGCTTTTTCATGGACAGTGAGATACGCTTGCGCGCACGGTCCACCTCGAGCACCCTCACCCTCACCTGCCTGCCCACGCCGACCACCCGATGCGGGTCCTTGACGAAGCGGTCGGCAAGCTGGCTGATGTGCACCAAGCCGTCCTGGTGCACGCCGATATCCACGAAGGCCCCGAAGTTGGTGACATTGGTGACGATCCCGGGCAGCTCCATGCCGGGCTCCAGATCGTCCATACCGGTGACGCCCTCGGCGAAGCTGAATTCCTCGAAGGTCTCCCGGGGATCTCTGCCGGGTTTGTCGAGCTCTGACATGATGTCCTTCAGGGTAGGCATACCCACGGAGTCGCCCGCATAGCGCTTTAGATCGATACGCTCCCGAAGGGGCCGTGAGCGTATGAGGTCCTCTAACGAGCAGCTTAAGTCGCGGGCCATCCGCTCAACCAGAGTATAGCGCTCCGGGTGGACGGCGCTGGCGTCCAACGGGTGGGAGCCTCCCCTGATGCGCAGAAATCCGGCCGAGAGCTCGAACGCCTTTGCGCCGAGCCGGGGCACCTGCTTGAGATCGTTCCGTCTGGCGAACGGGCCGTTTGTGTCCCGGTACGCGACGATGTTTGTCGCCAGGACCGGTCCCAGGCCGGAGACATAGGTGAGCAACTCGGGGCTCGCGGTGTTGACCTCGACCCCCACGGCATTGACGCAGCTTTCCACCACATCGTCGAGCTTGCGCTTGAGTTTTGCCTGGTCCACGTCGTGCTGGTACTGGCCCACGCCGATGGACTTGGGGTCTATCTTGACGAGCTCGGCCAGGGGGTCCATGAGACGCCTGCCGATGGACACGGCCCCGCGGACCGTGACGTCGTGGTCCGGGAACTCCCGCCTGGCCGCCTCCGATGCCGAGTACACCGACGCGCCGCTCTCGTTGACCACGATCACCGCTGCATCGAGCTTCAACCCCCTCACGAAGCGCTCGGTCTCCCGGCTTGCGGTGCCGTTTCCGATGGCGACCGCCTCGATCCCGAACCTCTTTACCAGGGCTTTGAGGGTCCTGCCCGCCTCTTCGATCTTCTTCTCGCTCGACGCGGTCGGATAGACCACGTCGTGGTGCAGGAGCGCGCCCTGCGCGTCCAGACACACCACCTTGCAGCCGGTGCGGTAGCCCGGGTCGATCGCGAGCACCCGCCTGCCCCCTAAGGGAGGCGCCATGAGGAGCTCCCGCAGGTTTCGGGCAAAGACCGCGATGGCCTCGTCGTCCGCGCGCTCCTTGAGGGCTGCCTTCATCTCGTTTTCCAGGGACGGGGCCAGCAGGCGCTTGTAGCCGTCTTCGGCCGCGGTCATAACCTGCTCGGCACATGGACCCTCCCCTTGAAACACCATGCCCGTGAGCACGGCAAGGGCGTGGTCCTGGGGCGGTCTGACCGAGACCTTGAGCAGGGCCTCTCGGTTTCCCCGGAACATGGCCAGGATCCGGTGGCCCGGCGCGGCGGCCGCCTTTTCTTGCCAGTCGAAGTAGTCCCGGTAGGTGGCGGCGTCTTCCTCGGCGCCCGTGTAGACCTCGGATTTGAGCTGGGACTCCTTTTCGAACAGAGCCCTCAAGACCGCCCTCACCTCCGCGTCTTCCGCGATCCGCTCCGAGATGATGTCCCGGGCGCCCGCCATGGCATCTTCCACATTTTCCACGCCCTTTTCCGGATTCACGAAGGCCCGGGCCTCGACTTGAGGGTCGGTGCCGCTTTCCTGCCTGAACAGAACATCGGCCAGGGGCTCTAGCCCTTTTTCGCGGGCCATGGTGGCCCGGGTTCTCCTTTTGGGCCGGTAGGGCAGATAGATGTCTTCCAGCTCGGGCAGGGTCCGGGCGCCGTTGACCGTTGCGCTCAGCTCTTCGGTGAGCACGCCCTGCTCGGTCAGGGACCGGATGATCGCCTCTCTCCTGGAGTCGAGGGCCCTGAGCTCGCTCAGCCGGTCCCTGACAGCCGCCAGGGCAACCTCGTCGAGCGAGCCCGTGAGCTCCTTGCGGTAGCGGGCGATAAAGGGGACCGTGGCGCCGTCCGCCAGGAGAGACGCCGCGGCCCTGACCTTCTTCGGCTCGATCCCGAGTTCGCGGGCGATGAGAAGGTAGTGGGATTCACTCGGTTCTTTCATGAATACTCCTTGTCAGGAGGGGGTCCTGCCGGTGTGTTCCGGCGCGTCCTCCAGAGAAAACTGCTCCAGGTAATCGGCCTGCACGGTAAGCGTGTTGCCGCTCCAGGATATGACCTCGCGGCGCTTGAGCCGGTCGATCAGCCGGGACAGGGTTTCCGGGATGGTGCCGATGGCCGATGCGATGTCCTTCTTCGAGATGTCGAGCACATAGGACGTGCGAAAACCGTATCTGTCGATGAGGAACCGGAAAAACCGCTCTTCCACGTCATAGCTTGTGAGGTAGAGGATTCTCTCGGTGAGATAGCGCTGTTTGGCCATGAGCACGGCAATGAAATCGTTGCGGAAAAACCGCTCGTCAAGCAGCTCGATGAACCGGTCTGAAGGAATCCGGACCACCCGGGAGCTGGTGAGCGCCACCGCGCTCACCGGATACTCGTTTTTCTCAAGGAGGATCACCTCGCCGAAAAAGGTGCCCGGCTCCAGAAGCTTGAGCACGATTTCCTGCCCGGTCGGGGATGTCTTGAAGATCTTGATCGCTCCCTCGATCAGGAGAAAGAAGGCGCTCCCCTTGTCTCCCTCCAGAAAGAGAACCTCGTTCCTGGGATACTCGGCCAGGCTGCAGCGTCCCGCGATCAGGGAGAGAGACTGCTCCGAGAGAGAGGGGAAGGCGTTTTTCAGAATATTGGTCAGTTCCATGGGTTATCCTTGTCTTATTGTGTGGCGAATATTTTCTTTGTTATTTGACCGAAGTCAAGTTCTTCTTGTTTTCATCGTGATATCCCTGGCTCATCAAAGAGTTCAGGAGGTAAGAAAATGATGTTTTGCTACCAGTGCCAGGAAACGGCAAAGAACACCGGCTGCACCGTCAGGGGCGTGTGCGGAAAGACCGAAGACACGGCCATGCTGCAGGATCTCCTCGTGTTCGCCCTCAAGGGGCTCGCCGCATGTGCCCTGAAGGCAGGTGAAAAGGCCGACCTCTCGGAAACGGGCCGCTTCGTGGCAAAAGCCCTGTTCGCCACCATCACGAACGCGAACTTCGACAATGACCGGATCAGTGCGCTCATCCGCGAGGCATTGGAGCGGCGGGACGCGATCAAGGCGTCGGCCGGGCTCGCGCTGACCTCGCCCGAGGCTGCGGTGTGGTCTGCGGGCACACAGGAGGAGTTCATGGACAAGGCCCGGACCGTGGGCATCCTCGCGACCGGAGACGAGGACATCCGCTCGCTGCGCGAGCTGCTCACCTATGGCATGAAGGGGATAGCAGCCTATGCCGATCATGCGGCGGTGCTGGGACATGAAGACCCGGACGTCTACTCCTTCCTGCTCAAGGGCCTGGAGGCGACCACCAGGAACATGACCGCGCAGGAGCTGGTCGCCCTGGTCATGGAGTGCGGGAATACGGCGGTCAGGACCATGGCCCTGCTGGATGCGGCCAACACAGAAACCTACGGCGACCCGGAGATTTCCAGGGTCAATATCGGGGTGCGCGGCAATCCGGGCATCCTGGTCTCCGGCCACGACCTCAAGGACTTCGAAGAGATCCTGAAGCAAACCGAAGGTACGGGCATCGACGTGTACACGCACTGCGAGATGCTCCCGGCCAACTACTACCCCGCGTTCAAGAAGTACGGCCATTTCGTGGGCAACTACGGCAACGCCTGGTGGAGGCAGAACGAGGAGTTCGAGAAGTTCGGCGGGCCCATCCTCATGACCACCAACTGCATCACCCCGGTGAAGGACTCCTACCGGCACCGGATTTTCACCACGGGCATGGCGGGCTATTCCGGCGTGAAGCACGTCACGGAGCCTTCAGACGGATCGCCCAAGGACTTCTCGGAGATCATCGCCCTGGCAAGGAAATGCCCTGCCCCGGTGGAGATCGAAACCGGCGAGATCGTGGGGGGCTTTGCCCACGCACAGGTCCTGAAGCTCGCCGACAAGGTGGTGGACGCGGTGAAGTCGGGTGCGATCAAGCGCTTCGTTGTCATGGCGGGCTGCGACGGCAGGTCCAAGGCGCGCGGCTATTTCACGGAGATCGCGCAGTCCCTGCCCGGCGACAGCGTGATCCTCACCGCGGGCTGCGCCAAGTTCCGCTACAACAAGCTCGCCCTGGGTGACATCGGCGGCATTCCCCGGGTGCTCGACGCAGGGCAGTGCAACGACTCCTACTCGCTTGCAGTCATCGCCCTGAAGCTCAAGGAGGTATTCGGACTCAATGACATCAACGAGCTGCCCATATCCTTCGATATCGGGTGGTACGAGCAGAAGGCGGTGGCGGTCCTGCTGGCTCTGCTGGCCCTGGGCGTCAAGCATATCCGCCTGGGTCCCACCCTGCCTGCGTTCCTTTCGCCGAACGTTACAAAAGTGCTGGTGGACAAGTTCGACATCATGCCCACCGGCAGCGTGCAGGACGATCTGGCCGCCATCCGGGAAGGCAGGTAGAGATAACGACCGGGCCTCCACTCGTGTTCGGGAGGCCCGGCCCCCTGTATCCCGTTCATCGCAAAAAAGGAGGAAACCATGAAACGAAAGATCATCCGGATCGACGAAGAGTTGTGCGACGGCTGCGGCCAGTGCATTCTCTCCTGCGCTGAAGGAGCGCTCAAGCTGATCGATGGCAAGGCCAGACTCGTGAGAGATGTCTACTGCGACGGCCTGGGAGCATGCATCGGCGAGTGCCCCACCGGGGCGCTCACCATCATCGAGCGGGAGGCGGACGCATTCGACGAAAAGGCGGTGGAGGAGCATCTGGGGCGGCCCCTTGAGCCTGAACGCGCAGAACCCCTTGCCTGCGGCTGCCCCGGAACCACTGCTATGACTATGAATGCCGACGATGGGAATGATCTGGATGACACGCCGGGCGATGCCGTCAGATCGACGCTCTCACACTTTCCGGTAAAGCTCCAGCTCATCAGTCCCCGGGCACCCTTTCTGCAAGATGCGGACCTGTTGCTCATGGCGGACTGCTGCGCCCTGTGCTTGCCGGATCTCCACCGCAGGCTGCTCCGGAAAAAGGCCGTGGCAATGGGGTGCCCCAAGCTGGATGATGTGAACGCGCACATCGAGAGGCTCGCCGACATCGTCCGGCACGGCGGCATCAGGAGCCTGTGCGTGGTGCACATGGAGGTGCCCTGCTGCAGCGGGTTCATCCGGGCTGCCCGGGAGGCGCTGAAGGCAGCGGGCTCGGACATTCCCTTAAGCCACATCATGATAGGCCGGCAGGGAGAGATCCTCCAGGAAGGCCCGGTGGATGCCCGCACCCCCGCCGCCGGCCAGATACTGACAGTGCTCTCCTGACCCCCTTTTTCGGGGACGGGTTCACATTTCGCATCATTCGTTACGTTCATCCCGACCTTCTTTGGGGGTTGCAGAACTTCGGAGACAGGCAAATGTGAACCCGTCCCCGATAGAGAGGACCTGTCCTCCGAAGCTTCAGCGAAGGAGGATCAGTCGAAGGCCATGCTGGTCTTCCAGTGTTCCCACACCCTGCCCACCAGATCGGGGCCGGGCTTGAGCGTCGGCTTGCCCGGCTTCCAGCCCGAGGGGGTGGCTTCGGTGCCTTTGCTCTGCCTCACGAGCTGGAATGCCTGGATCTGACGCAGGCTCTCCATCACGTTGCGTCCCACCGGCGGGGTGAGCACCTCGTACCCCTGGATGATGCCGTCCGGATCGATGATGAATCGACCGCGCGTCTCGACTCCGGCGTCGATGTCGTACACGTCGTAGAGACTCCCCACCCTGCCTGCCGCATCGGAGAGCATGGCAAAGGGGATGCCCCCGGAGACCATTTTGGAGAGCTCGACATCGTTCCACATCTTGTGTACGAACACGCTGTCGACACTCATGGAAAGCACCTCGACCCCGAGCTTCTGGAATTCCGGATATTTCTCGGCAACTGCCGAGATCTCGGTCGCTCAGACAAAGGTGAAATCACCCGGATAAAAGCACAGCACGATCCACTTGCCGAAATACTCCGAGAGTTTGACCGTTACAAATTTCCCCTTGTGATACGCAGGGGCGACAAAATCCGGGGCCTTTCTGCCCACCTTGACCATGGCTCTCTCCTCCCTTCTTGTCTCCTGCCCTGTTTCTCCACCCGTCTCTGGCTGCTCCTCAGCCTGCTGCTCCCCCACAGGACCTCCCATGGGTCTGGCACAGCCCACCTTCATTTCCTCCGGCATACACAATCCTCCTTTCCTGGTGTACCAGGAACGATACTCCTTTTTAGATAACCAGAATATTATTATAGAATAATAGCCTGTAAAAGATCTGTTTCAAGCAGGCTCAACAGTAGAAACACATCCAGCGCATATCATACCCGCCCGGACATTCCCCGGGCCTCCACGGCTGCATCTCACAGGGAGCACGGGGGAAAGGGGGGAGGTTGCCGAGGTCTGCCGGCCGGCCTCATTTCGAGCGATTGCCATACGTATTGCATAGCTCTTGTTGCATGGGTTATAAACATCAAAAAACAGTTGTAATTGATGTCGGGGGTTCCATGGCGTTTTTCACGCGCGGCAATGCACGGATTCATTTTGAGGAGAACGGCCGGGGCGAGCCGGTAATCGCCGTTCACGGACTCATCGAGAACACCCGGTACTGGAGGGGGGTGTCGGATATCCTGGGAGAGCATGTCAGGTTCATTTCCATGGACATGCGCGCCCATGGGGACACGGTCGTGAACGGTGAGCCGGCAGGCTACGACGCGCAGACCATCGGAGAAGACATCATGGCCCTGGCCGACCACCTGGGGATTCAGCGCTTTCATCTTCTCACCCATTCGACCGGGGGATTTGCCGCGGTGAGACGCGCGATGCAAGACTGCAGGCGTTTCAAGAGCCTGATCCTCACCAATACCGGCTCCGCAACCGCGCCCGTCCCGGCTGACCCCGAGAGCATCCGGACATTCAACGACAAGTTCGCTTCATGGTTCGAGCGGTACGACTGGGACATGATCGCTGCCGGCCTGAAGGTGAAGCCCGGCCCCTTTTTCCGGGGCATCGTGGAATCGGAAGCATCCGAGGAGATCATGGCCCGTGCCTGCGAGATGATGAAGGCGGGAGACAGGAATGCCATCGCCGCGTTCGTCCGGTCGTTCTACACCGACCCGGACCCCCATGTGGAAGGCCTGAGAAAGATCAGCTGCCCCGTGCTCGTCATCACCGGGGAAAAGGACGACCTCTTCCTCGAGTCGAGCAGGCTCATGGCCCGCGAGATCCCCGGAGCCAGGCTCATCGAATACCAGATCGCAGGGCACATGACCGCGCTGGAGGTCCCCGAACTCCTGGCGGAAGACATCATCGCCTTTATCGAGACTCACCGGAGCTGAAGGCAAGCCTGCGGGGTCCTTTTCTTCCATCGTGAATGCACGGACAATCAGGAACTGAAACACGTCCAGGCCGTTCTGTGAGACCTTGTGCGTTGAAGTGCACCGGCACGCTCCCCTGAACACGGTTTCATCCGGCCTGTCTTGAGAAACGCCGGCCTGTTCTTAAAGGATAATTGTAGAACAGACCCGCAGCCGGGTGAACTAAAGGGCTGCATAATCGCCCCCGATGGGGGCAGCAGTGAAATCAAAGGTTTTCTCGGGGGATCAGGCCTTTCGCGACAGGTTGTGAAAATAAACCCGGAAGCGGCGAGAAACTCCGCGCGCAAGGCAAAGGCTTGGGTCTGATAAGGAGGTCAGAGCACATGCCTGTGCCGAAACGAATCGTGGTGGCAACCGACTTTTCAGAGCATTCAGACAGGGCCCTGCGCTATGCGCTCGATCTCGCCAAGGCCTGTGATGCTCAGGTGTTCCTCGTTCATGTGGTGGAAACGATCCAGCAATGCGTCACGGACTACTGCATCAGCGAGGAGACGGTCAGACAGATCGAGGAACAGAGCGCACACGCATCCCGGGAAAAAATGCGCAAGGAAGTGGAGGGCCTGACCAGGATCAGGAGGGTGGACATCACCTTTGACGTGAGAACGGGCAACCCTGCAGAAGAGATACTCAAGGAGCAGGAAGACAAGAAGGCCGAGCTGATTGTTGTCGGATCTCACGGAAGATCGGGTTTCATCAGGCATATAACCGGCAGCGTGGCGGACAGGATCGTTCATCAGGCCCGGTGTCCCGTCCTCCTGGTCCGATAAGGCGGGCGGGCAGCAAAACTGCGCGGGATGCCCCGAGATACATCATTCTACGCAATCCAGACCCCGGCAGCCGGAACATCGAACGATCCGACGAAAAGAACACCGGGCTCAACCGGTCTCAGTGAGCGGGGCAAGCGTGATCTCCACCCGCCGGTTGGCCTGACGACCCTGGGTGGTCTGGTTGGACGCGATGGGCCGGCTCTCTCCCATGCCCTCGGCCGCCACCCGGGTGGGGTTCACTCCCTGCGCTATCAGATACTGTGCAACATTCCTGGCCCTCTTCTCCGAGAGAGCCTGATTATAAGACTCGGCACCGGTGCTGTCCGTGTGGCCCGCGACATTGACGATGGTCTTCTCATACTCTCCCAGCACCTGGGAAACGGAATTGAGCACGTCGTAAAACCGGGGCCTGAGCTCCGCGCTGTCGGTTTCGAATGTGATGTTGCTGGGCATGTTGAGGACGATCCGGTCGTTTATACGGGTAACGCTCACACCGGTGGCCTCTAGCCGCTGCCTGAGCAGGGTCTCCTGGCGGTCCATATAGGCACCTGCTGCGCCCCCTGCAAGTGCCCCCACGCCCAGACCGATGAGGGCCCGCTTGCGGCGCGACTCGCTGTCCCTGCCCGTGGCGGCGCCTGCGGCCGCACCTGCGGCCCCTCCGATCACCGACCCCCAGACGGTCCTGCTCGTCTGGCCTTCCCGGGTATAGGGTTCCGTGGTGCACGACTGCACGGCGAACACTGCGGTTACGAGCATCATCAGGATAATGGTCGTCTTCTTCATGGCACTCCCTCCACTGTCGGTTTGTCCCCTGCACGTAAAATGCCTCCCGCCAAGGGGCGGCAGCACTGCCAGGCTCCCCTGTACGACAGCCATACCTATACATAGATTGCACCCCGACAATACTTCTCTCAAGAAAGAGCGGTGCAGGTACACAGAGATGCGCCGGACCTTCCCGCCCGGGAAGAGCGATGCAGGAAAGAACAAAAAATACCTTTCTTTCCAGTAAATTACGGCGGGATTGCATGAACCCCATGCTGCGGGCAGACAGGAGACCCGTTCGGTGAGGGTATGTCCAGCCGTGGTGGATCTGTCCGGAAGATGCCTGCCCTGTGCAGGACTGTCATGCAAAAAGAGCCGTCCCGTATCGCCCGCCGGGCGGTACGGGCCGGCCGATGAAGATCTACTGGGTGAGCGGCACGAGTTCGAGCTCCACGCGCCGGTTTGTCTGGCGGCCTTCAGGGGTCTCGTTGCTCGCAATGGGCATGGACTCTCCCATCCCGCCCGTGGCTATCCTCACAGGATCGATGCCCTGGCTCGAGAGATACCTGCCCACACTGGCGGCCCTCCTCTCCGAGAGCGCCTGGTTGTAGGAGTCCGAGCCTGTGCTGTCGGTGTGGCCCGTGATATTGATGATGGTTTTGTCGTACTCCTTCAGAACCAGGGCCACGGAGTTCAGGACATCATAGAAGCCGGCATTGATGTCCGAGCTGTCGACCCGGAAGGTGACGTTACCGGGCATGTTCAGGAAGATCCGGTCTCCCTCCCGGGTGACGCTCACGCCCGTATTCTGAAGCTGCTGCCTGAGCTTGGACTCTTGCCGGTCCATGTATACCCCCACGGCTCCCCCGGCGAGAGCTCCCACTCCGGCCCCCATGAGCGCCCGCTTGCGGCGCGACTCGCTGTCCCGCCCTGTGGCGGCGCCGACGGCGGCACCCGACGCCGCTCCGATGATGGAACCCCACGCGGTCTTGCTCATCTTGCGCTGGCCGGTGTACGGGTCGGTGGTGCATGCCTGGAGAACAAATGCCCCGGTTATCAGGATCAAACAAACAACGCTGATTCTCTTCACGTATCATTTCCTCCTTGCAGTCTTTTCTCTCGCCGCGTTTTCCTGGGGAAAGAGACCCCTGTCTTTCTTCTGCCCCCGAGCCGTTTCCACGGTAATGAATCCATCGAAACCTTGCCCGCCTGAATGCACACCGGGCTTGAAACAGGGGTGCTTTCTCGGTCTTTTTCCCGGGAAGAAGCTTACCCGATTTTGGTGCGAGGTATCAACAGAAGAAAAGAAACGAGAAGCGGATGGAGCGAATATTCTTGGGGCCGGACCTTACGGGGCGTCACATCCGGTGAGGCAGGAGTTTTCCCATGTCCCAGAAAAGGCGTGCAGCTCCACTTGCCTTTACGCACGGCCGGAGCCGTCGAGCAGAATCCGCACGGTCTCGAGCAGATCCTTCATGACATAGGGCTTGGGGAGAAAACGATGGTTGTTGTCCCTGATTATCCGGCTCAGGGAATTCTCGTCCATATAGCCGCTGGTCATCAGAACCTGTATGTCCGGCTTCTCGCTTTCGAACTCATGGACCAGATCGAGTCCGTTCTTGTCCGGCAGCACGACATCGCTGAAGATCAGGTCCAGACTGTCCTGGTGTTCGTGGAACATCACGCGGGCCTCCATCGCGCTCGCAGCGGTGAGCACGGTATACCCGTTTGCCTTGAGAACGGTCCCGGCGAAGGCGAGAACACTGGAGTCGTCTTCAATGACCAGGATCTTCTCGCCACTGCCCCGGGAGTCCCGGGGGGCTCGGGCATCATCGCCGGGAACCTTGCCGGGCTCTTCTTCGGAAACCGGGAAAAAGACACTGAACACCGTGCCTTCACCGGGCCTGCTGTCGGCTACGATCCAACCCTTGTGCTTTTTCACGATTCCATAGACCACCGCAAGACCCAGGCCCGTACCCTTTCCCTGCTCCTTGGTGGTGAAAAACGGCTCGAAGATGTGTTTCACGGTCTCGCCGTCCATGCCAATGCCCGTGTCTTCCATGGAGAGACACACGAATTTCCCGTGCCTCGCGTAGGAGTGGACCCTCACATAATCGTCGCCTACGGTGGCGTTTCGTGTCCTGATGGTGATGGCGCCCCCCTCGGGCATGGCGTCGCGGGCGTTGATCATGAGGTTCATGATCACCTGCTCGATGTTTCCTCCGTCTGCCATGACCGGCTGGAGGTCGGGAGCGAGATCCACCGTGATGGCGATGTTCTCGCCGATGAGGCGCTCGATGATCCGGAGGATATTGTCCACCGACTGGTTCAGATTCAGCGGAGCCATCTCCACTGGCTGCCTCCTGCTGAAGAACAGGAGCTGGCGCGTGAGATCGGACGCCCTGGTCACGGCCTTCTCGATCTGCTGGAGATTCTTCAAAATGGGGTCGTTCTGCCCGACCATGAGCAGAGAGATATCGAGCGAGCCTCGGATGGCGGTGAGGATGTTGTTGAAGTCGTGCGCCACGCCGCCCGCCAGGGTGCCGACCGCCTCGAGTTTCTGGACCTGCTGGAGCTGGAACTCGAGGTTCCTGCGCTCGGTGATGTCCTTCAGAAAGCCCTCGATCCCCATCATGTTGCCCTGACTGTCGGTGGCGGGAGCACCGCAGAAGATGAAGTGTCGCACCGATCCGTTCTTATGAACGAGCACTCCAATATAATCAACGAGGGTCTCACCGTTGCGAACCTTCCTGAACTGCCGAGTGTACTCCCCGGCTTCCTGCTCACGGGCCATGACCAGGAAGCTCTTGCCGGCAAGCTCATGCGGTGAATATCCCAGGACCTTTTCCACGACAGGGTTCACATAGGATATATATCCTTTCTGATCGAGGCTGATGATGATATCGGGCGAATTCTCGGCCAGCAGCCTGAACCGCTCTTCGCTCTCTCTGAGCGCCTCCAGCGACATCCGGTGCTCCAGCACCTCTTCCTGCAGGCTGCCGCTGAACTGCTGCAGCGTCTCCATGAAGGAGTTGAAGTACCGGGCCAGCATGCCGAACTCGTCGCGGGCGGAATCATCCATGCGCACGGAGAAATCTCCGGTGGCCCCGGTGGAAAAGTGCTTCATCAGCCGCCTCAGCGGCGAGGTTATTGCCGAGCCGATCCAGAGCGTCATCAGAAGCACCACTGCCATGGCGATCACGGTGATGACGAAGATGACGTTCTGGACATGGAGCAGGGCTCCATGGAACTCGTCCATATATCCCGACGACGCGATGATCCAGTCGAGCTCCGGGATGTAGTTGAGCATCACGATCTTCTTTCTGAGAAGGTCCTCTCCGGGATTCCGCCAGTCATAGACGATCTTTCCCGTTTTTCGGGCCACGATTCTGGCGGCGGTTGCCTGCAGATCATCGTCATCGATGTCGTAGATCGATCCTGCATACGAGGGATGGATGATGATGTTTCCTTTTCCGTCGAGCACATATGAGTAGCCGGTCTTCCCGAACCTCAAGCCCAGAATGCTCTCCCGGAAGTCATCCACATTGACGAGGTCGATGAACTCCTCCCGGTACGAAGAGACCGAAATGATCCAGTCCCAGGGCTCGAAATAGGTCATATAGAGGGCCTTGGGCCGGGGTTCGGGCTCGCCCGGATTCTGCCAGTCGTACGACAGATACCCCTCTTTCCTGAGGACCTGCTCCTGGACGAAAGACCGATGGGAAAAATCGATTCCCTCCACCCCCGGTGCCCCGTGGACGACGGCCACACCCGCACTGTCGACACAGTAGATATAGCCGGTCTTCCCGACCTGCTGAGAAAGCAGGATCCTGCGCACATTGTGCTTGGCCGTCTCCTCGGTGAGTTCTCCCTCGAGGTATCTCCGGTAATAATATTCGACGATTTCTTTGTTCCTCTGCGCGATGCCCCGCAGGTGGTTCTTGATGGTGATGTCGGTCGAGGCCTTGAGCATGGTGTAGATGCTGCTGGTGGAGCTTCTCAGTTCGTCTTCGATGAGTGTCTCTATGGTCTGTCTGACCATGTAGTGAAGCGCCGCGCTGGCTATGATGATGGTGAAGATGAATGCGAAGCCGTAGCCCAGCAGGAGCTTTCCACGTATGGATATCAAATCGAACAAAGACTTCATACACATCCGCCTTGCTCAAATCTTTCGGTTTTCTAGAGGAAATTCTTAAAACAATCAGGCCAGGGGGCATGGGTTCCGCCCGAGAGCACGGTAAACCGGATTCGGGAAAAGGCGGAAGGAGAGAAAAGGAGGAAGATCCACGGGTAAGAAAACGGCCCGGAGCTTCGGCATCCGCCTGTCAGGCGGAGCCGCGCGTTGGAAGGAGAAAGAGATCGCCCCGGGCGGGTGGCGGGTTCACGAGCTCTCTGTCCGTGTGCATCCTGTCCGGGAGATCATCCCCGGGTAAGGTGACGGTACTTGATCCGGTGGGGGGTATCTGCCTCCTTGCCGAGCCGCTGTTTTCTGTCGGCCTCGTAATCGGAGTAATTTCCCTCGAACCAGACCACCCGGCTGTCCCCCTCGAAGGCGAGGATGTGCGTGGCGATACGGTCGAGGAACCAGCGGTCGTGGCTGATGACCACCGCGCACCCGGCAAAGTTCTCCAGGGCCTCCTCCAGGGCGCGCATGGTGTTCACGTCCAGGTCGTTGGTGGGCTCGTCCAGAAGCAGGACATTGGCGCCCTCTTTCAGCATGCAGGCAAGGTGGACCCGGTTGCGCTCGCCTCCCGAGACCATGCTCACCTTTTTCTGCTGGTCTGTTCCGGAGAAGTTGAAACGCGCGACATAGGCCCGCGAGTTGACCTCGCGCTTTCCCAGATCGATGAGGTCACGGCCTCCGGAGATCACCTCCCAGATGGTTTTCGACGGGTCCAGGGTGTCGCGCTCCTGATCCACATAGGCGAGCTTGACCGTCTCACCCACTCTGATGGCTCCGTCATCGGGCTGCTCAGCGCCCGTGATCATCTTGAACAGGGTGGTCTTGCCCGCGCCGTTGGGACCGATGACGCCCACGATACCGCCTGCGGGCAGGGCAAAGCTCATGTCCTCGAAGAGGAGGTTGTCGCCGTATGCCTTGCTCACCTTTTCGGCCTCGATGACCACCTTGCCCAGTCGGGGTCCGGGCGGGATATAGATCTCGAGCTCTTTTTCCTGCTTCTCCGCGTTCTGGCTCAGGAGCGTCTCATACGCGCTGACGCGGGCCTTGGCCTTTGCCTGGCGGCCTTTGGGAGACATCCGGATCCACTCGAGCTCGCGCTCCAGGGTCTTCTGACGCTCGGTCTCGCGTTTCTCCTCGTGCTTGAGCCTGAGCTGCTTCTGCTCCAGCCAGGAGGAGTAGTTGCCCTTCCAGGGGATGCCGTGTCCCCGGTCGAGCTCCAGGATCCACCCGGCCACGTTGTCCAGGAAATAGCGGTCGTGGGTGACCGCGATCACGGTGCCCTCATACTGCTGGAGATGGCGCTCCAGCCAGGCGACCGTCTCTGCGTCCAGATGGTTGGTCGGTTCGTCCAGGAGCAGGATGTCGGGCTTCCTGAGCAGGAGCCTGCACAGAGCCACCCGTCTCTTCTCGCCGCCGGAAAGCACGTGCACCGGGGTGTCGCCCTGAGGACAGCGCAGGGCGTCCATGGCCATTTCCAGGCGGGAATCGATATCCCAGGCGTCCAGGTGGTCGATCTTTTCCTGCAGCTCGCCCTGGCGCGCCATGAGCGCATCCATCTCGTCGTCCGAAAGGGGTTCGGCAAACTTCATGCTGATCTCGTTGTACTCGTTCACCAGGTCCACGGCCTCCTTCAGGCCTTCTTCCACCGCCTGCCTGACGGTCGTGTCCGGGTCGAGCACCGGCTCCTGCTCGAGATACCCGACCGTATAGCCCGGTGAAAGCACGGCACGGCCGTCATACTCGTGGTCGACCCCGGCCATGATGCGTAGCAGGGTGCTCTTCCCGGAACCGTTGAGCCCCAGGACCCCGATCTTCGCGCCATAGAAATAGGACAGGGAAATATCCTTGATCACCGGCCGGCCCTGATACATCTTGCCGACCTTCATCATGGTGTAGATGATCTTCTCAGCTCCATTGCTCATGGGAAAGCTCCTTTTCACCATACAAAAATCCCGGGTCCAGTCCGCAGATTCATGAACCCGGGCTCGTTCATCTATAACGGGGCGCGCATTTTTTGGAAAGGGGAAATTATCCGTAAAAAACCTTGGGAGGGTATCTCCATGATAAGGAAAGTCAAGGGGAAAGCGGAGGTTTCCCCTTCAAAAAGGGGACGAAAAAGGGGACGGACGAAAAAGCGAAAAAGCGAAAAACGAAAAAGGGAACGAAAAAGGGGACGGATTTATTTTCGCAATGACAGTCAATGGCATGGGCCTTGGGGGCGGGCCCTCGACTCTATTGAAGCCGCAAGTGGCGGAGCAAAAAATAAGCAAGAAATAAATAATAATAAGAAACTCAAGTTTCGCACCCCTATTGGGGGGTTTTGGGGGTAAAAAGTCAATAAGAATGGCAAAGAAGATGGTGAAGGGGACTCGCATTTGTGGTATATAAGTTGTTGATAAGACAAACAAAACACCACAAAGGAGTCCCTTAT
>JAHDKO010000031.1 GCA_018436855.1 Deltaproteobacteria bacterium | reverse complement strand
TGCTGAGATGGTTGAGAAGCATGAGGATACTGTTAAGACCGATATCGTTGTTGCGGTTGGAGACAGCAAGTACGGAACGATAGAGAATTACCTGTACTGTCATGATCGCATGATAAAGGGTCATATGGCTTCACTTGAGAAGACGCAGAAAGGAACCGGGCGGCAGGAAGGCATTTTCCCGAAGGAAGCTTTTCACTATGATCCCGCCTCAGATACGTTTACCTGTCCTGCTGGTCACAAATTAAGGAGGCATCATTATAATAAGAACAGGAATCATTATGAGTATCGGACTGATAAAGGCGTATGTGCACAGTGTTCATTGAGAGATACCTGTACTCGTGCAAAGGATGGCAGATCCTTAAAGCGACATCCCCGGCAGGACGAATTGGATTATCTGCGCAAGGAAGCCTCTACAGCAACAGCCAAACGAGATATCAAGAAACGGCAGGATCTCTCAGAGAGATCCTTTGCCTGGTCTACCCGGTATGGATATAAACGTGCCCGATGGCGCAGGTTGTGGCGCATGGAGATCCAGGACTTCCTCATTGCTGCTGTTCAGAATATCTCCATTCTTATTAGGCAAAAACCCTTGAAAAATACTGATGCCAAGCCCCAAAACTGGCCAATAAAGGCTTCGGCAGATAAAATCAACTCTCTTTGTTGCCGTATCTCTTCTTCTCTGTGCGATTGTACGTACTCACACAGATGTCGTACCGCTGGATATGCCGAAATGTTGGTTTAATACGTTCGAAGAAAAATACATTCCTCAAACAGCTATTCGAGCAACAGCCCGTCAACATATGACACCGTGACACCGGGAATGTCATATGTTGAGACCTGACCCCTTGATGACCTATGTTGAGACCTGACCCCTTGATGACCTCTTGATGCGTTAGAGGTGCTGCAGCGGCGCCCGGCTCACGCCTTCCCTGGGTGCGGAAGGGTTGTTTCAGTCCAGCACGACGCGGTCATCGACCCCTCCTTCCACGCTGCCCATGGTGGAAAAGCGGTCGATCGCCTCCTGGTCGCCTCGGACCTCTGCGTCGAGAAAGGTGAGCGTCCACGTGAAGATGTCACCCGCCCATTCCTCGTCGAACTCGTGGGTCACGCCAGAGAGTGCGACCAGCCTGCGGGTGCCGGCGAGGCGCGAGATGCCTTCCTCGGCTTCGGTGATCGGGGCGGTCGTGTCCGCAGTGCCGCTGATGCCGAGGAAGGGCAGATCGAGGCCTTCGAGCCCATCCTGGTCTTGCCCGAACGCGGGCAGGACCGGCTGCCCGAAATACGGCACGTAGCCGACCGCCGCCAGGATCCGCTCGTCGAGGGTGATCTGTTCCCAAGACGACCCGAGGTCGAAGAACGAGGTCGTCAGGCCGGCTCCTCCGAGCAGCAGCATGGTCTCGCCTCCCATGCTCGCTCCAAAGCCGCCGATCTGCGTCTCGTCGAGGTGGCCCTCCCATTGCGGATGCGCGAGCACGAGATCGAGCGCCGCGGTTATCGAAAGCGGCCTGAGCGCCTGCATGGCCGTGAAATTCTCCAGGTTCGATGCCACTGCCAGGGCGTCGTCGAGGTCTTCGATCATGAGGTTGGAAAAGCGCAGGTCCCCGTGAAACGGGGCGATCACGACATAACCGTGGCTCGCGAGAACGGACACGGCGTAAAAGTAGTCATCGGTGATCGGGCTGCCCATGTAGCCGTGGGAAAACGCCACGACCGGATAACGGACAGATTCGTCTGCGAACAGGGGCTCTTCCGGCCCGGTCTGCATGTGCGGCACGACCACGTCGGTCTGCGGCGGGTTGAGCGGATAGCCGGGCCGGGGATTGTCGCCGGTGGTTGGGTAGCACACGAGCACGACGAACTCGACCTCCTGCCCGGCAAACCCGCCATAGAGGTCCGAGTCCTGCGGAGCGGTCACGGTGACGGTCAGCGTATTGTCCGGGTCGGCCAGCAGATCGGTCACATAACGTCCTGTATCCTCATCCGCCGGCAGGCCTTCCCAGTAGTTCGTCACGTCCTCGTCCGCCTCCAGTCGAGTGAAATCCTGGGTCACGTTGCTGCACGCAACCTCATAGGGGCCCGGCAGGGGCAAGGGCTGCACGACCTCGGTCAGCCCCTCGGGTCCCGGCTGATCGTCGTCGTCATCGTCGCTGCACGAAACGAGAAACGCACACAGGAAAAACACAAGGGGAACGAGTACGACTCTGACAGGTTTGGATGCGGCAGCCATGGGTCCCTCCTTTTTCAACAGACTAGAAAAAAAGCAATGGGATCAGGTGCCATAAAGATATACACGAGGCGGACAAGTCAGATGGCAAAAGACATGATCCCTTGAGTATTACATAACCGGTATTCCACTGGCCTCAATCCTTTCTCGCTTTCGCTGCCTTCGAAAATACGCTATAGAAGCGTTCCATGAGTGTTATCGAACTGAAGAACGACCATGAAATTCAACGCTACCTGGATGCACTGGATGAACGAGGCCGGAAGGTGATCGCCGTCGATGTGGAAGCCGAGTTCAATCTGCACTGCTATGGGGAGCACCTCTGCCTTGTCCAGATCTTCGACCTGGAAAACGAGGTCGTCATCGACCCTCTGAGATTGAAAAACGGCGAGGGTCTCAGGAGGTTTTTTGAAAAACGCGACATGCTGAAGATCATGTATGATTCGTTGAGCGATGCGGCGCTGCTCGAGAAGGCATACGGCATCAGGCTGTACTCGGTGCTCGACCTGAGGCCCGCGGTTGCGCTGCTGGACTACCCGAAGCAGAGCCTGGCGCATGTTCTCGATGAAGAGCTGGGCATCGCTCCGCTGAACAAAAAGAAGTTTCAGCAGTACAACTGGATGAGAAGGCCGATCAGCAAGGCCGCCATCGAATATGCCATGGGCGACGTGACGCATCTGTTCAGGCTAAAAGAGGCGCTGTTCGACAAACTCAAGAACAAGGGGCTGCTGGATGCATATCTCCTCCAGAACCTCATGCTTCAGGACGGGCAGAACGGCAAGAAGAACAGGCAGGAAAAATACGAAAAAGCCAAGGGATACAACCGGCTCGACAAAAGCCGGCAGGAGATGTTCAAAGAGATCTTTCTCGTTCGGGACGAGTTTGCAAAAAAACTCAACAAGCCCCCGGATTATGTTTTCAGCAACACCAGGCTGCTCGACCTGTGCAAAAACCGCATCCAGGACCCGGCTTTTGTGCGGCAGAGCATCAATCCCAGGATCGCGCGCCCGGTGCAGGAAGAGATCCTGGGCAGGTTTACGGAGATCGTGCAGCGAAGGCAGGGGACGCCTCGGGACAGGCAGAATTCCTGCGACAAGGACGCGGTGAAGAGAAGGGGGGAGGGCCTGGCCGGACAGTCTGAAAGGCGCCCCCGGGAATGAACCGGGCAGCGGGCGAGCCTCGCGGAGAGTGCCCGGGAGATATCCATGAAGAATAACGACATACTGAAAAAGCTCAGGATCGCCCTGAACCTGAAGGATACCGACATCATCGAAATCCTGAAGCTCGCGGATTTCGAGATTTCAAAGGCGGAGCTGTCCGCTCTGTTCAGGAAGCCGGACCACAAAAACTACAAGGAATGCGGGGACCAGATCCTGCGGCGTTTCCTGAATGGCCTCATCATCCGCAACCGGGGAAAGAGGGAATCCGGGGACGCGCCCGGGTGAAGCCGGCAGAAGCCAGGTGATGGAGATGAGGTCTGCGGCGGGCATGCCGACGCTTTTTAAAGCCGCGGCCTGGCACCGTATTTTACCGGAGATGTGAATGAAGAAGGTCTTTACATCCTGTTCATTAGGCGACGCATACAGTGTGAAAATGCTGCTTGAGGCCGAAGGCATCGAGTCGATGATCCGGAATGAATCTCTGCTGCAGGGCCAGGCCACGGTCGACGGCCACCCCTCGGTGTGGATTCTGGACGACAGCCTTCTGGAAGCAGCTAAATCGATAGTATCCAGATGCGCAAGCAGCGAAGGCCGGCCCTGCGGGAGATCGTGGAAATGCCCGAAGTGCGGCGAGCTGCACGACCCCCAGTTTGCGGCGTGCTGGCAGTGCGGGACAGACCGTCCGGATGAACAGTGATTGCAGGAGCGTGAACCCGCGGATGAAATGTGAACCTATCCCGGGTTTGCCTTGATTTGCTCGGTCATCCCTGGTAGACGCTGAAGAGAAGCCAAAATTCATTCCCAGAGAACACCGTCATGAACAGAACGAAAGAAAAGAAATCCCGCCCTGAAAGACCCAGCCCGGATACAGGGATATGCCGGTTATTCTTCGAGGCATCCCGCGATGCCTTTTTCTGCTGGGACGTCACGGGGCGCATCACCCATGCAAATCCGGCTGCCTCGGATCTCATCGGGACAAAAGCCAGGGATATTCCAGGAAAGGATATCGCAGATCTGTTTGCAAACCCACAGGATGCGGAGCAGGCCCTCTCAGCATTGCAGCAGGATGGCGGAGAAGGACTGAGAAAGACCTGCCCTTTACGCAGAGGCAAGGACAGGGTCGATTGCGAGATCTCGTTCCATGTGCTTCGGAACAAAAGCGGGAGGATCACCGGTTATGGCGCCGTTGTCAGGGACATATCGGCACAGAGGCTGGATGACGAAGAGCTCGCGAAAAAGACGGCCGAGCTCTCGAAACGGGTCCGCGAGCTCGGCATCATGTATGAGATCTCTGCTGTCATCGACCGGCGCGGACGGCCGTTTCCCGAGATCGTTCAGGGCGTGCTCGATCTGGTGCCACGGATTGTGGCCTACCCTGAGATTGCCTGTGCGCGGATCACCATCGACGATGAGGAGTACCATTCAGCGGGTTTCCATCCGACCCCGTGGCACATAAAGAGCGACATCATGGCCCGGTGCGGCTTCGCCGGCTCGCTGGAGGTGTTCTACCGGGAGGAGCGGCCGGCGGCCTTTGAAGGCCCGTTCACCAGAGAGGAGAAGGGCCTCATCGACAATATCGCGTCACGCCTGGGGAGGGTGGTCGCCCGGAAGCGCTCGGAAGAGATGCTCGTCGAAAGCGAAGAGCGCTACCGGAGCCTGTTCGAAGACTCCCGTGACGCCATCTATACGGTCTCGCGCGACGGCGTCATCCTCGACGCCAACGGGGCCGCCATGGAGCTTTTCGGCTATGGGCACGCCGAGATGCTAGGCATGAACGTGCAGCAGCTGTACGCAGATCCCGGTGTCAGGGCCTATTTCCAGAGCGAGATCGAGGAAAAGGGGGCGGTGAGAAACTTCGAGGTCAGGCTCAAAAAGAAGGACCGCACCGTCATGGACTGCCTGTATACATCGAGCGTGCGCAGAGCCCCGGGAGGCGGCGGCGTGATCGGCTACCACTGCATCATCCGGGACATCACCGAGAGCAAGCGTGCAGAGAATGAGAAGCAGCACCTCATAGACGAACTCAAGGACGCCCTGGACAAGATCAAAACGCTTAAAGGACTCATCCCCATCTGTGCATCCTGCAAGAAGATCAGGGATGACAAGGGATACTGGAACCGGCTAGAGGAATATCTGGAGGTGCAGACAGAAACTGTCTTCAGTCACGGCCTGTGCCCCGAGTGTCAGAAGCGCTTCGAAGAGGAATAATGGCCTGATCCCCCCTGGCGCGGCCTTTCAGCGGCAGGTGAGATTTTAGCCGGATTCAGGACCTAAGAGAGATATTTCGACTTGCCATAAGGACTGTTGATTCTATACACTTACCGGCAAGGTGTTATCACCGGAAGGGAATTTGGGCAAATCCGGCAACAGCAACAAACGTCATCACACAGAAGCCCTGTTGATAAAGGACTTCAAAGAATTCATTTGTAAGGCACGCAAACAAGAGGGGCAGGCCGGATTACTGCAACTGGATATTGCCAGTGACGGTTAGCATGTATCAAACGCGGCAAGGTCCCGAGATGTGCCTGTTACGAAACCGTAAGAGTGTGTAGATGCCTTTCTGAGCAAAGGCTGATGACGATATGCAGGCTGGTGCGGACGTGCCGATAGCGCTCGCCGATGATCGCCGGTGGGGCCCGGGATGATGATGATGCTTTATGATGCGCCCAATTGCAGGAGCTAGAGACAACCCATGGACGTCATATATGTTGTTGGACCGCTGATTCTGATCGCTGTCGTTCTGGCGGCGGTGTGGCTCGATCGATGGAGTGTCCCGGTCATTCTGATCGCCCTGTGCGCAGGGATTGTTTCCGGAAGTGATGTTCTCAATCTCTGGTATTTTGACGACATCGAGCTTGCCAACCAGGTCGCCAACCTTGCCCTGGTATTCATTCTGTTTCAAGGAGGCTTTTCGACCAGGCGGTCGGACTTCAAGGATGTTGCCTTGCCGGCAGGCGGACTGGCCACGTGGGGTGTTGTCCTGACTGCGGCCGCAACATTCAGCGTTTTATACACGCTTCTTGGCTGGCCCCTTGAAAAGGCATTGCTGCTCGCGGTCATTATCTCGTCTACCGACGCAGCCGCCATCTTCTCGATTCTTCGCCGGCAGCCTCTGCAGAAACGAGTGACATCGATTACCGAAATCGAAAGCGCCACCAACGACCCGATGGCGATCATCCTCACCGTGGCGGCGATCGGCGTGCTCACTTCCGCTCATTCGGCGTGGTTGATGACGGGGATTGTCTTTGTCTGGAAATTCACCGTAGCGCCGCTGGTGGGGTGGCTGCTGGCGCGCGGGGCGTTGTGGCTGTTCAATCGTCTCAGCCTTCAAGACCGCGGCCATTATTATGTTCTATCATTGGGGATCGTGCTCCTCGTGTATGGAGTTGCAGAATCGATCAAAACCAGCGGGATGCTGGCGGTCTTCATCGCCGGCTATATCATGGGCAACAGACCTTTCGTCCACAAACAGGGGGTGGCGAATTTCTCGGCGGCTCTCGCAACAGTGGCCAACATCGGAATGTTCGTGTTGCTGGGTCTTCAAGTCTTCCCTCACCAATGGGCGGAACTATGGCACGAAGGAATCATCCTCTTTGCGATCTTGACCTTCATCGCACGCCCGTTTGCGGTCGGGCTCGGCACAGTAAGGATGGGCCTGAAGTGGAAGGAAAAGATCTTCATAGCCTGGGCAGGGCTCAGGGGCTCGGTTCCGGTCATTCTGGCCACCTATCCTGCGGCGGCGGGCATGGCTATTGGTCAAGAGGTGTTCAATCTCGTGTTCTTTGCCGTTCTTCTGTCGATCGGTCTGCAGGGGAGCACCCTGGGGGTGTTTGCGAGATGGCTCGGCCTGGTCCGCCCCTTGCGCCCCACGCCTCTATTCAATCTCGAGCTCGTGACCATGAGCGACAGCGACTACGATTTGATCGTGGTCGATCTTCCCGGCCCTGAAGGCGCGTCCGGTTCGACCATTGCCGGTCTGCCGCTGCCACCCGGAGCGGTGATCACCTTGATCACACGCGGAAGAGAATTGATTATTCCGAAAGGGTCGACGCAGTTGCGCGGGTGGGACCAAGTTACCGTTCTTGCCCATGCGAGCGAGGAGGATGAGATACGCTCGGTTTTGCTGAATGCAATTCCCGCCGAACCCGATGCGGAATGAGCCGCATTGCCGGCAGCGCGCATCCAACAGCGGTCTATGGCCAGTTCTGTTCCGGCTGTTTCTGCGTTCGGTTATCACTTCAAACGGCAGGGCAGCCAGCCTGGTGCTCCAGCCTTCCACAATGCTGTTTATCTCCTCCCTCAATTTTAAAAACATTAAGCCATTCGATGCTCCTTTGTTGCACGTTTTTTAAGCCCGCCGGCCGGCGGCTGTAAGCCATCATCATGGTTGGCTGATCGAGCGCTGTCCTCCCAACCTTTCGGGAAAACGAATGTGAACCCGTCTTCGATTTACATCCCCGATCTACCCATATTTTCTGACTGCTTCCGAGTTGCGATGGATCATATCCACTACCCGGTCAAGGATCTCTCTCCTGCCGTGGAGACGAGTGAAATCTTCAGCAAGTGCCCTAGCCTCGTTGGGGATGGAGATAGAGTATTCTTTCAACAACTCGATCACCAATTTTTCTTTGACATTGATTTCCTGAGCAAACCGTTCCCAATGCCGCAAGTGAACGTATTCATGGCGAATCTCTCCGCCTATTCTCATAGACATCTTTTTTGAAAGCTCAGGATACACCTGTGTGCATATCAGATCGTAGAACGGCGCCAACACGGGCTTGCCATCGAGGAAGAGTATCGCAAGGTTTTTTGCATGCGCATCATTGTTTCCAATAATGAAATTATATACAACCCACTTGAGCAAATGCAGCCGGTCAACAAGGGGTTGTGTACTGACCCTTGACAAGAGGGCGAAGCACTCTTTGAGACCCGGACCTCCCTCGTTTTCCATGCAGAATGGATACCTCGGGGATACGGGAAGAAGGGGTGAAAATTCTTTTTGCCAGCATCATGCAGAAGGCTTCGTTATGCACCGTATCATAAAATCCCCTGATCTGGGGCTTCAATATGTGCGAGCTCGGAGCATTCTCGGTTGGAAGATGCAGCTTGCCAGCGGATAGGTATATCGGGAGCTTGTCTTGCACTCCTGCCAGTGAAAGCCTGAGATCTTTTCTGCTTGCTAGCAGCGGTTTCTTTGCCCTGCCCTCGAGCAAATCTTCAAGATCGTCCCAGGATATCTCCTGGTATCCGCCGGAATCGAGAGGGGTGCGTCCTTCGGGAAGGATGGAGACGGCACCAGCACACTCTCCGCCGATCTCTCTCAACAAAGCGAAGTCGTTATTTTTTGACACATGAACCACTTTTGCAATGAGTTCCCTGATATCCCCCTCGGGGAGGAGATTCGAAAAGAAGGGCCGTGCTTCATCATTCTCATAGGGAGCTTCCCGCAAGGGGAGCCTCAATGACAAGGGGTGGGCATATTCGGAATCGATATAGGCCTTGTCATACTGGAAGACAAGATTCTGCCTATCGTCGAGCCAGACCTGATCGACCAGACGGGTATCCCTGAATACGCCGAGCTTCATTCAGTCTTACCCTCTTGCCTTGATCACACATTGGAGGCCGAAGGCTTCAAGAACTTTCATCACCTTTGCTATCTCCAGTGTCGGCTTTCCGTTCTCCAATTCGGAGAAGAACCTGACCCCCACATTACACATGCCCGCCGCCTGTTTCTGGGTAATGCCGCTCTCCTTGCGCATGGCTCTGATCAGCCTGCCGATATCCTTTTGCGTGGTGACAGTCATTTCATTGAAGGGCAGTTTTGTTTTGTCCATCACGCTCACCTCATGTTTTCCCGATCGGGAATATTGTAGAGAATCATGAGTAAAAGGTAAAGTATTTTCCCGATCGGGATTATTTTTGTGGAGCCTGAGATGTTTCACCACATTTATTCCCGATCGGGAATATCATCAAACAAAAGAAACCAGCTCCAGCAGGAAAGGGTATAATCATTCTTCCGGCGGTATCACCGCCAGCCAACATCAGGGCATCAACGAATGAAGAATGGGGAGAACCGCTTTCTGCTGTCCGGGTGCGAGCGATTGTCAGGCCGCTGCATCGCTCAACGTATGGAGCCGATCGCGGAATTTGCCTTTAACGCCTGAGCGTGCGCCCAGGGCTACCGCAACCCCAGCTTTTCCCTCACGTACTCTCCGATCAGGATCGAGGCGGGGTAGAGCACCTCTTCCTCGGTCTTAGCATGGAGCATGAGGGCCTCGGCGAACTCTGCATATTCCATCTTGCCTGCCTTCTTCGCCGCTTCGGACAGCCTCTCGAGCGCCGCAACAATCGACTTGTGCTCTGCAAGCATCTGGCTGAGTTCCGCCTTGAGCCGGTCAGTCAGCCCGAGCACGTCTTTCATATCAGGAGTCACCCTGCCGCCGGCCAGATCGCGCAGCAGCCCGAGCGGAGGCAGTGCATATTCCTCCTCCTTGATGAAGTGCGGGTGCAGCAGCCCGGCAACAGCCCTTGCAGCCTCACCGAGTTCGCCGTTCTCCTTCGTGGCTCTGCGCAAGCTCTCGTGAAGCTCTTCATGCTCGACCTTGAGCGGGTGGGGGATTTCAAATTTCATGCGATATTCCTCCTTGTGACATCTTCTTTATGATAATGGGCCAGATTATAGTAATAGTGATGAAAACCAGGATTCCAACTGTTCCCTCACCCACAAACCCGATTCCTGACGCCAGGGTCAAGGGCGCAGCCCGTACGGCCGCCGGCTCCGGTCCGCAGCAGTGCAGCAGGGCCGGCTACAGCTCGCGGCACATCCAGACGCTCGGAATCTGCCTTGCAAAGCCTGCCTTTCGATAAGCCCGGCGAGCCGGCGCATGGCTCTCGTCGCCGCCGGTTGCGACGGTTGCCGCGCGCATGTCGCCGGCCTTCATCCGCGACAGCGCAAACTCGTACATGGCAGTGCCGATCCCTTGGCCGGCATGGTCCGGATGGACCGCATTGAGCCCGATCTCGCCAACCAGTGTTTCCTGATTCAGCCGAAGCGCGACAAACCCTGCGACCTCACCGGCCACCTCGGCAACGAAAAGCTCCCAGGGAGACCCATGTGCCAGGAGAGAAGCCAGCAGTTCCGGCTGGGCCTCATCCTCGCGCGCCTGCACCAGCTCGTAGAGCGATTCGCCAAGCATTTTGCAGAACGAGGCAGAAACCGGCGTAAAGGCCGCTGCCCGGATTTTCTGGAGGACAGGCAGATCATGATTTCCTGCCCGGCGCATTTTTGGGATATTCATTATTGATCGCCTTTGCCCATTTGTTTGACTTCAAGCATCAGCCGAGAGCGGAAAAGAGGTGGCAGATTTATTTATTCCCCCTGCATGCATCGATGAGCATTGCTCATGCCTATTTCTCAAGCCATTCGAGAACATAGCTAATGTTCAGGTCCAGTATTTCCAAGAGCCTTGCGCCAGTTTGAGTAGTAAGCCGCTTAAGGTCAAATAATTCCAGGATTGCGCGAAGATGCTCATCGCTTCCTTTATGAAAAGAGTCCTTATTTAGGGCAATATGAGATGCAATCAGAAGTTCGCTTGGTGGTATCTCCTCAAATGATCTCGGCCCTCTTTTCCGCAGTTTTATCTGACTTGTGTTGGTGATTCGAACGATTGAATGAATATACTCTTTGGTGTTTAATTCATCTTCAATAACAATTCGATGCTGACGAACTGCATACTGCAGTGCTTTATTCATAGTGCTTTTTAATTCATGCCCCATCCGTTTGATACCACACCCGCGCAAGTAAATATCGTAAGCGCGTTTGACCAGCATAGGCCCTTCGACCTCAATGATAGAGCAAAGACCTTCTGAAATTTCCACTACTTCGGCATTACGGGGGTCTTGGAATGGAGGTCCTTCATAGCTTGTATAGTCTTTAAAACAGAGATGTAATGGTGATGAGGTTATAAGAAGCTCTGAATTTGTGCGTGCATTACGATATACGCCAACAGATTCTAAATCGCTTCCATCGCTTACGAGGTTTGTTCTTGACTCAGTCTCAGGCTTAAAAACCATTTGTGTTGTGGGGCTTCCATTGATTGTGTCGATTGGATGCAGTTTTTCAGAAGGGAGAATATATTCGACAACTTCTAAATCATCAGGTTCTTGGTCGTTACCATCGGTCGATTTCTTCGCGGCGTTAGCAGCCTCTTGACGCTTATACTCATCTTCAGCTCGTTTTGCACGGCTTTCCTCAAGTAATTTGTTCAGCTTAGCATGGACTTTTTCAAGTGCACCAGCAGCATCTATCCACCAATCCGTCGACCAGATTCGGATAATTTGCCAGCCGAGTCCTTTCAGAACACGTTCTCTCAATTTGTCACGATCCCGCGCAGTGGCGGAACGATGATATGTGGCTCCATCGCACTCTATACCCGCCAGATATCGCCCAGGTGCATCAGGATCTACTATCCCAATATCAATGCGAAAGGAAGAGACACCCACCTGGGAATGAACCTGCCAACCCTTGATCGCCAAAGCCTTTGCAACCGCCTCTTCAAAAGGGCTATCGTAATCGCCGATTGTTCCATAAACAGATTCGGCAATGGCTTTTGGGCCACGCTCGGCGTATTCCATGAAATGTTTCAGATCGCGCACGCCTACAGCCGTTGTTCGTGACAAATCAAGCTGTTCAGGCTTTAGACTAGAGAAAACCAGTAATTCTTGGCGGGCACGTGTGATAGCTACGTTCAAACGACGTTCGCCGCCATCTCGGTTCATAGGTCCGAAATTCATTGAGATAGAACCACTCGCATCCGGGCCATAAGTGACTGAAAAATACATAATATCCCGCTCATCACCTTGGACGCTTTCAAGATTTTTTACAAAGACGGGTTCAAATTCATCATCGGCAAAATAAGATTCTATAGCTGGGTTCTTCCGCCTCTCGGCATCAAGAAGATCTTCAATCAGACGCTGCTGCTCAGAATTGAAAGTTACCACCCCGATGCTCATACTACGGGTCTTAAAATTCTTGTCTTTGAGTCGCGATACTATATGATCTACCAATGCCCGAGCTTCAGGCTTATTTATCCGCCCGCCTCCCTTTTCATACACGCCATTCGATATGAAATGAAAGCTGACCGCTTTGTCTTCGGTACTTGGTGACGGGAAAGTAACCAGACCGCCACCATAATATCTGCTATTTGAAAACGCGATAAGGCTTTCATGCCTGCTGCGGTAATGCCAGGACAAATTGATGGTCGGCAGGTTGGCGCCGATGCACTCATCCAAGATACTATCAAGGTCCCCTTCCACATCTTCATAATCGTTTTCAGATTCGGCCCGGTCAAAAAAACTTGTCGGTGGAAGCTGTTTGGGGTCACCAACCATGACCACCTGCTTTCCCCGTGCAATCGCACCGATTGCATCCCACACTGGGATCTGAGAAGCCTCGTCGAACACCACGATATCAAACATCGGGGTGTCGGTAGAAAGGTATTGAGCGATTGATAAAGGGCTCATCAATAGGCAGGGTGCCAACTTTGTGATCGTGCTTGGAATACTGCTTATTAGCTCCCGGAGAGGTTTATGCCGTTTTTTCTTTTGCATCTCACGCCGCAGGATTCCCCATTCCGAATTTTTACGCGAGTCATCTTGGTCTGGAAGATTTGCACAAAGGCTGGCTCTTATGTAATCACGAGTCAGATCGGATACCCGATCGTCCAATGCTTTGAAATCGGCAATGCGCTTCTCATGTTCGGCCGAAACAAATGTCCGAAGCACGTAATCACTGTCAACCGTAGCATTCAGCCACCAGCGGGCGTAATCAGTTATGAAAGATTCTTTAGCCTTTCCAAGTTCGACCAATCCGTTTTCTATGGCATCCACCAGAGGCTTCAAGCCTAAGGCAACCGCTTCGTCTCTCACCTTGCGCCACGCGCACCACGCATGAAGTTTGGGCTTTAACTGAAGGATTCCCTCACACAGCTCCCTCATTCTGGCAGGTGAGTCATCTGATGTATTCCCCTTTTCAGAATCGGATTTTCCAATCAAGGTCGAAAGATTTTCGAAAGACGATCGGAAGTATTCCAATGCTTCGCAGTAGGAATTTCCGGCACTAGCAATGGGCCCCATTGGTTCAAGCAACGCATTTCCGCTCCCCAACAATTTTTCCAGGGGCTGTTTGATTGTATCCAGCGACTCCGCAGTCGTGACAATGCTGCCAATGGCCGATGATAGCTGTTGTTGGAAACTCAAGGCCTTTTCCAACTCATCAATGCGGGAGCTTAGTCCTGCCCAAAGTCCACCAGTTTTACCGCGCAAATGTTCGAGGCGAGCGATATCTTTTTTTATCGACTGTAAAGACCGCATTCGATCCAAATCAGTGGCCATTTCCGCCCCGCATCGACCAGCAGCAACCGCAGCAATTCCGTTCTCGTCCCAATCTTGCCCGGTTTCCAATATTGACAACGCCGTCTGAAATCGGATTGCATCCTCCATGTCATCTGTATGCGTTTCAATGCCATCCCAAAGGTTGGATGTTTTTTGAGTTAAATCAGAAAGGGCGGAAATTTTCATTTCCAGGTTGCGCAGATCGATCAACCGATCCAAATCGGATGGAAGATCAGGGATGTGTTCATTTTGAGTGACCTCAGCCATAGTGGTCCGCACACGACGGCGTCGGATCCAATTAAATGGCCACCATGATTTATCCGCTTTATCCCAATCATTTCTTAATTGTACCACATCAAGATCAATTACGCTCTCGCTGTAGGGTGCGGAAAGCTGGGAGGTGATATGTCTATGCTGTTCGATAAACTCCAATCCTTGCTTGATCCTTATGATCAAATCAGTTTTCCATGGTGAGGATAGGCAGCTTTTTATCTCTTTGTACCGCTTTAATAAATCCAGTCCTTCTCGCAGTTCCTCGCCTATAGAGCGCGCATCAGAGCGCAACGCAAACCGCCAATCCCGACCAGCTGCTTGGGGAAGTGCCCGGCATAACTTTTTCAACCCTTCACTTCTGCTGCCATCGAGTGGAAAACTGGAAAGGCCGGAGACCTCAAAGAAATTAGCTACAGAGTTCTCAAGGGAATCAATCGTTGTAATAAGCAAACGAGCGGCTTTGACCAGCGAATGCTGCCAACTTGGAGACCATTCACCATAGGTGATATGTGCAAGCGGGCTGTTGGCTATCGCTCCGACTTCCCGTGCGTTTATGTCTATTCTGTCGGCAAGCTCTTTTAGTTTAAAGAGATCGTCCTCACTATGAAAATCCGCTGAGGGCCATGACAAACCCAATTGTGGATTTTCACTCCCTGAAACTATAAGGCCAATGGCAGTATATGCGGACAGCCCGTTTCTTCGTCTAAGGTGCAGCTGTTGTACAAACTGGTTAAGTTCATCGCGAAGTGTTTTCAGATGCTGAGCATCACGTTTCCACTCATTTGCATCTATAGGGCCTTTAGCATCCCATGCGCAGCCAAGCTGTTGAAGCACATCTAGCTTGCGAGCCTTGTTGGAATGGAGCTCAAGACAGAAGTCCCCCAGCTTGATTTCACACAACCGGCGGTATACCACATTTAAAGCAGCTATTTTCTCCGACACGAACAGAACGGTTTTTTGTTCAGCCAGGCAATGCGCAATCAAGTTGGCAATGGTTTGGCTCTTCCCCGTACCCGGCGGACCAATCAGAACGAAATCCTTTCCCTTGGCAGCTGTAATGACAGCCGACAATTGCGAAGAATCGGCGGAAAGAGGGCAGAAAACCTGTTCTGGGCCATACGTTTTGTCCAGAGTACAAGGATCGACAAAGCTGATTTCCGACAAATATGGCTCATTCTGTTTATCAATGAGATGCTCAACCACGGGGTTTTGCTTGAGCTGATCTGTACGGTCAACCAAGTCCTTCCACATCAGGTATTTGGCAAAAGAGAAGGACGAGATTACCAGATCTTCAACCACTTCCCATCCCCGAATATCTTTGACAGCTTGCGAAACGACATTCCAGATTCCGGGTATGTCCAGTCCGTGTGCGTCCCGTGGAAGTTCTCCCTGGGTTACTCCCAATTCGAGGCTGAAGTCCTGCTTCAACATCTCTATGAGTGTGGGGTTGAAACGCGGTTCATCGTCGTGGATTTTCAGCGTGAATCCCGACCGCACACTTCTGCGCTGCAATATAACCGGAACAAGAATCAGCGGAGCTCGGTACCGCTTCTTTTCTTTTTCATCCCTCGTCCATGATAAAAAACCCAGTGCAAGGAAAAGGGTATTTGCGCCCCCTTCCTGCAGGTTGTTACGGGCGAAACGGTACAGTTCTACCAAGCGACTGTTCAGTTCATCTTTATGAAGACTTACCGTGAGTTCTTTTCTGTTGAGTGCATCTAAGGCGTGGACACGCCTGATATCTTCATTTGTGCGGCCTTCATAAATCTCTTGACTGCGAAGATCGGATCCATCCATGAGATCGGGACGGGGAAGAATTTTAAGCACGTGTCCGTCGGCGAGCAAATCCTCAATCTTCCCGGGGTCGGGTGCGTCCAATTTGACTGCTCTTTTAGTGGTACGAAAATTGAGCAGGCTGTTACGGAGCGTCAGGTCTAGGAGTTTTCGTTGCCAACTATCAAGACGATCCCGTATTTCTGAGGGTCTTATATCTTTCTGGTGAACGATCTCATCGTCTGGAAGGTCGGGGGCTTCTTCAAAAATCGGCTCTAGATTTTCCTCTGTTTCTGAAAACTGCGCAGAGGGCTTGACAGCTTGTTCACTCGCCAAAGGTTTGATGCGTTGCAATCGGGCGCGCCTGATATCGATTGCAAGCTCAAAATCTTTTTCTTTATCTTCGGAGAGACGCCGAGCACCCATTTCTATTGCTTGTTTAAAACTTGGGCACGGGCGATTAGTTACAAGGGTTGTCTCAAAAAGGATCAGCTCCTTGAGTTTCTCCCGTTTTCGCAAGGCAGTAATGTCGTCTACCACAACCGTGGTAAATTCTTCGTCCTTCAACCAAACACCGGCAAGAGCATGTCCACGCGTAAAGACCACTAAAGGATTGAGGCCGCATTGCTCCAATGCTGCACAAAACAGAAGCGTTATGTCCATACAAGTGGCAATTCCAGCATCCGTAATCTGTCCGGGATTGCGAATCTTTTGACCGGTTTCTTCGAAGCTTGCCGGTGGCAGAGAATAATCCAGCCCCATAGAGCCGATGGCGGACCATATGGCTGCAGCAAGTTCCCATGCGCCCTTTGGCCCCTCCTGATATCCATTCAGCATGCCACTCTTCCCGTGCTTTCGTAAAATCTCAGCCGTCTTCTTTAGCAGATGCTCGATTGCAGGCTCATTCGGTTGCACAAAAGCCGCTATGATCTCAGGCATGTGGCCCATTCCGCCCCATTGATTGCGGGGCAGGAGCTCAATTTGTTTATCCAGCCGAGCAATGATATTACCATCCGCTTTCAGAACAAATCTCGATTGCGCGATTTCAGCTTCGGTCAGTCTGCCCAGAAGTGCTCCATCGAGTGCTAGGTCCAGATTGGTAATATGATAGTGCTGACCGGCATCGACAACGTCGATTCGCCAGTTTTTCGGCTTTATAAACTCTGGATCGGAAATAAGTCCCAGTTCAACATTCTTCAGAGGCTCATCCCCGTCATTTATTACTACAAGCTCACGCAGGATGGGGACGGAGTTCTGGTAGAAGGCGAGATTAAGCTTTGGGGCTAAGGAAGCGTGAATATCATAAGTGTCTGTTTTGTTTTCCATAGAATCATACCTAATGCTGCACTGGAATTTCTTACCACTGAATTGGAGATATTAGAAAAAATAACGTCTGTTGCCCAATAATACTCTCCTTTATCTATGACTAATGTCAAAGACCATATGGCATCAATTAAGGAATGTTGTCTTTGTGAAAGCAGACTCCATCCATTGGGAGTGAGTGGGTAAATAGTCTGTACCCTCTTTTATCCATTGCGAATACCAACAACCGTTTGGGATAAGTTCATGTCGCTCAATAATAACTTAAGGATATGATATAACTTTTCAGGTCAACAGTAAAGATGTAATTTGCAGCGGTGGATAAGCACTCTATTTTTTTACAATAGATACCCATCATGACACACTGATGATGCATTAACCTTGTAAGACGTGAAGATACCATGTGAGAGCATATACCTCTGGAAATTGGCGATGGCATCACCCGGCCACACCCACAGACCTCTTCAGCATGTTTCTCAGCTCATCCTTTCTCCCTGGCCCGGTTTCATGGTATAGGCTGGCTTTAGATGGAAGAGGGGTGTTTGTTGAAATGCAGGGGTTGATGCTCTATTCCGGCAACAGGCTCGAGCAGCTTGCGCACAAGATCGCCGAAGTCCTTGCGGAGCCTCTTTCTTCGCCCTTTTCGCAGGAGATCGTCGTGGTGCAGAGCAAGGGCATGGAGCACTGGCTCTCCATGCAGCTCGCGCGGGAGCACGGCATCTGCGCCAACTGCGCCTTTCCCTTTCCCAACCGGATCATGGCCGATCTCTTCGCGCGCGTGCTGCCCGGCGAGGATACGCGCGGGTCCGCCCTGTTCGAGACCGATGCCCTGGCGTGGAGGATCATGGACGTGCTGCCCGGGTTCGCGGGTAAGCCCGGCTTCGAGACCCTGACGTCTTACCTGGAGGACGACCGCCGGGGGGTGAGGGGCTTTCAGCTCAGCTCCCGGATGGCAGAGATGTTCGACAGCTACGCGGTCTACCGGCCCGACATGCTGCTCGCCTGGGAGGAGGGCCGGCTGGTTTTGCCCGATGCGCACGCCAATGTCGAGTACTGGCAGGCGGCCCTGTGGAGGGCCGTGTGCGAGCGCGGCGGGCACGCCCATTTAGCGCGGCTGAGAGAGCGGTTCATGGAGGCGCTCGACCCCTCGTGCATCCCGCGCCTGCCCGAGAGGCTCTGCCTCTTCGGGATCTCGCACCTGCCCCCGTTTCATCTGGGGGTGTTCCATGCCCTGTCCCGGCTCATCCCGGTGCACGTGTTCGCGCTCAACCCCTGCAGGCAATACTGGGGTGATATCCGGTCTGAAAGAGAGATCGCTGCGATATCCGAAAGGTCCGGGCACCCCGAGGGCGAGCTGCACCTCGAAGAGGGCAACAGCATCCTCGCGGCCCTGGGCCGGCTGGGCAGAGAGCTCTTCGACATGCTGCAAGAGCTCGACCCGCAGGAGACCGAGCTGTTCGAAGATGTTCCGGGCGAGACCCTGCTCCAGGGCATCCAGGCGGACATCCTCGACCTGCGCAACCCCGGGCCCGGTGAGCGGCGCAGCGTCGGGCCGGACGATCGCTCCCTCGAGGTCCACTCGTGCCACGGCCCTATGCGCGAGGTCGAGGTGCTCAGGGACCGGCTCCTGGCGCTCATGGACGAAGACCCGGACCTCAAGCCCGAAGAGATCGTGGTAATGGCGCCCGACATCCGGGCGTACGCTCCCTACGTCCAGGCCGTGTTCGACGTGCCGCGGAGCAGCCCCCTGTACATCCCCTTCACGCTCTCCGACCGGTCCCGCGAGACCCGGGGCGCCCTTGCGGACGTGATCGGGGGCATCCTGGGGCTCGGCGTCAGCCGGTTCAAGGCCACGAAGGTGGCCGCGCTGCTCGAGTCCGAGCCCGTGCGCAGAAAGTTCGGTCTGAGGGAAGAAGACCTGGAGCTGATCCTCACGTGGATCCAGGAGAGCGGCATCAGGTGGGGGTGCGACGAAAAGTGGAAGCGCGAGCAGGGCCTGCCCGAGGTGTACGAAAACACCTGGAGCTTTGGGCTGGACAGGCTGCTCCTGGGATATGCCATGCCCTCCGACGGCATGAGCGGGTTCGGCTCGATCCTGCCCTACGATGACATGGAGGGCGACAGCTCCCAGGTGCTGGGCGCGTTCCTTGACTTTCTCACCACCCTGTTCGCCCGCGTGAGGTCCTTCCAGGAGAAGAAGACGCCCGCGGCGTGGTCCGAGACGCTCACGGCGATGCTCGATGAGTTCTTCGAGCCTGACGAGATCCTCATGCCCGCCATGCAGTCGGTGCGGGCCGTGTTCCGGCGGCTGGCCGATATCCAGGACATCACGGGGTTTGGCCGCGAGGTCGACTGCGAGGTGGTCAGGACCTTTGTCAGAACTGCCCTCCAACGTGATGAAGAGGGCAGGGCCTATCTCCTGAACGGGGTCACCTTCTGCTCCATGCCGGCCATGAGGAGCATCCCCTTCAAGGTGGTGTGCCTGCTCGGCATGAACCACGACGACTTTCCCGGGCGGCATCGCGCCAAGGGGTTCAACCTCGTCTGCCGCAGGCCCCGCAGGGGAGACTGCAGCGTGCGCAACAAAGACCTCTCCCTGTTCCTCGAGGCGCTTCTCTCGGCGAGAAAGGCCCTGCACATCAGCTTCACGGGCCAGAGCACGGACGACAACTCACCCATCCCCCCCGCCGTTCCCGTGAGCATCCTGCTCGACTATCTCGAGAGCGGTTGGGTCATGCAAGATGGCACGCCCGCGGCCCAAGGCGTGGTGAAGCGGCACTGCCTCCAGGCGTTCAACCCCCGCTACTTCACCGGGGAGGAGGGGCTCTACAGCTTCTCCGAAGAGAATGCCGAGGCGGCCAGGAGCCTGGCGGGCAGCGATGTGCAGGGCAGGGTGTTCATCCCCGGGCCCATCGCCTTGCCCGCGGACGAGTGGAGGAGCGTGGACTTGGGCACGCTCTGCAGCTTCTTCCGCAACCCCTGCCGGTTTCTGCTCTCCAGAAGGCTCGCCATGGGCATTTCCGAGGCGTCGTTCTCCCTGGAAGACCGCGAGCCCGTCGAGCCGGACGAGAGGGAGCTCTACCATCTCAGAAAGACCTACGCCGGCCACGTCCTGGGCGGGGCCGACGACGAGCTCTCCTACCGGGTCATGAAGATGGACGGGCGGCTTCCGCACGGGACACCGGGCGAGATCCTGTTCTCCCGGATACGGAGCGAGACCGCGGCCTTTGTCAGGCAGGTGAGAGAGCGGGTCACGGATGCGGGCCCGCAGGCAAGGGCCGTGGACGTGCGGATCGGCCCGTTTACCCTGAGCGGCTCGCTCACGGTTTATCCCCCGGGCAGGGTCGTCCTGTACCGGCCCGCCAGGGCAAAGGCCTTCGATCTCTTCACCGCCTGGATCCACCACCTCGTCCTGTGCTCGCTCGGCAAGGGCGCCGGCGCGCCAGGCTGCTACATCTCCCGCGACGGCGCGGTCGAGTTCGCCCCGGTTGACAACAGCTCCGAGTTGCTCGGGCTCCTGCTCGAGCACTACTGGGAGGGCATGAGCCGTCCCCTGCCGTTCTTTCCCGAGACCTCGCTCAAATACGCCTCCCCGGGCAGGCAGACGGACGAATCGCGGGAAGAGAGGCTGAAAAAGGCCCGGGGCGTCTGGGAGGGCACGAAGCAGCGCCCGGGCGAGGGGAGCGACCTCGCCTACCGGATCTGCTTCCAGGGCCGCGAGGCCCTGGACAGCGAGTTCGAGGAGATCGCCTCGCGCCTGTTCGGGCCGCTCATCCTCCACCGGGGAAAGGGCGGATCATGAAGCCGCTGAACCTGTTCGAGATCCCCTTGAAAGGCACGCACCTGATCGAGGCGAGCGCGGGCACGGGCAAGACCTATACCATTGCCTCGCTCTATGTGAGGCTCCTGCTGGAAACAACGCTTCGGGTCCGCGAGATCCTGGTGGTCACCTACACCGAGGCGGCCACCGGCGAGCTCAGGGGCAGGATCAGGGATAGGGTGCGCGCGGCCTTGAAGTGCTTTGTGTCGGGCGAGGGCGACGATCCTTTTCTCCTGGGCCTGGTTCAGCGCACCGCCGACCGCGGGCAGGCTGTCCGGCGCCTGGAATACGCGCTCAGGCGGTTCGACGAGGCGTCAATCTTCACCATCCACGGGTTCTGCCAGCGGGTGCTGAGTGAGCTCGCTTTCGAGAGCAGGGTCCTCTTCGACCACGAGCTCATCACAGACCAGACCGAGCTCCTCTACGAGACCGTGGGCGACTTCTACCGGGCGCACTTCACCGATTCCATGCCCCGGGAGCTCGCCCACTATGCCATGAACAGAGGCCACACCTTCGGCTTCTTCCTCGGGCTCATCCGACAGGCGAGCCTCGATGTCCGGGTCATCCCCGACATCCCGGAGCCCGGGCTCGAGCCTGTGCTGGGCGCATACCGCGAGAGCTTCGAGCGGGTGAGGGGCCTCTGGAAAGAGGCGGGCAGGGAGGTGGCGCGCCTCCTGCTGAACGACCCCGGGCTCAACCGCACCAGGTACCGCGTCCCCGGGGTCTTGCGGCTGCTCGACGACATGGAGGAGTACGCCTCGTCCGGAGGCACGGTCCTGCCCCTGTTCAAGGATTTCGAGAAGCTCACGGCCCCGGTGATCGAGAGCGCGGCGAAAAAGGGGCACGCGCCCCTGCGGCACGATTTCTTCACCCGGTGCGACGAGCACAAGAGGCTCTGCGACAGCCTCACGGAAGGCATGGACCGCTGGCTCGTCTGGCTCAGGGTGCAGCTCTTCCGCCATGTCAGGAGCAGCCTGCCCGCGAAGAAGGACGCGTTGGGCGTGGTGCACTTCGACGACCTGCTGCTCAAGGTGCGCGACAGCCTGGCATCCAAGAGCGGCCCCATACTCAGAGAGAACCTCGCCGAGCGCTACCGGGCCGCCCTGATCGACGAGTTCCAAGACACCGACCCGGTGCAGTACGAGATCTTCCACACGGTATTCTCCGGCGCGCCACTGTTTCTGATCGGCGACCCCAAGCAGGCCATCTACAGCTTCCGGGGCGCCGACATCTTCACCTACCTCAACGCCTCACAAGAGGTGGGCAAAGGCGACGTGCACACCCTGGAGAAAAACTGGCGCAGCGAGCCCGGGCTGGTCCGGGCGGTAAACAGCCTCTTCGACAGGAAGGGCTCGTTCGTCTTCGAGGAGATACGCTTTGCCCCGGTGGCCCCCGGAGAAAACCCTTTGCGCAAGGTTCTGCGCGACCCGGGCCCGGGGCCGCTCACCATCTGGTACGCCGGCGACGGCTCTCCTGCCGGGCTCACCAGGCACGACGCCGAGGAGCTTATCTCACGGGCCGTGGCGGCCGAGATCTCCCGTCTCCTCCGGTCGGGCGCGCGGGGCGAGGCCGTGCTCGGGCAAAGCGGGGTCGCGCCTCGCGACGTGGCGGTCATCGTGCGCGAAAACAGCCAGGGGAGGATCGTCCGCGACGCCCTGGCCGCCTGCGGCATTCCCTGCGTGCTCTCCAGCGAAGAGAACGTCTTCGACACGCCCGAGGCCCTGGAGATGGAGTTTCTGCTCAGGGCGGTCGCGCAGCCCTATGCCGAGCCCTATGTCCGCACGGCCCTGGCCGGGTCGCTCTTCGGCCTGGACGCTTCGGAGATCGACATGCTGGGACAGGACGACCGCCTGCTCGAGACCTGGGTCGAGCGGTTCAGGCACTATCACGATCTCTGGGCCCAGGCAGGCTTCATGCGGATGTTCAGGAAGCTCACTGCTGACGAGGGCGCGGGCGCGCGCATCCTCCGCCTCCCCCGGGGCGAGCGCATGCTCACAAACTTCCTGCACCTGGCCGAGGTGCTGAACCAGGCGTCGATGGAGCACAGGCCCGGCATGAGGGGGCTGATCAAGTGGCTCAACCAGCGGCGCGACCCGTCCATGCCCAGGGCCCAGGAGCACCAGCTCCGGCTGGAGAGCGACGAGGACGCGGTGAAGGTGATCACCGTGCACAAGAGCAAGGGCCTGGAGTTTCCTATCGTGTTCTGCCCGTTCCTCTGGGGGCCGTCCGGGCTGCGCGGCGGCGCGGGCGTGGCTTTCCACGACGAGCAGCAGGGCTATAGGGCCTTCCTCGACCTGGGCTCCGACCGGCTGGCCGAGCACCGGACCCAGGCCGAAAGGGAGATCCTGGCCGAGGACATGAGGCTCGTGTACGTGGCGCTCACCCGGGCAAAAAACCGCTGCTACCTGGTGTGGGGGAGGTTCAACAGGGGAGAGACCTCCGCGCTCTCGCATCTCTTTTCGGGAGAGGGCGGGAACGCGGCCGGGGGAGCGGGCACCGGGGCAGGCGAAACGGAATGCGGAACGGGCGGCGGGGCAGCCGGCGGATCGGAATGCGGACCGGGCGGACGGCCAGGCGAACAAGAACGCGGGACAGACACCAGACCGGGCAGTGCCCCGGGTATCGGATCGGGCCGAGGACAGACCGGCGGGCCGGTCTCGATCTCGAGCGAGAAGTCTGGCCTCGAACAGGGCGGTGAGCCTTGCCGCGTCCAGGACGGAGAGACGGGCCGCGATCCGGCCGGGGGGCCGGTCCATGAACCTTACGTCAAAACAGGCGATGCATCTGCCGGTTCTCCCCTGTCCGGCGATCCGGTCCGTGACGGGCTGACGGGGGTATGCCGGGGCGGTGAAGGCTGCATCCTGGTAGAGGACCTTCCCCGGGAGGCCCCGGCGCGGTTTGTCCGGCCCGCCTTAGACCCGGCGCGGCTCACGTGCCGCGCGTTCACGGGCAGGATCGACCGGTCGTGGCGGGTGTCGAGCTTCTCCTCAATGGTCTCTGACGTGCCGCACGGTGCCGATGCGGCCCATGATGCCGACGCGGCCGACCGGGACGCCCTGTACCGGCTCTCCCGCCTCGACGCCGGCGGGGAAGAGGCGGATGCCGGGGGCGCGTTCCGGCTGCCGGGCGGCGCCAGGACCGGGATCATGCTCCACTCCGTCTTCGAGCGCCTGCATTTCCAGGCCGGCGAGGCCGCGATACGGGCACTGGTCGCCTGCACCCTCGAGCTCCACGGGTTCGCGAGCGACTGGGAGGACCTTGTCACTGCCATGGTGAAGAACGCGCTCGCAATCGAGATCGACGGCGTTGTCCTGGCCGGGGTGCCAAACGGGACGACCCTGCGGGAGCTGGAGTTTTATCTGCCCGTCAGGAGGCTCTCGAAGCGTATTCTTGCGGATATCTTCCGGGGCCGGGGCGCGGTGCCGCCGGGTTTTCCGAAGCTGCTGGAGGAGCTGCGCCTCGACGAGACCAGGGGCTTCCTCAGGGGATTCATCGACCTGGTGTTCGCCTCGGGCGGGAAATACTATCTCCTGGACTGGAAGTCCAACCGCCTGGGCCCAGACATCGAGCACTACGGGCAGAAGTCCATGGAGGACGCGATGGTGAGGAATTACTACGTGCTCCAGTATCACCTCTACACGGCTGCGCTCCACGCCTACCTGGAGAAGCGGCTTAAAGGATATTCCTACCGGGAGCACTTCGGCGGGGTGGTCTATGTCTTTCTCCGTGGGGTCGACCCGGTCAGGGGGCCTGAATACGGCGTCTACCGCACCATGCCCGAGTGGGAGGTCATTCGCGACCTGAACCGGAGGCTCGCGCCGTGAGGGGGAGTTGGGCCGAAAGGGGGCGGAAAGCATGAGTGCCATGGAACCCGGACCATACCTGAATCCCGGCGGCAGCCGGGGGCTTGACGGCGAGGCTGCGTATTTCGCCCGCATCGACCTGCACTTCGCCCGGCTCATGGAGCAGCTCTCGCAGGATCGAGACCCGGGCGTGTCCGTTGCCGCGGCCCTGGTGAGCAGGTATACCCGGCAGGGACACATCTGCATCGACCTCGCATCCCACGCGGGCAGGATTTTGGAGGACGAGGCGACCGGCAGGCGCATCGAGTGCCCGCCGCTGGACAGGTGGCGCGAGGCCCTCGCGTCCTCGCCCGTGGTGGGAAGCCCCGGCGACTACCGGCCCCTGATCCTCGATTCTGCGTCGCGGCTCTACCTCTGGCGCTACTGGAACCACGAAAGGCTCCTCGCGGAGAAGCTGCTCGAGCTCGGCAGGCAGAGCGTGCCCCTCGATATCGGGACGATCCGGTCCCGGCTCGGCCTGCACTTTCCCGGGCAGGCTTCCGGCGAAATCAACTGGCAGAAGGTGGCCGTGCTCATGGGGCTCAAAGGCGCGCTGTGCATCATCACCGGTGGGCCGGGCACCGGGAAGACGACCGTGGTCTCGCACATCCTGGCCATGCTCGCCCATCTCGACCCCAGGATCCGGGTGGCGCTCACCGCGCCAACGGGCAAGGCGGCCCAGCGGCTCGATGAATCGCTCGGCAGGACGATCAGGTCCCTGCAGGAAGCCGGGGTGGCGCTTGCGATGCCGGACCTGCGCGCGTCGACCATCCACCGGCTCCTGGGAGTGATCCCGGGCAGGACGCGCGTGAGGCATTCACCGAAAAACCCCCTGCCGCACGACGTGGTGGTGGTCGACGAGGCGTCCATGACCTCGCTCAGCCTCATGGCCCGGCTCGTCCAGGCCCTGAAGCCGGGGGCCCGGCTCATCCTGGTGGGGGACCGCGACCAGCTCTCCTCCGTGGAGCCCGGGCACGTGCTGGGAGATATCTGCGACATCGGCTCAGGCCCCTGCTATTCCCCCGAGACCTGCGGGCTCATCCGGGAGGCGGCCGGCTACGAGCTCGCGGGCGGGAGCCCCGAGGGCGTGCAGGACTGCCTGGTGGAGCTGAAGCACACCCACCGGTTCGGACCGGAGAGCGGGATCAGGCAGATCAGCGAGGCCGTGCGCGCGGGCGACCCGGACCCTTGTGTGCGGATGATTCTTCAAGGGGAGTTTCCGGATGTATGCATGCAGGAGGTCTCCTCGCCCCTGCAGCTTGCCGGGTGCATGGAGCAGGCCGCGCTTGAAGGGTACGGCCCCTGCCTGCGCGCGACCGGGGTGGAGGAGCGGTTCGACCTGTTCGCCGGGTTCCGGGTGCTGTGCGCCCTGAGGGAAGGCCTGTTCGGGGTCGCGGCGATAAACCGCCTCATCGAGAAGACCCTTACAGAGAAGGGGCTCATCCGCTCAGGCAGCCTGCACTATCACGGCAGGCCGGTGCTCGTGACCTCCAACGACTACACGGTCAGGCTGTTCAACGGCGATATCGGCTTCATCCTCCGAGACGAGCTGGACGGCGAGCTGCGGGCGTTCTTCCCGGGGCCGGACGGAACCGTGCGCAGGATATCCCTGGTGCGGCTCCCCGAGCACGAGACCGCCTTTGCCATGACCGTGCACAAGAGCCAGGGGTCGGAGTTTTCCCGGGTGGTGCTCGTTCTGCCGCCCCGGGAGAGCCCGGTGCTCACCCGCGAGCTGGTGTACACCGGGATAACCAGGGCGAGCAGGCGACTGGACATCTGGGCCTGCCCCGATATCTTTGCCGCCGCCGTGCGCAGGCGCACGGAGCGCATGTCGGGACTGAACGACCTGCTCCTGCAGGGCGGGCCGGCCGGGAATTCCGGCGATCCGTTTCTTCGCCGGCTCTAGGCCCCGGATACGGCCGGCCGTATCTTTTCGTCCCGGGATATGCTATGTTTCGGAACCGACAAAACCAGTGAGAGGCAGGTCTTATGAGAGTATTTCTGACAGGGTTCACCCTTGTGCTGTCCGTGGTCGCGGGGATCTTGGTCCTCGTGCACCTGAGCTGCATGGGCTACCTCAATTCGGGGACGGGTTCACATTAGGTTGCCCGGTTCTGCGGCCGGACCCGGCTCTGTAAAGGAGTCCCCCGTGCGAAATCGGGGACGGGTTCAGATAGTGCGAAATCGGGGATGGGTTCAGATAGGGATGCCAGGATCTGCAGCCGGTCGCGGCGCTGCAATGAAATCCCGGGCACGAGTCCTCCTTCCAGGATCGCTTCTTGAGGGGGTTGGAAGAAAGGGCCGCATTCCGGTTCAATCGTGCGGCTTGAAGCCGGGTCGGAGGGCTAAGGTCCACACCGCTTGTAATGCCGGAACGAACCATGGGATAAGGAGTGTATCCCGGGGAAGGTATTTTCCGAGCGGCAGGCGCCTTGAAGGACTGCACGATGACCACGCACTTTTCCTCACGCGATAAGCGAAAGAGATGGCCACCCCCTCATGCGGGGAAGGCTCCGTGCCCGCGCATCAGACAGCGGGAATAGGAATTCGCCCGCCGGGATGGGTTTTTTGTGAACCCGTCCCCGAAAACCAAAGAGGTAAACACCCTCCCGCAGGGGAGGCTCCGTGCCAGCGTATAAGGCGTCGGGAACGGGGAGATGACCACCGGAGCGGGTTTTTGTGAACCCGTCCCCGATAAGTGCGTCCCCGATAAGTGCCGGAGGGGAAGGAGAAATGTGAACCCGTCCCCGAAAGGAGGGGGTGGTTAGACCACTATCACCGAGTTGTCTGCGTCTCCGTAGGGAGTGGGGACATACCTGTCCGCACTGTCGTCGTTCTCCCAGGTGTTGTCGAGGAGGTACCTGAACTGGTACTCGCGGTCTTTTTCGAGATTCATGGAGAGCTCAAAGGATCCGTCTTTGCGTTGTTTCATGGGGCTTGTCTGGGCATCCCAGTTGTTGAAGTCACCCACGAGGTAGGCGTTGCGAGCCGATTTGCACATTTCTTTGGGTATGGTGAACGTTACCTTGCAGACCGGTTTTCCCTTGAGATACTGTTTTTTGATACTCATCCTTTCCTCCTTACACTGCCTTGACCATGCACCAGCGGCAACAAGCCCCAATAAAATACCTACACACTATTAATACCACGAGGAGCGGGTGAGTCAATATCCCAGTTGCATGAAACACATACAGCCTGCGGCCGGGCGGGTATCCCGGGCAAGTGGCGGATCTGGCGAGGACCGGCAGGGGGTGTGGCGGACTCAAGGTGCCCGGTTTGCCGGAATTATTTCGAAACGAGCACGACCGCGCTCCGGGCGTCTGCCCGGTACAGCCTCGACCCGATATGCGGGGCCTCCGCCGGGGGGACATAGTCCTCGCCGCCGGCGAGAGAGGTGTCGATGAGCCGGTGCCAGGTCTGTCCGGCCCACGAGGGCGGGATCTCGAACGAGAGCGGCTCCCAGAAGGCGTTGAGGATGACGAACACGTGCTCGCCCCTGGCCGGGGCCTTGAGCTCGAACGCGATGCTGTGGGAATGCTCGCTGAAGTCGGGCCTGTTAAGACGGACCCCGTGCCAGGAAATGGTCGTGTCGGTGTGCGAAAGGGGCCGGGTGAGCACGTATTTGTGGTGGAACACCGAATACAACCGGGTGAAATGGGTCAGGCCCCTGACGAACCGGAGCAGGCATGCATTCTTTTCCGTAAGCGACCAGTCGAACCAGGTCAGCTCGCTGTCCTGGCAGTAGGCGTTGTTGTTTCCCAGCTGGGTCCGCCTCACCTCGTCCCCCATAAGCATCATGGGAGTGCCCTGGGAGGTGAGCAGGATGGTGAGGAAGTTTTTGATCTGCCTGATCCGCAGGCTCTCCACGGACGGATCGTCCGTTGGGCCTTCCGTGCCGCAGTTCCAGCTGTGGTTCAGGCTGTATCCGTCCTGGTTGTCCTCCAGGTTGGCCTCGTTGTGCTTTTCGTTGTAGGAGACCAGGTCGTTGAGGGTGAACCCGTCGTGGCAGGTGATGAAATTGATGCTCCGGTTCGTCTCGCGGCCGGGCTCGGGATAGATGTCGGGGCTGCCCACGATCCGGTTCGCGACCTTGAAGGTCATGCCCCGGTCTCCCTTGACGAAACGCCGCACGTCGTCCCGGAAATGGCTGTTCCACTCGGCGAACCGCTCGCCGATGAACGATCCCACCTGATAGAGCCCTGCCGCGTCCCACGCCTCGGCGATGATCTTGGTCCCGGAGAGCACCGGATCGGACTCGATGGACCAGAGGATGGGCGGCTTTTCCAGCGGCTCGCCCGACTCGCCCCGGCACATGACCGAGGCCAGATCGAACCGGAACCCGTCTACGTGCATCTGCTCGACCCAGTAGCGCAGGCACTCCAGGATCATCCTGCGCACGATGGAGAAGTTTGTGTTCACGGTGTTGCCGCACCCGGTGAAGTTCTCGTATTGCTGCCTGGCGAGGTTGTAGATATAGTACGAGGTGTTCTCGATCCCCCTGAACGACTGCGTTGGCCCGTCGTGCCCGGCCTCGGCCGTGTGGTTGAACACCACGTCCAGGATCACCTCGATGCCGTGGCGGTGGAGGGCCTTGACCATGTCCCTGAACTCGTTCACCGGCCCCAGCGGGTCACGCGACGAGCTGAACCCGCAGTGCGGCGCAAAAAAGGCCATGGGGCTGTAGCCCCAGTAGTTCTTCAGCGGGTAGGGAGCGTCCTGCTCGTCGAACTGCTGGACAGGCATGAGCTCGATCGAGGTAATGCCCAGGTCTTTGAGATAGCTGATTTTCTCGACGAGCCCGGCATAGGTGCCCCTGAGCTTCTCGGGCAGGCCCGAGCTCCGGTGGCGGGTAAAACCGCCCACGTGGAGCTCGTAGATGATGTTCGTGGGGTAGGGCGCCCGCAGGGGCTCGTCACCCTCCCAGTCATAGTCAAGCGGGTCGACCACCACGGATTTCGCGGCCCATGCGCAGTTGTCGCCCGGCCTGCAGGCGGGGACCCGGTCGTAATTCTTTCCCATGGCCACTGCCTTGGCATAGGGGTCGAGCAGGAGCTTCTGCCCGTCGAAGAAGAGGCCCCGCGACGGATCGTGCGGGCCGAAGATACGGTAGCCGTAGAGCTGGCCGGGCTTGATCCCGCGGATAAAGGCGTGCCAGTAATAGAACGACTTGTTCGATGAAGGATCGAAACGGATCACCCGCGAGGGCGCGCCATCGTCGGGATCGTCAAACAGGAGCAGCTCGACGGCATTGCAGCTCTTGGAGAAAATGCAAAAGTTGACCCCCTCGGGATACACCGTGGCACCGAGGGGATAGCTTTTGCCCGGCAGTATGTCGCCTCTCATGAGGTATGGTCCCTGGTCACTCTGTGCCTTAAGAAAACGATGGATTCCTTTCTGTGCAAAAAAACCCTTCCTGCTCTTGAATAAACCGGGACCCGATAGAGCTGTTATGATCCCGGAGACAAATCTATCACATGTGTTATGGTATTGCCAGCCTCATGAATCACCCGGGGACCATTCTTCTTCGGCCTGCTGCAGAACAGGGTCCGGGGCCGGCTCCGGGGACGGCTCCGGGGTTCGGCCTGCGGATGCTCCTCCTGATAGCGACCGCCGGGGTGCGGCGGTGCATTTGTTTCCTGTTTCCCGGGAATTGTCCTGTTCCGCAAGACAGCATAAGGGGACGGCTGTCTCATCTGATCAGGCATAAGTGATTGATAAAACATGATAATGGCAGCGGTGCAAGCTCTGGTACGCTTCTTGATACTCATCTGATTTGTTCTTGGGGGAAGGGGTTGGGTCATGAGAGAGCCGCGCGTCTTTCTCCTTGCTGTAGTGGGTTTTCTGGCGCTTTCCGTCCTTCACTTCGCGGTCATGAAGGGCACCCGTGCATATGACCGGGAGCCGCCCGCCGATCCGTACGAGCTCTGGCTACCAGGGACGGGGAACGAGGCGCTCGTTTCCGGAGAGCAGTGCTCCGAATGCGAAAAAAGAGATCCGGATGCATACGGCATCCGTGGACTGTCTGAGGATGTTCATAACGGCTCCGGTGAAGACGGTTCCGGACGGGAGGATGGAATGGATGACCGGGAAAGGTCCTGTACCCGGTGCCACGGCCAGGAGGAAGAGGACACCGGGTTTCCCTGAAAACAGGGGAAAGGAGGATGCCAAGTGGACGGACATCGTGCCCCCATTATCGCAGTCATGGGGTTCCTGGCCCTTATCATCATTCACTGGGCCGCCTTACCCGGGGCAGCGGAACGGCCGCCTCTGCCCGAGTCATGGGCAGGCCGGGCGGATAGTGCCCTGGGCGGGTCGTACACGGTTCCGCCCTACGGGCAGGCATGCCAGGGTATGAATCAGAATGCGGGCCTGTCCATGGTCACGCCTTTCTCCGCCCATGCCCCGGCCGTGGGAAAGGACCCGGGAGGGATCGAAGAGGCCCTGCCCGGCGTGACGGTCCTGCAGAACCGAGGTCCGGATGCCCTGTCCGGAGGTGCTGTCCTGACCGGGAGGAATAACGGCAGCGGCCCCCGGACGCGGATGCCCTTTCCAGGGACAATGACTACAGCCCGGGTCCGGGAGGCAGGACCCGCAGACAGGAGCCTGCTCGTGTCAGGGCTGATACCGGCGGCCGCACAAGCTTGTCCGGCCGGTGCCATGCCGTCTGCAGAAGGCGGACTCGCCTCCAAGGATCGCGGGCTTGATTAGAAGATCGAGATGGGAGGGATTGCGCAACGAACACAGGGTGGATTGCAAACACAGGGTGGATTGCAGACACAGAGTGGATTGCAAACACAGGGTGTATCTCGAACAGAGGCTGCGCATCGGGCCAAGGCCGCTTGACCGGAAGTGCCGGTGCCGCGGCCTCCCTTTCGCGCTTCAGGTGTGAAACATGCCGGCCCATACTGCATATCACGGGAATGCGCGTGGAATTCTGCTCGTCGTGCTCTACATAGCAGCGGCGGTCTCGCCGCTCATTCTCGCCTCGGTATACGGATATCCATACGGCCATATCGTCTATGAGCTGGGAAGGAGCTTTGCCCTCCTGGGGTTCATGATCCTGGTTCTCCAGGTCTTTCTCGCCGCCCGGATCAAGTGGATCGAACAGCCCTACGGGTTCGACATCCTGATCCGGTTCCATCGGAACATGGGGATATTCGTCCTGCCCCTGATCCTGGCTCATCCCCTTCTGCTGGCAGCCGGGAGAGGAAGCTGGGGGCTTCTGCTCGGGCCGGACGTGTCCCTTGGTGTCTGGCTTGGCAGGGCCACGCTGGCCGTTCTGATCGTCAGCATTGGGCTCAGTGTCTACCAGAGATCGCTCGGCATAACCTTCGAGCGCTGGAGGCTGGTTCACGACATTCTCTCGCCCCTGATCATCGTTGGTGCCTTTGTCCACAGCTTCATGATCGGATCGGACCTGGGCCTTGCAGTGATGCAGGGCATCTGGATCGTTGCGGCAGGAGCGGCGGTGGCTGCCTTTGTATATCATCGCCTTATCAGGCCCCGGATTCTCAGAGAGCATGCGTACCGGGTCAGCGAGGTGGTTCCGGAGGCCCCGGGCGTATGGACCGTAAAACTTGCGCCGGCCGCGGGCGAGCCCCTGTTCGATTATCTGCCCGGACAGTTTCAGTTCATCACCTTTCTTAGGAACAGAGGGCTTCCGGAGGAGGAGCATCACTGGACCATCTCGTCGTCTCCCGCGGACAAGGACTACGTGAGCTCCACCATCAAGGCCCTGGGCGATTTCACCTCGACCATGGGCGAGACCCGGGCAGGCGACAGGGCAGTGGTCCACGGAGGGTTCGGGCGCTTCTCCTATGTCCTTCATCCGGAAGAACGCGATCTGGTCTTCATTGCAGGAGGAATCGGGATAACCCCGCTGATGAGCATGATCCGGCATATGAGAGATACGCAGGATACCCGCCAGGTGCTCCTGATATACGCCAACAGGGACGAGAGCGGGATCGTCTTTTCCCGGGAGCTCGCCGGGATCGAGGCCGGGGGGTATCCCTCGCTCAGGGCGGTTCATGTCCTGGGCAGCCCTCCATCAGGCTGGAAAGGCGAGACCGGCTTTGTGGACAGGGAAAAGATCCTGCGCCTGTGCGGCGGCAACCTCGAAGGCAAGGTCTTTTATGTCTGCGGACCGCCCGGACTGATCGCCGCCGTTCTCGATGCCCTGAAGGCGCTCGGGGTAGAGGATTATCGGATCAGGCTCGAGATCTTCTCGTTTCTTGACTGAAAAAGGGGAGCGTGCATGCGCAGGACAGAGCTCAGAAGGGTAACGATCATGGTCATCGCGGTTCTCGTGAGCGTGGCCGTGTTCATGGCGATCTTCCGGGACTCCGCCGGGGTTTCCCGGGAGACGTCGGCCGGAGCCGGGACGCTCGTGTGCGGCAAAAACACCCGGCAGAGCGACACGGTTTTTCGGAAGAACGATCTGCTTGTGCGTGCAGGCGGCCTGTTATTCCACCACCACGAGGAGCGTGCCGTCCATGAATGACTCGCACCTGGTCTCCCCCAGAGTGACCATCCTGTTGTCCGGTTCAAGGGGCACCCCGTCCCTGTCGACCGGCCTGCCGTCCATGACCGGGACATCGACCTCTTCGTGGGCGCCGATGTCGGTGAGCCCGAATCCTCTCGCATAGCCGCGCTTTTCGGTTCCCTCTATGATCTTGTACATTCCTGTCATCCCTCTGTAATTCTTTAGTAGGGGATCCGGCCGCGCAATCAAACCCTGTCCGTGCTGTTTCAGGAGAGTGGTGGCAGGCGGTCCGGCAGGTTTTCGAGGCCGTGCAGTGCAGATCAGGTTGTGACCCGGGGCGATGAGGCCGAGGTGGTTCCTGCAGGGGGATTCTCAGGGATTCCAGGGTCCTGCATGGACCCGGTAGTAGGGGACGCCGTTGCATATTTCGATGGACGACGCTGCCGGCCAGAAGCTCACCGAGCCGGGGGACACGGCATACGCGGAAAAGGAGCTCGCGGTATAGGGCCTCACGGAAAGACCGGTAATATTGAAATCGCTCACCCCCACGTAACCCCCTGCGGCCGTCACGTTCCAGGGATTGTACGGCCCGGGCGCCAGACCGTCGGAATCGCCCCACGCCAGGGTGTCGATGTGGATGCTCATGGTTATGTCAACGAAAAAGCTCACCCCTGACTGGCCGGTGACGAGCGAGAGGTCGGTTTCGTTCATGGGTTTCATGGCGGCCGCGGACAGCGGGACTGCAACCAGGGCAAGGATAAAGAGCCATGTTCTCATTTTCCATCCTCCCTTTTTAAGGTGAGCCGGAAACAAAGTGGCACCCTCTTTTTAAAGTGAAATATATAGTGAATATATTTATAATATCTTATCATCGGCCAGGTCTCAATGCAAGCATTGGATATTTTGTATTCACCGCAGAGCGGGAGAAGCAGCATGATGCATGTGACAAGGCATTCAGACAGGTTTTTTCCTTCCTTCCCCACACGGTTTCCCAAACACGAAAGCAATGAACTTTTACCGGTAATATTCCGATAACGGCAAAGGAAGTACCGGGGCATCCAGATTTTCCTGCGGAAGGGACCTTGCTTCATGCAGGCGGCGGTCCACGGTCCCGGCCATGTGGGTTTTCCTGACGGGGAGTGTACAATGAGAAAGCTGAAGGAGAGAGGGGGCACCGAGAAATCGAAAAAAGATCTCGAGCAGGAGCTTCGTGCGGCCAGGGCATCGGCCCAGGAGAGCGAGGAGCGTTACCGCGCCCTGTTCGACCGGTCTTTCTACGGAGTCTTCATCCTGGACCTTCAGGGAAATGTGCTCGATGCCAACAACCTCGGCCTGGATATGCTGGGGTATGGCAGGGAGCATCTCCAGGAGCTGAATTTCTGGAACCTCCTGTCCGAAGATCAGGTGGCCGAGGCAATGGCGGCCCGCGAAAACCTGCTCAGGATCGGTGTCCAGGAAAGGCCTCTGGAGCTGCGTTTCAAGCACAGGGATGGAAGTCTCGTCTCGGTGGAAGCCACCTCCGCGGTACTCTACCGGGAAGGGCAGCCCTATGAGGTCCATGGCATCGTCCGGGATATCAGCCAACGCAGGCAGGCCGAGGAAAGCCTCAAGCAGAGCGAGAAGTTCTACCGGACCATTTTCGAGAACACCGGCAACGCCTCTATTCTCATCGCCGAGGACACCACCATCCTGCTGGCAAACACCAACTTTGTCCGGCTCACGGGATACGAACGGGAAGAGGTCGAGGGGAAGATGAGCTGGACCTCCTTCATCGAGCCGGAAGATATCGAGCGGATGAAAAACTATCACTACCTGCGGAGGCAGAGCCCTTCTTCCGCCCCCGGGTCCTACGAGTTCCGTTTCATCACCCGCTCCGGCGAGCAGCGGGACATCTTTCTCACCGTGGCGCTCATCCCGGGGACAAAAGAGAGCATCGCCTCCTGCCTGGACATCACCGAGCGCAAACGCGCAGAGCGGGAGCTCAGGATACGGGAGGGCAGGTTCAGATCCCTGATCCAGAACCTGTCAGACCTGATCATGATTCTGGACCGCGATGGGCTTTTCATATATGAGACGCCTTCGGTCGAGCGGATCCTCCACTATCCCGCCGGCTACCTGATCGGGAGATCGCCCATGGATTTCATTCATCCCGATGATATCCCCTTTGTCCAGAAGGAGCTGGGCGAGGTATACCGCATGGAGGACGACGGGCAGCTCCTTGAGTTCAGAGTGAAAAGGTCCGACGGCACCTGGGTGTACCTGGAGGCCATCGGGACGAATCTCATCCATTATCCGGGGATAGGCGGGGTTGTGATCACGGCCCGAGACGTCACGGAGCGGAAGAAGGCCGAGGAGGCCCTGCTCAGAAGCGAGGAGCGTTACCGGAACATCCTCGACAACATGCAGGAGGCCTACTACGAGGTGGACCTGGAAGGCAACTTCACCTACTTCAATGCCTGCGCCGTCAAGCGGCTCGGATATTCGGACGAGGAGATGCAGGGCATGAACTTCCGCAGGTTCGTGGATGAGGACAACGCCAGGAGCATGTTCAAGACCTATCACAGAGTGTTCCTGACAGGAGAGCCTGTGGGGGGATTCGACTGGGAGGCCGTCAGCAAGGACGGGGAAAGGATCTGGGTGGCTGCATCCGTTTCGCTGATGCACGACGACCAGGGGGCTCCGGCCGGGTTCAGAGGTATCGTCCGCGACATCACGGAGCGGAAGAAGGCCGAGGAGGCCCTGCATAAAAGCGAGGAGCGTTACCGGAACATCCTCGACAACATGCAGGAGGCCTATTACGAGGTGGACCTGGAAGGGACCTTCACTTACTTCAATCTCCCCGCCATAACCAGGCTCGGATACACCGGGGAAGAGATGACGAACATGAACTACCGGAGGTTCACGGATGAAGAGAATATCCGGAAGCTGTTCGAGGCATATCACGGTGTGTACCTGACGGGCAAGCCCGTCACCGGTCTCGAGTGGGAGGTGATCAACAAGTATGGCGAGAAGATCCCGGTGGAGGCATCCATATCACTGAAGTGCGACGAGTCCGGGCAGCCGGTGGGGTTCCGAGGGATTGTCCGCGATGTGACCGAGCGGAGAAAGGCCCAGGACGCCCTCCGCCGGAGCGAGGAGAAGTACCGGACCATACTCCAGAGCATCCAGGAGGGCTACCTCGAGCTCGACCTTTCGGGCAAGATCACCTTTTTCAACGACTCCATATGCCGCATGCTGGGATATCCGCCTGACGAGATGCAGGGGATGAGCTATCGGGTGTTCACCTCGGCCGATACGGCCAAGAGGATGTATCAGGTCTTTCATGGCATATATCTGACCGGAGAGCCGGACGTGATGCTGGACTATGAGATCATACGCAATGACGGCGTGAGGAGGTCCCACGAGCTGTCCGCATCGCTTGTGCGGGATGCGTCCGGCTCTCCGGCCGGTTTCCGGGGTGTGGTCAGGGACGTTACCGAGCGCAAGCGCGCCCAGGAGGCCCTGCAAAGGAGCGAGGAGCGCTGGCAGTTTGCGCTGGAAGGCGCCGGTGACGGGGTGTGGGATCTGAACCTGAAGACCGGCACGGTGTTCCGGTCGCTGCGCTGGAAAGAGATGCTGGGCTACGCCGAACACGAGATCTCCGACAGCAGCGACGAGTGGGCAATCCATGTACACCCCGACGACCGTGAGCCGAGCGACAGGGAGCTGGACCGGCACCTGAGGGGCGAGTCGCCCGTTTATGTGAGCGAACACCGCATCCGGTGCAAGGACGGATCGTACAAGTGGATTCTCGACCGCGGCAAGCTGATCCAGTGGGATCACGACGGCACGCCGCTGCGCATCATCGGAACCCAGACGGACATCACCGAGAGGAAGCGGGCCGAGGAAGCCCTGCGGCAGAGCGAGGGACGGTATCGGACCATCTTCGAGCACACGGCCACGGCAAACATCATCGTGGATGAGAACCATGTCATCCGCCTTGCCAACTCCAAGTTCGAGAAGCTCGTGGGATATACAAGGAAAGAGCTGGAAGGAAAGATGGTCTGGACCTCCTTTGTGGCGGAAGAAGACCTGAAACGGATGAAAAAGTACCATGGCCAGCGCCGCAGAAAGGAAGGTGCGGCCCCGGATTCCTATGAGTTCCGGTGCAGTGTCCGGACGGGAGAGACGCGTGACCTCTTCATGAGTGTGACCATGATCCCGGGCACGAACGAGAGCGTGGCCTCGATCATCGATATAACAGACCGGAAAAAAGCGGAAGAAGCCCTGCGGCAGAGTGAGGAGCGGTTCCGGGACATGGCGAGGCTCATGCCCGAGACCGTGTTCGAGACCGACGAGTACGGCATCATTACCTTTGCCAACGAGACCGCCTTTGAAAAATTCCAGTATGCCCCTGAAGAGCTGGACAAGGGGCTGGACATAACCATCATGCTGGCACCCGATGACCGGGCACGGGCAATCGAAAACATCGGCAGGGTACTGGCCGGCGAGCGGATCGGGCTGAACGAGTATCTGGCCCGGCGCAAGGACGGCACCACCTTTCCCGCGCTGGTGCATGCAGTCGCGATCATGAAGAACGGGAGGCCTTCAGGCGCACGCGGCTTCCTGATCGACATCAGCGACAAGAAGATCCTTGAGGAGCAGTTCATGCGCGCCCAGAAGATGGAGGCCATCGGGACCATGGCGGGAGGGATCGCCCACGATTTCAACAACCTGCTCATGGGCATTCTCGGCAATGTCTCGCTCATGCTCCTGAGCGCGGACAAGTCCCACCCGTTTTTCGACCGCCTGAAAAACGTGGAGGAATACGTGCGCCAGGGCTCCGAGCTCACCAAGCAGTTTCTCGGGTTTGCCCGCGGGGGCAAGTATGAGGTCAGGCCCACTCAGCTGGGAGAATTTATCCAGAAGAGCGCCGAGATGTTCGGGAGGACCAAGAAGGAGATCCGGATACACCAGAACATCCAGGAAGGGCTGTGGATCGTGGAGGTGGACCGGAACCAGATGGAGCAGGTCATGCTCAACCTCTTTGTGAACGCTTGGCAGGCCATGCCCGGAGGCGGAGATCTTTATCTCTCAACCCAAAACGTGAACCTCGACGAGTCCGAGGTAGCACCCTTCGGGGTGGGACCGGGCAGGTATGTCCGGGTCTCGGTGACCGACACCGGCATCGGCATGGACGAGGCGGTCAAGTCGCGGATCTTCGAGCCGTTCTTCACCACCAAGGGCAAGGGGAGGGGGACCGGGCTCGGGCTTGCCTCGGTATACGGCATCATGAAAAACCACAAGGGGTTCGTCACCGTGGAGAGCGAGAAGGGTGAAGGCTCTACGTTCACCCTGTATTTTCCCGCATCAGAGAAGACCGTTCAGGAAGAACGGCAGACCTGCGGAGAGATCAGGAAAGGGCAGGGGACCATTCTGCTCATCGACGATGAGGAGGTCATTCTGGACGTGGGCGCCGAGATGCTCAAGAGACTCGGGTATGACGTCATCACTGCCGCGGGAGGAAGGGCGGGGATCGAGACGTACCGCGGCAACCGGGATTCCATAGACCTGGTGGTGCTCGATATGATCATGCCCGATCTCGGCGGCAGAGAGACCTTCGACGGTCTGAAGGAAATCAGGCCGGATGTGAACGTACTGCTGTCGAGCGGATACAGTCTCAACGGCCAGGCCAAGGAAATCATGGACAAGGGGTGCAGAGGGTTCATCCAGAAACCGTTCAGCCTGGGAGATCTCGCGGACAAGATCATGGAGATCCTCGACGGGCAGCAGGAGCGGTGATATCCGCCGAGATCCGGTCTCGCTTCTCCCTGGGCCCAAGGTTATCCCGGGCGGGATTTCACCGGGATGCAGGCTGTCCGACGCCTCTTCGGGCCCGGGTGACCGTCTCCTTCCGGGAGGGAGTGTTTCACCCATGCACCCGCACCGATGACCCTCCCCGGCGCAAGGGCACGGCCTTGTTTTTCCTTAAAGGCGATCCGGTTTCAGCCGGGCTTGAACCGGTTTTCCGGGTTGCTTCGCTGTCAGAGCCCGTGCTCTTCTTGAAGGAAAACAAGACCAGCGCCCTGCTCGTGCATATCTATCTCAGAAGCCTTCAGTCTCCCCGACGGTCTTCCTGTATCCAGTAACCGAAGAAGGGGTCCCCGTGGGGCCGCATGGTCTTCTCGGGCTCGTAGTCGGTGGGTCCTGTCGTCTTCAGCCAGAAACGAGCCTCCTCGAAGTTGGTGATGTCTTCCATGCCTTCGACATTCTTCAACTCATCCGTGCTCGTGAAAGGTCCGCTTGCTTCCCGATATTCGATAATATTTTCGGCTATCTGGTCAGGATTGTCGACATTGCTCCTTCCCAGGAACCAGGCCAGCTCTTCCTGTGTGGCGGTGTTTACATTCGCCGATCCCTTGCCCCAGGGATAATAGTCCCCATGAGCCATGCCACCGAAGGTGAACAGGAACACCAGCATCGCTATTCCGAGAGTGATAAGCCTCTTCATGGCCTCTGACCTCCTTGTTGGTTTTGCTGCTCTCATGTGAGCATGTGAATACTATAGTGACACAGTGCAGGGAATAAAGGGGTCTCGGGCCAATTTATATGTCTTCTCAGTCTCCTTCCCGGTACATGGACTCGATGAGGTCTTTGTACTGCCGGTTGATGGAGGTGCGCTTGACCTTCATGGTGGGGGTCACCTCGCCGTCCTCGGTGTAGAGCTTCTTGTCCAGGAGTCTGAACTTGCGGATGTTCTCCACCCGGGCGAGCTGCTTGTTGACCTTGGCCACCTCTTCACCGATGAGCCGGTTCACCTCCTCGGTCCTGGTGAGGCTCGCGAAGGTGGTGTACTGGACCTTCTGATCCTGTGCCCACTTCACCACGTTTTCCTCGTCGATCACGATGATGGCGGTGATATACTTCCGCCTGTCGCCGATGACCACGGCGTCGTTGATGTAGGGCGAGAACTTGAGCAGGTTCTCGATATACTGCGGGGCCACGTTTTTGCCGCCCGCGGTCACGATGAGGTCCTTCTTGCGGTCCGTGATCTTGAGATAGCCCTCGTCGTCGACCTCGCCCACGTCGCCGGTGTGGAACCAGCCGTCCTCGTCGATGGCCTCTCTCGTGTGCTCGTCTTCCTTGAAGTAGCCCTGAAAGATGCCCCCGTGCCGGATGAGGATCTCGCCGTCCTCGGCGATCCTTACCTCCGAGCCGGGCAGGCACCTGCCCACGGTGCCGAGCTTGAAGTTTGTCGCATCCGAGATGTGCGTGATGCCTGTGGTCTCGGTGAGCCCGTAGCCTTCGCGGATGGGAATCCCGATGCTCTGGAAGAACTTGAGCACCTCGTGCGATATGGGCGCGGCGCCCGAGAACCCGATGCGCACCCGGTCGAAGCCGAGCCGCTCCTTGAGCTTCCAGAACACGGCGAAATAGGCGAGCTGGTAGCCGAGAAGCAGCGGCAGCGGAACCGGCTTCTTCGCCAGCTTGTAATCGTTGTACCTGGTGCCGACCTTGAAGGCGATCCCGTACAGGGTGCGCTTGAGCCAGGTGGCGTCCATCATCTTGAGCACGATCCCTGAGTGATACTTCTCCCAGATCCTGGGCACGGCGTGGAAGAGGGTGGGGGAGACGTCCTTGAGGTCGTTCATGACCGTGTCCGTGTTCTCGGTGAAGTTCACGATATGGCCTACCCGCAGGTGCATCATGAGGTCGAATATCTGCTCGTACACGTGGTTCAGGGGCAGAAACGAGATGGTCTCATCGTCGACGGACGTGCGGGTGATCTTCTCGGTCTGCCGGGCGATCCACCGGTAGTTCTTGTGCGAGATCATGGCGCCCTTGGGCGGGCCGGTGGTGCCCGAGGTGTAGATGATGGAGGCGGTCTCGTCCTCCTTGCCCTCGTCCACGATCTTGTCGAAGAGCTCCGGGTTCTCCCGGTGGGTCTGCCTGCCCAGCTTCAGGAGATCGTCGAAGCTCATGACCATGTCGTCGTCGAAGTGCCGCAATCCCTCCATGTCCCATACCACGATCTTTTTCAGTCCGGGCGTCCGCTCACGGAAGAGCAGGGCCTTGTCGCACTGCTCCTCGTCCTCGCAGATGTACACCACCGATTCGGAGTGCCCCACCACATACTCGCACTCGGCCGCAGGGTTGGTGGTGTAGACCCCCACGAAGGTGGCACCCAGCGACATGACGCCCAGGGCCGAGAAGAGCCACTCGGGCTTGTTCTCGCCGATGATGGACACGCGGTCTCCCTGTTTGACGCCCAGGACGTGGAGCCCCAGGGCCACGTCGCGCACGCTGTCGGCATACTGCCTCCAGGTGATGTCGTGCCAGATGCCGTAGTCCTTCATCCGCATGGCGACGCGGTCGGGCTGTACGGAGGCAAGCACCCTCAAGGCCTGCGGCAGGGTCTGAACCTTGTCTGTCGGTCTCTCGATCTGTTCCATTCTCCGGCCTCCCCTTCTTCTTACCTGAACCGGACCTTGCGCCGGTAGCGCTTGTATCCCTTGACGGACTGCTCGGTCGCGATGCCGAGATAGAATTCCTTGACGTCGTCGTCCTCGCGGAGCACCTCGGGCTTGTCCGCCCGCACGATCCTCCCGTTTTCCATGAGATAGGCATAGTCAGAGTATTTGAGCGCCATGTTCACGTTCTGCTCCACCAGGAGTATCGTGACCCCTTCCGAGTTGATCCGCCTGATGATGGTGAATATCTCCTTGGTGAGCAGCGGGGAGAGCCCCAGGGAGGGCTCGTCGAGCATGAGGAGCTTGGGCCTGCTCATGAGGGCCCGCGCGATGGCCAGCATCTGCTGCTCGCCGCCGCTCAGGTGCCCGGCCTGCTGGCTCCGCCTCTGCCCGAGGATGGGGAACTGCTTCAGCAGCGACTCGATGTCCTGCCTGACGCCCTTCTTGTCCCGCCTGGTGTAGGCCCCCATGAGGATGTTCTCCATCACGCTCAGCTCCGGGAACACCTCCCGGCCCTCGGGCACATAGCTGATGCCCAGGCGAACGATCTCCTCGGTGTCGAGCCGGTCGATGCGCCTCCCCATGAACTCGATGGTCCCTTTTTCGGGCTGGTCGTCGTCGAGCAGGCGCATGATGGTCTTCAAGGTCGTGGTCTTGCCCGCGCCGTTGGAGCCGAGCAGGGCCACGATGTCGCCCTCGTTGATCTCGAAGGAGATCCCGTGGAGCGCACGGATCAGGTCATACCATGTCTCGATGTTCTTGATCGTGAGCATCAATGTCCTCCTCGCCGAGATAGGCCGCGATCACGTCCGGGTGCTTCTGCACCTCTGCGGGCGTCCCCTCGATGATCTTCAGCCCCTGGTTGATGGCCAGGATCCTGTCCGATATGCCCATCACCATGTTCATGTCGTGCTCGATGAGCAGGATGGTGACCCGGTAGTCCTCCTGAATGTCCTTGATCCAGATCCTCAAGTCGTCTTTCTCCTCGGTGTTCATGCCGGCGGAGGGCTCGTCGAGCAGCAGGATCTTGGGCTCAAGGGCCAGGGCGCGGCCGAGCTCCACGAGCTTGCGCTTGCCGTAGGGCAGGCCCGAGACGAACTGGTCGCGCACGGACTGCAGGTCGAGGAAGTCCACGATGTGCTCCACGACCTCGCGGTGCCGCACCTCCTCCCGCGCGCAGGGCGTCCATTTGCCCAGCATGAAGAATCCGCTCAGCACGCCGGTTTTCATGTGGATGTGACGGCCGAGCATGAGGTTGTCCATGACCGTGGCATTGCCGAAGAGCTGGATGTTCTGGAAGGTCCGGGCAACTCCCCTGCGGGCGATCCGGTCCGGAGAGAGCCCGGTGAGGTTTTCCCCGTCGAGCACGACCCTGCCGGAGTCCGGCTTGTAGATGCCGCTGATCATGTTGAAGATGGTGGTCTTCCCCGAGCCGTTGGGTCCGATGATGGAGAAGATGGAGTTCTGACGGACGTCGAAGCTCACGCCCTGCACGGCCCGGATGCCGCCGAAACTGATACCGATGTTTTCCACCTTGAAGTGGGCCATATGCCTTGTCCCCCCGTCATTTCGGGCGTCTTGGTATATCGGGTCCGCCCCGTGAATCACGGGGCGGACCGGTTTGTTAGCAGATGCCTTGTGGTGTCTATTTCGGCTTCCACGTGGCCAGTTCGTTCTGCACCCAGTCCTGAAGCAGGATATAGCTGCCGCCCGGGCCGCACTGCTGGATCTGGATGGAATCCGTGCCCTGATGAACCTCCGGGGTCCAGGTGATCTTGGGGCCGATGCCCTGGTAGTCCTTGGTCGTGTTGAGGGCATTGAGGAAGGCCTCGGTGCTCAGGTCCGGTCCCACGCGCTGCAGTGCATCGATGAGCGGCTCCGCGAACAGGACCCCCGCCAGGTAAAAGGTGCCGCAGCGCTCCTCGGGAGCGTACTTTTTCGCTGCCTCACGATACTTGACGATGAGGGGATGATCGGAATCGGGCGGAATGCCGAAACCGCCGGTGATCACGCCCTCCCACAGGCCGCCGGTGATGGTGTTCATGAGCGGGAAGTCGGACAGGGTGTTGGAAGACACCCACTGCGGCTTGAACCCGATGGTCGCGCAGGTCTTGAGCGCGATCGTGGCGCTGGTCGGATTCACCCACAGGAACACCACCTCGGCGCCCGAGTTCTTGAGCCTGAGCATCTGGGACGACAGGTCTTTCTCGCCGGGCTCCACCGAGATCTCTTCCGCGAGGTCGATGTCGTAGGTGGCGAGCCTCTTCTTGCAGCCATCGAGCCCGCTCTTTCCGTAGGAGTCGTTCTGATAGAAGAACCCGATCTTTTTTACCTTGAGCTCCTCCACCACATACTTGGCGAGGACGCTCGCCTCGTCTTCATACAGCGGGTATATGCCGAACAGGTACGGGTTCACCGGAAACACGTACTCGTTGATGGCCGTGGACGGGCCCACCCAGACCACCTTGTTCTCGGCCAGATAGTCTTTCACGGCCATGCCGCAGGCAGCGCCCACTCCGCCGACAAAGGCGAAAATGCCCCTGCGCTCGACCAGCTCCTTGACCACCGCCTTGGTCTGAGCAGGGTTGTACTGGTCGTCCCTGATAAAGTATTTGACCTTCCTGCCGTGGATTCCGCCCTCCTCGTTGACCATTTGGAAGATGAGGTCGCTCCCGCGCGCCACCGAGCCCCATGGAGCGGCCGGACCGGTCTGCGGCCCCCACTGGGCGATCCGGATCTCCTTCTTGTCGAACCCGGGCGCGCCTGCATGTCCCTGAACGGGCAGCATGAGCACCAGAATTAAGGCCAGCAACCAGAAAACCGTACTCCTCGTTCCCTTCATACTCCCTCCTTACCGCTGCTTTTTATGAGCAGCTCATTCATTTGTTGCCTCCTGGTACAACCATACCGAAAAATGACAGGGTCTTGCCTTTCAACCCTTGAACCACCGCCCCCCCTCTCTGAGGAAGGTGAAGCAGAAGTTGCATTCCGCTGTTGTGTTTGTATCCCGGTATTCCAGGGTCACGTCCACCTCCACCTGGGCGAAGCGCTCGACCCCGGGATATGACTGCGGATCGTGATTCGGCCGCAGTCCGTAGATGTCCACGATCGTATACCGGACGATCTTCGCGGGGTTGGAGCTCATGTCGGCGAGGAAATCCTCGTAGGTGTGATTTTGCCGGTAAATGGACGAGGGTGCGAGACATCGGTAGACCGCATCGGGATCGCCCTTTATCTCCGCGTCGAAATACGTATGCATGGCCTGCTCGATCCGGGGGCGCTCGTAGAGCATCTCCAGAAAGTACCGCGGCTTTTCGAAGACGAGAACCGCGGCGACGAGCGCGCACAGGACCGCTGCCGCGGCCCCTGCGAGGATCAGGGTTCTGGCGTGGGTGCGCTCCCCGTCCATCCGCCTATACCTTCTTCACGTAGTGCTTGGCAAAGAGCCCGCTCGGCCTGATGGTGAGGATGATGATGATCACCACAAAGGCCACGATAGGCTTCCACACGGGCCACGCATAGCCGAAGAAATTTTCTATGAGCCCCAGCAGCAATCCTCCCACCACCACGCCCGGGATGCTGGTGAGCCCCCCGAGCACGGCCGCGGCAAAGGCCCGCATGAAGGGCTCCATCATGAAGTTCGGGTCCAGGACCGACCGGGCGGCGAAGAACATCGCGGCCACGGCGCCGATGAGCGAGCTCAATCCCCAGGTGAACGAGAAGACCCGCTCCACCTTGATGCCCATGATCTTGGCCGCGTTCTGGTTCTGCTGGGTTGCGCGCATGGCGATGCCGAGATTGGAGTACCGGAAGAACAGGAAGAGCAGCACCATGATGAGCGCGGTCAGCGCGAACACCCCGATGGACCACTCGTTGAGCACCAGGCCCGGGATGGGCTCGTGGACCTTCTGGACGGAAAGCGGAAAGGTGAAGTCCTTCTGCTCGGCGCCCCATTTCCAGCCCGCAAGACCCATGAGGAGCATCTCCGCGCCCAGGGTGATGATGATGAGCCCGAGCACGGTGGGGTCCTTGGCCGGTCGCATGAAGAAGAACTCGATGAACATGCCGAGCAGGACCGCGAACACCATGGTCAGGACAAAGGCCAGCCAGAAAGGCAGGCCGTACTGGGCCAGGATGTGGTAGGTGACGAAGGTGGAGATCATGCCCATCTCGCCCTGGCCGAAGTTGATCACGTCAGAGGTTTTGTAGATGATGGCCACGGCCACGCCGAAGAGCCCGTAACACGCCCCGATTGCCAAACCTTCAATGATAAGTTGTTCGATCATGGTCTTTTCACGCTCCCCTCATCGGCGGTCAAAACGGCCAGGTCTTCCAGTACTTTTTGATCCGTATCCAGATGCCGAACATGCCCAGCGGCTCGAAGATCACGATGCCGAGCATGATGAGGCCCAGCATGATGCTGTTGAAGTTCTCCAGCCCGATCACGGTGAAGAACTTCCGGGAAAACCAGACCAGGGCATCGCCCAGGTAGGGCATCTCGTCGACGTTCTTGAGCAGGTCGTACTGGAGATAGGTGATGAGCGAGGCCCCCATGACGGCGCCGAGCACCGACCCGAGTCCTCCCACCACGATCATGACCAGAAAGATGATGGAGAGGATGAGGTTGAAGGTAAAGGGGTCGAAGAACCCCAGCACGAAGCCGAAGAGCCCGCCTGCAACGCCTGCGTAGAAAGCGCTGACGGCAAACGAGAGGGTCTTGAAGGTGAGCAGGTTCACCCCCATGACCTCGGCTGCGATATCGTCGTCGCGGATGGCCACGAAGGCCCTGCCTATCCTCGTCTTCATCATGTTCCTGGCGCCGATCACCATGACGATGGCGATGACGAGGATCAGGTAGTACATCTTGACGTCCGAGTCGAGCAGGGCGCTCAACCCCCATTGCGGGATGCCGATGTCGAGCGGCGGAGCCTGGATCCCCATCCGTCCGCCGAAGATATCCCACCTCCCGATGATGTGCATGATCGTGAGCCCGAACCCCAGGGTGGCGATGGCGAGGTAGGGACCCTCCAGCCTCAACGCGGGCAGGCCGATGATGAAACCGAAGAATGCCGCGATGAGCCCGGCTGCGATGATCGAGACAAAGAAGGGAAGGCCCAGGTGCGTCATAAGCAGGGCGGTTCCATAGGCGCCGATGGCGAAGAAACCGGCGTGCCCCAGCGATATCTGGCCAGTGTATCCCACGAGGATGTTGAGCCCTACGGCCAGGATCACATGCACGAGAATGATGTTGAAGAGGTAGATGTTGTAGCTTGACAGGTAGAGGGGCAGGGTGAAGAGGAAGACAAACAGTGCGATTGACCAGAAGAGAACCGTGCCGCTGCTGAAGACCTCGATGTCCTCGTAATAATCACGCTTCATATCCATGGCAGCACTCCATGATGTGAAAGTTGTCGTGCGCCACCCGGCCGGGTATTGACAGGTGACGAACAAAAGAATATCAGAAACCGAAAACACCACCATTCCAAAACGACCAGCACATCAGTATAGTAGCACATTCTTCCCCGAGAGTCTTGTAAAATAATAAGACTGTATTATTTTCGACCACAAGGATATGGAAAATCAATATCAACACAATGAAAAAAAAGAGTGAAGTAAGATAAAATTACACATAAAGCGTAAAAAACAGCATCAGCCCTGCCTTGTCATTTTCCCGGGATGATGCTTCGGCAGGATCGCCGGCTCCTGCACGGGAGCATGTCCGGTGAAAACCGGCAGTATCCGGATCCGATCACTCATCACCCGGGATTTGATGCCCGCCCGCAACGAGCTACTATGTACCTTTACAGGGCGTAGCAGGACGTACCACTACATGCGGATACTGATGGAATTCTGATAGGGACGCGCAGGTGAAACATTCAAGCGGGAAGGGTGACGCCCGGTGGAGGCGACGATATTTCCGGATCTGGTGCGGATATCTCCTGGCGTTGTGTGTGATGTGCGGATCGTGCAGCGGCGAGCCCGGACAAGAGGACGGTCCAGAGGTACACGCGAAGGCGGAGAGCTCGTGGACCTACATGGTTTACCTGGCCGCGGACAACGATATCTCCGAGGCAGGGCTGACCGATGTCAACGAGATGGAAGAGGTGGGGTCCTCTGCAGAGGTCAACATCGTGGTGCAGGGGGATTTCCGGCCCGATGGAACCGCCGGTCTCCCCTCATCGACCATTCGCGGAAGGGTGACCCGCGATGCCGACCCCGGGCAGGTGGGCGCATGGTACGAGGAGATCGGCAACAGAAACATGACCGACCCGGCAACACTGACGGAGTTTATCGCCTGGGCTGCACGGAGCTATCCCGCAAACCGCTACGCACTGGTCCTATGGAGCCACGGCTCGGGCTGGAAGGACTATCCGGCCTCTCCCGCCAAGGGGATGTTCATCGACTATACCTCGGCGGGCAGCCACGCCATGACCTCACTGACGGACCTGGCCCGGGCCGTGCGGGAAGGCGGCGTTGCCTTCGATGTCATCAATTTCGACACCTGTCTCATGGGAATGTTCGAGGTGGCCTACGAGTTCAGGGGCACGGCCGGCTACCTGGTTTTTTCAGAGGGATTGTATCCTGTTTATGGAGATGCCTATCATACCATTCTCCGGGAGCTCGTCGATGCCCCGGATATGGACGGATTCCGGCTTGCCCGGACAACCGCCGGCAGGTGCAGAGAGTTTTACGAGCAGCTGTCCATCGGCGGGATGATCATGACGAAATCGGTCCTGGACCTCTCGAAGATCGAACACCTTCAGCAGGGCCTGTGCAGGCTGGCCGAGCTCCTGTGCGACCACATGGAGACCGAGCGGCCGCTGATCGAGGAGGCCAGGGACGCATCGGTGGACTTCGAGTATCCCGGGCACCGGGATCTGGGCAGCTTTCTCCAGCAGCTCGGCCGGGTTACCGGAGAAACCGAGATCAGGGTCATGAGCCGAAACCTGGAAGAGGCCCTGTCGGGTATGATCGTGGGCAACGAAGTCCACGGCATGGCCCGGGGCGCGGAGGTTACGGGGATGGCTATTTATTTTCCCGACCGATACCAGGCCCTTGGCGACGATTTTCCCCGGTATTCGGCCCTGGCGTGCAACCGGTCTCCGGGAATCACTTGGGGAAGCCTGGTCACTATGGTCCTGAACGGGAGCCCGATTCCGGATACCGCGCAGGAGAACGATTGATAAAGAAACAGGGAGACCGTATTTGATGCCGGGCACAAAGGAACCTCCTCTTCGACGGATGCGCACCGGGGTATGCATCGGACGTGCACACATCAGAGGTGCATCCTGTATCAGGGTGCTCCTCTGCATTGCCGTCATTGCTCCGGGGGCCGCTGTCTTGTGGAGCTGCGGGGATACGGGCAGGGCAGTGGAGCAGGGGTGCGATCACGGGTCTTTGCCGGGCGCGGCTCCGAACGCCGGCAGGGCCCCGGGGGCCGCCCGCCACGGTCAGGGCGATGGATCGGACAGCGGGTCGGATCTCCCGGAAGGGGTGAGCCGTTCAGCGGAGAGCAGCAATCTTTTCGGTCTCGACCTGTACGCCTGCCTCAAGGCGCGCGCGGGCAATCTCCTTTTTTCGCCCTTAAGCGTTACAACCGTACTTTCCATGGTCCATGCCGGGGCAGGCGGGCGGACCAGGGATGAGATGGCATCGACCCTCCACCTCGATCAGAACGGCACCGAGCTTCGTGGATCAATCTCCGCGCTCGGGCAGAGGCTCATCCATCGGGACGCAGCCGGTTCGCTGGACATCGCCCATGCCTTGTGGATGCAGGAGGGAAACGAATACCGCAGGCAGTATCTGGACTATCTGCAGCAGTGCTGTAGAGCGGGCGCGTTCACAGTGGATTTTGTGAGGGCGCCGGCCTGGCCTCCCTCGAGGAAAATGTCTTGCGCGAGGGGCTCGGACGGCAACTGGACCGGCTCGCAGGATCACCGGAAACCAGGGTGAAGCTGGCACTCCCCTGGTTCGCCGTTGCAGACGGACACGAGCTCGCCGATACGCTGAGCGTCATGGGGATGGAAACGGCCTTTACCCCGCAGGCGGACTTCTCCGGAATCGCGGTACAGAAAAACCTCGTTCTCACCGCAGTAGTTCACAAGGCATGCCTTGTGGTGCAAGAAGAAGGCGTCGAGGCAGCGGCTGGGTCCGGGGCCGTCATGACCAAGGGACCCGGGGCCGTGGCGGCCTTCGCCGCTGACCGCCCCTTCGTGTTCATCGTCCGGGAGAACAAAACCGGCCTGTTCCTGGGCAGGCTCGTGGACCCCCGGGGCTGAAAAAGGCGTTCAGCGATCCGCTCAAGCACGGTTTGACGACTACCGTTTCACGACGAGCACGGGTTTGCGGGCGGTCCGGATGACGCTTTCGGAGACCGATCCGAGAAACATCTCCTTGAGGTTGCTCTTGCCGTGGGAACCCAGTACGATCAATGAGACGTCTTCCTCTTCTTCAAGCTTGAGGATCTTGTTCGAGGGTATCCCCACCTCGACCCGCACGCTCACGGAAAACCCGCTCTTCTCCAGGTGCTTTTTCATGAGCTCGATCTTGCTCTCCGCATCTTCCCGCAGGTCTTTTTCGATGGTCATGTAGCTCGTAGGGGCATACACGAGCAGGTCCATGGTCCGGGAGTCGATGACATGGACGATGACCACCTTTTTCGTCCCGGCGGACTTGAGCTGATCGATATAGACGAGCGCCTTCTGGGCCACATCCGAGAAATCAGTGGGGTAGAGTATTGTCTCAAACATGCATCCTCCTCTCAATACACCATGATAATGCTCAATGTAAGATCGAAGACTTTCATTATCAAGCATATTCCTCAAATCGGGGACGGGTTCACATTTCTTCTCTTTTCGGGGACGGGTTCAGATTTCTTCTCTTGCGGTTTTGTCCGATAGCAGGACGATGAGGCGATGCATCCGGTCACATTGTTTTCTGCCGGAAGATCCACGCTTGTCCGCTGGCTGCCTTTGTGAATATATAGGGAAAGAAAGGGGTTGCCGGTGTGGCTGCGTATCTCGTATCAGGGATTGTTTTCGGTCTTTCCGCCGGGCTCGCGCCCGGGCCCCTGCTCACGCTCGTTCTGAGCGAATCCCTGCGGCACGGCAGCAGGGCGGGGATACGGGTCGCATTCGCGCCGCTGATCACCGACCTGCCCATCGTGATCTTGTCGCTGTTCGTGATCGCCCGCCTGGCCGGGTCTCCCCTGGTCATGGGGATGATCTCGCTCCTCGGGGCCGGGTTTGTCGCGTACCTGGGGTATGAAACCTTTTTTTCTCCCGAGGCCGCACATGAAGGCGCAGCCGGACGCATACGGTCGCTGAGAAAGGGGGTGATCGCCAATCTGCTCAATCCCCATCCGTACCTTTTCTGGATGACGGTGGGATCGCCCTTGGTGATCAGGGCGTTCCAGGAAGGCGTGTTCAAGGCCGGATCGTTCGTTGCCGGGTTCTATGTGGCTCTCGTCGGCGCAAAGGTGGTTCTATCCCTCCTGGCGGGGAGAACGCGCCATCTGCTGCAGGGGAGGGCATACCGTCTGTGCATGATGGCCCTGGGAGTCCTCTTGTGGCTGTTTGCACTCGTGCTTGCACGTGACGCGCTTCGTTTCATGGCCTCGTGACACCGGCGAAGCCCTATTTCTCAGTATAAGAGTTGCAGATCTGGATGATATGATCAAAGATCCTGTCGAGCTCTTTCTCCAGGCCCGCATCCGGGGTATGGTTCGCCTTTGCGGAGATCGACTCCAAGAGTCCGTTGAGCTCATCCAGACTATATTTGACCACGATCTTGTCCCTCTCCAGAAGGGTGAGCTTCAGACGGTCCGTGAGAGCAGGCTCTGCAAAGACGTGCTCGCAGATCAGATCCCGCTCGCGGAGACTGAATCTGACCGGGATCTTCTGACCTTGTTTTATGAGCCTTTTCCCCTTCATCACTCGTTATCCTCTCTTCTCGCGTATCCGGTGACAGACGGATACCGGGGACAACTGCTATCTTTCAAAACAGCCGATGATATCCAGAATGGTTTCTGCAAATGCGTCGGGCTGATCGACAAAGGGCCAGTGCCCTGAGTTCTGCACGCAGGCCAGGGGGATTTCCTGCGCGTGGAGCAGCCCGAGCGAGTATTCTCCTGTTCCGCCCGGATCGCCCCAGATATATGAAGCCGGGATCTTCAGTGCCCCGAGTCTCCCGGCAAGGTCCCCGCTTTCGGAAAGACTCACGAGCTCGGGGCTGTTCACGTAAATCGACCGGGGGTCGCACATGAGGCGTCCGGCATGATACAACCTCAGTGCCCGCTCACGGATGCCCCTTTCATAGATCTCGTCGCGGAGCCGGCCGAACTCGCTCCCCATGAATTCATCGAAGCCGTGGGCCGCTATGATGCAGCTGAAGGTGCAATCTTCAAGGGAGACGTTTCCCTCCACATCGATGAACAGCCGCGCGCGTTCGGGATGACGCTCGCAGAGCAGGGTGCCGATAACGCCGCCCATGGAATGCCCGACGAGGACGACCTGTCCGGTATTCAGCAGAGCAAGGTGTTTTTCCAGCAGATCCGCATATCGGGAAAAGCTCAAGGGTTCCTCGGGCCACGGGCTCTTGCCGTAACCGGGCAGGTCGGCTGAAAGGTGGGAGAATCCCTTGAGGAGCGGGTTGTTCATGATGCTTTCGAGGCACAGGCCAGACTCGCCCAGTCCATGGATATAAAAAATCGTATCCCTCGGGGCGGGGGCTTTGTTTATCCTCATATGCATCCCATTGAAATACCGCTGCGATATCATAAGATTCCTTTCTTCAGGACAATGATCGAACTAAGGGCAGTGCCCGATCATCCGGCCCTCTGGATTGGGAATCAGTGCCTCCTCAGACACATAATCCCCCTTGAATGAGTGATCTCAATAGCATGGGTGGTCCGGGAAAGCTCCGGAGACGGTCTTGCCGGGAAAATGTTCCTGCGGGATCTTGACAAACGGCTTGTACGGTATCGGCGGCCTTGAATCCTCCTTCTAAGGTCCGCATGTTGAAGGACTTTGAAGGTGGGGTCACATTCCCCGCCGTTTGCGGCGGAAGAGGGTCCAAGGCTTGCCCCTTTGGTTCATACCATATGATAAAGGGATTGATGCCGGGGCAAAAAAAAACCAAGAAGCTAAAAAGCGTCTTGGCTGTTATGAAGAGAGTATTTTTTTCGTTACCTCTCTTATCGTCCGGCCGGACGACTATCATGAGAAAAAAATGAAAAATTGATCGAAAGGGGGGAGGCTGCAGCCCGTGAACACCCTGGCGGACGGGATGATCATCCTGTTTTTCGGTGCATGTACAGCATGGGACAACCGTGACAGACGGGGTTGTCGATCTTGCCCCAGCCATAACCTTGCGTATCAACCTTTTTAAAAAAGCCGGCCTGCATTCATCCAAGGGTCGCTCCGCCGAGCCGGCCGCCGCCCCGGCGGGCGTGCTCATCGTCCGGCAATATGGAGCAGCCGGGTTTTTTTGCGCAGAAACCGTATCAGCAGGAACGCAAAGAAGGCACAGGCAAAGAGGATTGTCGTTTCGGCCTCGAGCTCCACGCGGCCCAGCGCCAGAAGGTCCTCTGCATAGTCCAGCAGGGTGAACGCCACGATCACCCCGAATGCAGTCAGATACTCACGCTTCAGGGCGGTCCTCCAGCAGAACCCGCGGGTGGGAGGCGCCCAGAGGGATGCACGGGGGAGGAACGCCGGGGTCTTGTCCGCCCACGCCCGGTATCGTGCGCCAAATCTCTCCATAAGAAAAGACTCTTCAGCACAGGCGATCCGCTCGTAATGCAGGCAACAGGCCAGCAGGCAGACTGCAATCAGCCATATGCTCCCGGTGGCGAGCAGAAACCCGGCCATGATGATCATGTTGGCGAGATAGAGCGGGTGGCGAACGATCGAGTACATCCCCGTCGTGTTCAGCTCGTCCGCTACCTGGCCCTTTTTCGTGTTGCGGCCGGATGTCCGCCGGGAAACATAGCCCACGGTTGCCGCCCTCAGTCCGACACCCGCCACGCTGATCCCGAAGCAGCACCAGTCGTATACATCATCGACGAAATCCCCAAACCGGTTTTCTATCCACTCGGAATCCTGCAGGACGAAGAAGATCGCAGGAACCAGGAAAAGGGGCACGTAACCCCGGTATCGAAAAAGAACCTCCCCCTGTTTCTGGATATGATCACGTAACATCATAGCAGCCTCCAGCATAAAAAATTACCAGGCGGCCCCACGAGCCGATGAACATCAGGAACATCGACAGGCGTTTCCTGATGTCCCCCGAATTCAGTACATGAGAAACAAAACCAGCGACCGGATCACCAGAGCCCCTGCAGGATCAACAACGGGCAGATCGTGTCGTGCATGGCTTATGCGCACGATGCCGGCAGCATTTCTCGATGATCTGCCATGAATACAGTTATGGGACCGTGAAACCGTTTATCATTTTATCAATCCCGGGCACAAGGATTCAAGTGTTCTTTTTTTCGCCTCCCTTTGCCTATACCAGGTCGATTCCGGGATAGAGATCCCGGAAACCGCCCTCACGATCCATCTGGAGCGCCCCGGGAAGATGCTCGAGGATATCCTGCGCGGTCATGCCGTCCTGGCCCGAGTCCGCTGCCGCGATATCGCCCGCTGCTCCGTGAATGAACACCCCCTTGGCAGCGGCGGATTCGATATCGAGCCCCAGGCCCATCATGGCGGCTATGGTGCCGGTGAGCACGTCTCCGGAGCCAGCGGTCGCCATCCCGCAGTTGCCGCTCACGTTGATGAGCACGCGGCCGTCAGGATACCCGATGAGAGAATTGGCACCCTTGAGCACGATGATGGAACCCAGTTCCCTGCACGTTTCCGTCAACACCCCTGTCTTGTCCGCATCGATCCGGGCTATGCCCAGGCCGGTGATCCTCGCCATCTCGCCCAGATGGGGCGTGAGCACGGTAGGGGATCTGCGCTTCAGGATGTCGATATCCCTGCTCAGGGCGGTGATGCCGTCGGCATCGACGAGCACAGGCTTGTCGATCGCGGCGGTCAGCTCCCGCGCAAGCTGGGCGGTCTCCTGGTTCAGGGAAAGGCCGGGTCCGATGATCACGACGTCCATGTCCTGTGACAGTGCAATCAGGTTTTCCTTGTTTTCGTACGAAATGCTCCCGTCTGCGGTCTGCTTCTGGGGAAAGAATACGATCTCGCTGCCCTTGGATGCGATGAAGGGGACGATGCTCTCGGGGCATGCCAGACAGGAGTAGCCTCCGCCGGCCTTGAGAAAGGACATTGCACAGAGGTAGGGTGCCCCGTAATAGCCTGCCGCGCCCGCAATGAAGAGGGCCTTTCCGAAGCTTGTCTTATACCCCGCGGGATTACGGGGGGGAAGGGCGGGCGGGTCGTTGACCGCTATTTTGATGGATTCGGAGTCGTAGAGCTCGGGCGGAAACGAGATGTGACTGACGCAGAGCCGGCCGCACAGGGCATGGCCCGGCATGAGCAGGTTGCCGATCTTGGGCAGCCCGAAGGTCACGGTAAAATCCGCCGCTATTGCACAGCCCATGATCCTGCCGGTATCGCCGTTGACTCCGGATGGAATGTCGAGGCTGAGCACGGGACTTACGCTCTCGTTGACCGCCTCGATGACCGCTGCGTAGAGGCCGGTCACCTCCCGGTCGATGCCGGTGCCGAGCATGGCGTCGACAACCCCGTCACATCGGGAAAGCGCATCGAGGGCGTCCTGAGGAGAGTCGAGCACGGCAACCGTGACGGGCAGCCTTGACAGGATATCCAGGTTGGCCTTTGCCGGGCCCCGGTACTTGCCGCGATCGCTCAGGATGAATACCAGGGGCGTACCGCCCATCGAGTGGATCTTCCTCGCCACCACGAATCCGTCTCCCCCGTTGTTGCCCCCGCCGCAGAACACGAGGAAGGTTTTTCCCCGGAGACCGATCTCTCTTTCCAGGACCGTGCACGCCGCCAGTCCGGCGTTTTCCATCAGGAGGGGCTCGGCTATTCCATAGGTCGTAACGGCAGAGCCGTCCATTGCCCGCATCTGACCGACACTGCTTACCTTCATGACCGCCTCCTCCGCCTTTCTCAGGCAATGCGCACGCATTTACGGTGAAGAAACATGCACCGCATGATATAATACCGGAACAAATGGAATTTTTCAATCAGGCTCCCTGCCGCCCGGCGTCTCCCGCCGGTCCCGATCAGGTCAGGAACACCGCGATGACCACCGAACCCGTGAGAAAGAGAAATCCAGGCAGGATCGTGCGTCTGAGCCCGGGCGAACCGATGGCGAAGACGAACATGCCCTTGAGCAGGGTATTGGCCAGGGTCGCGAACACGACCGCCCTGGCCGCCGTGGCGGGTGCGATCCCGGCAGTTGAATGGCTCAGCTCGGCCAGAGTGAGCGTTATGGCATCGACGTCCGCAAGGCCGGTGACAAAGCTGGTGATATAGATGCCGCTGTCACCGAAGTAGATCTGTGCCGCCTGTGCCGCGAAAAGGATCAGGGTGAACATGGCACCGAAGGTGATGGCAGGCCAGAGCTCGAACGGGTTTTTGATCTTCATTTCCGGCGTGCGCTCGCTCCTGTGCAGGACAAAGAGAAAAGACGCGTACGCAGCGCCCACCAGGACCGGGACGATCAGCGGGCGCCAGAGCAGGGCGGCAAGGTCCCGGTTCAGCACCGCCACGATGACGATGAGCCGGGCGAACATGACGGTCCAGGCGATGAGCAGGGCCATGGCGAACGGGCGGGCAAGGCCGTGTTCCCGTCTGCTCTGCTGCGATATGCCCAGCGTGACGGCCGTGCTGGACGCAATGCCTCCCAGAAACCCGGTCAGCCCCATTCCCTTCTGAGCGCCCAGTATCTGGATGAGGATATACCCCACGAAGTTGATGCCCGAGATAAAGACCACCAGGAGCCATATGACAAAGGGGTTGAAGACGTCGAACGGCGGCGGTCCGAAGTTCTCGTTCGGCAGGATGGGCAGCACGATGGCGGTGATGACCGCGAACTTGAGCGCCGCATAGAGATCGGCCCGGGTCATACGGCGGACGAACCGGTGCATCTCGGGCTTGATGGAGAGCAGAACCGTGGTGGTCACACCCAGGGCGATGCCGAGCTTGATCTTTCCCCAGTAGACCAGTGCCCCGATCAGGACGGTTATCAGGGCAGACACCTCCGTGGTGAGGCCTGCCTGCCCCTTCCACGCGTCTACGAAGTACGTAACGGCGAAGAACGCGCCAAGCACGAGGAGAACGGCCACAAAGGGCCACGGAGAACTGAGAAAATCCGACGCGAGTGCCGATGCACAGCCGATGAGCCCCATGAGCGCGAAGGTGCGGACACCGGCGGCGTGCTCCTTTTCCGGCTCGCCAAAGGCATACTCCCGCTGCATGCCCACGAGGATGCCGATGAGCAGTGCGATGCCGAACCTCAGGAACAGGGATTGTTCATTCAGGTACCATATACCCTGCATGTTTTCTTTCCCCCCTTACCGCACATATCTTTTAGACTGCTGAAAGCGGCCGCTGTCTTACATTGCCTCTCTCCGCCCCGGAGTCTTTTCACGATATCCGCTTTCCTCAAGCTTTGTGATCACCCTATCGGTGAAGGCATCCTCTCGCTGAAATCCTGGCGAAACATGTGCGCTCCAGGCCATTGCCGGCGGGAAGAGCCATCCTTGCCCGAAGAGCCTGCACCGCGGGCCGGGAAGAGCCGGGACGCCATGCATACCGGAGAAGCGCCGGCAGCCGAGGCGCGCGCGACACGTTTTCCACCCTCACTGACCGGAAAGCCCCCGGATCAGGGCAAGGACATTGTGGCCCAGAACCCGGTGGTTGTACCCCCCTTCGAGGATGGCGAAGCACCCGCCCGAGCTTTTTGCAGCGGCCTCTCTGACGGCCCGCCCCATTTCCTGATAATCCTCGGAGGCCAGCGTGCCGCCCCAGTCCTGGAGGTGGTTGTCGAATCCGGCCGAGATCCCGATAATATCCGCGGTGCAGCGTTCCAGCTCTTCCAGGACCCGGTTCATGTAGGAGAATCGGTCGGGTTCTTCTGGATTATAAATAGTCACGTAGTCCTTCCTGCCCAGGATGTTCACCGTTCCGTCGCCGAAATGGAGGTCGAAATCCAGCACGAACGCCGTGTCGATCATGCCTCTGTTTTTCAGGTGCGTCAGGGCCACGGCCATGTTGTTGTAATAGCAGAATCCCCACGAGGAGCCTGCCGAGGCATGGTGCCCCGGGGGCCGGATAAGGCCGAAGCAGGGCTCGTTCAGGCCGATCGCCGCCGCCTGGATCGCCCCGCCCGCGGCGAGGCTTGCGATCTCGTGGAGTCCCTGATGCCTGACCTGATCGATGTGGTCCCGGGTATGGACCGCTGCGATATCCTCCAATGGGGCGGGACGGGCGGTGACGAACTCCACGTGGGGTCCGACGACCTCCACCACTGCCTCCATCCGGCCTTCGTCCGCCGCGGGATCGGCAGTGTACGTCCGGTAGAAATCCTCGTGGAAGATCATCTTCATATCCAAAACCTCCTGGTATCAGAGGGTTCAATATTTAGCATCGACTTGCCGAGATGATCAAACAGAATATCATTATGTAAGATATGCATTGCGTGTGAAGACTACAAATGAAAGGAGAAGGGGGAATTCATGACGACAAAGATTGCTGTTCTAACCGGCGGAGGTGACTGTCCCGGACTGAACGGGGCGATCAAGTGGGTGGTGAAGACGGCACTGGATCCTCTCCTGGCGGAGCATCGCTCGATGAAGTTCGAGGTGGTCGGCGTTCGTGAAGGATGGAAGGGACTCGTGAACGTGAACCCGGACGATGAGGACAGCAAAAAACGTTTTCTCGAACCCCTGGACGAGGAGAAGGTCCGCACATGGGACCGCTACGGCGGGACAAACCTGGGGACCTCGCGCACCAATCCCTTCAATCCCAAAAACGACCGGTCGGACGTCGTGATCGAAAATATCCGGAAGCTGGGCATCGAAGTGGTGGTGGCTATCGGCGGAGAAGACACCCTGGGCGTGGCCTACAAGCTTTACCGGCGCGGAATCAAGACCATCGGCATCCCCAAGACCATTGACGGCGATCTGGTGGGGACCGATTATTCCCTGGGCTACGACTCGGCGCTGAACGTCATCACCGAGGAGATCGACCGGCTCCGGACCACGGCCGGATCGCACAACCGGATCTTCGTGGTCGAGACCATGGGCAGGCACGCGGGGTGGCTCGCCCTGCAGGGCGGTGAGAGCAGCGGGGCGTACATCATCCTCCTCCCCGAGCAGCCCTTCGAGCTGGAGCGGGTGTTCGATCTCCTGCAGGTGAGAAAGGGCCGGGAGGTCCAGTACAGCATCGTGGTGGTCTCCGAGGGTGCCTGCCTGAAGGGGGAGGGTGAATTCTGCAAGGATGAGCGGCTGGATGATTTCGGGCACCGGAACCTGGGGGGAATCGCGGCGTTTCTCTCTGACCAGATCCAGCGCAACACCGGTTTCGAGTCCAGGTTCGTCATCTTAAGCCACCTCCAGCGCGGAGGGGTCCCTTCCGCCCGCGACAGGCTCATGGCCCGGTGGTTCGGCATCGCCGCTGTGGACATGATCGTAAGCGAGGATTTCGGGAGAATGGTGAGCTATTCCCACGGCGAGATCACCTCGGTGCCCATGAAGGAGATCATCAACCGGATCAAGACTGTGGACGTGGACAAGTATTACGATAAGGAACGCTATAACGGCAAGCGGACCATCCTGTAGACGAACAGTCCCTTGATACGGGTCCAAGCCTCCTTCCGGGTTCGCCTTGTGATGACTTAAAAAAAGAAGGGCCGGATTTTCGACCGGGCATGGTGCGGAAGAGGGCCGAAGGGCTTGCTCTTTAAAGACCCGTACCATTCAGATCCTCCCAGAGCCTATTTCTCCGGGCGATACGCGAAAAGGGAACCGCCTCCCGGTTCAGCGGCCAAGGCGGAAATCCATGAGGTTGAGTCCCAGGTTGATATCCTTCTTCAGAAGCATGAGCCTCCGGAATACGAGGGCATCGTCCTTGTGCTCAGCAATGAGCCGGCCCAGCCTGCCCTTGATCTGCGGTGCGTTCGCAAGGATGTTCTCCAGGGTGCCGTATTCCTGCAGGAGCCTGGCAGCGGTTTTCCTGCCGACGGACGGAACGCCCGGGATGCTGTTCGTGGGGTCTCCCGCCAGGGCGAGCAGGTCGGCAAGCTGGGTGCTGCGAATCTGGAACTTCTCGACCACGTACGCATGATCGAGGTACTTCTTTGCGAAGTGATCCCTCACCCGGATGCGGTCCGAGAGAAGCTGCAGGAATATCTTGTCCGTGGAGAGAATGGTCGCGTGGAGCTTTCCTGCCTCGATCTTCGCGGCGAGCGTCGCGATGATGTCGTCCGCCTCCACGGCATCCACCTCGATGGACCGCACGCCTATGCCGAGAAAGGCCTCCCTGATCGCAGGGAGGCTTTCTTCGAGGTCAACGGGCATGGGTGTCCGGCCTGCCTTGTATCCCGGATACAACGCGGCCCTGAAACTCGACCCCTTTCCCTCGAACACGCACACTGCATGGCTGGGTGCACATTCGTTCAGTGCGCGTGCGAGCGACTGTACGCAGGCCTCGACGGACGACCCGGTGCCGCTTCCCGCTGCATGGTCCCTCCGCGCCGCATCCACCCGGCGGATGAGGTTCAGGGCATCGACGATCAGGACATGGACGCTCATGGTACGCACGCCCCCTGATCGTGTGCCGCGAGACGGGCCGCCTCCCTCCTGCCCTGTTCCTCGTCCACGAAGAGCAGGAGGGCGCCGCCCGAGAGGAAGAGAATTGACAGGGACACGATGCTGAGTCTGGAGGCCAGGGTCCCGCCTGCGCCCATGGACCTGGCCAGCAGGCCGGTCAGACCCACGAGGACCGGCCCGATGATGGCGGCGAACTTGCCCAGCATGTTGTAGAACCCGAAATACTCGGCCGACCTGCCCTCTGGGATGATGCGGGAGTAGAAGGAGCGGGACAGGGCCTGGACGCCGCCCTGGACAAAGCCTATGACAATCGCCAGGGCATAGAATTCCGCCTTGCTCCGGATAAAGGCCCCCCAGACCGAGACGAAGAGGTAGACACCGATGGCCGCCAGGATGGCCCGCTTCGCCCCGATCCTCTGCCCGAGCATGCCGAAGGCGAGGGCGCAGGGGAAGCCCACGAACTGGGTGATGAGCAGCGCCAGGATGAGATCACCTGCCTGGAATCCTAAAGAGAGCCCGTAATCCACCGCCATCCGGATGATCGTGTCAACGCCGTCGATGTAGAGCCAGTATGCAGCGAGAAAGAGGAAGATCACCTTATGGTGCCTGATCTCCCGGAAGGTTTGTCCGAGCTGCGCGATCCCCTCCCTGACCATACCCGCGCCGCGCGCGGTCCTGCCGGGAGCGCCTGGCTCCCTCACGAACATCATGAGCGGTACGGCGAAGAGAGCCCACCAGATGCCCACGCTCAGGAAGGAAAAGCGTACGGCCTGGGCGGAATCGGCGAATCCAAAAGAGGACGGACGCAGCGTCATCCACACGTTGAGGGCAAAGAGCACGCCCCCGCCCAGGTATCCCAGGGCAAAGCCCAGCGCGGACACGAAATGCTCACGGTTTCTCGGGGCGACCCCGGGCAGCAGGGAGTCGTAAAAGACATTACCGCCGGAGAACCCGATGGACGCGAAAAGGTAGAGCCACACCGCGGTCACCCAGGCTCCTGCCGAAACAAGGGCCAGGGCCGATGTGGCTGTCACGCCCATCAAGGCGAAGAAGATCAGGAAGCGCTTGCGCGAGGTGCCGCGGTCTGCGATCGCACCCAGAACCGGAGCGCCCAGGGCAATGACTACACCGGCAAGCGAGTTGGCCAGACCGAGCCGTGCCGTGCTCACCGCTGTGTCCACGCCCGCGCTCCAGTACTGCTTGAAGAAGAGGGGGAAGAACCCCGCGATGACGGTGGTGGCAAAGGCCGAGTTCGCCCAGTCGTACAGCGCCCAGGAAACCACGGACCTTTTCTCGGAAACCTTCACTCGCCACCTCTCATATCAGGGGGCATATCACGATGCCTCCCTGTAAAGGCTCTCCCGGAAGCCATATCCGGAACCTCCCTGTCGGACGGAACGATCGCCCGTACCCCTTAAAACCGGTGCGATGCCCGGCCTCCCTTGCAGGGAGCTTCATGAAAACGCCCCCCTGCCCGGTGGAAAAAGGACGTTCCGTTCAGGGAGCCGGAACCACCGAGGCCTCGTTGATCACGATGGGCTCTACGGGCACGTCGGTGTACATTCCCTGTGTCGTGGTGGGGGAAGCCTCGATGGCGTCCACCACGTCCATTCCTTCCACCACACGGCCGAACACGCAGTATCCCCATCCGCTTAAGGTCTTCGAGCTGTGGTTGAGGAACGCATTGTCAACCGTGTTGATAAAGAACTGGGAGGTGGCTGAGTGGGGATCCTGGGTGCGTGCCATGGCAATGCTGCCCCGGACGTTCTTCAGGGAATTGTCCGCCTCGTTCGTGACAGGTGCCCCGGTCGGCTTCTGGTTCATGTCCTCGGTGAGCCCTCCGCCCTGGACCATGAAGCCCTTGATGACCCGGTGAAAGATGGTGCCTTTGTAGAATCCCGATTCGATCAGTGCGAGAAAGTTGTCAACGGTTTTGGGCGCCTTTTCCCTGTCGAGCTCCAGCACGATGTTTCCCCTGGTGGTTTCGAGCCGGACCATGGGTTTGCCGGAATCGGCGGCCGCCTGCGGGACGAGTCCGAAGAACAGGATGGATGAGAATATGGTCATCTTTTTCACAACAGCCTCCTTGTCTTATGTGTCTATGAACGTATGAACAACTTTTCTCATATTTCCGCTATGCTCCTCAAGGGCAAACATGACCCGGGAAGTGCGGAAACAGGGTGAAGAGGCGCATCCCGCGGCGGACCGGCCGGGACTTTTTCACGGTGCCAAGAGCCTTTTTCTCACGAGCCAGTCGCGTACCGCGGGCCCGGTGCCTATGGGCCAGGGAACCAGCTTCTCGGGAGCCACCCGGCGGAACTCCTCCAGCTCGTCTCCCAGTGAGATCTCTCCCCGGGCTGAAACGTGGAACACGAGGAGCAGCTGGTTCATCTCGAAGAAGGGGTAGACCCCGATGAAATCCTCGATCTCCCCCTTGATGCCCAGCTCTTCAGTGATCTCTCTCAAGACCGCGTCACCGGGTGATTCCCCCCGCTCCAGAAAACCCGAGACCAGACCGAACATCTTCTCCGGCCACCCTTTGTTGCGTACCAGCACGATCTTCTCGTCGTGCTCCACTACCGCGGCGACAACCGGGATCGGATTGTCCCAGAACACATAATCGCACCCGCCGGAAGGGCACGCCTTTTTCAGCCTTCCCTCAATGCTTTTTTCCGTCAGCCTGGTTCCGCATTTCGGACAGAAATACATATGCCTTGCCTCCTTCAAAAATTCATTTAAGATGATGCCACGAAGAGCCTCGCTCGAGATGAATTTTCTCTCCACCGCCCTGGCGGGAGGGCGGATACGACCGTCCGGACATCCCATGAGCCGGGCTCGAGACACAACCCATTTTCCGCAACCATAGAACTCATTGTATAATCAAGGAGCTCATGTTTCCACCTTTTTTTCCCGGCATACCGAGCGGGCAGTCGGCGATATCATGGATCGGGCAGGAGATTTTCCTGTTCCCAAGTCCCCTATGCCGGTGATATGTGATCAAGGCCAATCGATGAGAGGGTCAAAACGAGAGAGCTCACCATGAACCGGAAAACATCCCTGTTGCCCGTGATAGGCCTCGTCCTGGCCATGATACTCTGGGCCAGCTCTTTCATCGCCCTGAAACTCGCCTTCGAGGCGTACGATCCCCTGGTCGTTATTTTCGGAAGAATGGCGGTGGGAAGCCTGGCCTCCCTGTTCCTCGTCAGGGCGATGAAGGGCAATGTGTGGCGAAAAGGAGACCTGAAGTATATCGGGTTCATGATCCTGTGCGAGCCATGCCTGTACTTTCTCTTCGAGGCCAAGGCCCTGGAGAATACCTCGGCGTCACAGGCCGGGATGGTCACCGCAATACTGCCGCTCATGGTGGCGGTGGCGGCCGCGATATTTCTCCGCGAGCGGGTGACGCGTAAGACCCTGGCGGGATTCTTTGTCGCGATTTCAGGGGTATGTCTGCTCAGCGCCGGCGGAGCACCGTCGGAGCAAGCTCCTCACCCGGCCTGGGGGAATTTTCTGGAGGTTCTGGCCATGGCCTGTGCTACGGCGTACACCGTCACCCTCAAGATGCTCACCGAACGCTATCGCCCCTTTTTCCTCACCGCTCTCCAGGCATGCGCGGGCAGTGTTTTCTATCTGCCCGTCCTGTTGATGTCGGGGACCACCGCGCCCACGGAATTCGTCCCTGTTCCGTTTTTCAGCATCATCTATCTCGGGATCTTCGTCACCCTGGGTGCCTACGGGCTGTACAATTTCGGTGTGAGCCGTGTCACTGCGAGCCAGGCATCGGCATTCGTGAATCTCATCCCCGTGTTCACCGTGTTTCTGGGGTGGCTGATTCTCGGGGAACGGTTCACCCTCGTGCAGTATTCGGCATCGTTCCTGGTCTTTGCCGGGGTTTTCCTGAGCCAGGGCCGGCTGTCCGAAGCTGCTCCTCCCGGACCCGGGCAGGACCGGCCGCTCGGAACGCCGGTGGGCGCCCCCTGAAAGGACCCGGGGAAAGACCGGAAAAGCAGAGAGTTCCCCATGCCGCCGGATCTAAAACCGCATCACCTCGTTGGTCCTGGGGATGCGGATCACTGCACCGGGCGAATATTTGTGGACGCGATCAACAAAGCCTTGAAGGTCGATGGAGGGAAGCATGCGGACTTTTCCGGACCGGGGCAGGTGGCGGGTGAAGTCGTCGAAGTGAAACGGAATGATCACCTCGGGCCTGAGGATATTCACCATGCGGGTGGTATAGTCGGGCACGCTTTTCCAGCCGGGCACGCACATGAACAGCACATCGCACCGGTGGCCGTCGAGCTCGGACTCGATAAAGCTGGCGCTGCCTGCATGAATCAGGGTGATGTCCCCCACCTCGATCTTGGGCATGAACATGGTGCCGAGCCGGTACTGGCTCGCCTTGAGCGGCGGTGTCCATGACGGGTCGATCTCGCCCTGACAGGGCGTTCTCCCCAGAAAGACGCGCCCGTGTTGTGAGGGGATCATCTGCACCCTGATGTCATGGTCGAGCTCGATCCGTTCGTTGCCGGAGCAGACGAGCGCTTCGGTCGATACCCCGGAGATGTCCAGAAGAGTTTTCAGGCTGCTGCTTCCCACTGTCCTGCAGCCCAGGGAGCGGGCGATCTCGGGGATGTCGAGGGCGTGGTCGAAGTGGGTGTGCCCGCAGATGACGGCGGAAACCCTTCCGTCAAGCCTTGCCGTGTAGGAATGGACGAGGTCGTGGGCTGGAGCGAGCCGGCTGAAAAGGATCTTGAGTATGCCCGGCCTGGAGAGATACGGGTCGATCAGGACGACCTTTGAATTTATTGCCAGTTCGAGTCCTGCACAGCCGAGCCATCGAACCTCGAGCATGGAGACGCCCCCTTTCAATGGCCGGCTGGAGCCGTTCCGTGCAAAATAGCGGCAGACGCAAACTTCCCGTGTTTCCTCGATCGATCCATCATTCTCTCCCGGCCGCGATCGGCGATGTGCACTGCTAGATAATTGAATACGACTCTGTTCCGGAGATGGCAAGTATCTCCCCGAAGTACATCCGGTGGTAGTCCTTGAGCGGATACTGCTTCTCGATGGAAGGATCCAGGAAATGGCCGGGCTTGAAGTCGTCCCAGTAAATTTTCTTGAGCTCCACGATGAGCTGAGCCTCGGCAAAACCCGGCGCTGCGACCCTGGACGAGGATATGGGGGTCAGCCCTGCCTCGGATATCTTGTCTCCGTCCCTGCCCGAGCGGCTGCCAAGAATCTTCTGCGCGTCGCGGTATTTTTTTCCCAGGGCGCACAGGGTGAAGGTGTCGTATTGCTCCATGAACTGATAGGTGTACCTGGTCGGGCGGACCACCACCTGTGCCATGGGGACATTCCACATGGTTCCGAAGCTCCCCCATCCCACGGTCATGGAATTGAACATGCCTGATTCGAAATCCCCGCAGGTGAGTATGAGCCACTGGCGCGACCAGATGGAGTGAGCCTGGACAAGAACCTCCGAAAAGTGAATGGGTTTTCTCTTCATCGTGTAGCCTCCCGTTTTTGGTTTGCTCTCTGCCGAGCTCTGTGCTGCACGGGTTTTTCCGCCAGGGGTCCGCGGTGAGGGGCAGGGATTTCATCCGGCCTTGAGAATCCCCGGGCCCGCATCTCTTAAAGAAAGGGCCTTCCCTTTGACCAGGGCTGTCCGGCGGATCCGGCGGGGATCATTCATAGCATGATTCATTTCCCGGGTACAGGCGATATCTGTGGTACCCGCGTCCTTCTTCGGATAAGGAGGACGATATGGGACCACGGGGTCACGGACGGCGGCTGCCCGTGTCCCGGTAGCAGGCGAGCCTGCCCCCCTGCTCGACCTCTCCCAGGCATCGATTGCACGAGGTGCAGCTTGCCCGCTCGGCGGTTCCCTCTCGCCATTTCTTCGGCAGACCGGGTTCCCTGATCAGCGGACGGGCCAGCGAGACGAGGTCGGCAGTGCCTGAGCGGAGAACCTGCTCGGCTCCGCGGACGCTTCTCACTCCTCCCACGAGGATGAGCGGGATGGGAAGATCCGGCTTCAATCTGGCGGCATAGTCCTGAAAATAGTTCTCGCGGAAGGGCAGGAAAAGCCTCATGAAGGCCAGGCACGACGAGAAGTATACCCGTGCGGGCAGTCTCCTGCCCCGGTTGAGGACCTCGGTGGGTGCGTCGCCCCTGCTCATTGCCAGGGGGTTTTCCATGAGCCCGCCGCTGATCTCCAGGGCGTCCAGACCGAGCCGCGCGAGTCTGCGTGCCGTTGGAAAGCTGCCTGCAGGGGTCAGCCCGAAGGGGGCGAAGTCGTGGATGTTCATCTTTGCCAGGACCGGAAAATCGTCTCCCACCGTGGAGCGCACCGCGCGGAAGACCTCGGTGAGGAACCGGGACCTCCGCTCCGGGTCGCCTCCCCACTCGTCCCTGCGGCGGTTGGTCAGCGGCGAGAGAAAGCCCGAGATGAGATACCCGTGGGCCGCATGGATCTGAACCGCATCGAAGCCTGCCTCTCGTGCCCTGCCGGCTGCGGCGCCGAAGTCCCGGATGGTCCGGGTGATCTCATCGATGGTCATTTTCCGGGGCAGCGTGAAATAGACCAGGTTGGGGACCCGGGAGGGGGCCAGCAGGGTCTGCCCGTCACGGCCGGGCCTGCACTGTCTCCCTCCGTGAACGATCTGAAGGGCGATCCTGCTGCCGTGCTCGTGAACCGCATCCACGACGGGGCGCCAGCATTCGATTATGGCGTCGCTGTCAGCGCGGTGCTGGAGGGGATAGGAGCGGCCCGACGGATGGACATAGGCATAGCCGGTGATGATAAGGCCGGACTCACCCCGGGCCAGCCGATCGTAAAAGCGCGCCGTTTGCCGGGTCGGCAGGCCGTCCGGGGCCGCCATATTCTCCAGGGTTGCGGACTTCACCAGACGGTTCGCCAGGGTAAGGCCGCCAATAGTTTGTTTTTCAAAGAGCTCCATGATCGTTCTCCTCCTTTTGTGCAGGATTCATGGCAGGAGAAGATTCTATTATCATCTGCTCGTACAGGCAAGAGGCAAACGGGCGGGGAAGCGGCTAGGAGAGGCCGCGAATCACCTCGTCCATCGCGGATGCGCACCTGTCCAGTCCCCGGCGTTCGTCGGGATCGAGATCGATCTCGAGGATGCGGTGGATGCCCCGGCGACCGATGACAGCCGGGAGCGCGAGGGGGATCTTTTCGTAGCCGTATTCTCCGGTGCACACGACACTGAAAGGAAAGATCTCCCGGCGGTCGAGCACTATCGCCTCCACGATCCGGGAGACCACCTGGGAAGCCGCGTAGAATCCGCTGTGGTGCCGGAGCATGTCCACGATGAGCGTACCCGCCGCCCGGGTGCCTTGACTGACGGCATCAAGGACCTCACCGCTCACCATGTCTTTGAGCGGGATGCCGCTGACCGTGGCGCGGCTCACCAGCGGGACCATGTCGTCGGTATGGGCCCCGATCACCATTCCCTGAACGCAGTCCACGGAAACCCCTGCAGCCTCGGCAATGAAGTGCCTGAAGCGGATCGTATCCAGAGAGCAGCCCAGTCCGAAAACGTTCATGTCCGGATGCAGGCGCCTGAGATACCAGGTGAGGACATCGACTGGATTGGTCACCACCAGCACCCTGGCGTGGGGGCAGAACTTCATCACAAGGTCCGATACGCCGGTCATCACCTGAAGGTTCTGCCTGAGGAGATCGAGGCGGGCCATGCCGGCGTGCCGGGCAACGCCCGCAGTGACGACCACTAAGTCGGCCCCGGAGAGCACTTCGGGGGAATGGCTCCCTGTCACCAGGCAGTCCGTATGGAGGACAGGGGACGCATGATTGATGTCCATGGCCCGGCCGGCCGCGAGATTGTCAAGGATGTCATAGAGAAAGATGTCGCCCAATTTTCCACCGGCCATGGCCGCGGCAGAAGATGATCCCACATTGCCTGCACCGATCACCACGATTTTTTCCATCAGAAATAGTTCTCCTTATTCCTTTACGAAAGCGTTTCGAGGAAATCTTCTACCTGGTCGCGCATGGTTTTCACCTGTTCTGTGAGCTCATCCACCTGTGTTTCCGAAAGGCCCATCGCGCTTATTACTTCCGTGCTGATTTCCGGTATGATGTTTCCGCTATAGCCTATACCTGCCCGGAGGGTGAGGTAGTCTGCAAGATGCAGGATCATGGTCTGATGAAGGTGTTCGAAAGGGCACTGGATCAGGTCATGATGATAGCGGATGTGCATGCAGACGGAATCGGGAAAATTCCACCGCATGAGCAACCGGTATGCCGCCTCGCCATGGTCGATGCCCAGAAGTTCTCTCTCCACCGAGTGGAGAGGCACGGCTTCTGCCTGATGGCGCTGGAGAACCTCATGATACTCGCGGGGGAGGCACAGGTGGAAAACGAGCTTCCCGATGTCATGGAGCAGGCCCGTGAGCATGGAGAACCCGTCCATCGATGCACGGGCATTCTTCGCCGCGAGCTTCATTGCCAGGCTGACCCCGATGGCGTGTTTCCAGATCCGGTCCTGTTCGATACCGGAGCTTTTACCCGCGCTGGTGAGCATAGTAAAGATACCCGAGCCAAGGGCAATGGCGACGATCTCGTGGAACCCGATGTGGATAATGGCGCTGCTCATGGAATCGATGTCTCCGGGGCAGTTGTAGCAGGGGGATTTGGCTATCTTCAGGACCTTGGCCGACAGAGACCGGTGATCGGATAGGAACCGGGCGAGCTCATCGGCGTTCGTGTCATGACTTCTGGCCATCAGAACGATCCGGCTGATATCCATAGGCAGGCTCAGCATCGCCGGGTCCATGCTCCGGATGCAATCAGCCACCTTCTCTCTCGTGCTCATCAGTTCACCCATCCTTTCATTCAATAAACATGATTCCAAAACCTGTCTTCCCGGGCTTCACCATATCGTGTTCCTGTCTGAAAAAAAGGTCCTGTCCGGCTGCGGGCACAGTCTTTTTCCCGGTATGGCCCGGGGGCCTTAAATCCGGATTGCACTCCCGGGGGAAGCGCCGAAAGACAGAACAACACCATCGGTGAGGTATCCCGGTGCATGACAAATGTTCAAAAGCGGCATATAGTGATTATCGGTCGACAGGAGAGAAAATTAAGTGCCGCTTCTCCTTAAGGAGAGCCTGTTTCAGGTGACTCTGGCCTTTCTGATGATGCGGTCGAACAATCCCGGCGCGAATCTCTTGATGTATACCCCCATCAGCTCCTTGCCCCCGATGTATACCTCTGATTTTCCCTTCTCCACGGCAGCGATGATCTTCCACGCGCATGCATCCGGCGGCATGCCGTGTGCCTGGGCCTCGTCCATGGTTCCCTGGGGACTGCCGTCACCGGTGAGGGCATTGACAGAGATGTTGGTCCGGATGAAACCCGGGCACACCAGGGTGACCCCGATTCCCAGATCCCACACCTCGGCCCTCAGGCTCTCGAAAAACCCGTGCAGGGCGTGTTTCGACGCAGAATACGCCGACCTCAGCGGGGTGCCGAACCTGCCGACAAGGCTGCTGATGACCACAATACGGCCCGAGCCCCGCTCCTTCATGGAGGGGATGACCGCCTTGGTCAGCGATATGGTGCCGAAGAAATTCGTTTCCATGATCATCCGGTCCACGTCCAGAGGGGTCTCCATGGCGAGGCTGCGCTGGGAAATGCCCCCGTTGTTGATCAGGATGTCCACATGTCCCATATGTTCGAGGACCTCCGCGCATCTTGCGACAACGGACGGAGTATCCCGGAGATCGAGAGGAACCACGAGATGCCTGCCGGGTTCCGCACACCGGCTCCGTACCTCGCGAAGCCTCCCCTCATCGCGGGAGGAAAGGACAAGGCGTGCCCCTTTCTCGCTATATGCGTATGCCAGGGCCTCCCCGATGCCCGACGAGGCGCCGGTGATCCAGACCACACGATCGGTATTCTCCATGATTTCACCCCCTCCTTATATAGCGTTTTTCCCAGTCGTAGGGCAATCACGGCCGGAACGACCCGTGCGCCATTCCCATGCCCTGCGCCGCATGAAAAACGAGTAGTTCATTCGATTCTCAAGTGAAAACAGCTGCCTCAGACAATCCCGCCTTTTCCTGTTCTTCCGGGATCGGTCTTCAATCGCTTTTAGGGTTGATTCCCGTCCAAGCGTGCTGCGAATGGCCTGTTCCCCATACAAGGCCTTCAATACCCCGCTGCTTGCGTCGGGGATGCTTTATTCCTCCCCGTAGACGCCACGGGAAAGATCTTCCTGTATCCTCCGGACGTCCTCTGCATTGAGGTCTTTGATCTGCTGCTTGAGCTTCTCGCCCTTATCGACGAGTCCGGCGCCGCTGAGCTCCTTGACGGTTTCTTCCACCTCTCTCTTGGCCTCGCTGCCCTCGCATCCGGTGAAGATCAGGGCGCCCGCGAGGGAAAAGGCCGCAAAAAGCTCTGTTATCGACAGTCTCCTGGTTGTCTTCATTCCATACTCCTTTTCCGGGATGAGCCGCAGGCGCATTCCCCGGGCGGCCTGCAAGAGCTCTTCAGGCAGCTCAGTGCCCAGCCTGCGGTCAGATCCATCACAACATGTCTGTTCCGGTCCAGGTGGCCGAGATGGCCGTTTCCCTCGATGATGTGCAACTCCTTGGGACAGGTCAGGGCATCGAAGAGCACGCGCGCGGTTTGAGGGCTGTCAACCCTGTCCTGTTCGCCGTGGAGCACGAGTGTCGGGATCTCGATCCGGTGAACCCGGGTGAGGGTATCCACGTCCACCGATGCCTCGGAGCCGGGGAAGGGAAACGAGGACCACATCTCGACGACCCGGGGGTTGCTGCGCCACTGTTCGTTGACCTCGGGATCGTGTGCGGCCTCCACCTTGCCAACCTCACGGACCAGGGAAATCCTCAGATCCCTGCCCGTAAGGAAGCGCTTGATCCTCCCCAGCGTGGAGAGGAATCCCATGCCGATCCGCTCGGGCACGCTCAAGAACGGTCTGACCGTGGCGTCCAGGGTGATAACTGCCCGTATCCTCGGGTCTACCAGGGCGGCTTCGAGGACGGCCGTACCGCCCGAAGAAAGGCCGAAGGCGCCCAGGCACTCCGGGTCGATGCACGGATGCGCCTGGAGCGTATCCAGGGCTGCTTGGATATCGGCGATCCATTCGTTCAGGTGGATGTGGTAACGCTTGCCGCCGCTCTCGCCATGGCCGTGCATGTCCATGGCCAGTGATGCGATGCCGCGTTGCGCAAGATACCCGCAGAGTTCGAAGTAGTTCTCCTTGAAATCCATGTAGCCGTGCGAGATCACCAGCGCGGGAAACAGTCCTTGATCCCCGGGCAGGAAGAGCACCCCGGCAATCGGCTGGCCCAGTGATTGAAACCTGATTCTTTCCTGTGAGATCCTCACGTTCAAAGGGAACGCCCTCACTCTTTCCCGGGCCCCTGGCTGTGCGGGCGTACCCGCGGCAGTCGCACCCGGTTACATGCCTCCCATGATCATGGGGGCTAGAACGCGGAACGGGACGAAACGTTTGCCCTGGTGGTGGAGTCGAGGTAGGCCCTGATGCTCTCCGCGATGGTCTGCCATGTCCACGTGCGTTTTTCGTCATCCGTTTCCAGCAGGGTCAGGCGGAAGCCCTGCTTCTCGCAGCAGAAGCCTGTCAGGGGAACCACGCAGATACCGGTGGCGCCAAGGAGATAGTACACGAAGCGCTTGTCCGGCTTCACGCCCTTGACTCGGTCTTCGATGAACCTGCGGACTTTCGTGTCCGGGATGGGGAGACTCTGCCGGTCGTTCAGAACGTGGTCGTCGAAGAGCACGGTCATGTAGAAGGCGCCCTGCGGTTTGTTGACCACCACGCCCGGCACGTCGGAGAAGTATTTCCACGCCTCCTCGGCACGCTCTGCGTATATTGCCCGCCTCCGGTCGAGGTGCTCCGGGTATCTGGGGTCTCCCAGGATGCGGGGGATGGCATACTGGGGAAGGCTCGTGGAGCAGACCTCGAGCATCTTGGCGTTTATCAGGCTCTTGACGTATCGCTTGAAGTTGAGCTTGTCCTGATTGAACACCTCGATCCACCCGCACCGGGATCCGGGCCACGGTACCTCTTTGGAGATGCCCCGCAGCGCCATGCCCGGGATCTCCTCGATCACCTCGCTCAAGGGGGCGGTCTTGTGGGTGTCGTAGACCAGATTGCCGTATATCTCATCGCAGATCATGAACACCCGGTACCGCCGGGCGATATCCACCATCTGTTCGAGTATCTCCCGGGGGTACGCCGCGCCGGTGGGGTTGTCGGGATTGATGATGAGGATCCCTGCGATGGAGTCGTTGTATTTGATCTTCTTCTCGAGATCTTCAAGGTCGGGAAGCCAGTTGTTTTTCGGGTCCAGCTCGTAGGTGAGGTGCTCGTAGCCCGAGTGGGCGGCCTCGGCGGAAGAGTGGGTCGAGTAGGCCGGGGAGGGCCCGATGACCCGCGCCTCGCGTTTCATGAAGTTGAACACCTTTGCAACGGCATCGCCCAGGCCGTTGAAGAACACGATGTCGTCTTTGGTGATCTGATACCCGCCGCGCCTGTTCACCTCCTGCGCGAGGAACTCCCGCGTTTCCGGCACGCCCTGGGTGGCCACGTATCCATAGGTCCTGTCGTTCGATACGAGGTCGATGACGATGTCCTTGATCCACTGGGGAAGCTTCTCGCCCTTCTGAATGGGATCGCCGATGTTCTCCCAGGTGATCTGGACCCCGTATTTTCTCAACACATCCGCGACAGCGACGATCTCCCGGATCTCATACGTCAGCTGCTCTGATCCTTCGTGAACGATGTCTCTCCTCATACCTCCAACCTCTGATATAATATCGTTTTCGCAATGGAATAGATTAATAGTGAAAATACAAGCCAAATGCAAATTCTTTCTTGGCGGTCAACGGCAGCATCAGGGATGATGCGCGTGTAAACCGGGCCGCACCTCACTTGCGGGCACGTGCGGTCCGTGATTCGGGCAACACGATGAGATTCTCTCCGGAGGGTTTCTCCTCCCCGGGATCGGGCTGGCTTGGCTCTTCGTTGCCGTGATCCCCCAGCCAGAGCTCCATTTTGAGGAAGACATCCACGCAGTCGGGACAGAGCTGGCTTCCGCTGACGCTCTCGATGATCTGGAGGGCCTTGTCCCGGTCCATGCCCTTGCGGTAGGGCCGGTCGCTCGTGAGCGCGTGGTAGGTGTCGCCCACGGCGGTAATCCTGGCCCACAAGGGGATATCCTCGCCCTTGAGCCCTTTCGGGTATCCCTTGCCGTCGAAGCGCTCGTGGTGATAGAGTACGATGGGGAGGATCTTGGCGAGGCTCGGCACCGGCCTGAGGATATCGGCGCCGATCACCGGGTGGCGCTTGATGATGGCGAATTCGTCGTCGCTGAGCTTGCCCGGTTTGAGCAGAACGCTGTCCACCACGCCGATTTTTCCCAGGTCGTGAAGCTTGCCGCCAAGCTTCACGAGGTCGACCTCCTCCTGGCTCATGCCCATTTCCATGGCGATCCTGGTGGCGATGTACGACACCGCCTCGGAGTGCCCCCTGGTATAGGAGTCGCGGGCCTCCAGTGCGCAGCACAGCGAGGTGATGCTGGCCAGGATCAGCTTCTGCTCCGTCTCCAGGCGCTCCTTCTCCTTGTGGAGTATGAGCAGCTTATCGGAGAGCAGCTTTTCCACGGTTATGACCAACTGGTCGATGTTGAAAGGTTTCACCAGATACGCATCAGCGCCGAGCTGGAGCATGCGGCGCATGATGGGGCGATCGTTGTTCGCGCTCATGACCACGAAGGGGATGGCACCGAGCTGGGGATCGGCATGCACGGCCTGGCAGAACTCCTCGCCGTTCATCACGGGCATGTCGATGTCGCTGAGGATGAGGTCCGGATGCTCGTGCCTGAGAACATCGAGGGCGAGCCTGCCGTTTTCCGCCTTCACCACCTCGAAGCCCACTTCCTTGAGCCCCTTTTCCACCAGGGTCCTCACCGTGGAGGAGTCATCCACCACGAGGATGGTCCTTCCACGCTGGAAGGTCGTCTTCTGGAGCACGGTCTCGATGGTTTCGATCAGGGATTCCTTGGCCTGAGCCTTGGTGATGTAGGTCGAGGCACCGGCCTTGTAGCCTTTTTTGATGTCTTCTTCGCTGTCCAGAGAGCTCAGGATGACGATGGGCGTCTGCTGGGTCCGGGGATTGGTTTTGAGCCGCCTGCAGAGCTCGATCCCGTCCATGCAGGGCATCTCCACATCGGTGATGACCAGGTCGAATTCCTTGCACAGGGCGATATCGAGTGCCTGCTGCCCGTTCTCGGCCTGGGTCACTTCGACCCCGGATCGCAGGAGTTCCTTGGCGAGCACACTTCTGACCACTGCAGAATCGTCCACTATAAGGATTCGCAATTCTTTGAGAAAGGTCGGCGTCTTTGTCATCCCTTAAGCTCAATCCTCATGTTTCCTGCACCATCGCTCATATCCATTCATCGTCTCATGGGGAAAAAAAGATAAATTCCCCCCGTTTCAACGTGCCTTATCGGGTCGATGACGGTTTTTTATGAACACTGGTTTTTCCAAGACAAGGGAATGCGTCCGGAACCCGCTCGTGCGGAAAGTCCGGCGCATATACGGGGATCAGCCGGGGATGGTCTCGGCGTCTTTCTGCTCCACACTCACGGGAGTGGGCCGGGTGAGACTGCTGGTCCAGGCCTTGTATACCGCATGAACGAGCGTAGCCAGGGGCACTGCGAAGATGAGCCCCCAGACGCCCCAGAGTCCGCCGAAGAAGAGCAGGGCCACGATGATGGACACCGGATGCAGGTTGACCGCCTCTGAAAACAGGAGGGGGGCCAGGATGTTGCCGTCAAAGATCTGGATGATGCCGTATGCGATGACCATGTAGACGAACTGCCAGTCGAGCCCCCACTGGAAAAAGGCGATGAGTGCGATCGGGAATGCCATGACCGTGGACCCGACATAGGGGACCAGGTCCGAGAGGCCTACGAGGAACGACAGGAACATGGCGAACCTCAGGCCCATGAAAGAGAACACCATATAACAGACCGCCCAGATGATGACGATCTCCCAGATCTTTCCCCTGACATAGTTTGCAAACTGCTGGTTTACCTCTGCCCATACACTGATGGTGAGAGCGCGCTGCTCCGGCAGGAGTTCCTTGGCCCATTGAAAGATGAGGTGCTTATCCTTGAGGAAGAAGAACACCAGGAAGGGTACGAGGACCAGGTACACCAGCAGTGTAATGATGCTCCGGACCGATGACACGGAGATGGAGAGCACGTGCTGGCCCAACTCTCCGATATCCGAGCCGACATAGGTGACTATCTGGCTGATGCGCTCGTGGGAGAAGAAATCCGGATATTTTTCCGGGAGCTTGAGCAGTTCCCTCTGGCCCTTTGCGAGCATGGAGGGGAGCTCCTGAACGAGCTGGGCGATCTGCCGGGATATGTGCGGGAGCAGCCCGACGAGCAGCACGACGACCAGTGCGACGAAGCACGTGAACACGATGATCACCGCTGCGTTTCTGGGCAGGCCGAAACGCTGGAGCCAGGACACTACGCCGTCGAGGAGATAGGCGATGATGATGGCCACGAAGACAGGCAGAAGCATGTTGCCGAGCAGGAATATGAATACGAACCCCGCCACGAGGAGGAGAACCAGAATGATAACCTGAGGATCGGAAAAATACCGCTTCAGCAGCTCTCGGACAAATGTTTTCATGACGTCTTATCCTACCATGATTTCTTCTTCTGGCAACGCCAAAGAATGTGCAGGGAGATCATGATCAGGATTTCTCCGGTTTCCGGTCATGAGACTGAGTTTCGGAAAGGAATGGGTAAATCTTGAAGAAGCGGACAAGTCTGGATGGAAAGAGGCTTGCGGGGAGGTGAGCCCTGCAAGCCTCCGATTCGTGCTGCAAGCCGCGCTACATGCCGAGCATGCCCTCTTTGAGGCTTTTCTGGGCCGGCTTGTCGCAGAGCCAGATCCCGAAGAGGGCCTGTTTGAACTCCAGGTCCCCGACAACGGCGGCGGGCTGGCCGTTTTTGAAGACCTCCACCCCTTTTGCGGGGGCATAGACGAGATCAAAGGCATCGCCCTCCTGGATGGGCTCGTTGAAAACCGCGATAAAGGTCTCGACATCGTCAGCGATGGGGTCCAGGTTGCCGCCCGTGGAATTCTCGAAACCCTCTCTGGTGGCGGTTACCATCTTCTCGCTGGTGATCAGGCCGGAGATGATGTTGAGCCTGATGGCCATGGGTTCATCGGCAGCCATGATGGTCTGAGCGTCCGTGCTCTTCTGGGGGAGGAAAAGGCTGCCCACATAGAGCTTGAGACCCCACTTGCTCCGGATGCCGGCCCCGTTCAGCACCAGGTCGCCGCCGCCTGCGCTGATGGAATCGGGCACGTTTACCTTTGCCACCTCCAGTGCATACCCCGTGGAAACGAACAGAACCGTTGCCAAAAAAATTCCGAGCACTTTCTTCAACATGATACCCTCCTCACAATTGGATTTTATCTCTGCTTAGTACCTAAGCACGTGTTTTCTACCACATATGCATCTCAAAAAGAATACCCATAAGTTAGCATGGTTTTCCGGGAAAGTGAAGGCGAGAATTCACGGGAAAATGAGCCCGGGCTGCATGATTTCTTCCAGCCTCAGACGATGCTCTTCGAACTCTTCGGGCGAAGACGGGGAGGGGACCGGGAAGAGGCCGTCAAACCGCAGCGTGACCCGGGCAAAGGGCTTGGGTATCATGAAGCGGTCCCAGCTGTTGAAATACCACGCCCTGTCGGCCCGGGCGGAAAAGGGAGCGATGACCGCCCCGCCGAGCTGGGCAAGGCGGATGACCCCTGCCTTCACACTCCCGGACGGCCCTCGGGGGCCGTCAACGATATGGGCTGCGACCCTCCTCTGTTTCAGTCTTTCCGCCATCTGGGCCAGCGCGTCGCGTCCGCCCCTCGATGAGGAGCCGCGCACCACGTCCCAGCCGGTTTTCTCGGCCACCCCCGCAATGATCTCGCCGTCGGCGCTCCTGGAGATCATGAGCGAAGGCCGGTATTGGCGGTAATTTTTAAAATGCCTGATGGCGGAGAAGAACTGCTGATGCCAGCAGCACAGCACCACCGCACCGCCGGAATCGACATGGTCCATCCATGCGCGCTCGTTTTCCACCTGGAGACGGAAGGTCCGTGAATATTCCCGGATGAGGCGATAGAGGAGGGCGATGGTGATGCGGGAGGTCAGAATCTTTTTGAAACCTTTCGACATGGATGCGGTCCTCCTTTTTCGGGTATTTCGCTGTGCCGGTGCTTCAAGTCTTCGTGCCGGGTGCATACTCTCGATAAATCAAGGGGAAACACCAGGGTAGCGCGATTTTTTCTCTCACCGCTGGGCAGGCGTGCCGGATCACCCATGAAGTGCAAGCGGTATTTCAGCGCCTCACTTCCCGCAGCACTTCTTGTACTTCAGTCCGCTTCCGCAGGGGCAGGGATCGTTCCGTCCGATTTTATCGCCTTCGCGGACCACCTGTTTCTGGGGAACCATGGTGCCGTGATGAAAGAACCATCTGCCTTCCTCCCTGACAAACTCGGCCAGTTCGTGATGGGTCGTCTTTTTGCCCTTGTAGCGGTAATGCGCGATGAATTCCACCTTGCCTTGAGTGTCTTCGCCGCTTCCTTCTTCGGTGGATACGATCTGCAAACCGTCCCACTCGGACTTCTCGGCCCAGCGTCTGGTGCCTTTGAGATCGTAATCGTCCCTCTGGGCGGGATGGGTGGATTCCAGGAGGTAATCAAGCTCTGCCTTTACATACGCGGTATACCGCGAGCGCATCAGCTGCTCCGCCGTGCCGGCCTGCCGAGAGCCCTTGATCACCGGCTCGCAGCACTGTTCGTAATCGAGTTTGGATCCACAGGGACACATGCTCATGTATGATGCTCCTTTCTTAGGGGTAAAACGAAAATATCGGTTTTGCTTCTGCTGTCTGGCGATTCATCATAAGCTTAGCCTGTTCTCGGGCGGTCTCCTTGACGTGCTCTGCTTCAGGCGAGCTGCGACGAGTCGGCGACCCCGAGGGCCTCGTAGATCTTCAGGGTGGCGTTGGCGTTGTTCAGCGTGTAGAAGTGGATGCCCCGTGCATGGTTGTCGATGAGGTCGCGCACCTGCTCGGTGGCCCAATGAATCCCGACCCTCTCCACGGACTCGTCGCTGCCGGCCCGCTGCACCGATCTCAGAAGGGCTGCGGGTATCCGCGCCCGTGCCGCGAGCTCGGCCATGCGGGCCATGCCGCTGCGGGAAATGACGGGCATGATGCCCGCGATGATCGGAACCGTGATCCCGGCCAGCTCGCACCGCTCGCAGAAGTCGTAATAGTCGCGGTTGTCGAAGAAGAGCTGGGTGATGATGTAGTCCGCCCCTGCTTCGACCTTTGCCTTGAGATGATCGATCTCCTGCAGGCGGTTTTTCGTTTCCGGATGCCCTTCGGGAAAACCGGCAACGCCCACGCACATGTGCGGGAAGTGCTGCTTGATGAACGCGACAAGATCGATTGCGTAGCAGAACCCGTCGGGGCCTGCCTCCCAGCTGTTTTGTCCCTGGGGCGGATCTCCCCGCAGGGCGAGGATGTTATGGATCCCCTCGCTGTCGTAGCGCCTGAGGACGGCCATGATGTCGTCCCTTAAGGCCTCGACGCAGGTGAGATGGGTCACCACCGTGAGATCCGTCTCTTTCTTTATCCTCACCACAAGGTTGTGGGTGTTCTCCCGGGTGGATCCGCCTGCGCCGTAGGTCACGCTCACCCACGAGGGCTTGAGCGGGATGAGGTCGGAGATCGTCAGAAAGAGCTTGTCCCACCCTCCGGGCGTCTTGGGAGGGAAGAACTCGAAGCTGAAGGTTGTTTTGTTCTCTTTGAGAATATTTCGTACCAACATGATCCTCTTTATAAATTGTACTCTATCTCATCAACATATACACGAAGGTTTTTAGGTAATAGAATTTTCTCTCGAATGCAAGCGAATCATACGCGTTTTCATTGTTCCGAGTGCGGCGTTTACATCCGGAAGACCCTGTGTGCTATATAATTTTGTCGATCAATATTGCATACTTGCGAGGTATCCTGAAGGGCCGGTCCTTGAGGATGTCCTCTGCCAGGGTTTTCATCCATTCTCTGGAGACGGTGATGTCCCGAAGGATCACCGAGGCCTGTTCTCCCTCGAAGACGATATCGAACCGGTTGATGGAAATCCGGATGGGGCTCGGTTCACCCTTGAGCAGCACCTCGATGTCGATTTTCCGGTCATGGGAATCGAGGGTGATATCACACAGCGTGCCGTACCGGCTGACAGCCTGCCGGCCCAGGGCCTCCAGCGTCCTGGAGATCACCTTGTCTTTGCCCTGTCTGGCCAGGTCCTTGATGAGGCTCATGCCTTTTCAGGTCTCCTTTTTCATCCGCGGCCGTGCGCCGGTCTGTTTCGTTGCCATGAGGAGCACCAGATACAGCGGTGCGAAAAGATCCACGCAGTCCGTCTGCCCCTCGGTGAGCACGTACTTGTCCGTCACGTTGTGCACGCTGCCCATCCACTCCAGAAGTTTATGGTTGTTCGACGCCTCGTGGGTCAGCTCTTTGAACAGGAGGATTCCCGATTCCACGATCGTTCGCCGGTCTCCTTCGTCGTACCGCCGGAACACCCGCCGGCCTGCCCGGTGCATGAGAGATTCTGCGTCCACGTTCTGTCCCCCTTCGCGGAGCTGCGAGATCAGGGGAACCGAGCAGGCGGCCATGAAGCAGGCGCTTACCGAGCATTTCTCCACGGTGCTGTGTTCCGGGTCCGGGACGTGGTCGGTCCCTGCCATCACGTTTTCGCAGATGGCGGCGAGGATGATCGTCAATGCTTCGGCCGCGCTTCGCGCGGGCTGTGAATCGCAGGGGCCGAGTACCCTGCTGGAGAGGTTCATGACACGATCACGATAGGTCTTCTGTGTACTCACTGCTTCTCCTTGGCCAGAAAACGTCCCGCAGGCAGGCGGCTCAGCCGGTATCACAGGGCCTTCTCTCCCGTTCTCAGGCATAACCGTCCGGGTTGAGCGACTGCCACTTCCATGAGTCGGCGCACATCTCGTCGATGCCGCGCAGGGCCTTCCATCCGAGCTCTTCCTGTGCCTTTGCGGGGTCTGCAAAGCACGAGGCGATGTCGCCCGGGCGCCTGTCCGCGATCCGGTAGGGGATCTTCCGGCCCGATGCTTTCTCGAAGGCGCGGACCATTTCCAGGACGCTGTAACCCCGGCCCGTACCGAGGTTGTAGGCCACGACCCCGGGGCACTGCTCGAGTTTCTTGAGCGCGTGAATATGCCCCACGGCGAGGTCCACAACATGGATATAGTCGCGCACCCCGGTGCCGTCAATCGTGGGGTAGTCGTTTCCGAACACGCTGAGTTGTTCTCGTTTGCCGATCGCCACCTGGGAGATGAACGGCATGAGGTTATTGGGGATATCGTTTGGATCTTCGCCGATGAGCCCGCTCGCATGGGCGCCCACGGGGTTGAAGTACCTGAGCAGGGCGATGTTCCAGTCCGGATCGGACACGCAGAGATCGCGGAGAATCTCCTCGATCATGAGCTTGGAGCGCCCGTAGGGGTTGGTGGCGCGCAGGGGAAAGTCCTCCCTGATCGGGACGGTGTCCGGCTCGCCGTACACGGTGGCCGAAGAGCTGAACACCAGGTTTCTGACCCCATGCTCCTTCATGACCTCGCACAGTATCAGGGTGCCGGTGACATTGTTATGGTAGTAGCGCAGGGGCATGCTCACCGACTCCCCCACCGCCTTGAGGCCGGCGAAATGGATGACGGCATGGACCGCTCCGCGCGCAAAGACCGAGGAAAGGCCGTCTCTGTCCAGGAGGTCCACCCGGTAAAAGGTCAGGGTTTGGCCTGTTATCTTCTCCACCCTTCGCAGGGATTCTTCTTTGGAGTTGGAGAGATTGTCCACGACCGTCACGTCATACCCCGCGTTCAGGAGCTCCACGCAGGTATGGCTTCCGATGTATCCCGCTCCTCCGGTGACCAGTACGTTCATAGGCTCGTTCCCCAGTGCCGTATAAGATTGGCCGCCCTGCACCGTCTTTCACTCCGGTGCAGAAAGCGGTTCTCTTTTCCCACATTTTCCGGCTCAAGTCAAAGAGGTGTAAATCGCCGGGGCTTCAGCACGAGAGCAGATATGTCCCCGGAAGCATCGGCACGGGATCGAATCCGGAGACGAAAGCTCGTGAAAGCCGGGGTGAAAGCCCCCCGGAGGGTCCTTCAGTAGGATTCGCTGAACGGCTTGGCGAGCTGCAGCACCTCCAGGGGAATGCTCAGTCCGAGATGCCTGATGGCGTCGGTGTCCGAGAGAATGGTGAGATCCTGCTGCCTTGCCACAGGCAGATCCTCGGGCGATGCGCCCTCCTTGAGGATCTTCACTGCCTGCTCTGCGGAGAGTCCGCCGTTGATCTTCAGTGAGGGCCCGATATACAGGATGCATCCCCTGGCCCCGCTGGTCATGAAGGCGATTGCAGGTATCTTCTTTTCGCGGATAACGGCAAGGAGATCCCTCGAAGGCTCGTTGTCCCGCAGGGCGTAGTAGGAGTCCGGAGGAATGCCGAAGGCGTCGACGCCTTCATCGATGAGCGCAAGAGCGGCAGGGGCGATCTTGTCGGACTTGCTCACCTGCTTCGTCAGGACGCGGACCCCCTGCTTTGCCGCCTTGTCCCTGATCTCATGCGCGGATGTGACCGCATTGTCGTCGTCGCAATGGATGATGCCCAAGGTCTTTATGCCGGGCAGGGCGAGCCGGACGATCTTCATCACATCACCGGGGTCGATGTAGATGGTTGCCCCGGTAATTCCCTTGCCTCCCCGGGTCATGCTTTCACACCCCGCCGCCACCGGATTTGCCACAGAGGTGAACACCACGGGTATTCCCGCACTGACGAACTTGCCCCGGGAATATCTCGTGGCCGGCGTTCCGATCGTGAGAACCAGGTCGGGATTCTCTGCAACGATTTTTGAGGCTGTATTCTTGATCTTCAGGAGAATACCCATCTTTTCCCACAGACCCGCCTCCAGGTCCGCGTCGATAACATGCCTGGTCAGGATGAGGTTGTCACCCTCAACCATGCCGTTTCGGGCGAGGGTATCAACAAAGCCCTGATAGGCATTATCGAACACCGTGACGTCGGAGACCTGCAGTACTGAGATGCGGTACTGCTCAGCCGCCACGGGCACGGAGAAGAAGAGGAAGAACACGGACAAAACCGGCACAAAGAACTTCTTCATAGATCACTCCTTTCATTCTTCATGAAAAACCGACAAACTGCAGTTTCGCAAAACGAGATGGATCGCATGCCCCTTCTATCGGCCTCATGTGGACTCCACATGAGGCGGTTATCTCCCTCACTTCTTCAGGTGATTTTCTTGGAGGTAAAGGCCGAGGCCCTTGTCCCGGGAAGACGTGTCCTGCCCCAAGCTCTCTGCGAGGAATGGACTCATCCACGACAGCACCCTCACAAAGTCAGGGTGCGTAAGGTCTGCAGGTGATCCACACGGCAATGCAGGTAACCGCAACCTTTACGGAGCAGCTTTGAGCTGGTTCACGGCCATTCCCTTGGGAGGAGAGTCCGCCGGGACCTGCATGCGCATAAAGTCCGTCAGGATGCGGGCGCTTTCCATCAGCACCGGATCGTCCGGGCCTTTGCTCTTTCGGGGTTCCCCCTGGAGCTCTTTTTTCTCCTCGTCCTTGATGATGGCTTCCAGATCTTCCAGCAGGGGTTTGCCCTTGGCGTCCCTGAGGCGGTTTTCCAGCTCGAGGCGTTTCTGCCGCACCTGCTTCTGGTCCTGGACACGCACGGCCCGATTGAGCGACACCTCGGTCTTGGACCTGACCTGCGCCAGATGCTCGGTCATGCCCTGAAGATAGAGGTAGTCCGGGTCGGCTTCCATGCGATTGATATGCATGTCGTTGAGCAGCGGGATCAACGGTGCGAAGTTCTTGTACTGCCGGTGAGAGGTTCCCGTGATCGTATCCCACGGCAAGGCGCTTTCGAGACAGTCTTCGCCGATCTTTTTCCTGTCGTAGAGGCTGGGGTAGACGATATCCGGGGTTATCCCGCGGTGCTGCGTGCTGGCCCCGGAGATCCGGTAAAACTTCGCCGAGGTGAGCTTGAGCTGGCCGTGATTCAGGGATATGAGACTCTGAACCGTACCCTTGCCGAAGGTGTCCTCGCCGATGATCAGCCCTCTCCCATAGTCCTGGACCGCGCCTGCGAAAATCTCCGAGGCAGATGCGCTCAGGCGGTTTACCACCACGGCCAGGGGGCCGTCCCAAAAAATGCGGGGGTCGCTGTCATAGAGCTTCTCCACCTTGTCGTTTGCATATCGGATCTGAACGATGGGCCCCCGTTCGATGAACAGGCCGGTCAGCGTGCTTGCCTCCTGGAGAGAGCCCCCGCCGTTGTCGCGCAGATCGATGACGATCCCCTGCACCTGGGCTTCTTTGAGCTCCGCCAAGAGCCTTTTGACATCTCTGGTCGTGCTCCGGAAATCATCCCTGCCCGCGTTTACGGCATCGAAATCGAGGTAGAAGGTGGGGATGGTGATGATGCCGATCCGATACTCACTCTCGCCTTCTTCAACCGTGACGATCTCCTTATGGGCGGCCTGCTCCTCGAGCTTGACCGTGTTGCGGACAATGGAGATGATCCTGGTCCGGGTGTCGTCGGCGGCATCTGCGGGGATGACCTTCAGCCGCACGGTCGTCTCTTTCGGCCCGCGTATCAGGGCCACCACGTCGTCGAGGCGCCAGCCCACCACGTCCACCATCTCGCCGTCCATGCCCTGTCCGACGCCGACGACGCGGTCGTCCGGCTTGAGCTCTCCCGCCTTGTCCGCAGGGCCTGCGGGGATCAGGCGCACCACCTTGACAAAATCGTTCTCCACCCCGAGCATGGCCCCGATGCCTTCAAGGGAGAGGCTCATATCGATGGAGAAGTTTTCCGACTGCCGGGGAGAGAAATATTGGCTGTGGGGGTCAAAGGTTTGCGCGAAGGCGTTCATGAACATCTGGAACACGTCCTCGCTCTTGGTCTGTGCGGCGCGGTTGAGCTGGCTGCGGTAGCGCTTGGAAAGCGTCTCCCGTACTTCCTCGATGGGCTTGTCGTCCAGCAGAAGGGCCAGGATGTCGCTCTTGACGCCCTTGCGCCACAGGTCCTGAAGCTCTGCCCTGTTCTTCGGCCACGGATCGTCCTTCCGGTCCGTATCGAAGAACTCGTCTTCATCGAATGTGAGGTTTTCGATTTCTGACTCCACCATATCGGCCATGAAAATCAGCCGCTCCACCAGACGCTGTTGATAGCGGTTGTAAATCGTGAACACCGGTCTCAACTCCCCTGACTTCAGCAGGTCGTCCAGCCTGAACCGGTATGGCTCGAATTCCCGGATGTCGGATGCCAGGAAAAAACTCCGCTGGGAATCGAGCTCGGAGAGAAAGTTGTCCAGGATCTTCGTGGAAAGATCGTTGTCTATGGACGGTTTGAGGTAGTGTGCATTCCTGACGTATTTCAGTATCTCCTTATCCGCCCTCTGATGGATCTTCATCGGAGAGAGCGGCGCGAGGTATTTTTCAGCTACCAGCGGCTCGGGCGCGGAGGAGAGGGGAAGGGTGGCGAAGAGAAGCGAAAAACAGGCGAAAATGATGGGCACTGCAATGATTTTCTTCATGAAAGCTCACAATCTCATTATTTTTCAGTCTTATATATCAAGGCTGAGGGAAAAACACAATGGGGGTTGCTCGCCCTGCGTGATGAAGGCTGCATGGTACCCTGCTGCGTGTCTGTATCTTATTTGAAACAATTCAGGCAGGCTGCGGGCATCTTGACCTTATCCCTTCGCCCCTAAGTTTTTTTACACGGTTTTCTCGATATCGCCGGTCAGGATGTCGATATGAAGGATATCTCCCCTGCCTGTGTTTTTCTGTGTCTGGTTGTAAGAATGTATCCGGCCAATGCCGATGTGAATGAGCATGTTCCCCGGTCCGGCTATCAGGCTGTCGAGAACTATCTGGCCGGCGAAACAGTCCTGCGGGAGAAATGTGAACCCGTCCCCGAAAAGAGCCTATCACTGAGCCTGGGAGATGTCCTTGCCGGTGAGGGTGTGCAGCAGCGTGCTCCCTGCGGAGAACGAGGGATTTGCGCAGGCCGATACCTGGGCGAAAATGTCCGGAGAGTCTTTGTATATGGCCTGGATGATGCGTTCTTTCTTCTCCTGGGAGAACGCGGGAGACCATGCCGTCTGTTTTTCAGAGGCGATCCCGAGCATGATATCGCCCAGGGTGAAGGTCCTGTTTTCCTGAGTCAGCGGGAAGGTGATCCGTATATATACATGGACAAGCTGGGGGGCGATCTGCTCGAAATAGGTTTTTTCGAGGGTGATCCAGTTGTGAGCGTCTGCGTTGACGGTATTCAGGAACACCTGGATGGGGAGCTCCGCGGTAAAGACTACGATGGGCCGGTTCGCTTCATACTGGATGCGGTCCCAGGAGGTGTCGACGAAGTGGGAGCACCTGTCGAAGGCCGTGCCGATCGTTGTCTCGTGGTTGCCGTAGACGCCATTTTTCACGAGATTGATGTCGTCTCGTTTACAGCCTGTCGCAAGCAGTGCCCACGCGATACAGAGAAGGGCCATGTATGCCCTGTATGGATAACGGATGTCACGACGCATTCTCCCGACCTCCTTCACACTCACTTTACCGGCGTGCTCCCCGAAGGCGCGAGGTGAAAGGCCGTCTTTGAGAAGCAGGCCGTCGAATGCCCGAGACCGGTGAGCCGCTTCAAGACCGGCGCTGCCCGTTTGTGTGCAACGGGAGGATCCCGTGCGACGTGTCTGCGCGATGCACCCGGCAATCAGGCGAGAACCCATACAATCACAAGTAAGACGCTGATAGCACACAATCATTTTCGGATCAAGGGCCATCCCGCAAACCGAGAACCGTGGTTGCGAAAATGATCCCGTGGACCTGACCCCGATCCTATGACCCCGATCCCTGATGTAGTGAAAGCCCATCGCATCGATCAGTTGAATCCGGGCGAGGATTACCCGCTCACCTCGTCGATCCACCCCAGATACGCAGCCGAGCCCCTGTCAATGGGTATCCGGACTATCTCCGGGACCTCATAGCTGTGGTTGTCGCTGATGATTTTCTCGATCTTCTCATAGGCATCCGCCCGGGCCTTGATGATGAGAAGCTGCTCGGGTTCGGTGTTCACCTCGCCCTTCCACTCGTAACAGCTGGTGATTCCGGTTATCTGGACGCACGCCGCCGCATGACCTCGGACGAGCAGAGAGGCCAGACCGTGAGCCTCTTCACGGGTCGGGCAGGTGGTCAGAACCATACCGTATCCATCTGTTTCAGCCATGAGCGCCTCCTTTTTATGAGTTTTCTTTTTTCTCTTTTCTTCTCTACTCCCCGAAGGGATCCCCCCGTCACCGAAGGAAAAATCGGATGAGGCCGGGGGACCGGCAAAACTGCCACGGTCGCGCCGCCTCGTCTCACGGATGGTCCCTGTTCGGCCGGGCTCGGGCCTGTTCAGCCGCCGATCCGATACTCCCTCGGCAAAAACAGGCGGGTGATCATGTCACCGAGGCCCGGGGCAAGGCGGTAGGCGGCACTCAGGAATTTGGGAAGGATGGCCGTATCCGCCTCGGTCTTTCCCCTCCTGATGGCCCGGACGATCGCACGGGCGCACTGCTGCGGGCTCTGCGCGGGCGAGTTGGCCAGCACCGGCTCGAGGTCCTTCATGTCCGTGCTCACCACTGTGGGAAAAACCGTGAGCACCCGGACGCCCGTGCCGTACAGCTCCTGGCGCAGGGTCGCGCTGAAGGCCGCCACTGCCCATTTGGAACACGCATAGACCCCGAGATAGGGGAAGGGGGTGCGCACGATGATGCTCGCGATATTCACCAGAAGCCCGCGGCTCTGCTTGAGATGGGGGAGGGCGGCGCAGGTGCAGCGCACGGTTCCCAGCAGGTTCGTCTCCATCACCCTCCGGTAGTCGTCAGGGGTCGCCTCCTCAAGGGGTTTTTCCAGGGTGACCCCTGCGATGTTCATGAAAACGTCGATGCCACCCAGTGCCTCTGCTGCCCGGTCCACCATGCTCCGGACCTGTCCGTCATGGGCCACGTCGCAGGGAAGCAGCACGCACGATGATCCGTGTTCGCTGACCGCCCAGGCCGTCTCCGCGAGCTTTTCGCCGTTACGGGCCGCGATTCCGATCCGCGCCCCTTCCTTTGCGAGTTCCCGCGCCACGGCCCTGCCTATTCCCCGGCTCCCGCCGGTCAGAACCACTGCCTTGCCCCGAAGATCGCATTTCATGCCTCCCTCCTGATCGTTCATTTTTCAGGTACCGTTCACTCCTTCGATATCATGACCGCACTACCCCGTGACCCTCTCACCCGTCCTCCACGTTCATAATGGCCGGGCAAGCCCGAGGGGGCAAGTACCCCCTCGATCATCTCCGGCCGGCACCAGCTGCTTTCACGTGGATCCTCCTTCTCAGGACCGCTTCTTGAAGGACTTGAGAAGGGTCGAAGGGCTTGCCCGGAATCCATGCCGCTGATTCATCACCGGCCCCCGGCGAGTCTTCCGATCCCGTAATGGACAAGCACGCCGGCAGCGAAACCAAAGGCCATGTTGGTAATCAGAGAGACGGCCACCGTGGCTGCCAGGGGGATCAGATCTCTTCCGGAGCCGAATTTTCTGCCGAACCCCACCAGCTGGATTCCCACCAGGAGCATCATGGCGCCGATGATGGGTCCGGGAAACAGGGCGAAGAGATTCGCGATCGAGGTGGCAAGCAGGATTCCGAGCACCACCTCGATCGTTCCCTCGATGAGGTTCGCCCCGCCGGTGCGTGCGCCGAAGTAATACTGGCCGGCAAGCCCCCCCGCACCGTGACACATGGGCATTCCTCCCAGGAACGGGGGCACGAGGTTCATGATGCCCGTGCTCAGCGAGAGCTGGTTGACCCCCACCTCCCGCTGGGGCCAGTAGCTCTTGATCATGGCCGCGGTAACGATGATGGCGTTGGTGGCGGTCAGGGGGATCTGGGCAAAGCCCGCTCCCAGCATGCTCTCCCATACCTGGATGGGATGGAACGCGGTCAGGGGCGGCAGGGAGGGGCCGGCAAATCCGATGCCGCCCAGCTGCCCGCGCAAAAACATGATGCCGATCCCCAGGCCGATGAGCACCACCGCTGCAGGCGCATACGGGTTTTTTCTTAAGAGGAGGATGATGCCGATGCACACCGCTCCCAGCAGCCATGAACCCGCGACCATCTCCACCGCCTGAACCGCCAGAAGGACGCCCAGAGCCACCTGTATCCCGCGGACCACCGGCTCGGGCGTGAACACGGCCACCCGGTCCATGACGCGCGTGGCCGATACCGCCAGCCACACCACTCCCATGGAAAACCCCGCCGCATAGATCATCGAGGGCTCCCAGCTCTGTGCAATGGCCACCGCGGCAATGACCTTCATGGGCTCGATAGGGATGGGGAGACGGAAGACCAGGCCGGTCAGAATGTTCGCGAGCCCGACCATGACCAGCAGCCCTGCCGGGTTGAGCCCGCAGACCGAGATATAACCCACGGCCAGGGGCAGCAGGGTGCCGAAATCTCCCATGGCACCCGAGAGCTCCCGCATGGAAAACCGGAACGGTCCGATATTCACGCTCTCCCCTCTCTCATCCATCGGCCTCGCGAAGAGGTGCGAGTTTCCTTGCCGGATTCGTGTGCGAGCAGGGCACCGTGCTCAGGCATTTTCCGCATACGTCGGCCAGGCCCTTCTTCTCATGCACGCGGGCGTTCTGGAGAAGGATCGAATAACAGAGACGGCGGTCAAACGAGTCCTTCTGGAGCGCCCCGGCACGGCACTTTTTCACACAGGCCAGACAGGTGCGGCCATGCCTGTGCAGGCAGAACTCGTAGCCGGGCCGGGCGGTGGGCTCGCATTCCCCTGATATCACCAGGCTCCCCAGCCTCCCGCAGCAGCCCTTTTCGGTGATGAGCATGCGATGGACCCCGAAAGTGCCGAGCCCGGCGATCCATGCAACGTGACGGTGGGACCAGTGACTCATGAGGCGATCCTGATCGAAGTTGTGGGTGGGCGGTATCCCGGCAGCGGTGAGGCCATGGGCCCGGAGCAGCCCCGTGAGGTGCACGTTCAGGGAGGTGATGAGCGCGTTGGTTTCCACATAGGCGTGCGCCCACTGATCCGATGCGTGCCCGCCGGTTCTGTTCGACCGCGGGACATCCCTCTCGAAGGGCAGGAAATAAACCGCCACGCTCCCGGCTCCCGGCAGCAGGCCCTGAGGCATGGCATGGTCCGGGCTCACCCACTGTCCGAGGTGTCCGAAGAGGGGGTCGCGGGCATCGGCAAAGGCGACCAGCGGTTCCTGCCAGCGTGTCCGGAAGGCGGCGGACGACCGGGTGTCCTCCATGAAAGAAGCGATTCCACGGATGATGAGATCGTTCACGGGCGAGGTCACGGCCGGCCGCTCATTTCCGCAACACCCGGCCGTGCCGGGCCGTGCCGGTGTACGTGCCTTCGCGGACCACATGCCCGCCGTTGATGAAGACGTGGGCGATGCCGCAGGGCCTTCCTGCGGGCCTGCCGTGCCCGGGAGGAACATCCGAAACGGTTTCAGGGTCGAAAATCACGAGGTCGGCTGCCTTGCCTTGTGCGATCATGCCCCGGTCCGTGATGCCGAAGCGCTGTGCAGCGGCAAGGGTGGCCCGGTTCACCGCCTGCTCCAGGCCGAAGAGCTTCCGGTCTCGGACAAGGGGCCCCAGGATGCGCGGGAAGGTCCCCTTGGCCGCCGGATTCGGATAGCCGGTGCTCTTGATCAATGCATCGGTTTCGAACAGGCAGAGCTCGTGGGAGAGCACGCGCTCGATCACCTCCTGCCTCCCGGGTTCGCCGCTGTAGGTATGGAAGAGCATGAGTGCCGAGCCTCTGCTCTCCTCGCTCAGGCGCAAATACGCATCGAAAGGCGGCATGCCCCACCGCCCGGCGGCCTCGTCCATGGTGAGGCCTGCCAGGTCTTCCATTCCGGGCACAGCGGGGTCCATGATCTGGAAATCCCGGTAGGTGAATCCCAGCAGGGCGAATCCCGCCTCCAGCTCGGCCTTCAGGTGCATGCGGGAGACCCTGCTCCGGTAGGCCTGAGGCGCCCTGGCAAGGAACCAGAACGGGAGTACCGCATTGATCGTCGTGTTTCCGCAGGTGTAGGGGAAGGCATCGAACATGACATCGACGCCACGGCTGCGGGCGTTCTCAATCAGTTTCAGGGCCTTACGTGAAGACCCCCAGCTCCTTCTGCCCACGAAGATGAGGTGGGACAGCTGCAGGGTGACGCCGGTTCTTTCCGCGATGTCGATCATCTCCTTTAAAGCGAGCAAATTGTGAGCCTTGAACGTCATCAGCGGGTAGGTGGGGGAAAGAACGCTCAGCGCCTTGAGGTGCACGGTCACCGGCCGTCCGTATTCGGACGCCACCCGGCAGAACGCCTCGATCTCTTCCAAGGGCGAGTACATGCCCGGATCATACCCCAGACCCAGGCTCAGGCCGCAGGCCCCTTCGTCAAAGGATTTTCTCACGCTGTCCAGGCAGGCGGCGAGTTCTTTGCGGATCAGAACGCCCCGCCGGGTGCGGGCACAGGCCAGGCGGACGGTGCTGTGGCCCACGAGCTCGGCGATATTGACCGCGGGCCCTGTCTGATCGAGGGTGTCCAGAAACTGCCCCATGGTGCGCCAGGAAACGTCTAGGGGCCTTTCCAGAAGAAGGTCCATGGCGGCCGGGAATCCAGGGGCTGCCGCAGGATTGCAGGGCGCGGGCGAAAAGCCGCAGTTTCCCGCAACGACCGTGGTGATGCCCTGCTCGGGCAGGCACGCGAGCAGGCCGTGATGATCGTGCAGGGGCAGCAGCCAGTCGGCGTGGGAATGCATGTCGATGAAACCCGGGCATACCGCATGACCCCCGGCGTCGATCACCTCGTCGGCCTGGGGAGGTGCACTGCCCGAGGGGATGACGTCGGCGATCGTGTCGTCGCGGATGAGCACGTGGCCGTCAAAGGAGTTCCTGCCCGTGCCGTCGATGATCCTGCCGGATTGTATGAGGGTGGTGGACATAGTGCAATTCCTTCAGCAAAGATGACATCTTTACAAAATAGTATAATGCGAAAAAGCGACCATGTCCAAGACTTTGATAGCGCCTTGCTGGCCTGTCGGCTCCGTATTCCAGCGGGTGTTCTCATTTCCAGTTGTTCTGCACTGAACACCCCTGGATCTCCACGACATACTTCAGGATCTTGCGGGACCCTCCGCGCGTGGGGATGTTGCGCGTGCCTCTGCCTGTGAGGCGGAATCCGTTCTTTGTCAGGACGCGTGAAGAAGCAAGGTTTGTGGGGAATGTCTCGGCAAAGAGACGGCGGATACCCAGATGGGAGGCATGGGTCACGATCCGGCGGATCGCCTCGGTCGCATAACCCTTTTCTCGAAACGGCTTTCCGATCCAATAGCCGATGTCGCCGTTTCCGGGTGAGTCTCCGAACCCTATGGCGCCCATGAACTCGCCGCTCTGGGCATGGGTGACGGCGAATATATGACCTGCTCCCGGAGAAGTGTTCTGAACGATCCACTCCCGGGCGGCCTCTTCGGTGCACGGGTCGGGAATGGTCGCGGTCATGCGCACCCCTGCCGGATCAGGACCCAGAAGCCTGGCAAAGTGAACCGCGTCGTTGGGAATCATGGGCCGAAGGATCAGGCGGGGCGATTTCAGTATCTCCATGGCAATATCATCTCCCGAACCACTGGTATCATGATACATATGTCTGATTCAGGACGTCGTTTTCAAGGAGAGGACGCGATCTTTGCCATGCCTGAAAGGCCGGGTCGGGCATGGGGCGATACCTTTCTACTCGAACGGGTTATATCCCGGTTCTTTGTACAGGTGCTGCCTTCTGTCCAGGATATCCGGCTTGTACACCCGTTCGGGCCACTGGTCCGGGTCGATCTCCTCAATGGCTACGGACACGGATTTCTCGTCGCATTGGATAATGGCGACTACATCCTGAGTTATGGCTTGGGAAAGCCGCTTTTTGTGCTCTTCGGATCTCCCGGGATAGAGCTTGACGATGACATGAGGCATACAGAACCCTCCTTATTTTAACAGGTTCATAAACCAACCCATAGGTTCTTAGCAAGGATTTGCGCCTGCGCCGGAAAACCCCCGGGATACCCGGGCAGTGGCGCAGAACGAGTGAGTCCCTAGTACTGCAGTGGGAATCAGTTATGGGGTTACACACACCATGGGGTCAGACCTCAACATATGACATGGAATGTCATATGTTGAGGCCTGACCCCGATCCTGTACTCTTCACCGGTCGCCCGTATCTCCCGGTGCACCCGGATTTCTGAACGTGGGTTTCACCGGCCGGGGGTCGCGGTATCCCCACTGCTCCACATCGATGTCGTAATCGACCATGGAAAGAAAGGTCCCCCGGCAGACCCGTTCAGCGGGAGGATGCGTGTCTGTTTCTTCTCTGAGCCTCTGTGCCAGCTCCTGCATGATCCATGCGGGAATGCGCGCGCGCTCGGATGGATAGATATACCCGAAAAGGAGGAGGTGGTTGTAGAGAACCCGCCAGTGCTCGCCAAAGCGCCGGTCGAGGCGTTTCCAGTCCAGTCGCTCGGCGAATGTCAGAAGAAGGTGGGCAACGTCGGCGCCATCGTATCGGTCGCGGGTCATGACGAACGCCTTTGACCAGATCATCTCCTCGGGCGGGATGAGTCTGGCCTCGATATCCAGGAGATCGCCTTTGCACGCATGGGTGAACCATTCTTCATCCACATTGCCGATGCCGTTGCCCGATCCGAAGATCACGTCCACGACACACTCACCGTGGAACGCCTTGGCTATCCAGAGCCTGTCCGTGAACTCGGTCTGATAGCCGGCACGTTTCAGCTCCTCGAGGATGCTGTCGGCATCACGGGGATAGACGAACACGTCGAGATCCTTGGTGTCCCTCACCACATGGGTATAGCACCCGAAGGCAAAGGCCCCGCCGACAAGAAACGGGATCTTCGAACGGCCCAGACAGGTCAAGACCTCACGGTAGAAATTCCGGGTATCCGGACTGAGATACTTCTCATCCAGCAAGAACTTCTGCATGGCTTCTCCTTCAAGAATTACCCATCACTGCCCCATAGCCGTGCCGGATACGGGGCAGGGGACCTCCAGCAACCGGAAGGGGGGGCGTTCGGGATGGAGAGCCCGGAGCAGCGGCATGGCCACGTTATAGACCGGGATGTTCCTGGTAGTGTAGCCTTCGGGCATGCCCCGGTGCGCATGGCCGTGGAACACGGCGATCACGTCGAACCAGGTCAGGGGAACTTCGAGACGGCTCGATCCAAGGAAGGGCAGGATCTCACGCGGCTCCCCCTCCACGGTGGCCCGGATGGGCGAATAGTGCATCAGCACGACAAGGGGCATCTCTTCGAGCCGTGCCAGAGCCAGCTCCAGTTTCAGGGCCTCGTCCATCGCCTCCTGCACGAATTCCTTGATAGTCAGCTCTCCCCACGCCTCGAGCTGATATCGGCCGAAACCTCCCGCGAATCCCTTCACGCCTGCAAAACCGATCCCGTGGACCTGCACGGTTTCTCCATCCAGAAGCGATACCCCGGCATCGCACAGGATATGCCTGATCTCCAGCTGCTTGCCTGATTCGTAATCATGGTTTCCCAGCACGCCCACGACCGGAATCTTAACCGTGGTCGTGATTTCCCGGGCGAGAATGTGCGCCTCTTCCACGAGCCCGGTATCTGTCAGATCACCGCACAGCAGGAGCACCTCGGCGGTTTCCGTGATATGGGCCAGAAGGGCGTGCACCACGTCCCGGTGGCTTTCATTGCAGTGGATATCACCCACTGCCGCAACCCTCACGATCTTTTCCCCGACAGCCATGCACTGCCCTCCGGTATCGCAGGAGCGAATCTCCCGATGTTCATGCCTTAAAGAACTTTTGTATAGCGAACGGGTTGGAGCCGACGTTGCGGAGCACAGTGGAGCAACGCCGGCTGCAACCCGTTGTGAGGCGGGAATCCGCTGCGTAGATACAAATTCTTAATCTCCAAACAATCCCGTCTTAACGTCCCCGGCGCGATCATAACCGGCAACGATGACGCCACTTGGGGTTGTCTCCGTGTGCGTGAGCTGGAATGCCGCTGAAATGGTACCTTCGCCGAAAAGACGCTTGCCCGTACCAAGGGTAAGAGGAAAAATCTTGAGCCACAGCTTATCCACCAGGTCGTGCCTGAAAAGCGTCTGGAGAAGCCGGCTGCTACCGTACACATGCAGATCCGGGGCGTCTTGCTGCTTCAATCCCTGTATTTCTTCCACTATGTTATCTTTGATAAAGACAGTGTTGTCCCAAAGCGGATCTGTGCCAGTGTGCGAAACAACATACTTTGTCACAGAATTGATGCCCGGCCATTCGCTTTCGTGTGTCGGCCAATATGACGCGAATATTTCATAGGTCTTTCTTCCCAGCAAAAGATCGCGTGGTTTGGTCATTTGTTCGTGCATGATGGCTCCAAGCCGCTCGTCGAAATGTGGCACAACCCAGCCGCCATACTTGAAGCCGCCTTCGGTGTCCTCCTGCGGCCCGCCCGGCGCTTGCATGACTCCGTCGAGGGTAACAAATGTAAGGACGGTGATTCTTCGCATGGCCACTCTCCTTCATGTGGAGCATTCCGCAATGCCGCATAACTATATAAATAACCGGCTGGAACGACGACTCAAAAAGGCCTCATGTCAAAGGGGGGATTCGGCGGGTTCTTTTCGGAATCGCTGTCAAGCAAACCACGTATGAAACCGATGAAGAATCAATGAGGTGAATTACCGGATGAAGATCCTCGATGCAGACATGCTCATGAATTCTTCCCGGACATACCGGGAAGAGAATGAAGAACGGCAGAGCCTGCGGGTGTGGGCCGGACGTGAGTCTGCTGCAGGAACCCCGGCGGCAGATCGGATAACCATATCCGCCGGTGCCCGGTCCATGCTCCGGGAATCCGGGTGCGGGCGCGGGGAAGACGATCTCGCGGAAGGAATCGACCGGGAGATATCCTTAAGAAAACTCATCGCAGAGCTGCTCTCAGGCAGAGAGATCAGGTTCCTCCGAATCGAGAAGGTCGAAAGCCAGGACCCGGCTGCGGACCGTGAAGACGTCCGACAGGAGGATGAGCATCGGCATGGCTGGGGGATGGAGTATGAGTTCGAACATACGCACCGCGAAAGGGAGGATGTGGGCTTCCGGGCCCAGGGAATCATCCGGACGGCGGACGGCAAGGAGCTGGCTTTTTCGCTCGAGCTCGATATGAGCCGGGAGTACATCGAGAAGAACATGCTGTCTATCAGGGCGGGTGACGCCCCGGTCGACCCCCTGGTGATCAACTTTGACGGCAACGCCGCGGATCTCACTTCCTTGAAATTCGAGTTCGATCTGGATGCCGACGGCATATCGGAAGAGATCCCCATACCCACTTTCGGCAGGGGATTCCTGGCCATTGACCTGAACAACGACGGAATGATCAACAACGGTTCCGAGCTCTTCGGACCGGCCACGGGTAACGGGTTCGACGAGCTTGCGTCACATGATGCAGACGGGAATAGCTGGATCGACGAGAATGACGAGATATTCCACCGGCTCCGGATCATGACCGTGGACAGCCAGGGAGCCCAGTCCCTGAGCACCCTCGAAGACCAAGGGATCGGGGCCGTATATCTGGGCAGGGCGTCCACCCTGTTCGATATCCGCATGGGCTCAGCCAACGAGCTCCTCGGCCGGATCCGCACCACCGGCATCTACCTGAAGGAAGACGGGACTGCCGGCACGGTGCAGCAGTTGGATCTCGTCGCATAGAGGCGGTCCGCCCATAAGCACAGAACCGGAGACAATACCGAGACACCGATGTTTCCAGCCCTTTCCATCATCCCATAAAGGCCGGTCAAGACAAGACCTGCCCGGACCACCCCCTTAAGTCTCACCCTGCCGAAAAAAATGCCGGTACGCATAAGGATCTGTACGTACCGGCTCTTGAGGAGGTATCAAGATATGAGTGAGTGTGCGTTCTCTTCTTTCTCAGCAAACGGCGTACCATCAGGAAAAAAATCTGGTGGCCGGTTACGGCCACCAGCGTAAGAGGAGGGTTCTCACTTATGGGAGTGAGAGTCAGGTTTTCCTGATTGCCCTTTCATTAGCAAGGACTGAACCAATTTGGGTTACAATTCTAAATATAATGAATAAACAAAACCTTATCAAATAGTTTATCCGCAGCCGTCCCGGGCGTGTGGGTTTGTGAATTGTCTCACAATAAGACACTGCGTTCCATATTGTACCATGTGTCATGCAGCATGTATCCGGTGGTGATGTGATGACTTTCCGGAATGATGCGCGGGTCTGCACCACGGGATCGTCACCGCGGCCGGGCGTGTACAGCTATGACGTGCAGGGTTTTCCCGGGAGCAGGGCTGCCCCTGCCTTGGCATTTGTCTCTTGCAAATGCTGGTCAAACATGATCTATTGTTCAATATCGTCAATCGTTTTATATTGAAACACAGTAGTGAGCATCTTCCCTGAATGCGCGTGAGAGAGGGGGAAGGCTCGTGATAAGCAGAATGGTAAACCAGTTTTATACCGGCAGACACCTGTGAAGTTTTGAACAGGTAGGCACCCAGAGAAGGAGGAAGCTTCTCGAATGATGCAGTCTTGCTCCCGGAATGTTCACGGACGAAGCTGCCTTGTTACAGAACGCATGCCTGCAGGTGGCAAGGAGATTTTCTCTGGAGACGATAACGCGTGTGCCATGATTCACCCCCGGAAAACAGGAAGAGAGGTGCCTGAATGCGACCTTTTTTCCTCATGTTCCAGGCCGTTCCGCGAGCTTTTTGCATTGACGCGCCTCCCGGTCATCCAAGAGGGTGGAGACCTTCCCGCGCTGACGATCAAGCATTCTCGTCGTACAGGTGACCATCTGCCGGGAAGACGCGGATTTCTTGCGCATCATGTACCGGTCGGTGGCGTCAACCGGCGTGAGCACATCCGGACCGGGTTTGACTGGCTCTGCCACGGTCCCTGGTCACGGAAAATGGAGATGACTTGCCGGCATACTAATGCCTATCGAAGGAGCAGCTATGAGCAAAATAAAAGACAAGTACGAAGCGATGCTCAAGGAGTGGGAGAATTTTGTCTCAGGCAACCCGGTGAATAAAAAGGTTATTCACGAGCATATTCTGAAATCCTGGGAAGAAGCGAGGAAACTGAACATCGATCCCTACCTGAGCGAAATACCGCAGCTCCTTTCTGAGGATGAGCTGCAGGAGGTCCAGGAAAAGCACGATTATCTCATCAAGACCAGTTATCCTTTTCTGGAAAACTTATATAATTTTGTAATAACGGCCGGTTTCGGTTCGAGGTACATCTGCTCCCTCTCCGATTCTGAGGGCACCCTGATTTTCACCCTCGGCAATCCCGAGGTCATGGAAACGCTCTCTTCCTGGAATTATCGCCCCGGGGCCTGTATGCAGGAAAAATATATCGGCACGAACGGGGCGGGCGCGGTGATCCGATTGGACAAGCCCGTGCAGATATTCGGCAGCGAGCACTACTGCCTGATGTTCCACAAATATACCTGTTCCTCGGCTCCCATTCACGACCACGAGGGGAACATCCTGGGGGTGCTGAACATGGTATGTCCCTGCCCCAATGCACATTCCCACACCCTGGGCATGGTCGTTGCCGCGGCGAATGCGATCGAAAAGAACCTGCAGATCCAGAAGGCCTATCGCGAGACCCAGATCGCCGAGAACCTGAAGAACGCCGTGATCTGCTCCATCCCCGAGGCACTCGTGGCAATCGACAACCAGGGGGATATCATCTTTACCAATGAGAACGCCCGGAGCATGTTCCAGGTAGGGGAAGATATCGTGGGGCGTAACATCAAGGAGTTTCTGGGGAGCGAGAACGCAAAGCTGTTTCCCTATCTGCTGAACGGGACGAACGTCATCGACAAGCAGATACCACTGTTCATAAACAGCAGGTGGGCGAATTATATGTTGACCACCCAGACAATCAAGTCCTGCAATAACGAAACCTACGGAAAGGTGATCATTTTCAGCGAGATAAAGAGGGCCAAGAAACTGGTGGCGGATATGATCGGGGCAAAGGCGAAGTTCACCTTCTCCCATATCGTATCACGCAATCCCAGATTTTTGAAACTGATAGAAATCGCCAAGATCGCATCGAAAACCGATTCGAACGTGCTGCTCTTTGGAGAGAGCGGAACAGGCAAAGATATCTTTGCCCAGGCAATCCACAACGAAGGCATGCGGTCCGGCAAGCCTTTCGTGGCCATCAACTGCTCTGCGATACCCAGAGAGCTTATCGCGAGCGAGCTTTTCGGGTATGCCGAGGGGGCGTTTACCGGATCGGTCAGGGGAGGGAACCCCGGCAAGTTCGAACTGGCGGACGGGGGCACGATATTCCTGGACGAAATCGGAGAAATGCCGCTCGAACTGCAGTCGATCCTGCTGAGGGTCATCGAGAACAAGGAGATCATGAGGATCGGGGGGAAAAACATCATCCCTGTCGATGTCAAGATAATCGCAGCGACAAATAAGGACCTGAAAGAAGAGATCCTCAAGAGGAATTTCCGGGAAGATCTTTACTATCGCCTGAACGTCTTTTCCATCGAGCTTTTTCCTCTGCGGGAAAGGACCGAAGACATACCCCTTCTGGTCATCAATATTCTGAAGAAATTGAATAAATGTAACAACAGGGGGATAACAAAGGTCGACAAGAACGTTCTGGAAATGTTCGAGAGATATCCCTGGCCAGGAAACGTACGAGAGCTTCAGAACATACTGGAACGGTCGTATAACATAGCCGGAGGAGAAACCATCACGAGTGATGATATTCCGCGTGAGATCATCTATTCCGGGTCCGCCGGGCCCGAGCAGCGGAGCGCAGGCGCTGCGGTGGAACAGAAAGAGTCTGTTTTCGAGAACTATCCGACACTGGAGGACATGGAAAAGAAGATCATCTGCGATCTGATACAGTCAAATGTATCCAAATCAAAGATCGCCAGTCATCTGAACATCTCTCGGAACACGTTATACCGGAAGATGGTGAAGTACAATCTGCCATACTGAAGGGCTCTGTTCCCAGATGCCCGGGCGCAAAGAGACGGGGGTGAGCAGGTTCCCGTGCCGAGCTCCCGGTGTCCGAGGCCGGGAGCCTTGCCGGTGGAGAGACACACGGAAACGGACGCTCCAGGCTGCGTGGCTTTCCCGTCCTGGTGCGTCCGGAGAAAGAGCCCGACAGGAGAGATGGTCGATTCTCCTTTCTCACTCACCTCGTGGGTATCGGAACCCCGGATGTCCCGTCACCGGAAAGCCTGATGGACGTCGTCTGCGGTATGTAGCATAATGGAGCATCGCCTGTTAGATATTGTTACAGGCGCCGGTGTCCTTCTTAAAAGCCATGGCGGTGATAAATCTTGAATGCAATGTATAACTAATTAAATACAATTATTATTTTACCAATAAAACCATCCTCCCCGGTATGATGGTACTGTTTTTGCCTGAGAATATCCGAAGGGCTCGGTCGCTTGGGGAATGCTATCGAAAAACCAGCAGGACATGATTCAGGCAGAAGAGCTTACAGGCCATGTGAGCCCTGCCCGACTGATTCCAGGAACACCGAGTGTGCATGAGGCTTTACAAAAACCGTGGCAGAGACAACTGCGGGAAGAGATGAAGAAATCGGATTCACTGCTTGAGGAAAAATACCACACCTCCACCGGACACAGCTGTATTGAGATGTCAAATGTGAAAGGCTTACAACAAACTTCAAGGAGATGAGCGTATGAGATACAAGGAACCCAGCAAGAAGGCGCCGTGCAGGGAAGCGTGTCCTGCGCATGTGGATATACCTCGGTATTTGAGGTACGTGGCCATTGGGGATGCGGAGGCTGCGGCATCGGTCATTCGGGAAGTCATACCTTTTCCGGAGACGGTAGGAAGGGTGTGTTTCAGGCCGTGCGAGGACAAGTGCAACTGCAGGCAGCTGGCCGATTCCATCGCGATCAATGGGGTGAAGCGGTATGCGAGCGACACGGCCGGGATCGTG
>JAHDKO010000001.1 GCA_018436855.1 Deltaproteobacteria bacterium | reverse complement strand
TCCTGAGTTCCCGAGTTATTGTAACGAGGCAGGAGGGGTGACGCTCAGTTTGGCATAGAGATCCATCTGGCGTTTCGTGATTTCGCCGACCTGCCGTTGCTGACCTGGCACCTCAAAACATTCAATGACATCGAGCTCATCGAGGACCTCCTGCAGGGTGTAGTCCTTGAACAATTTGTTTTCCTGCATTTTCTTGGTGAGGTATGAAAGGAAGATCAGCGCGATGAACTGCACGAAGAGCTTGCCGTCCAGACTCTGCTCCGATGAGACAGCCACACGCCTGAAGTTCAACCGCTCTTTGAGATTGTCGAAGGCCTTCTCCACCAAGTCTTTGTTCCGGTAGATCTCAAGGGCCTCCACCGGATCCTTGATCTCATTGCTCAGGAGGGCAAAATACCCGTAATTGCGTTTCGCCTCCGCCAGGGCCTCTTCCTTGGCAATGGCCTTCGTGCCCCTAACCGGCGTGCTCCTGACCTCGAAATACCTGGCATAGAGCCTCTCATGATCCGGGTGGCGCTCTCCGCTCTCCAACTCCTCTTGCAAAGAGACAAGCCGGTTGGTGAAGGCCTTCTCATCCTCTAAGGCCCGCTCCGGGGAATAGTACAGATGGAGATACATCCGGCGATCCTCTTCGATGGTGTCCCCTTTATAGGGGCGGTCCTGGACATACTCCCAGGTAATCGGCAGACAGTAGGCATAAAGCTGGTAGGCCTGACTGTAATGGGTAAAGTTACGCATCTTCTCCCGAACGGGGTCGAGATGCTTTTCGATGAGCTTTAAAGGCAGCTTTGCGGCAATGAGGAACTTTAAGTGATGCTTGTACATGGCATTGATGTTGGCTGCGCTGAAGAAGCCCCGGTCTAAGACCACCTTGACCTTCTCATGCCCAAGCGTGTTCATATCGTGAAGCAGCTTCCTCAAGGTCTTCACATCGGGAATGTTGCCTGCGAGCTTGCGGTAATAAAAAGGCAGACGGGACTGCTGCCCGAAGAGCAGGCACAGATTGAGCTGGGCCAGATGCTCGTGATCCTTGTTCTTGCCGTAGCGCACCTGCCTTAAGCACTGCGAATAGCTGGATATGGACGTGCTGTCATAGGCCAGGTATTCCTTCTCTACCCGACGTTTTGCCTGAAGCCGGAAAAACCGCTGCCTGGCTTCTTCGGTGATGGATGCGAAGAGCTCGCTGCTTCTCTGGGATGAGATGACCTCACCATGGGGGTGATGATGGATCACCGCCCAGCGGGGGAAACGGCTCAACGGGTTCCTGTTCTCCAGGATCAGGTAGTAGGCAATGGAGAGGATCTGCCGGTAGCTCTCGGGGAAGCATGCCTTTAGATCCTCCCTCACCCCAGTATCCTCCCCGATACGGTCGAAGAGGTAGGTGGCACCAAAGAAGCATCGGGCAGTCCGGTCAATGGGTATCGGTCCTCTCTTGGGTTTCTTTCCCCTGCCCGGGAGTGCTTCTCTCTTCTGGGTGGGAACAACTTCCCTGGTTTGTGGGTCAATCCGGCCGATGCACTTGCGCTTTGCCCGGGACTGCTTCTTGTCCTTGTCCCAATAAGAGATCGACTCATACACGTAGGTAACCCCGGTTTTTTTATTGATCTGGTGTACGATAGCAGCCATGTACGATCCCCCTCTCCTCGTTACAACGTATACATTGTAACGAGGCTAAACGCAAGAGAAATCGTACCAATATTTATTCTTATTAAAGACTTATCCCCCCTTCATCGTTACAATCTTCCGGGAACTCAGGTTATCTATTAGCCCAACGGCCGGCATCAGCGGCGCGGCTCCGCCGCGTCCGCCTGGATGCCGTGGTTATGTGTTCTCTGCTTTCTTCGCATTAAATTTTATCAGGTAACTCTCTATAGTTTCAACTATAGTGGAGGCTTTGAATACTATCCCTATGTCTATCATTTGTCGTGAGACAGCTACTGGAACATCAACAGTTGGTTGACTCATTATTTGAATTTTATTTAAATCCTCTCTGTAGAAAACAGACGCGACTATACCGAGAAAAATAATTCGAGAGGCGACATTTGTAGTACCGAACTTATTTGTATACATTCCAATATTTAGTATAAAAACTGGGCTTCCGCTAGAACCAGGAAACACTGAAGCATCAATAAGAAATTGCTTTTCGCCCTGGAAATCCATAGAAGCTGGTGTTGCTGTTATTCCGCGCCTAATTATTGGCAAAAAGTTTTTTGTGTCCCAAAGGCCATTCGGATACCCAATGAATGTAATAGTTTCTAAGGCATCCAATTCAGATATAATATTATCAGTTGGTATCAAATCATCCCCAATAGGCATAACAAATATATCAGCTCCCATACTCTTAATTTGCTGAACTAGTGGAACTAAAGGAATTATAGCTACATCAATTTCATCTTTGGGATGCCCATACCAAGCAGCTTCAAATCCCCCTGCGACTTCAAGTCTAAACGGTAGTCCAGTAATGGGTTTTCCATCTCGACTCTGAGTGAAATATAACCAGCCAGTATGTGCTCCCTTAACAACATGCTTATTAGTGACAATGAATGGATAATATTGGCTATCGTATTCATAGCTAAATATAAAACCTGTACCGGTTCCTTTTCCATTAGCTGTAGCTGTTTCAATGCGCACAGTATTATAAAGCAATTTTTCTGTTATTGATGTGGGTTCCATTAACCTCTCCCTTCAGACTCACATAACAACTTCCTCTACTGCACAATTGCAGCAAAAGACGCTATATAGCAACTTTTGCTGCAACATTATGAATTACGAATATACCATGTTCCCTTTTTCGGAAGCCCTTTCCCTGGGGGTAGAAGTTGAACTCGTGGAGGGCGCGCAGGAATGAAGACAGACTCCGTCAGTAGAAGGTGAACGGAAAGATAAAAAAATGGTCTCCTCTCATTCAATTCACGCATCGACAAGGTCCGGCCGCCATACCAGGCTTCCGATCAATAACCTGTGAATACGATATCATTTTTTCCGCGACAAATCCAGATGAAAGTGAGAATGCCCATGCTGCAGGGGAACGCGCCGTTCAATGCCCCGCCGCTCTGTACGGGCGATCGAGCGGGCGTTTCGGCCCTACCCCGCCCTGCTGTCGCGGTACGCGCAGCCCGCCTTGATGAAATCGCGGAACAGGGGGTGGGGCTGCATGGGCTTCGACTTGAACTCGGGGTGAAACTGGCAGCCCACAAACCACGGATGATCCGGGAGCTCGACGATCTCCACGAGCCCGGTCTCGGGGTTGCGGCCGCTGATGATCAGGCCGTTTTCCGTGAGCTGCCTCTCATAGGCGTTGTTGAACTCATAGCGGTGCCTGTGGCGCTCGGAGATCTCGTTGCTCTGGTATGCGGCCATGGCGTTCGTGCCCTGGGCCAACGCGCAGCGGTATGCCCCGAGGCGCATGGTGCCTCCCTTTTTCGTGATGAGCCTCTGGTCCGGGAGATAGTCGATGACCGGGTCTGTCGCGCCCTGGTCGAATTCGGTGCTGTTGGCGCCCTCGATGTGGCCTGCGTGCCGGGCAAACTCGACCACTGCGAGCTGCATGCCCAGGCAGATCCCGAAATAGGGAATGCCGTTGGTCCTTGCATACTGGGCGGCCCTGATCTTGCCTTCCACGCCCCGGTCTCCGAACCCGCCCGGCACCAGGATGCCGTGGATGTTTTCAAAATGGCGGGAAATGTCGTGGTCTGCCATGAGGGCCTCGGCGTCCACATACACCCGGTTCACCCGGGTGCCGTTGACCAGCGCCGCGTGCTCCAGGGCCTCGTTCAGGCTCTTGTAGGAGTCGGTGAGCTTCACATACTTGCCCACCACCGCGATGTTGACCACGGCGGTCCGGCTGTCGAAGGTCTCGATCAGCTTTTCCCAGCCCTGCATCCGGGGCTCGCGGGTCCACATGTTCAGATATTCCACGATCCGCTCGTCGAGCCCCTCGCGATGAAACTCGACCGGCACCTGGTAGATGTTGGCCACGTCGATGGCATTGATCACCGCGTCCTTCTCCACGTTGCAGAAGAGCGCGATCTTTTCCTTGAGCTCGGTGGAAAGGCGCTTTTCGGAGCGGCACAGGAGGATCTGCGGCTGGATGCCGATCTCGCGCAGCTTCTGGACCGAGTGCTGGGTGGGCTTGGTCTTGAGCTCGCCCGCGGTGGGGATGTAGGGCACGAGGGTGAGGTGGATGTACAGGACGTTCGACCTGCCCATGTCGAAGCCGAACTGCCTGATCGCCTCCAGGAAGGGGAGCGACTCGATGTCGCCCACGGTCCCGCCGATCTCCACGATGGCGATGTCGTTGCCGCCCGCCGCCTCGACGATGCGGCTCTTGATCTCGTTGGTGATGTGGGGAATCACCTGGACGGTCTTGCCCAGATACTCGCCGTTGCGCTCCTTCTGGATCACCGAGTCGTAGATCTGGCCGGTGGTGAAGTTGTTCCTGGCGGACAGGGGCGACGAGGTGAAGCGCTCGTAGTGCCCCAGGTCGAGGTCGGTCTCGGCCCCGTCGTCGGTCACGAAGACCTCGCCGTGCTGAAACGGGCTCATGGTCCCCGGGTCGACGTTGATATAGGGGTCGAGCTTGATGTTGGTGACGGTCATCCCCCGGGCCTCCATGATGGCGCCGATGGACGCGGCGGCAAGGCCCTTGCCGAGCGAGGAAAGCACGCCCCCGGTGATGAAGATGTACTTGGTTGATTTTTTATGCGACATGATATGCACCTACCGTAGAGATCTGGGGGACGTCAAGGGATGGACGCCCCGGGCTAACGCTCCAAGCCTGCAAAAGAATTCCATAACGATTCTCCTCATACTGTAAAAACATCGCCTGTACCGCGCAACGGTAGCAGGTTGCATTCCCGGTCCACAGCCTTATTTCCCTGCATACAGGTCCTGCAGCGACGAGACCCCGAGGTCGCCTGCCTGCAGGGCCCTGACGGCCTCCAGGCTCGCCCGCGAGGCAGCGACGGTCGTGGCGTAGGGGACATTGTAGCGGATGGCGCTGCGGCGGATGTGGTGCGCGTCCTGCGAGGGCTTTCTGCCGATGCTCGTGTTGATGATCATCTGGATCTCGCGGTTCTTGATGTGGTCGACCACGTTGGGCCGGCCCTCGCTCACCTTGAGCACCACCTCTGCGTCCACGCCGCTCGCCTGCAGGTGCCGGGCCGTGCCCCGGGTGGCGAGGATGCGGAATCCCAGCCCGGCAAATCCCTTTGCCACGTCGACGATCCGGGCCTTGTGCATGTCGTGGACGCTGATAAACACGGTTCCGGAGGCCGGAAGGCCCGATCCGGCCGCGATCTGCGACTTGGCGAACGCGGCCCCGAACGAGAAGTCCACGCCCATGACCTCGCCGGTCGACCTCATTTCCGGGCCGAGCCCCACGTCCGCGTCGGGAAAGCGCTGGAACGGAAACACGGCCTCTTTCACCGAGACGTGCGCCGGCACGATCTGTTCGGTGAAACCGAGCTCGTCAAGTGTCCGGCCCATCATGACCCGGGTGGCGATCTGGGCCAGGGGCCTGCCGATGGCCTTGCTCACAAAGGGCACGGTCCTCGAGGCCCGGGGGTTCACCTCCAGCACGTAGACCTCGCCGTCCTTGACGGCATACTGGATGTTCATGAGCCCGACCACCCCGATCTCCTTCGCGATGAGCCGGGTCTGCTCCCGGATTTTCTCCCGGATCTTTTCCGGCAGGGTCGCGGGCGGCAGCACGCACGCGCTGTCTCCCGAGTGAATGCCCGCCTCCTCGATGTGCTCCATGATCCCGCCGATCACCGTGATCTGGCCGTCGCAGACCGCGTCCACGTCTACCTCGACCGCGTCCTCCAGAAAGCGGTCGATGAGCACCGCGTTGCCGGGAAAGAGCTTGAACACGCCGGTGATGAAGGTCTTCAGGGCTTGAGCGTCATAGACGATCTCCATGGAGCGGCCGCCCAGCACATACGAGGGCCTGACCAGCACCGGGAAGCCGATCCGCCCGGCAGCTTCGAGCGCCTTGTCCACGGTGAAGGCGATGTCGCTCCGGGGCTGTCTGAGCCCGAGCTTTTCGACGATCTCGTTGAACCGCTCACGGTCCTCGGCCCGGTCGATGGCGTCGGGCTGGGTGCCGAGGATGGTGACGCCCTCGTTCCACAGGCCCCGGGCGAGGTTGAGCGGGGTCTGGCCCCCGAACTGCACGATCACGCCCTGAGGATTTTCCGCCCTGATCACGTGCAGCACGTCCTCCAGGGTGAGCGGCTCGAAGTAGAGCTTGTCCGAGATGTCGTAGTCCGTGCTCACGGTCTCGGGGTTGGAGTTGATCATGATGCTTTCAAAGCCCATCTCGCGCAGCGCGAACGAGGCGTGCACGCAGCAGTAGTCGAACTCGATCCCCTGGCCGATCCTGTTGGGCCCGCCGCCGATGATCACCACCTTGGGGCGCTCGGACGCCTTTGTCTCGGTCTCGGTCTCGTAGGTGGAATAGTAGTAGGGCGTGCAGGCCTCGAACTCGGCGGCGCAGGTGTCCACGAGCTTATACACCGGGACGATCCCCTCGCGGAAACGCAGCTCCCTCACCTCGTCTTCGCCCATGCCCCAGGCCTCGGCCAGGAAGCGGTCGGAAAAGCCCATCCGCTTGGCCTCTTCCAGCAGCTCTTTTCTGGGGCCGCTGTTCCTGAGCGTGTCCTCGAACTCCACCAGCTCGCGGATGTGATGGAGAAACCAGGGGTCGATCCCGGTCATGGCGTTTATCTCGTCCAGGTCCATCCCGCTCCTCATCGCCTGCGCCAGCCAGAACAGCCGGGCCGAGTTGGGATAGGTGAGCCGTGAGATGATCTCCTTGCGGTCTGCCGTGGCGCCTGCCTCGATCGGGCTGTTCAGGCCGTACCTTCCGGTCTCGAGCGAGCGGACGGCCTTGCCCAGTGCCTCCTTGAAGGTCCGGCCTATGGCCATGGTTTCGCCCACGGACTTCATCGAGGTGGTGAGCAGGTCCGGGGTCTCCGGAAACTTCTCGAAGGTCCAGCGGGGGATCTTGACCACGCAGTAGTCGATGGCCGGCTCGAACGAGGCACAGGTCTCGCGGGTGATGTCGTTGGGGATCTCGTCGAGGGTGTACCCCACGGCCAGCTTGGCCGCGATCTTGGCGATGGGAAAGCCCGTGGCCTTTGAAGCCAGGGCCGACGACCGCGACACCCGGGGGTTCATCTCGATCACCGCGATATCCCCGTTGGCCGGGTTGACCGCGAACTGGACGTTGGAGCCGCCCGTCTCCACGCCGATCTCGCGCATGACCGCGATCGCGGCGTTGCGCAGGTCCTGGTACTCGACGTCGGTCAGGGTCTGGGCCGGGGCCACGGTGATGGAGTCGCCCGTGTGCACGCCCATGGGGTCGAGGTTTTCGATGGAGCAGATGATCACCACGTTGTCCGCCCGGTCGCGCATGACCTCGAGCTCGTATTCCTTCCACCCGATCACCGACTCCTCGAGCATGATCTCGGTGATCATGCTCGCGTCGAGCCCGGCCTTTGCCATGAGCTCGAGGTCTTCGGGGTTGTAGGCGATCCCGCCGCCGATCCCGCCCAGGGTGAACGAGGGCCGGACGATGATGGGGAAACCGATTCGTCGGGCGATGGCAAACACCTCGTCCATGTTCCGGGCAAACCCGCTCTCCGGGACGCGCAGGCCGATGTTCTCCATGGCGTGCCTGAACTTCTCGCGGTCCTCGGCCTTATGGATGACCTCGGGCGTGGCACCGATCATCTCCACGCCGTATTTTTCGAGCACCCCCATCTCGTGGACCTTCACCGACACGTTCAGGCCGGTCTGGCCGCCCAGGGTGGGGAGTATGGCGTCTGGCCTCTCCAGCTCGATGATCCTGGCCACCACCTCGGGCGTGATGGGCTCGATATAGGTCCTGTCCGCAAGCTCCGGATCGGTCATGATGGTGGCCGGGTTCGAGTTGATGAGCACGACCCGGTAGCCCTCTTCCTTCAGTGCCTTGCAGGCCTGGACGCCCGAGTAGTCGAACTCGCAGGCCTGTGAGATGACAATGGGTCCGGACCCGATGATGAGTATGTTCTTCAGATCTTTCCGTCGCGGCATGGCTTCCTTTTTCTTGTGGGGTGAATTCCCGCCTGTCGTGGATCAATGTTGCGCGCGGCATATCTCGGCTGCACGTCCACTGCCTTCTCCTTTGCTGCGGCGTTCATCGCGTGCCGGATGTGTGCATCCTCTCCTGTGGCAAGGCCTTGAACCGGCGTATGCGCTCAATTTCAGGCAGGCAATGCCGTGAACAGACCCGCCGCCCGTACCGGATGCTTGAGGAAGCCGGCCGTGCAGCAGCACCCGCCCGTGCAGCAGCCGCCCGAACAGGCCTGCCTTCAGAATCGGGCCTTGTTATGCGCTCAGCGCCGACCCCGCGGGTGCCGGCACGTCGACCTCCGTGATCCTGATGCCTCTGGCCTTCAGCGCCTGCCTGCCGGCCAGCAAGTCCCTGCCGGCTATCCGGTCGAGCACATAGATCAGGTTGCCGCCGTGTTCGGAGTATATCTGCCCGTACGAGATCGGGATCTCCGCGGAGGGTTCGTCGAGAATCGAGCGGGTGATCGGTTCGAGCTTGCGCTCGCCGTTGGCCAGGAGCATGACGGTCTTTGCCTTATACACGAGCTCGGCCCCCATGGAGACGGCATACTGGGGAGAGTCTTTCCTGGTGGTGAAATGGCCGTCGGCCACCGCGTTGGCGACCGTGTTGTCGTCGAGCTTCACGAGCAGGACATTGCTTCCCTTGAAGGGAATGCCCGTCTCATGGAAAGCCACGTGGCCCCTGCCGCCCACGCCGATGATCTGCAGGTCGATGCCTCCGGCCTTGCGGATCTTGCGGGCATAGCCGTCAAGGATCTCTTTCCTGATCCACCCCAGGTATCCGGAGTCAGGGTTGCTCCGGATGGCGATCGACTTTCCCTTGTCGGTCCCCCTCTGCTCCCAGTCCTGCGGGTTGGCCTTGAGCTCGGCCATGAGCCTTTTCTGCTCGATCAGCGCGCCGTAGGGCACGTTGGTCTCGATGAACTTGTCCTTGAGAAGGCTGAAGAACTCCTGAATCATGAAAAAGGCATAGCTCTCGGGGTGCATGACGCGGAGCTGGGCGTTCTCGCCCGGCAGGCCCACATACTCGTCCAGGTTGAAGCTCCGGCAGCGTTTCGAGTCGAACTCGCCCTGGTTCGCCGCCCGTGCGAGGTGCTTGTAGAGCCCGGTGGGCGAGTTGCCCGTCGCAAGCCCCAGCACGGCCTCCTGCTTCTGTTTCAGCACCTGCTGGATCTTTTCCTTGGCAATGTCCGCGGCAACCTCGCTCATCGAGGCAAAATCATCCGTTACGAAAATCTCGATTCCCATGGATCTCTCTCCTCTCTCGATCTTCCCTGATGTTCCGCGGATTATGAGACTGCGGCCTCGCTCATGCCGAGCACCTTTTCCACGAGCTCGGCCAGCTGGGTGCAGTACTTCTCCGTGATGTCGGCCGACGGTCCTTCGACCATGACCCGGCACATGTTCTGGGTTCCGGAATAGCGGACCAGGACGCGCCCCTGGTCGCCGAGTTCGCTCTCGACCTGGCTGATCGCGTCTCTGAGCTCGGGCACCGTGGAGATGTCCGGCTTGATCTTCACGTTCACGTTGATGAGCTTCTGCGGGTAGATGTCCATGAGCCTGGCCAGCTCGGAGAGCGGCTTGCCGGTCCTGACCATTGCCGCCACGAGCTGCATGGCCGTGAGAATGCCGTCGCCCGTGGTGTGGTGGTCGAGGAAGATGAGGTGTCCCGAGTCCTCGCCGCCGATGACCCCGCCCATCTTGAGCATGTCTTCGAGCACGTAGCGGTCGCCCACCTTTGCGGCGTGGTGGCGGAATCCGTACTTTTTGCACGCCACCCTGAGGCCCAGGTTGCTCATGACCGTGCTGACCAGGAGGTCGTTCTTCAGCCTGCCCTCTTCCTTGAGTATCCGGGAGCAGATGAGCAGGATCTGGTCTCCGCTGATCTCCTGCCCCTTTTCGTCGACCGCGATGAGCCGGTCCCCGTCGCCGTCGAATGCCAGGCCCACTGCGGCGCCGGTTTCCAGGACCCTCTTCCTCAGGTCAGCGGTATGCTGCGAGCCGCACGCGTCGTTGATGTTCAGCCCGTTCGGCGAATTGTGCAGCACCTCGACATCGGCGCCCAGCTCGACAAAGGCATCGGGCGCGACCCGGTACGTGGCGCCGTTGGCGGTGTCCATGATGATCTTCATCCCTTCCATGGAGAGGTCCCGCGGGAAGGTGTTTTTCAAAAACACCACATACCGGCCGTTCACGTCTTCCATCCGCAACGCCCGGCCCATGTCCCTGGAATGGGGCAGGTGCTTTGCCAGCTTGCTGTTCAGGATGAGGTCCTCGATGGTGTTTTCCTGCTCGTCGGAGAGCTTGAACCCGTTGCCGCCGAAGATCTTGATCCCGTTGTCCTCGTAGGGGTTGTGCGAGGCCGAGATCACGATGCCCGCGTCGGCCCGCATGCTGTTGGTGATAAAGGCGATCCCCGGCGTGGGGAGCACGCCCACCAGGTAGGGGTTGCCGCCCATGGAGGTGATGCCGGCCTCAAGGGAGCTTTCGAGCATGTAGCCCGAGATGCGGGTGTCTTTGCCGATGATGATCCGTGTGCGGTGGTGCTCCTTCCTTAAGAGATAGGTCACCGCCTGGCCCACCAGGAAGGCGATCTGCGCGTTCATGGGGTATTTGTTCGCCTCCCCGCGTATTCCGTCCGTACCGAATAGCTTGCCCATCTAAAATCCTCCTTTGATCGTGTGTTGAGCTAGAGAAAATTCTGACCCTCAAACAACTGCAGTCCGGGCATGGCCTGGGAAACCGCCTTGGCGTGTGATGTTACGACGCTCTCCAGCCATGCCGTCCCTGTATCGGAAACATCCGCGGGCAGGCCCTGAATGGTCTCGATGTAACCCCCATCGCCTGCCTGCATGGCCCTGTTCAGCCCGCCCAGGAATGCATCTCTCAGCATTCCCGCGTCTGAATCAGGGGTTGTATCCATATCAATCATGTCTTTGATTTCTGAGCTATTTTTTGTGAACCCGTCCCCGAATTGGGGGACGCGCTTTGCCATGGCCTCGAGCCGCTTGAGGCGCTCCTTGCGGGCGAGCGAGAGCTTGTCGAGGAGTCCTGCGTGGATGAGGGGGCCGAGCTCGACCGCGTCGAAAAAGGGCTTGCGCACGTAGACATACCACTCCCGCAGGGCCGCGAGGTTCGCCAGATAGAGGATGTTGTTCTCCACCACGCGCTTGAGGTTCGGGTACAGGGCAGGCTGATACTCCCTTGCCCCGCCGGGGCGCGGTTCGACCCTGATCAGCTGGTTGTCGTCCGGGCAGTCCTGCCTGAGTACCGAGCCCGCGGCCACGACGTTGCCGAACCCCATGCGGATCGGCCCCACGATCCCCCCCTGGCCTCCCAGGAAGATGGGCGGCCGGTTCAGCATCACGCCTCGCGGCACGTCGCCGAGCAGGGAGGGGGTTGTCTTGTCGCCGTCCGGGGTGAAGTTGAAGTGGATGTACGAGCTCCCCACCTCGCTGTGGTCCTTGCGGCTGGTTCCCCCGGCCATGAGGCAATCGCAGAAGTTGATGAGACTGCCCAAGGTCACGAAGGGGAAGAGGATGGTCTGCTTGAGACCCACGCAATGGGCCCCGCCCGCCTCTTCCTCCAGGATCGACCCCTCGCGGACGTGGGCGCCCAGGCCCATGTTGGATTTGTCGAGGAAAACCGACTTGCTGAAGTAGCCGCCCTTGAGCTCCACGTCGCGGCCGATCTGGCAGTTTTCGATCGTGACCGGGCCTTCGCGGCCGATCTGCGCACCCGAGGAGATGACGGTCTTCTCGCCGTAGATCCTGCACCCGGGATAGATCCTGACGCCCTGCGCGGATATCCGGCCGATGTCGACCTCTTCCCCGATATCGAGCGTCAGGGGGTTGGGGAGATCGATCCCCTTCTCGAGCAACTGCACGATCTTATTATGGCATCGCGGCGTTATGTCCATCTGCACCTCCTTATACAGGCCAAATGACCGCCCTTTGTCAAAGAAAAAAATCGGTTCAACATGATCTCCTTATATCCTTATATCCTTATATCCATATGGTATAAACCCCTGAAGCAAACCCTGGACCTTCGCACCCTCAAGGGGATTGAGATCCATCCTCCCCGTCTTTTGTAGCGGATGAGAAGGGGGATTCATATTTTTCCGGCCGGGAAATTCCGGACTGCTCGAAGATCATGTCCTTGATCGTCTCCACGTCCTCTCCGAGCAGCAGCCTCAAGGGCAGATGTTCGAGATATGCATCTTTCCAGGGAACATTGTATTCGTCGACCAGGTTTCTGAGGTCGTTGTACTTCTCCGCCAGGATCTCCTTTTTGCGTTCGACGTCCAGGTCCTCGCAATAGTCGACGTGGAGCAGGAGCAGGTGTTCCACGGCCCGCAGGGAATTCAGGAGCGGGACGATCACGATGGAGGCGTGGTCTGATTTGCCCTCGCCCGCATAGACATTGCCGGTGCGGACAATGGTCTTCTTGGTGCCCATGAGCGTCCCGGTCTCGTCGAAGCGCGAGCGCATGCCCGCGGCCACACCATGTTTCCCGATCGTCCGGATGGTCGAGTCCTCGGTGGGCCTTCTCTCCTCGTCGAGGTTGCCCACGGCATAGAGGGTGTAGCCGTTGATGCGGCTTATCGCTTCCTGCAGGCGCTTGAGCACGATGCCGCCCCTTGCGGGGATGTTCTCGACCGTGAACGACAGGTCTTCGAGCGTATCGAAGATCACGCCCTTGGGGGCCTCCACCCGCCTGCTCGTGCCCACGGTAACGGTCTTGGCCTGATGCCGTATGGCGTCAACGGGCCGCGAGAGCTCGTCGATGGCCCTGCCCAGGGCGGAATCCAGCTCGTCCAGCGGCGAGGCGGTCACCCGGTGGGCGCCGAACTCGCTCCAGAAATCCTCGATGGGCAGCTTGCCCACCGCATACTTCAGGAGCAGGGCGATGTCGGAGGCGGTCTCCACGTTCATTGACGTGAGCAGGCCCGATCTCCTCCAGGAGTTGAAAAGCGCGGAAAAGTCGTCTATGCACCGGCGCAGGTCGCGGTCTTCGATGCTCTCGTAGATGGAAAGCCCCCTCTTCTCCTGACAGCGCATGATCTCGGACAGGCTCGACCTGAACGACTTGAAGGCCCCCGACTGCGCGTCGAGACTGCACGCGGCATAGTATCCCCAGATGTGCCCTGCCAGGGTGTTGAGGATCACCGAGAGCGGAAAGCCAGAGCGGGGCACGTGGATGACCGAGTCCGAGACGGCATCGAACCGCTTCTCGCCCTGGTCCGCGATGACCACCACGCTCGATGCATGGGCGTGGAAGATGGCCACGTCCTTGACCACGTCCTCGAGCACGATATCCGGGCTCCCGGCCGCGCATACCAGGATCAGGGGCTCGGAGGAGAGGTCGATGTGCTTCTTGTCCTCGATCACGTCCGAGGAGATGGTCTTGTAGCACAGCTCGCTGAGCTTGATCCGGATCTCGTCGGACGCGGTCTTGTTTGCGCCGCTTCCCACCACGGCCCAGTATTTCTTTTTTCTCACCAGGTCCCATGCCGAGCTCCTGATCGCCTCGCGCGAGGCGATGACCTCCTGCATGAGCTTGGGCGACTGCTCGATCCGGGAGATCTCCCGGACGATCCTTTCGCGGGAGAGCGCGCCCATGAGCTGCGCCATGAACAGGGCGAGGATGTAGCCCGCGGTGATCTGCGAGTAGAACGCCTTGGTCGATGCCACGGACATCTCGATGTCGCGGCCGTCGCTCGTGTAGAATACCCCGTCCACTTTTGTGGTGATGTCCGACTGCCTCCTGTTCACGATGGCGATCAGGTGCGCGCCCCGCTCCCTGGCCATGGTCACGGCCCGGTTGGTGTCCGTGGTGGTGCCCGACTGGGTGATGGCGATCACCAGGCAGTCCGTCATGTCCTCGTCGAGGCAAAACCCGCTCAGATCGGTCGCCTTGCGCGCCAGGACCGAGATATGCGTGCCCTTCAGGTAGATCGCGAGCGCCTCGGCCACGGCCGCTCCCGCTATGGCCGCGGTGCCCTGCCCCACCGCGTAGATCCGTCTGATCGCGCCCGATACGAGCGCATCGCGCACCGCGGCCGGCACCACGGCCTCATCCAGGTTGAATACCACCTCCCGGCCCCCCTCCACGCGGTACTTGCCCCGGATGGTCTTCCGGATCGACTCCGGCGCGTCCAGGATCTCCTTGAGGAGAAAATGGGGGAACGCCCCGCGGTCGATATCCCGGGTGGTGATCTCTGCGCGCCGGATATCGGCCTGCCCGAGTTCCAGGGGCCGGCCGTCGTAGTACATGGCCTCGATCCCTCCGAGCCCGCCCCCGCCGGCATTGTCCAGGAGGAAGATCTGGCCCCGGCTGCGCTCGTCGCCCGGGACGCGCTCCCGCTCGCCGTCCATCTTGATGAAAAACGGGGTCTCCTCCACCAACCCGTACACCTCCGAGGAGAAGACGTACTGGTTCGCGCAGATGCCCACGTAGATCGTCTGTCCGCTTCCCTTTACACCCAGAAAGACCCTGCCCGGCTCCAGGTTGCTCTCCATGGCGATTGCGTGCGAGCCTTCGAAGTCGTTCACGGCCCTCCTGAACGCCTCCTTGAGGTCGTGGCCCTGGCAGAGGTACCGCTCGATCACGAGCGGGATGATCTTGGTGTCGGTGGTCACGCGCGGGTCGATCCGGCACCCTATAGCCTGCAGGCCTTCCTTGAGCGGGAGATAGTTGTCGATGTCGCCGTTGAGCACGACATTGACGGTCCAGGTGCCGCTCCCGTAAAAGGGATACCGCCTTTTCGCAGACAGGAAATCCAACTGCTTTTTCGGCTCCCCGTCCATGGCGAAGTTGTTGACCGGGTGGCAATTGGCCTCGTTGATGGCGCCCACCGATGCCCAGCGGGTATGCGCCAGGTACATCTGCGAGTCCGGGGCGTGGTCCATGACCAGGCCCAGGATGGGATCTTCGCGTACGGATTTCCTGAGCGATCTCGTGTTGTCTCCCAGGTCCCCGGTGACGAGCGCGGTTTTGTAGGTGAAGACCAGGGCGCCGGGCGAGACGTGGATGGATCCGGCCATCAGGTCACCTGGCGGGCAGCGCCTCGTGAAGAGATCGTAGAGTCCTGCCGCCTTGATACTTTCCATCACGTCCTTCATCTCCCGCGAGCCGGAAAAGCAGAACGAGGCCTGCACTCCGCACGAGTCTCTGCCGCGCACCTCGAGCCGGTCGAGGGCGTTGAGGGTGAAGTTGAGCCGCTGGTACTTTTCGAAGGCCTTAAGCGTCAGCGGGCGTGAGTTTGCGCGGAGCGACGCGATCCTTTCCTGATTCCCGAGCACGTCCTCCCTTAGCGCCCATGAGATGTCCTTGAGAAGGATCAGGGACTTCATGAGTGTCTCCATGTCGAGGGTGGAGAGCGAGGCCGCCTCCTTTTCCAGGATGCGCTCCTCCTGGTCCACGAATGCGCCCATGTCCGCGCACAGGTTCTCGAGGCGGTCGAGCAGCCCCTGGCTAGCGAGCATCCACTGGTTCCCGGGGCTCTGCTTCAGACGGTACACGTCCTGCTCGAAATCCCGGAGCTCCGCGGGGTCGAGGTAGTCATCCGGGGCGATCTCCCCGGCCAGGACCCTGTTCAGGGCACAGGCCCGCACCTTGTCGAAGTGCAGGCCGAGCGTCTTGAGGACGTCGTCACGGGGCGTATCCTCCCCGCCCCTGATGACCAGGATGCCGGCGAGGCCGCACAGGAGCGTGCAGGGCTGAACCGGGAAAAGGACCACGGACCTGGCCGGGAGGTTCTTCGGCTCGCGGCCGACATACAACCTCCACTGTGCCGCTCTATTCATCAATGCCCGCAACATCGCCTTCATGGCATTCACTTCCCCTGCACCACCGGGCCCTGAAAAGCCCGTTTGCACGCAGTACTGCACGCCCTTTTAAGTTAGTATGTATTTTGCAGATACCAAAAAAACAACCTCTCCCTACGAGATGTGCCGCATTCCCGCGGTCAAGCCTGCAGGCGAGCCCATCATTTCAAGGAATTCCCTGAAGAGATAGTGCGCGTCGTGAGGCCCGGGAGACGCCTCGGGATGATACTGGACGCTGAACGCCCGGTAGGCCGGATACCTCACCCCCTCCAGGGTCTGATCGTTGAGATTGATGTGGGTGACCTCGGCGTCTTTGGGCAGCGTATCCGTGACCACGGAAAACCCGTGATTCTGCGAGGTGATCTCCACGCGGCCTGTCAGCAGGTTCTTCACCGGCTGGTTCACGCCGTGGTGGCCGAACTTGAGCTTCTCGGTCCTGGCGCCGAAGGCCTGGGAAAGTATCTGGTGCCCCAGGCAGATCCCGAATATGGGCACCCTGCCCAGCAGTCTCCGGACGGTTTCGATCTCGCAGGCGAGCGGGGCCGGATCGCCCGGACCGTTGGACAGCATGATCCCGTCCGGCTCGAGCGCCAGAATTTCCTCGGCCCGGGTGCGCGAGGGCATCAGTACGACCTGGCACCCCAGGCGCTCCAGGCTTTTGAGGATGTTGTGCTTTGCCCCGCAGTCGAGCACGACCACACGGTGCCCTGCGCCTTTCTGCAGGGGCCCTTCAAGGGGCGCCGCTCTCCCCGACTTCCAGAGATGCGGCCGGGAGCAGGTCACCGACGACACGATGTCCCTTCCCTTCAGCCCGGGGTAGGCGCGCACCTGTTCCAGGAGTTCCGGCACCTTGTCTGCCCGGGTGGACACGATCCCCCGCATGGCGCCCGCGGTCCTGATCCTGCGGGTCAGTGCCCGGGTGTCCACCCATTCGATCCCGATCCGGCCGAACTCCTCCAGGTAGTTCTGAAGCGTCCTGGTCGATCTCCAGTTGCTCGGATGGTGCTGATATTCCCTGACCACGAACCCCTGCAGGTGGATGGCGGGGGATTCCCGGTCCTGGTCGTTGATCCCGCAGCTTCCCATGAGAGGATAGGTCATGACGAGTATCTGCTCGCAATACGACGGATCGGTGAGCGCCTCCTGATAGCCGGTCATGGCGGTGTTGAACACCACCTCCCCGCAGGCGTCGCCGCCTCCGGCAAAGGCGCGGCCGCGGAAGACCGAACCGTCTTCCAGAACCACGACAGCCGGTCGCTTGTCGCGTGCTGACATAGAATACTCCCCTCCTCCTTCTCTCTTTGCTTCCTTATGCTGCCTGCCTTCTTCGCCTTCCCTGACACTGCAGTGGTAATCAGTCATAGGGTCATCATCATGGGGTCAGGTCTCTATGTGTAGAGACCTGACCCCGAGCTCAATTGTGTCATGTGTAGAGACCTGACCCCGATCTCTATGACCCCGATTTCTAAGCTCCGCCACTGTAGTACTAAGTATCTGCGTGCAGAAACCCGGCCCGGTGTATACATCAACCGGGCCGGATCGTCCATCACTCTTTAGAGCAGCGGCAGATAGGTGTCGATCTCGTATTTGCTTACATGGGTCCTGAAGGCGTCCCACTCCTTCTTCTTGTTCTCTACGAACTTCTCGAAGATGTGGTCGCCCAGGGCATCCCTCACCAGCGTGCTCTTTGACACCTCCTGGATGGCCTCGAAGAGGTTGCCCGGCAGCGAGGTGATCCCGGCCTCTTCCCGCGCCTTCTCGTCCATCTCGAAGATGTCGACCTCGATGGGCTCTGGCAGGGTATACCCTTTTTCGATGCCCTCCAGTCCGGCTGCGATCTGCACCGCGAAGGCCAGGTAGGGGTTGCAGGCCGGGTCAGGCGCCCTGAACTCGATCCGGGTGGCCTTGGCCTTGCCCGGCTTGTACATGGGAACCCGCAGCATTGCCGAGCGGTTTCTCCTGGCCCAGGACACGTAGACCGGGGCCTCGTAGCCGGGGACGAGCCTCTTGTAGGAGTTCACCCACTGGTTGGTGACCGCGCAGATCTCCCTGGCGTGGTTGAGAATACCCGCGATGTAGTGCTTGCCCACCTTTGAGAGATGGTACTTGTCGTCCGCGTCGAAAAAGGCGTTGTCGTCGCCCGTGAACAACGACTGGTGGACATGCATGCCACTGCCGTTCTCGCAGGCGAGCGGCTTGGGCATGAAGGTGGCGTACACCCCGTGCTGGCGGGCGATCTCCTTGACCGTGGTCCGATAGGTCATGACGATGTCGGCCATGGTGAGCGCCTCTTTGTACCGCAGGTCGATCTCGTGCTGTGACGGAGCGACCTCGTGATGGCTGTACTCCACCTGGATGCCCATCTTCTGCAGGCTGAATATGGTGTCGCGCCGGATGTCGGGGCCCCGGTCGATGGGCAGGCCGTCGAAGTACCCGCCCCTGTCCAGGATGGTGGTGCACTTGTCGTCTGCGAAGTAGAAGTACTCCAGCTCCGGCCCGAGGAAAACGGTGTATCCTTTCTCCGCCGCCCTGGCCAGCACGCGCTTGAGCGCGTAGCGCGGGTCGCCTTCGTACGGGGTGCCTTCCGGGGTCAGGATGTCGCATACCATGCGGGCCACCGGATAATCCGAAGGCCTCCAGGGCAGGAGCTGGAAGGTTGCGGGGTCCGGCCTGGCGATCATGTCGCTCTCGTGGACCCGGGCAAAGCCCTCGATGGAGGACCCGTCGAAACCCATACCCTCCTCGATGCCTTCATCAAGTTCCGAAGGCGTCAGGTTAAAGCTCTTGAGCCTGCCCAGAACATCGGTGAACCAGAACTGTATGAAGCTGACCTTGTGTTCCTTTACAGCCTTCATAACATCTTGCCTTGTCTTGCATTGTAACATGGCTCGTCCTCCATTTTCGTCTTCTTGCATTATCGAGCGTTTTTTTGTCTATTCCAGGGGTTCGTTTTCCCTGAGCTCCCATATACCGCACGGGCAGGCCCCTGCACAGAACCCGCACCCGATGCATCGGTCGTCTTCGAGGCAGTACTCAAAGCAGCCTTCCGGAAGGTCCTTCCGGAATATGGCCTGCCGGGGGCAGATCGCCTCGCATATACCGCAGTCCCTGCATCCGCCGCATGAGGCGCACATCTCCGAGCACTGTCCGATGTCCTCCGCAGCCCGCCGCCTTGGGTCGTAGTACTCGAGCCTCACCCTGCCGGCATCCATGGGGGAAGGCGTTTCCGGCGCCCCGTGTACTCCGTTGAGCAGCGCATCGATCGACTGCGCCACCCTTCTGCCCGCACCGATGGCATCGGTGATGAGCCCGGGCTTTACGCTGTCTCCGACGGCGTACACCTTTGGATCGGACGTACGGCAACCATCGTCCACCACGATGAAACCGTGACGGCTGTCTATGTCTTCGGGGAGGAATGATATGTCAGGCCGGTCGCCGATTGCAACAACTACTGTATCAGCCGGGAGAATTTTGCCGTCCGCAAGCTCGACGCCCGTGGAGTTTATTGCCCGTGCAGACACCGGCCAGAGAAACCGTGCACCCGCTCTTTCCGCAGCCTCCCGCTCGCGGCCGGAGGATGCGGGCTCCTGTACGTCGATCAGCGTGATTTCCTCCGCTCCCAGGCGGCTCGTCTCGGTGGCCGCATCGCAGCCCACGTTGCCCGCGCCGATGATAACGACCCTGCCTCCGACCGTGATGTCGCCGCGCTTCGATCTTCGGAGAAAATCCAGTGCAGGCACCGCCCTCTCGCCGCCCGGTATCCCGAGGGTGCGGGGAATCCGGGCGCCCACAGCGATGACCGTGAAATCGTGACTTGCCTTCACGGCCAGAAACTCCTCCCGTCCGAACTCGCCCGTTATCCGCCTGAACGAAATCTTTTCGAGCACCCGGTCGATCTCCCTGCGGAACACCTCGCCGGGAAAGCGGGTGCCCGGTATGGCCTCCGCGATCTTCCCGCCCGGCTCGGGCGACCGGTCGAACACCACGGGCTCGTGTCCCTTCATCCAGAGCTGCCAGGCAACGGACAACCCGGCAGAACCGGCGCCGAGGACAGCGACCTTCGCGCCCGTGGACACGGAAGGCCGGGGCTCGCGGGCATCCAGACTCGCCCTGCCGAGCACGGTCACATCCACTGGGGTCATATGGCCCTGATTCCTGGTGCAGCTCTCCATGCACAGGTTCGGGCAGAGGTAACCGCACACCGTGGCCGGAAAAGGCGTGTACTGGAGCGCCAGATCCACGGCCTCCTGCACCCGTCCCCTGCGGATGAGCTCCCAGCGCATCTGCACCGGGATGCCGGCAGGGCAGGCCGCCTGGCAGGGCGGGACATGCTTGTGGTTTTCCCATATGGGCACAAACCTGCGCAGCGGGCCGGTCGTGATCACCGGGACCGGGCCCCGGTCCATATCGGTGATGTCCCCGATCAGGCCTCCCGCTCCCAGCTCCCGCTCCCACACCCGGGAGCGAAACCGGGAAATGGGCATCCGTTTTCCGCAGTCCTTCTCATGGGGCTCAAGCGCGGAGAGAAGCCGCCAGGCCGACCGGTCTCCGGTCAGCACATCGAGAAAATCCTCACGGCCGACTGCCTTCAAGAAATCCTTCATCCCGTTCTGAAGCCTCTGCCAGTCCTCGTCGCCGATGCGGGTCATCCTGACGTCGGCCTCGCTGTAGCTCTTCTGGGTGCCGCGGAAGAAAATCCTGCCGCCCACCATGCCCACGCAGGGATGGTTCCCCAGGATATTGCCCCGATAGTGCGAGCCCAGGCCGCATATCACGGCCACGCCTCCGGCCATGAACTCGGCGAACGAATCGCCCACCCCTCCCAGGACCCAGAGCTCGGGCGGGGAGAACCGGGGGTTGCTCTTGGTCATGGTCATGCCCCTGGCGCCGATGTCGCCGGCAATATAGATCCTGCCCTGGGCCATGGCATTGGCGATGCCGTTGGTTGCATCGCCGTGCACCACGATGGTGGCCCCTGCGTTGAGCCACCCCACATCATCAGATGCATGACCGTGAACCTCGATGAATGTGTGCGGTGAGCCCATGGAGCCGATCCGCTGACCCGGGTGCCCATGGATGTCGATGAGCACCGGCGCCGGGCCGGTATTCCAGAGCCTGCCGCCGATCCCGTGCTGGCCGTAGGCCTGCACCTCGACCCTGCGGTATCCGACCGCAACCGCCGCCTGGATGCGCTCTTCCAGAACCCGGGATTCCACCCGGCGCCCATCTTCCATGCCCTGGATCACGACCTTCTCGTGCCGGTTCATGCGTATGCCCCCCGATATCCGGGTGTTTTTTCTGTCATGGCCGGGCACCTCACACCACATACCTGATCTGAAGACGCTTGGCCGCATGAAAGCCGTCGATGCCGAGCGCGTCGGACATACCGATGGGAAGAGAGGTGGACCTTCCCATGGGCGCAAGGATCTTCTTGAGCTCGGCGTCAAAGCTCAAAAACACGTCGACCAGCCGACCGGCAACGTCTTCCGGGTCGAGCCTGCGGTAGAGTCTGGGGTCCTGCGAGGTAATCCCCTTGGGACATCGGCCGATGTTGCAGATGTTGCACCGGTCCCCTTCCGAGCCGACGCACCCGGCCGCCGCCTGCATGAGATATTTGCCCACCTGGACCCCGCTTGCGCCGAGCATGATGAGCGCAGCGACATTTGCCGCCAGGTTGCCGTTCTTCCCCGCGCCTCCTCCGGCGAAGAGGGGGATCTCGTTCTGCATGCCGATCTTCACCAGGTTCAGGTATGCATCGCGCACATTGGCGGCAATGGGATGGCCCATGTGGTTCATGGACACGTTGTATGCCGCCCCGGTTCCCCCGTCTTCGCCGTCGATGGCCAGGGCCGCCGCGTACCGGTTGCGTGCGATGTTGTTGAGCACCGCGGTCGTAGTGCTGGTCGCCGATATCTTCGGGTACACCGGCACCCTGAAGCCCCATGCCATACAGAGCGACTGGATCATCTTGGCCACGGACTCCTCGATGGAATACTTGGTCTGGTGCGTGGGCGGCGAAGGCAGGCTCACCCCGGGCGGCACCCCCCTGATGGCGGCGATGAGCCCGTTCACCTTGTGCCACATGAGCAGCCCGCCGTCTCCGGGCTTGGCGCCCTGTCCGTACTTGATTTCGATGGCGCAGGGATCTTCCTTCATCTCGGGCAGGGCGTGGATGATCTCGTCCCAGCCGAAATATCCGCTCGCGATCTGGAGGATCACGTACTTGAGAAACCGCGACCTGAGCAGCCGTGGCGGGCATCCGCCCTCGCCCGTGGATATCCTCACGGGCATGCCAAGCTCCTCGTTCAGATAGGCCACTCCCATCTGGAGCCCCTCCCACATGTTCGGAGACAGGGCCCCGAACGACATGCCGCCCACGATCAGGGGATAGATCTCCCGCACCGGGGGCGCCCATCCGTCCTCATTGGCCGATTTGAGGATCTCCTCGGGCGGCAGGATGCGCCCCAGAAGGGTCCTGAGCTCGAACTCGTGCCTGCCTGCGTCCAGGGCCGGGTCGGTGAGCATGGAGATGCGGACGAACTTGATGCGGTCGAGCACGCTGGCCGTATCGTTCCGCCTGCCTCCCCTCCGCCTCGGCTCTCCGCCCTGGTTGATATGAAACTTGAGCTTGTCGGCCTCCTCGCTCCTCACTGGAAAGATGGCGGAATTGGGGCAGACGGACGAGCACATGCCGCAGCCCATGCAGGCATGGGCAGGGTCGTTCTTCTGGTCGATCCCGTGAAAGACGCGGTAGACGTTTCCCGGTTTCTCGGCCAAGCCGACAGGAACCGGCACCTCCCGCCTGCGGTGCACGCCGAGCTCGATTGCCCTCACCGGGCACACCGCGGTGCACTGTCCGCACAGGGTGCACCGGTCCATGTCCCAGCAGATACGCCAGGGCAGGTCCCTGGGGCTCAGTACAGATGGGTGCAGGGTTGCCATTGGCTCCATCTCCTGACCTCCATCCGCGAGGCGTCCACACAGGCGAGGTCATATTTCATGGGCTGGAATTCGCAGTTTCCTTCCCTGACGGGAATGGCCCGGTCGAGCCCGCACATCTCGGAAGAGAAGGCGAACATCCCGGGCCTGCCCCCCACCACGCCCGGCCTGAGCTTCTTGCTGTCGTGGACCATGAAGAGGGTCTTGTCGGGCAGGCACCCGATCACGCAGTTGGGCCCGTCGATGGTGAGAAAGCGGCAGCCGTGCTTGAGCCGCCTCAGGAACACACCGTCCGGATGCCTGGTCAGCTCCTCGTCCTTGAGCGGGGTGATAATGTGCTTGTAGGCGTCGATCCCGAGCCCCAGCCGGTTTACGGTGTAGTGCAGGATATGGGTGAACACCTCGGAGTCCGACTGATAGCCCATGTACCCGGGAAAACCCCGCGACATCAGATAATCCCGTATAGGCCCGAACGCGGTGTTCTCGCCGTTGGTCATGGTGGCGAAGCCCTGGAGAAAGAATGGGTGGCAGGCATAGAGGGTAACCGCATAGTTGGTGTTCTGCCTGCCCTGGGCCATGATCACCCGCGCCTTCAAACCCTTGCGGTCCAGCCCGAGATACTCGGCTATGGCCAGGGGATCGCCTACCTCTTTGATCATGATCGTGTCCGGCCAGAAGGAAAAGACCATCATGGACCCGTCCTGCCCGCCCAGCCTCCTCAGGTCGATCCGGATCTTCATAAGCCGCGCCGCGGTCTCGGCCTCACTCAGGCCCTCCCACTCAAAGGGATACTCATACACCCGGATGAGGTACACGTCGCGTTTCGGGGTGCCCTCGGGCGGCTCCTTGACCGGCCTGATGGAAAACTTGAACTTGGTGAGCAGGCCCAGCTCCATCATGTATCGATCGAGCCTCTTGATCCCTTCCTGGGAGAAAACGCCCGAGAGGATGGGAGAGCCCCTGAACTGCTCCAGGTCCCCGCCGAGGTCGGTCATGAGCAGGCCGACACCGGAACCGTCGTGGCCCTCTTTCATGACGTCCAAGGCCCGCAGGGCGACCATGGGCGAGAGCGGCTCATTACTCGTTATGGCGAACAGACGGCACACCTTGTTTTCGTCCTCCTTGTCGTGCTTGGACAGGAAAGAGCGAAATCCGTGCCATGGATGCGGGTCCTGTTCCGTTCCGGAGCATCGGAGCAATTTTATTCTATCGATTCCAGGTATTACAAAATAATATTACCCGGCCGGCACCTTGTCTGCATCCGGAATTTCCCGGCGGAGCCGGTACAAAGTATTTTCCAATATTGTTCGATCAGATATGCTTTGCACAATTTTGTTCAATCCTCCTTCTTCGTCCGCATGATCGTAATCCTGCGGTCAAGACCGCTCCATGACTGCTTAAGACATTTCGCATGCACACTTACGACAACGTGTACAAAGAAGGGGGATCCAATGGCATGGACCCCGGGGCTTGCCCTTGAGGTTCATGCCATTGATAAAACCCGCCCGGATAAAGGCTTGCAGGAACCGGTGCGATTTTTTCCGTGCCGATCCGCGGGGCGCGCTCCGCCGGGACTGAACAGGGTTTCGCTCAGAACTCGGTGAGCTCCGGGCCTTTCACCCCGTTGAGGAATTCCTGCACGATCCCGACCCCCCGTTTGAAGTCCGGAAGCGTGGGAGTCAGGACCGAGAGCCGGATGTAATGCGACCAGCGCGCTCCGTAGATGTCTCCGGGCGTGATTCGGACACCCTGCTCCAGCAGCCTGTCCCGGCAGATCCGGCTGGGTATGGGCGTCCTGATCCACACGCAGGGCCCTCCCGCCTCCCAGGGCGTGTTCTGCGCGAGGTAGGCGCTCCGCTGGACGAGCTCATGGCGCAGCCGTTCGATATGCCCATTCAATTTCGACGAGGTGAACACCGTGAGCAGAGAGCGCTGGAGGATGCCCGAGAGGGAGAGGTCGTTGATCTCCTTGAGATCGAGAATGCTGCTCTGCATGGATTTCGGAAAGACCGCGAACCCCATGCGCAGCCCCGGGCCCAGAACGTTGGAGAGGCTCTTGATGTAGATGACCCTCTCGCGGGTATCCCTGGCCTTTAAGGGTGTGATTCCGACCACGTCGGAAAGGGGATCGTCCTCGACGATGAAGAAATCCTTTTCGGAAGCCATGGCGACGAGATCGTCCCGCAGATCTTCCGGCATGGATCTTCCGGTCGGGATGTGGCCCTGCGGCATGGTGTAGAGCAGGCGGATATCCAGATTCCCGATCCGCTCGAGATCGTCGCGGCTCGCGATGCGGGGGACCAAGACAACCTCGGCTCCGAGTGATTCGAAGATCCGCACGGCCCCCATGTACCCGGGGTCCTCAACAGCCACGGCATCGCCCTTGCTCAACAGGGAAAGGCCAAGCAGAAAAAGGGCCTGCTGTGAGCCCGAGGTGACGATCGGGGCGGCGTCGATCCCGGAAGACCTGAGCCATTTCCCGGCCTGCTCCCGCAGGGGCTCGTACCCCTGGGGAGGGTCGTAGGCGTTGAGCCCCTCGATGGTGAGCCTGAGATGCTGGCTCACCCAGAGCATCAGCTCCTCGGGAGGACGGATTGCAGCCATGTCGATATCGCCCCCGGTCAGGCTGTGCGCCACAAAGGTGCCCGCGCCCTGCCGGCTCACGACCAGGCCCTGTTCGAAAAGATATTGGTACACGTTCTTTGCCGTCACCAGGCTGATGTTTTCGCTCCTGGCCAGCTCCCGTACGCCGGGCAGCCGCTCTCCCGGCGCCCTGTCCCTGAGAATGCCGTCTGCGAGCCTCAGAGCGATCTGTTTGTACCGCATGAGATTCTCCTTTCCCATCATGACAAATAGTGATACAGTTCATTATTATCACGATTAATGTTATATAACAATTGGAGATGACCAATATGAGTGATATCAGAGAAAGAATCATTGTCAACCGGGGGCTGGCACAGATGCTCAAAGGCGGGGTGATCATGGACGTGACTACGGCGGATCAGGCCCGGATCGCCGAGGATTCCGGGGCCGTGGCGGTCATGGCCCTGGAGCGTGTTCCCGCGGATATCCGCGCCCAGGGCGGTGTCGCCCGGATGAGCGATCCCGCCGTTATCCGTGCCATCCAGGAGGCAGTGACCATCCCGGTCATGGCCAAGGTGAGGATCGGCCACCTGGTCGAGGCCAAGGTGCTCCAGGCGCTGAAGATCGACTATATCGACGAGAGCGAGGTCCTGACGCCCGCGGACGAGAGCAACCACATCGACAAGCACGACTTCGAGGTGCCGTTCGTGAGCGGCTGTCGCGACCTGGGAGAGGCTGCGCGCCGGATCGGCGAGGGCGCGAGCATGATCCGGACCAAGGGAGAGGCAGGCACGGGAAACGTGGTGGAGGCCGTCAGGCACATGCGCACCCTCATGGGACAGATCCGGATGCTGCTCTCGATGCGTGAAGACGAAGTCCCGGGCTTTGCCAGGGAGATCGCTGCGCCTTTCGAAGTCCTTGCCGATATCAGGAAATCCGGGGCGCTTCCCGTGGTGAACTTTGCCGCGGGCGGCATAGCCACCCCGGCGGATGCCGCGCTCATGATGCAGCTCGGGGCTGACGGTGTGTTCGTCGGATCGGGTATTTTCAAGTCCGGCGACCCTGCCCGGCGTGCAAAGGCCATCGTGGAGGCCGTGGCCCATTGCGAAGACCCCGCCTGGATCGCACGGGTTTCCGAAGGTCTGGGCGAGGCGATGTCCGGCCTCGACGTGCGGACCATGCCCGAGGAAGAACGGCTTGCCGTGCGGGGGCGGTGATGGTGATCGGGATACTCGCACTCCAGGGAAACGTGCGCGAGCATATGGCGAACCTGAACAGGCACAATGTGCAGGGGCACCCCGTGCGCCTGCCCGGGGATCTCGCCGGGATCGAGGGAGTCATCCTTCCGGGCGGTGAGAGCACTGCCATGAGGAATCTCGTCTCGTCCTCCGGACTCAAAGAGCCCGTGGGGGATCTCATCCGTCAGGGTCTCCCCGTATGGGGAACCTGCGCCGGGGTCGTCCTGCTGGGCCGGGGAGGGATCTGGCCCTTCGTCGATATCCGGGTGGAGCGCAACGCCTACGGCTCCCAGATCTTCAGCCGCCTGGTGCACGCAAGGTCGGCCCTCTCGGAAACGCCGACCCCCATGGTCTTCATCCGCTCACCCCGGATCGTCTCTGCGGGGCGGGAGGTCGAAGTCCTCGCCGAGGTCGAGGGGGATATCGTGGCTGTCCGGCAGGGCAATATCCTGCTCACGACCTTTCATCCCGAGCTGGTCGATCACAGCCCATTCACCGCCAGTTTCATCGACATGGTGAGGGTGAGATCGGCCTGCTCGGATGAAACACCGGCTCCAGGGCACTGCCCGAAAGAGACCGGCCGGGCAGTCTGATCACGGTTTCGATCAATGGTATGAACCTTGAGGACAAGCCTGAGGCCCTGTTGAAGCCCGCAAACAATGGGGAATGTGACCCTTCCGCTTCGTCCACCGTAGCGGATGCGAAGGGAGATTCACGAGGCGCCCCTTGAAGCAAGGCGGAAAAGAGGCGCCGTTTTCACCATGCAGGCCCGCCGGCTCTTCTCAGCTCTTCTTCGCCTTGAACCTGTCGACGTCGATCCCGTATTTCTCCACCTTGTACTGGATGATGCGCTTGGTGGTGCCCAGGACCCGCGCGGCCTTGCTCTGGTTGCCCTTTGCATCCTTGAGGGCGTCGACGACAAGCGAACGCTCGTAGGCACCGATGAGGCTGGAGAGCTGGCCCTGCTTCTTCTTCGCCGGGGCCACCACCTTCATCTGCAGCGAGGGCGGCAGGTGCGTGCTGTCGATGGTGTCGCCGGCGGCGATCAGCACGGCCCGCTCGATGCAGTTTTCCAGCTCCCGGACGTTTCCGGGCCAGTGGTAGGCCAGGAGCGAGTCGATGGCAGGGGTCGAGATCCGCTTGATGTGCTTGCCGAACTCCTTGGCGTATTTCTCCACGAAATAGTCGGCCAGGAGCAGGATATCGCCTCCCCGCTCCTTGAGGGCCGGCATGTAGACGGGAAACACATTGAGCCGGTAATAGAGGTCGGAGCGGAAACGCCCCGAGGCCGCATCCTGCTCCAGATCGCAGTTCGTGGCGGCGATGATGCGTACGTTGACCTTGACCGTGCGGGTGGTGCCCAGGGGCTGGAACTGCCGCTCCTGGATCACGCGCAGCAGCTTGGCCTGCGCCAGGGGCGAGAGCTCGCCCACCTCGTCGAGGAAGATGGTGCCCCCGTGTGCCTCCTCGAAACGGCCCCTTCGGCGCTGGCTCGCACCGGTGAACGCGCCTTTCTCGTGCCCGAAAAGCTCGCTCTCGATGAGGGTGTCGGGCATGGCTGCGCAGTTCACCTCGATGAACGGGCCCGCGGCACGGGGCGAGTTCCGGTGGATCGCCCTTGCCACCAGCTCCTTGCCGGTGCCGGTCTCGCCGTGGATGAGAACCGTGGTATTGGAATCCGCGACCTGGGAGACGAGCCCGAAGATCTCCCTCATGCCCTTGGAATTGCCCACGATTTCGGAGGCCGGCCTCTGGGTCCTGCCCAGGATGTTTTTCAGCCGCCGGTTTTCTTCTTCGATGGCGCGCGTGTGCACCGCCTTGGCGATCAGGCCCGCCACCTCGGAGAGATACCTCATCTCGTAGTCCTGGTTGTCGACCTGGCGGGCCACCTTGTCGGCGGAGAGCACGCCCACGACCTTGCCGTCATAGATGATGGGCACGCAGAGAAACGAGAGCTCGGAGCGGTCCAGAAACTTTCTTGCCCCGGTGCGGTCGAGAAAATGCTCCTCCTTGCCCAGGTTCGCGATCACCATGGGCTTGCCGGTCTGGGCCACCTGGCCCGTGATCCCCTCGCCCGGTTTGTAGGTGATGTCGAGGCCCTCGATGTCCACGCCGTGGGCCAGATCCAGGATCGCCTCGCCCGTGTCCCGGTCGAGGATGGAGATCATGCCGCGGTCCATACCGGTCTTCTCGCTCAGGGTTTCGAGCACCTGTTCGAGCTGTTCCCGCAAGTCCAGGGGGGTTGCGAGAATCCGGGCCAGATCGTGGAGAACATCCAGGTCTTCGTATTCAAAGAGTGTCATACGGCTTTTCCTTTATCGCTTTCGCGTCCTGTCTTCGCATCGTTCATACGTTATTCCCCTGTCGCATCCCGTTCCCCTCGCTGAGGGATCCGGGCCTGCCTCTTCCCTATCCTTCGAAAAAGCACATCACCTTCTGCTGCACCACGTTCGAGACGATTCGCACCTTTTTGTCGCGCACATCGAAGACCCGGACCACGTCCCGGTATCTTCTCTCCTCGGGCAGAACCTTTTCCAGGATATCGGTAAGCCCGTCCTGCCATGATGAGTTGTAGTACACATCCTCTTTCCAGGGGAAAATAGCCACGAAGAAGATCCGGTTCTCAACGAGGTCCTGGAAAAAGTGCGTGCCGTAGGAGAGCTCGGGCATGAGGTTGCCCTCGATGGAGGCGATCTCTCCCAGGACCGTCATGTTGCAGATCTCGGAGAAATGCACCGGCACGCCCAGGGAGGGCGTGGTGGTCCCCCACCTGCCGGGCCCCAGGAGCATGGTGGACAGGTCGGTGCGTACGGAAGCCTGCCGGTTCAGGATTCCCACCACCCGGCCGATGTCGTACTTCCGCTGCAGCGGGAGATCCATATAGGCGCGGGGATCTACAGAGATGATGCGGTCGATGGGCTGCGAGATGCTGCCTCCCATGAAGTTGCCGTTCATGCGGAACAGCACGTTCCTGTCTTCGACCCGCCGGGGGATCTCCACGGGCCTCTCCTCACCGATGGTCTGCAGCGGCCGGCACTGGACCAGATTTATCCGAAAATCCTCCCGGCCCGTGAAATTGACCGTGAACTCGATGTCCACGGGATAATCATAGCCTTTCTCCAGAATCTTCATCATGGACTGCACCAGGGAGGAGAAATCGGTGCTGGAGAGGAAGTCGTCAAAGGTGATGATCCATGCATCGTGATCCTCCCTGCCGTACTCCCTGAGCCTTTGGCTCGTCTCGTCGTCGAACACCGCGATGCTCTGGAGGGACATGTCGATGCGCTCGCGGACGAGATCCGCAAACGCACGGGTCTGGAGCTCGTTGTCGTGTGTGTTGATCACGTCCACGCTGTGCTGGGAAAAGGCGCGCAGGTCGTCCATCCCGGCAAAGGGCCGTTTCAGGGGGTCGTCCAGGGCCACCAGCCGGGGATAGTCTCCCTCCACCCGGTCCACGGCCCGGGTTCCCAGACCGAGCACCATCCTGAGCATGCCCGCCTTCGGGTCCATGCCCTCCTTCCAGACAAAGGTGTTGTAGGACACCCCCACCCCGCCGATATCCGGGAAGAAATACGGCCCGCGGTAGGAGCCGGACACCCGCTGGACCAGCAGGGCCATCTGCTCGTCCTGGGATTCCAGCCCTCGCTGCCTGCGGTAGATAAGGGCGCTCTCGTCCATGGTACTGGCGAAAATCCGCTTCACCGCATCCTCGAACCCGGCGTAGCGCTCTTCGGGCGAGCCCTGATTCGCGCAGAAGACGCTCTCGTACTTGCCGGCAAAGGCGTTGCCGAAGGAGTCTTCCAGCAACGAGCTGGAGCGGACAATGATGGGCGACTGCCCGAAATACTCGATAATCTGGTAGAAGTGCTCCTTGATGTCGTCCGGGAACACCCCCTCGCGCATCCTCTCCGCGAGCACCGGCGCCATGCTGAAAAACCCCTCGGGCGTCTTCTGCTCCATGCGCAGCTTCCAGCAGCCGTTGTTCACGAGATAGGAATAAAAAACGTCGGAGCCGATGTAGAACGAGTCGTGAGGCTCCAGACGGTTGTCCCAGTCCCTGCCCGTGTCCTCGGCCAGGAGCTTCCGGGAGAGCAGGAGCCCCACGGTCTTGCCGCCGATGAAGCCCGAGCCGATGAGGCGCGCCTTGATGTCCAGAAGATCCTCCAGGCTCAGGTGCTCCTTGACCAGGGCGGACATCCGCGGATCGCGGGTGATCATGAGATCGCAGAGCTGGGAGACCATCCGCCGCCGCTCCTGCTCCCCGGCATCGGGCGGGGTCAGGCCCTCGGCCTCCATGAAGAGCCTGTCCCAGTAATCCAGGTTCCTCCTCGAGCTCTCCGTGAACCGCGACATGTGCGTGAAGAGCTTCGAAGCGTCAATGCTGCTGGTCACGGGGATGAACCTGTCCCCCTTTTCCAGGTGGGGCAGAAACATGGTGGGAGAATAGCGTTTCCAGACCTTGAGCGGCTGGACATAGAAATCGCTGTCACAGTTGTAGGCGTCCAGTAGAACCTGAGTGGTCTCCCTGATCCGCGCCACGGTTGCATACGAATGCCGGTTTCTCACCAGGGCGAAATAGGCGACGGTCTTGAGCTCGAAGAGGTAGGGACAGGTGATGAGAAAAAAGTTTCCGATCATCAGGTCCGTGGCCCATGCCGAGAGCAGATCGGAAAGGCTGTCGAACACATAGTACGATCCTGCCCCCTCGCCGGTGATGAACGTGTGCACCTGGGTGGAGAACGTCTCGAACCCCTGGCTCGAATCCAGGCGATGGATGGTGAGACCTTCCCGGGGCCGCACCAGGGGCTCGTGCCGGGCGAAACGCATGTAGACGACCCGGTTGCGGTCATCGAGCGCCCTGGCCACGAACCGCTCCGCGATGCCCTGATAATCGCGGATGTCGTCAACCTGCCAGACCACGTTGTCGCCCGGCCGCAGCCAGTCGATGACGGGATCGAGCCCTTCGAGACCCGTACTGACGTGATCGATCGCCTTCATGGAGTTATCTCGTAGCACATTTCGATTCACTATTGAAGCCTGATCATAGTTTTTCAACAATATTTAGCCCATTTATGTTTATTGAACAATATTGTACCATACGCTTTTTGCTATTTATAAAATTAGATCAAGGTTATCAATCGTTTATACCTTCCTGTACAGCTGGCACCCCCCTTGCTCACCCTGAACAAGCATAAGCCTTGTGATGAAAGGAGACCCATTTTTATGATTTCTTCAGGTGATACCGCTTGGATGCTTGTCGCAACCGCACTGGTCATGCTCATGACGCCGGGGCTCTCCCTGTTCTACGGGGGTCTCGTCCGTTCGAAAAACGTTCTGGGCACCATGATGCAGAGCTTCATCTGCCTGGGGCTGGTTTCCATCCTCTGGATCGTCTATGGATACAGTCTGGCTTTCTGCGGCGATGCGGGTGGAGTCATCGGCACCTTCCGGTGGGTCGGCCTTAAGGGGGTGGGGATCGATGCCGGGCCTTATTCCGACACCATACCCCATCTGCTCTTCGCGGCCTTCCAGCTCATGTTCGCCATCATCACCCCGGCTCTGATCACCGGCGCGTTTGCCGAACGAATGAAATTCTCCGTGTTTCTCCTCTTTGTCATCCTCTGGAGCACGTTCGTGTATCTTCCGGTGTGCCATTGGGTCTGGGGCGGAGGATGGCTGGGCAGGCTGGGGGCGCTCGACTTTGCCGGCGGCACGGTCATCCACGTCAACTCCGGCACGGCAGCACTGATGGCAGCCATTGTCATGGGCAGGCGCAAAGGCTATAAAACCCAGCCCATCTATCCCCACAACCTGCCGCTCACCGTGCTCGGCGCATCGCTTCTGTGGTTTGGCTGGTTCGGGTTCAATGCGGGCAGCGCCCTGGCAGCAAACGGAACGGCGACCCTGGCGTTCTTTACCACACAGGTCGCCACTGGCGCCGCGGCGCTCTCGTGGATCCTGGCCGAAAAGATCATCCGGGGAAAACCCACCACCTTGGGAGCGGTGTCCGGGGCGGTTGCCGGCCTGGTAGCCATCACCCCGGCGGCAGGGTTCGTGGGACCTGTCTCGGCGATCATCATCGGCTTCGTGGCGGGAATCTTCTGCTATCTGGCGGTACTGCTCAAAGAGCGGATCGGGTACGACGACTCTCTCGACGTGGTGGCTGTCCACGGCATCGGAGGTCTCTGGGGGGCGCTCGCCACCGGTCTGTTCGCATCGGTGGGGTCCAGCGGCCTGTTCTTTGGGAATGCCCATCAGTTCTTCGTCCAGATAATCGGTGCAGGCAGCGCGATCATCTACTCGGGCATTGTCACCACGATCATCCTCCTGGTGCTGAAATACACCGTGGGCCTGCGGGTGAGCGAGGAAGAGGAGATCCAGGGCCTGGATGTGAGCCAGCACAACGAATCCGGATACGCTATCCGCTGATGTGTCCGGACAGAGATGATATCCGGGTCGTACCGGCAGGGGCAACGGGATCACGAGCGATGCAACCAGACAGAATAGACGAAAAGGAGTGAACACATGAAAAAGATAGAGGCCATCATCAAGCCGTTCAAGCTCGACGAGGTGAAGGAAGAGCTGCAGGCCCTGGGGATCACCGGGATGACGGTCACCGAGGTGAAAGGCTTCGGGCGCCAGAAAGGACACAAGGAGGTATACCGCGGTGCGGAGTACCAGGTCGATTTCATCCCCAAGATCAAGATCGAGATCATTGTGCCCTCAGCAATGGTGGACGGCGTGGTGCAGGGCATTCTCAGGTCCGCAAAGACCGGCAAGATCGGTGACGGCAAGATTTTTATCTCGGCACTTGAAGAGGTTGTGAGAATCAGAACCGGAGAGACGGGGGACGACGCCGTATAGGGCCTCGCCGGCACAGATCGGAAAAATGAGGACGAACCGATGGACAGCGCTGTGAGCGGCCCTGGTCTCGCACGGGAACTCTCCTCCCGGGCGGACCGGCATATCCGCACCCTCTTTGACTCGTGCCAACCCCAGGCAATGAGCAGGTGGAGCATCGTCGCACTGGGAGGATACGGGAGGAAGGAGATCTGTCCGTTTTCCGATCTCGACATCCTCTTTCTCCTGGAGAAAAAGCCTGCGGCACAGGAGATCGAGAACACCCTGAAGGAAACGCTCTACCCCCTGTGGGATGCCGGATTCAACGCCAGCTACAGCGTCAGGACCATACACGAGGTTCTCCTTGACGCCCGGACGGATTTTTTCTTCCATACCTCGCTTCTCGACGCGCGCCACATCTGCGGCTCGGAGACGGCATACCGGAAATGCATGCGTGTCCTCGCCGCAGACCGGTCTCTCAATGACGGCAGACAGTTCATCTCCCGACTGTCGTTCCACACCCGGAAAAGACACGAGAAGTTCGGTGACGCCTCCTATTTCCTCGAGCCGCACATCAAAGACGGCAGGGGAGGATTGAGAGATCACCAGAGTATCGTCTGGATAGAAAAGGTCCTGAAGAACGGCCGCAGCAGATTCGCCCCGCTCATCTTTCCCGCCGACCGCAGAGAGCTCGACGCCGCAGCGGAATTCATGCTGAAATCCCGGTTCATGCTCCACAGGCTCACCGAGGGAAAAACAGACCGGCTGCACCTGGAATACCAGGAGGACCTCGCCGGGATATTGGGATATGGCTCGCGTGCGGGGGAGAGCCCGGTGGAGGTTTTCCTGCGGGAGTTTCACCTCAGGGCCGTAACCGTACGCACCGTGCTCGACACCATGCTGCGTTTTCTGGACCGGCCCCGGGGCATCCGGTCTTTCCTGAACAGGAAGAAATGCGATGGACGGTTCATCCTGTTCTCCGGCCTGTTGTCGTTTTTCCGCCCCGAGGAATTGAAAGACGACCCGCTCATCGTCATGTCCGCCTTTGTGAAAATGGCGCGCGAGGGCCTTTCCCTGACGCCGGAGGCACGATCGCAGATTAAGAGCCTGAGCGAATACGACACCTCTCTGAAGGAGAGCGTCGAGGGGTGTTCGGACCTGCTGAACATCCTCCGGAGCCCGGGTGCGGAAAACACCCTGACCTCGATGCTCGAAACCGGTGTTCTGGAGCAGCTCGTCCCGGAATTCAGCGCAATACACGGCAGGACCATCTTCGACGTTTACCATACCCATACCGTGGACCTGCACAGCATCCACACCGTATGCGCGCTGAACGGGCTGAAGGACGATGAACAGGGTGTCCTTGCGCGTGTCACCGATCTCGAGGTCCTGTACTTCAGCGCCTTTTTCCACGACATCGGCAAGGGTTATTCCAAGCCCCATACCGACTCCGGCGCGGAAATCGTCCGTGCCGTGGCCCCGCGGTTCGGGTTCGATCATGACCGGACCGAGCTTGCAGCCTTTCTCGTGAAAAACCACCTGATCATGCCGGAGCTCGCTTACGGGCGCGATCTTTCCGAGGAAAAGGTGGTCAGCTCTCTTGCCCGGCTGGTCGCGACCCCCCGGAGGCTCTCCATGCTGTACCTCCTGAGCGTGGCGGACTCGCGTGCAACCGGACCCGAAGCCTGGAACGAATGGAAAGCCGCACTCCTCCGCGAGCTCTATACCCGGACGATCAACATCCTTGAGAAAGGGCTGTTCAAAGATCCCGAAAACGCCATGCGCCTGGAGGAGAAATGGCATCGGCTCATCCGGGAGGCAGAGGGTAACGAAAACATGTCGGGCCGGCTCTGGGCATTACCCCAGGCGTACATCCTGGCCGGGAATCTGAAAGACATCAAGCGTCACCTGGCCGTAAGCTCAACTCTCTCCGGAAGAGACGGCCTGATCGTAGAGACAGACAGCCGCGCGGGCCATGTTCTCGTCACCTTCATCACCCGCGATCGTCCCGGTCTGTTCTCGCTGCTCGCAGGCCTTCTCGCCATCAACCGCCTCGAGATCATCTCCGCAAAGATATTTACCTGGTACGACGGTACCGTGATAGACACATTCATGGTAATCACGCCATGGCCCGACTACCGGGGATTCAACTCCATGCAACATCAGTTCAGGGACGTTCTCTCCGGGAAGATCAGGCTGGAGGACCGGATCATGCGGATCAAGCCTCTGCGCACCACCGGTGATCCCGAAACGGTTCCCTCCGAAGATGCCGCATCCGTTGCTATCGACAACGACACCTCCGACTTCTTCACCATCATCCATGTGCAGGCATGCCGCAGGGCCGGGCTCATCCACGGCCTTTCCCGCGCCGTCAGCTCTCTCCATCTGGACATTCACCGGGCTTTCCTCACGCGCACGTCCGATCTCGTGACCGGTGTTTTCTACGTGGTGGACAAGGACGGGGAAAAACTGTGGGGGGAAGAGGCACAAAACGAGGTTCTCCGGACTATCCGCGAGGTGATCGGTACCGGTTGAGTAATAGGAAGAGGATTCATCCCTTCACAGGGGAGGTAAAAACAGGGTATAGAATGCGGGCGGTTTCTGCCGCCATACCAGGGGAGAGAAGGTGACATGCTGAGCAAGAGGATCATCGTATGCCTCGATGTGAGGGACGGGAAGACCACCAAGGGGGTCAGGTTCGAGGGCAACGTGGATATCGGCGACCCGGTGGCCATGGCCAGGGAATACTACGCGCAGGGCGTGGACGAGCTTGTCTTCTACGACATCACGGCGTCGCACGAGAGGCGGGATATCATGATCGACGTGGTCGACCGCGTGGCCCGCGAGATCTTCATCCCCTTCTCCGTGGGCGGAGGCATCAGGAGCGTCGACGATATGTACCGGGCCCTTGACGCTGGGGCCGAGAAGATCAGCGTGAACTCGGCCGCGGTGCGCAGCCCCGACATCATCTCCCAGGGCGCCCGGTATTTCGGGAGCCAGTGTATCGTGCTCGGGATGGACGCCAAAAAGGTTTCGGCCTCTCCCGCCATACCCTCGGGATATGAGGTGGCGATCAACGGCGGCAGGACATTCACGGGCATGGACGCCCTGCAGTGGGCCAGGAAGGCCCAGGACCTGGGTGCCGGAGAGATCTGTCTGAACTCCATCGACGCCGACGGCACCAACGATGGCTACGAGCTCGACCTCACCGGCATGATCTCGCGCAGCGTGGGCATCCCGGTCATCGCCTCGGGCGGGGCAGGCAGGCCGGAACATCTGCGCGACGTCTTCCTCCAGGCCGATGCCGATGCCGCGCTCATCGCCTCCATGGTCCACTTCGGCCGCTACACCATCCCGGGTATCAAGGCCTTTCTTAAAAACGCCCACATTCCGGTGCGCGACGTGGTCTGAGCCCGGCTCTTCCACCCCGGAGGCTCTATCCCGACCTCTCTGCCGGCGTATCGGCCCCGAGAGGTTTCATGACACGGACAGAGGCCGGGGCTTCTCTTGCGGGATTTTCCCGGAATCCAGCCGCTGTCTGCTCTTCGGAACCGGCAACCGGCCCCCCGGTTACGACCTGCTCCTCTAGTCGCTCAAACCGGGGCACCGGGTGATGATACAGCTCAGGTGATCGCATGCTCGGCGGCTTCTGATGCACGAGCGCGAGATCACTCGCCCGATGTCCTGAACTTCTTCACGTTGCTGGAGAGCACTGAGGCATCTGCCCTGAGACTGTCAAGGGTGCTGGCAAGTTCTTCAACGGTGGTGGCGTTGTTCTGGGTGAATGAGTCTATCTGGCTGACGGCTATAGTGAGTTCCTCCATGTTCTGGCTCTGCTCCATGCATGCCGTGGTGATCTCTTCCATCATCTTGAAGAAGCGATCGAAGCGCGACATGAGCTCTTCGAGAGACTCGGCCGTCTTTTTCATAAATTCGTCACCGGTCTTGATACGGCCCACGGTTCCGTCGATGAGGTTCCGGATCTCCCTGGCCGCATCGGCCGAGCGCTGGGCAAGGGCACGGACCTCACCTGCCACCACCGCGAATCCTTTCCCGTGCTCGCCTGCCCGGGCCGCCTCCACCGATGCATTCAGGGCCAGGAGGTTTGTCTGGAAGGCCACCTCGTTGACCGTCACCACGATATCCCCGATCTTCCGGGAATCCTGGGAAATCTCCCGGGTGGCATCTATCAGACTGGAGAAGATCTCCCTGTTTTTATCGATGAGCCCGGTAATGATCTGGGAGGTTTCCCTCCCCCCTTTCACCACCTGGGTGTTGTGCTGAATCGATCCGTTCATCTCTTCTATCGATGCGGAGACCTCCTCGATGGACGCCGACTGTTCCTGCGTCGCCTGTGACAGGCCTTGAGAGCCCGAGCTCACCTGCTCGATGGAGTGATGGAGCTGTAAAGAGATGTGCCTCACATGCCGTATGATCTCTTCCAGGTCGTTCATGAACTCGTTGAACCAGTGGGCAAGCTGGCCCACCTCATCGATGCCCCTCACCTCCAGCCGTTTCGTGAGATCGCCTTTGCCTCCCGCCATGTCCTTGAGCATGCTGGACATGCTGCCAACGGAGGCAGTGATCCCCTTCATGAGAAGATATCCGTTGAGGAAGGTCATGATGACGGTTTGGAGGACTATGAGAGGAAAGCTCGTCTGGATGGAGGAAAGCGGCATGCCGGTGAATATGGATAGATAGATGGTGCCGATCAGATCGCCGATTGGAGGGATTGCGATGAGAAGAATGATGGCAAAGAGCTTCTGGTTGAGGCTGATTCTCAGATAACCCGTGCCGTCGGCGAGGATGCCCCTTCTGCTGCACTCCCGATAGAAGGGTGCGAGGCTGTTCTCGGCCACCAGGTAATAGAGCGCCATGCCGGACAGTCCGGTCATGCCCAGGATATTGCCCCCGAATATGAGCAAATCGAACGTCAGATAATCTTTCATGTAAAGAGGCATCACCACGGACAGCCATGCGATCCCGGCCCACCTGACGAAGATGAGGACAGCCTCTGCGAAGGGAAGGATCGAAGCACAGCGCAGGGCATACCTTGCCTCCTGCTCGTCAAGTCCTCCGCCCTCCATCACCCTGACGGCAGGACTCACCAGATGATATTTGACCGCCGCTCCGATGGCCACCGAGATCACGGTCTGCAGGAATACCAGGGTGATGCCTTCGAGAAAATGTTCCCTGAACCCTTGAGATATGGGAAGAAAAAACATGATGACCGTCGGCACCAGCACGAGATACGTGATTCCCTCCTGGAGCAGGAACGGGCGCAGGAAAAAGACCTTTGTGTACTCCTTCATGAGCAAACTTCCTTTCCCGATAAAAGGCTTTTATGTCATATTGTATGTTTATATTATTCAATTCATTCTTCCCGGGTATATCGGCGACACAGTGCTGTAAATTTAATCGCATACCTGCCGGCAACTTCCAAGTATAAGAAAAGAAGGAGCCCTGCCCTGGAAGACAGGAAAAGAAACCGGATGTTCGGAAAAGCCGACTCCTGAAAACCACCAAACCGAAAGATTCGCAAGAATGAACCAACCATCCGCCCTCAACGGGGAAATCGGTGCATGGGGAGGTTCGTGTATATATGATTTCTTATAGATACCGTAAGTATGGATTTGTCTTGATACTATTGTGATTTGCAGAAGATATCGTCAGTTAGAAAAATCCGTGTACCTCACCCAATCATACCTTTCTCCAGCCAAGCCGTTTTTCAATGTGTCGATGCTTAAGAATGAGGTCTGGGATAGAGAGATGCCTTTTTAACTGATCTCCGGTTTCTTCATGCAATAATGCTTGGCCGATTCACAACAGCAGCAGTTCCTGGAAGCAATTCGATATGTTGTCCGTATTGAAAAGAAAGTGATTTTTATTAATTATTCAGACGGGGAATGATGTTATGATCGCATGAGAGCATATACTTCGAGGAGTGAGATCATGTTTATCACACAACACCGGTGTATTGTTCATTGGATTCTTCTACTTACCATGCTTGCCCTGGTTGCGGGCTGTGGCGGCGGCAGCAGCGGCGATAGCGGCGATAGCGGTGGTGGTGACGACGATCCGCCCCTTTCTTCCGGCAAGGCGATCACCGCCTTCAGCTTCACCGCCGAGGCGAATCCGCAGCTGGGAGCGGATATCACGGGGACGATAGACGAGGCAAACGGCACGATCCTGCTGGCAGGGGCTCTGGACATGGATGCCGTAGCCGGCCTGAAGGCGAGCTTCACGACCACGGGGACTAAGACACAGGTGAGCGTGGGGGGAGTCGTTCAGGAGAGCGGGGCGACGGCGAACAGCTTTGCCGGTCCTCTCACCTACCGTGTCACGGCAGAGGACGGCTCGACCAGGCATTACCAGGTCCATGCCGCATACTGGAAGCATCCATCGGGCTTAAGCGACAACATCAGCCCTGATGGACAGACTGCGTATTCTCCCCAGGTGGCCATGGATGGCAGCGGCAACACCGTCATCGTCTGGCAGCAGCATGACGGGAGCAATTGGCAGATATTCAAAAGCGAGTACCGGGACGGGACCTGGACCCACCCGGCAAACCTGAGTGACAGCATCAGTCCTGACGGGCAGCATGCATACGATCCCCAGGTGGCCATGGACAGCAGCGGCAACACCGTCATCGTCTGGTACCAGTCTGACGGAGGCACCACCCGGATATTCAAGAGCGAGTACCGGGGCGGAGAGTGGACCCACCCGGAAGGCCTGGATGACTACATCAGCCCGGATGCGGGAGATGCGTACGTTCCCCAGGTGGCCATGGACAGCAGCGGCAATGCCGTCATCGTCTGGCAGCAATATGACGGGGGCACCACCCGGATATTCAAGAGCGAGTACCGGGGCGGAGAGTGGACCCGCCCGGCAGACCCGAGTGACAACATCAGCCCGGATGCGGGAGATGCGGAGTTACCCCGGGTGGCCATGGACAGCAGCGGCAACACCGTCATCGTCTGGTACCAGTCTGACGGAGGCACCACCCGGATATTCAAGAGCGAGTACCGGGGCGGAGAGTGGACCCACCCGGCAGACCCGAGTGACTACATCAGCCCGGATGCGGGAGATGCGGAGTTGCCCCGGGTGGCCATGGACAGCAGCGGCAATGCCGTCATCGCATGGCTGCAGTCTGACGGGAGCACGACCCAGATATTCAAGGGCGAGTACCGGGGCGGAGAGTGGACCCACCCGGCAAGCCTGAGTGACAACATCAGTCCGGATGGGTGGGATGCGTCCTTATTTCATGTGGCCATGGATGACAGCGGCAACGCCGTCATCGTCTGGTTC
>JAHDKO010000095.1 GCA_018436855.1 Deltaproteobacteria bacterium | reverse complement strand
TGGCACAGTCACAGGAGTATGGAAGCGATACAGGATATGTGACAAGGGATGCGGACATAGGAATCCGTCAGCGCTCAAGAGGGTGAGGAATCTCTATTCTTAAGCGTTAGTTTTTTTAACTGGTTGCTCGTTGAGCTTCTCGATGTAGTCGAAGAGTTCCTCCTTACTTGCCCAGCCCATGAAGTAGAATGCGAGCATCTCGAAGGTTCTTTTCGTTGGTTTATGGCCTGTCCACAACGTGATGAGTATGGAAGCGATCAATGCGCAATACACCTGAATGCTCACTCCGTTTGGTGAAATAGCCAGGAGATGCTTGCAGCCCAGCACACACTTGAACCATCGGAAGAAGAGCTCGATGTGCCATCGGTAGCGGTACAAAATGGCGATTGTCTCTGCGGAGAGGTCCATGCAGTCGGTGGCCAGCAGGAAGGTGTAATCGATATCCGTGGTCCTCACGCATTTCTTGCTGGAGACATGGGATCTTCTTCGCAGCGAGGGATCTCCTTTATGGAATATCTGGATTATCCTCACCGGAGATGTGAGATCTTCCTTTTTAGATTTGCTTCCCAGCCATGCAATCATATCCCGCTGTACCCCGGCCTCCCGGTCTTCTTTCTGCAAGGGTCGCTCTTCTACAGTCTCCCATACGGCATTGTCCTTGATCCGGACTACAAAGGAGCTCTTCTCAGAGATGATCTCGGAAAGCAGTTTGTACTCTGCAAAAGCTGCATCCAGAACAAAGAGCTTTCCCGGATGCATGAAATACTCACGGAGCACGGTCTTCTCATTGCCATTGCCCTGGGTAATGAGAGCCCCTTGCGGCATGCTGCTCTTGATATCGAGTGCCAGATGAAGTTTGGCAGCCCGGTTCTCATCGTTGAGCCACAGAGCCCAGAGCATCCGGGGCAGGGCTCGCAACAGGGTGCCGTCTACGGCCACGACAGCACGCTCGATATTCTCCAATCGTGAGTCTGTCTCCAGAGGCTGAGCATGCCGGGCAAGCTCCCGGATTACGGGAACAAGATGCTGTGCATCAAATACCTGCGAAGCCTCGGAGAGCGATCCAAGACTCGTTGCCTTTACCTTCAGGAGTCGCTGTACTTTCTCAAAGGTGGATGCTTTCTGGATGGACCGCAAGCTCGTAAGCATGGGATTGAAAAAATACAGGA
>JAHDKO010000052.1 GCA_018436855.1 Deltaproteobacteria bacterium | reverse complement strand
GGGCCGCCGCTCCCCCCAGGGCCGCAGCGACCGTGGTCGACATCTTGACAAAGTCTCTCCTTGTCATGCCATTACCCTTGTTGTCTCCATTGTCTTTTCCCATGGAAAATGGCTCCTTTCATCGAGTCTTGACTCGATCGTCCCATGATGTGTGATGTTGACCGTATTCCCTATGCAGTTTGGTATTACCGCCTCTCTCACATGAACCCGCGTATCTACCTTTTGGATTGGTGAGCGGAACCGCTGGAAAATCCGTTCGATATGGGAGAGTCGGCGCTATGACTACGATTACGGGCATAATCGGTTGTATCCGTTAAGCCCTTCTGCCGAGCATGCATTGATTGCCTGCGGCGTGGGCAATGCAAGGCGGATGTACCGGGAATCTCCTGCAGGATGAAGCATAAGCTCGTATGGAAAAAACCAGACCAGACCATGCATGAGGCCATTGTAAGCCACCGGGAAATGTTGTCAAGCGGACAGGGGATTTAAGGCTTTAATATCACTTGATAAATAGTGCTATGCGAGGCATAATAGCCATTTCGGGCTCATAAGTTATTGTTTAAACATCCGATTTACAGGACAAACCCATCGCTAGGATAATAACTGAAAATTAAGTAGGAATAATACTACATGGGCTGTAAATGCCTTTCCCCTGGAATGTATTGCACAGGAAACCGCAGTCTGCATCCTGCGTCGAAAAAGGGGCAGGGCCTGTCTTGAAGGAGAACGGACCTGCTTTCCCGGCAGGACTCTCGCGTGACAATCGTTGTATTTTCAGGCATAAGATTCAGAGGGTTGAGATTGCTCTCAAGTCGGCCGATCCGCCGCCCGAAAGAGATCGGTAAAGAGATGCATGAATCCGGTGAATGTACATGAGGAGGGGCCCGATGGCGTGTGAGGAATATGTTTTCATCCCGATCAAGGGTGACAAGAAGATCTCGGGGATCGTTTCCATCCCGGATCAGTTCGTCCGGGAGAAGAAGCCGGCCGTCATCCTGGCACACGGCGCAGGTAACGGGATGTTCCACCCACTGCTCATCCACATGGCAAACGTGCTGGCAGAGGCGGGCTACCTCTGCCTGCGGTTCAACTTCCTCTACCGGGACGAGGAAAAGAAGACGCCGGACAGCGAAGGGGTCCTCGAGGCGACCTGGGTCAAGGTGTATGAGTATCTGAAGAACCATCCCCGGTACAAGCCGTCGTTCATCGTGGCGGCTGGCAAGTCCATGGGCGGGAGAATCGCCTCCCAGGTGGCGGCCGACAACCTCATTCAGGTCAGGGGGCTGATCTTCCTGGGCTATCCTCTGCATCCCCCGGGCAAGACGGACACGCTGCGCGACACCCACCTCTATCACATCCGGGCGCCCATGCTCTTTTTCGCCGGGTCGCACGACCCGTTCTGTAACCTCGACAAGCTCAGCGAGGTCCTGGCCAAGACCGACGCAGTGAGCACGCTCGACGTCATCGAAGGGGGCGACCACTCGTTCAAGCTTCCCGCTTCATCCGGTGCGTCCGACCGGGAGACCTATGCCAGGATTCTGGGCAAGACGCTCTCCTGGCTCAAGACAGTCTGACTTCTTAAGCGAGCATCACATCCACGTGGGAAGCAGCCGTCTGAAAAGGGTTTTTCCTCCCAGGTTTCCCGACTTTTTCCCTTGAACCTTTTCATGAAAAGAGAGTACCTATGCCATGGAAAGGAGGCGAACATGAAGCGAACAATCACGATCAGGGATATCATGGACAAAAAAGGCAGGGAGCGCATCGTCATGATCACCGCCTACGATGCCACCATGGCCCGCATCGTCGATGCCGCGAACGTGGATGTCATCCTGATAGGCGACTCCGCCGGAATGGTCATGGCAGGCGGCGACAGCACACTGGGCGTCACCATGGACCAGATAGTCTACCACACCCTCTGCGTTACCCGCACCAGACCAGGCGCCCTCGTGATCAGCGACATGCCCTTCCTGTCCTATCAGGCGAGCGTTTCCGACGCGGTGAGAAACGCGGGCAGGCTCCTCCAGGAGGCCGGGGCCCAGGGCGTGAAGCTCGAAGGCGGCAAGCGCGTGATCGAGCAGGTCAGGGCCATCGTGAACGCCGATATCCCGGTCATGGGGCATCTCGGGCTGACACCGCAGTCGGTGCACGCCTTCGGCGGCTACAAGGTCCAGGCCAGGGGCAGGCAGGCCGCGGATCTCCTGAAGGAGAACGCCCTGGCGCTCCAGGATGCCGGGATCTTTTCCCTGGTGCTGGAGTGCGTACCCGCCACGGTGGCCCAGGAGGTGACCGAGGCCCTGGACATCCCCACCATCGGCATCGGCGCCGGGCCCCACTGTGACGGCCAGGTCCTGGTGATCCAGGACCTGCTGGGCATGGACAAGACCTTCAAGCCCAAATTCGTCAAGCACTACGCAAATCTCTACGACACCATGCTGGGCGCTATCCAGGCATACGCCTCCGATGTCAGGGAGGGCACGTTCCCGGCCCAAGAGCACTGCTTCAAGGACTAGCCGTCATGGAGATCATCAGAGAAATTCCGGCCATGAAGGACTGGGTCAGGGCGGTCAGGAAAAGGGGTGAGACCATCTGCCTCGTGCCCACCATGGGCTATCTCCACGAGGGGCATCTGGATCTCATGCGGATGGGCAGGCCCCTGGCCGACCGCCTGGTCATCAGCATCTTCGTCAACCCCACCCAGTTCGGCGCGGGCGAAGACCTGGCAACGTACCCCAGGGACCTGCCGCGGGATACCGAGCTGGCCGGGTCAGTTGGGGTGGAGTGCATCTTTTATCCGAGCGCCGGGGCGATGTATCCCCCGGGTTACTGCACCTATGTTGACGTGGAGGACATCACCGAGGGTCTGTGCGGGGCCTCCCGTCCCGGACATTTCCGGGGGGTGGCCACGGTGGTCGCCAAGCTGTTCAACATCATCGAGCCCGACGTCGCGATCTTCGGCGAGAAGGACTACCAGCAGCTTGCGGTCTTGAGAAAGATGGTCGAGGACCTCAATATGAATGTTCAGGTTCTCGCCCATCCCACGGTGCGGGAGGATGACGGCCTGGCCATGAGCTCCCGGAACAAGTATCTGAGCGCCGAGCAGCGGAAAAGCGCACTGGCGCTCTCCCAAGTCCTTCTTAAGGCGCGGCGGCGCGTGGAGCAGGGCGAGCGGAGCGCGGAGGCCCTCAAGACCGAGGCGGTGCGGATGATCGAGCAGACCCCCGAGAGCACGGTCGACTACGTGGAGATCGTGGACCCGGTCCTGCTCAGGCCCGTGGAGCGGATCGAGGGCCGCGCGGTCATGGCGCTCGCGGTCAGGGTGGGGGCCACCCGGCTCATCGATAACATGACCCTGGAGACGCCCTGAATGCCGGTGCAGGAGACCGTGGAGACAATCATGTTCATCGAGAACATGAGGCTGGAGATCTGATGCTGGAGTTCCGCGAAGACGCCCCCATAGGCGCACTCATATTCTGGAGCATCGCGCTGGTGATCTGGATCGTGATCAAGATCAGGTCGCGCTCCGGCGGCAGGGGGGAGTCTTCCGGAAGAGAATCCTCTAAGAAAGGGAAGAAAGAAAGCCCCGAATGATCTCCGAGGGCCTGGCATAGTCGGTCAGGAACGCGTCGTGGCCATGCTCGGTAGCGATCTCGGTGTAGGAGACCTGGACATTGAACGCGGAAAAGAGCTGCACGATCTCTTTTGACTGGGAAGGCGGGTAGAGCCAGTCAGAGCTGAAGGAGATCACGAGGCCTCGTTTCCCGCGCATGTCGTCCAGATGCGCGCCCCGCTGTCTTCCCTCTCCCCGGAAGCGGTCCCGCGAGCTCAGCGACGTTTTCAGGTCGAAGTTGTCGATGGCGTTGGTGATGTAGAGATAGCTGTTGGCGTCGAAGCGCTTGACGAACGAGATCCCCTGGTAGTCGAGGTAGTGCTCCACCTCGAAGGAGGGCCGGAAGATGGCCCTGGATTCCTTGTCCTTTTTCAGCCTCCCGAACTTCTCCTGCATCATCTTTTCCGAGAGATAGGTGATATGGCCGATCATCCGGGCCACCGAGAGCCCCCCTTCAGGGGGCACGCCGTCGTAGTAATTTCCGTCGTTCCATCGGGGGTCGGCCATGATCGCTCGCCTGCCCACCTCGTTGAAGGCGATCTGCTGGGCAGAGTGTTTCATGGACGAGGCGATGCAGATAAAGGATTCGAACTGGAACGGATAGTCGCAGAAGAACTGCAGGGCCTGCATCCCGCCCATGGAGCCCCCGGCGATGCACTTGAGCCTGTCGATGCCCAGGTGCCTGAGCAGGACTCGCTGCACCTCCACCATATCGCGCACGGACAGGGGCGGGAAGGTGAGCCCGTAGGGCCTGCCCGTGGCGGGGTCGATGGAGGCCGGCCCCGAGGTGCCCCGGCACCCGCCGATCACGTTGGAGCAGATCACGAAGTAGCGGTCGGTATCAAAGGCCTTTCCCGGTCCGATCATGCAGTCCCACCAGCCGGGCTTGCGGTCGCCCCTGTGGTAGAATGCCGCGTGGGCGTCTCCGGAGAGCGCGTGCTCGATGAGCACGGCATTGTCCCGCCGTTCGTTGAGCCGGCCATAGGTCTCGTAGGCGATGTCGATCCGGGGGAGGATGTCTCCCGACTCGAACCTGAAGGGCCGCTCCACTGGGAGGACCTGCGTCTCGACAAGGGTGGGGGTGTGGTTCATGCGCGCCTCAGCCTGAAGATCCCCTCCTTTGCCAGGAGGTTGTAGAGCGGCCACCGGGTGCTGCTCACGACGTTGAAGGGGAAGAAGTACCGGGCGTCCATGATCTCGACCCCGATCTCCCGTATTGACGACATGAACTCCCTGAGGGAGACGTAGCGCAGCACCGGGGTGTCGTGCCAGCCCCCGGAGAGCCTGGCGCTCGAGCTCACCCTCCCCTGGGCCAGGACACGCAAGCGGTTGCGCGCATAGCCGAAGTTCGAGATGGAGATGATGGCGAACCTCCCCACCCTGAGCATTTCCTCGATGACCCGGTAGGGCCGGGTGATCACCTGCAGGGTGGCGTTGAGCACCACGTAGTCGAAGCTGCCGTCGTCCCACTCGGAGAGGTCCTTGTCGATGTCGGCCTGATACACGCAGATCCCTTTGCTGATGCACTCGAGGATCATCTCGTGGGAGATCTCCACGCCGATGCCGTCCACCTGCCTGGTGCCCGCCAGGGTCTTGAGCAGGGATCCGTCGCCGCACCCGAGGTCCAGCACCCTGCTGCCCTGCGCGACCCACTCCTGGATGATGGGGTAGTTCTGGGCCGAGATCTTATACACTCCTGCCCCTCATGAGCGCCCAGTCCAGGTCTTCCAAGATGTCGTACACATCCTCGATGCCCACCGAGAGCCGGATCATGTCGGGCGTGATCCCCGAGGCGGCCTGCTGCTCCGGGCTGAGCTGCTGGTGGGTGGTGGAGGCGGGGTGGATGATGAGTGTCTTGGCGTCGCCGATATTGGCCAGGTGCGAGATGAGTTTCACCGAGTCCACCACCTGTTTCGCCACCGGGTAGCCTCCCTTGGGCGCAAAGGAGATGATGGCCCCGAAGCCGTTCTTCAGGTACTTTTGGGCAGTCTCGTGGTCCGGGTGGTGCATGAGGCCCGGATAGTTGACCCAGTCCACGCCCTTGTGGTTGTCCAGGAACGAGGCCACCTTCATGGCGTTTTCGCAGTGGCGTTGCATGCGCAGACTCAAGGTCTCGATGCCCAGCAGGAAGGTGAAGGCGTTGAAGGGCGACATGCACGCCCCGCCGTCACGCAGGAGCACCGAGCGGAGCCGTCCGATATAGGCCTGGTCTCCGAACTCCTCGGTAAAGTTCATGCCGTGCAGGTCGGGGTCGGGCTGGGAGAGCTTCTCGAACCCTTCCCAGGAAAACCGGCCCGAGTCCGTGACGCTCCCGCCGATGGAGACCCCGTGGCCCCCCATGAACTTGGTCAGCGAGTGCACCACGATGTCGGCCCCGTACTCGAAGGGCCTCAGCAGGTAGGGGGTGGTGGCGGTGTTGTCCACGATCAGGGGCACCCCGTGTTCGTGGGCCAGGCCGGCGATCGTTTCGAGGTCGGCAACCGTGTTCATGGGGTTGCCGATGGTCTCGGTGAACACGGCCCTGGTCTTCGGACCAAGTGCGGCCTCGATCTGCTTGCGGTCGTTGATGTCCACGAATCGCACCCCGATGCCGAACCCTTTCAGGGTGCTCTGGAACAGGTGGGTGGTGCCCCCGTAGAGTGCCCGGGACGACACGATCTCGTCGCCGCATTGCGCGATGGTCAGGACCGAGGAGAGGATGGCAGCGCTCCCCGATGCGAACGCCACTGAGCCGGCTCCCCCTTCCAGCAGCGACACCCGTTTCTCCAGGATCCCGGTCGTGGGGTTGCTGATCCGGGAGTAGATGTCCCCGCTTTCCTCTCCGGCAAAGAGCGCTCCTGCATGGTCGGCGTCCCGGAAGGTAAACGACGTGCTCTGATAGATGGGCACCGCCCTTGCCCGGCTGGAGTCGTCGGGCCGGTGACCGCCGTGGATCTGGATCGTATCGAATCTGAAGGGCATTATCGACACCTCGTTCGTTCACTTTTATTTACCCTGAGTGTTTCGCCAGGGCATATACAACCATCAATAACGTTTCTTTCCCGGAGGGTAAAGGGTTGATCTTTCCTGTCGGAATTTTTTTCGCGCCGGCGGCAAAGACCCCTTGGTTTCCTTATGTCCCGGGCGGCGGGCACGCTTTCATGGAAGACCATGCCGCTTTTAAGGTCGGCCCGAGCGGGCCTCGTTCATTTCTTCGTGCTGCCTTCGACGGACATGCGGCGGAATTTCAGGGGCGGAAGAATCCGGGGGCATCCTCAACAGGTATCGGCCGGCCGAGCCCCTGAGGCCCGGAACAGGGCAGGGGGGCCGGACTCGCTCATTCCGGCCATGCCTTCTTCGATGAGCACCTCGAGGTGGGCGTAGACCTCCGAGACCGCCAGGAAGATCTCGCTCTCGGGTATGTCCGGAAACAGCTCCTGAACCAGGTGGGAGATGGGCCGGTCAATGTCCAGGATATGATGGAGGATCTGGTTTTTCCGGCTCTCGTGATGTCCCCGGTAGCGCGAGAGGAGCCCCGGCACGTCGTCGATGTATTCCCCGTGGCCGGAAAACGCATAGCGGATGTCGAGCCCTTCGATCTTTTTCAGGGAAGCCTCGTAGGAGATCAGGCTCTGGTAGCCGGGGTCGCTCAGCAGGGAGCGGTGGATCTCCATGATGGGGTTTGGGGTGATGTGCTTGATGATGTGGTCCCCGGAAAAGAGGACACGCGTCCCGGGCTCGTACAGACAGCAGCTCCCCGGGGAGTGCCCGGGGGTGTGAACGACCCTGAGCTCGAAACCGGGGCCGGAAAAGGTATCTCCTCCGTCCATGGGGATGACCCCATCCAGCGGGTCGCAGAAGTTTTTGAAGAACGCGGACCTCCGCTTCATGCGCGCGACCGCGTCCCGCGGCATGCCGGCCATCCGGGTGAACTCCAGTACCTCGTCGCTCCAGAACCCGTGCCGGATATACTCGCCCGTGGTGCGCCAGATATCGTCCCGGTGGAGGTGGCAGGGGATGGGGCGGCCTGCGGCCTCGATGATCTTCCCTGTCATTCCGAAGTGGTCGATGTGGCCGTGGGTCAGGATGATGCGCTCGATGTCCTGGAAGCCGAAACCGATCTCAAGGAGCTGCTTTTCGATGTTTTCGAAGGCGCCGGGAAACTTCGGCCCGGTATCGATCAGGGTCACCGGGCCCGTGCCCAGCACATAGATGTTCGAGGTCAAGAGATTGCCGAACCCCGGAACCGGAAGGACAACGGCATGGATCGAATCGAAGGGGGGAAATGCGCTGATCAATGAGAGGTCACCTGCACAACGTGTGGCGGATATACGAAAAAGGCCGGGACCTCCGGCCTTTTTCGTGCACCTGATTGAAGTCTTTTCCGTTTACCGTACCTGCTGGACCGATGTGACCTCGGGGACATCCTTCTTGAGCGCGCGCTCGATGAAGGACTTCAGCGTCATGGTCGCCATGGGGCATCCGCCGCATGCGCCCTTGAGGCGCACGAAAACCCTTCCGTCGTCCGTCACGTCCACAAGCTCCACGTCTCCGCCGTCTCTCTGGAGCATGGGCCGGGTCTTGTCCAGTACCTGCTCTACCTTTTCGCGTTCAATGGGCATGTTCTCCTCCGCTCATGTATGCTGGTTATGGCACCTATCACTTCCTTATGCGTTTGTCATGTCTATTTATTTGATGAGAAATCGTGTACAAAGGGTTCGAACGCCCGCGCTTCCGGTGAGCCGTCCGGTCGCCCGCTTTGTTGATTCCCGGGAGAGATCCGGCATATGAATTCAAGAGGAGATCTCTTTTTTTAAGGAGCACAGAGAGTACTACAGCAAATCATGGGGTCACACAAATCATGGGGTCAAAATCATGGGGTCAGGTCTCTACATATGACACTTTTTGTGTCATATGTAGAGACCTGACCCGGATAGGGCAGACCCGGATAGGGCAGACCCGGATAGGGCAGACCCCGATACGGGCACGCATTGACTGGCAAGGAGAGCCGGTTCTTGCCCGGGAATATGGGAGAGGCAGGCCATATGGTCAGAGAGAGATGGAGCGGTCCGGGCGGTTTTCGTGAGGTGCTGGGCATCGCCCTCCCGCTGGTGGTGAGCTCAGGGTCATGGTCGGTCCAGCACTTCGTGGACCGCATGTTCCTCACCTGGTACTCCCCTGAGGCCATTGCCGCGGCCATGCCTGCCGGCATGCTGAGCTTCACCCTCATCAGCATATTCATCGGCACCGCGAGCTATGTCAGCACCTTTGTGGCCCAGTATTTCGGCGCGGAGCGGAACACACGGGTCGGACCGGCCCTGTGGCAGGGCATCTATGTGGCCCTGGCCGGCGGACTGATCGTTGCGCTCACGATTCCCTTTGCAGGCCCCATTTTCGACGTGATCGGGCATCCGGAGAGGATCAGAGACAACGAAGCGGTTTATTTCCAGTATCTCAACATCGGGGCTGCGCCGATCATCGCCGCAGCGGCACTGTCCGCCTTTTTCTCCGGTCTGGGCAGGACCTGGATCGTCATGTGGGTCAATGTCGCCATGACGGCCATCAATATCTTCTTCGACTATATCCTCATCTTCGGGCACCTCGGATTCCCCGAAATGGGGATCAAGGGCGCGGCCATAGCCACGGTGATCGCGGAGGTCTTCAACTTTGCGGCCTACTTCGTCATCATCGTGCGTCCCTCCTACAACGCGGCGTTCCACACATTGAGGGGCTGGAAACCCGACAAAGCCCTTTTCGCGAGGCTGGTGCGCTTCGGAGTTCCCTCAGGGGTCCAGTTTTTTCTGGACATGCTGGGATTCACCACCTTCATCATGATCATGGGCAGGCTCGGCACCATCCCTCTGGCGGCCACGAACATCGCCTTCAACATCAACACCATCGCCTTCATGCCCATGATCGGGTTCGGGATCGCGATCTCGGTCCTCGTGGGGCAGTATCTGGGGAGGGGAAGGCCCGACATCGCCCAGAAGAGCGTATATTCCGGCTTCTTCATGACCTTCACCTACATGTCGGCCATTGCGCTCTTGTACGTGGTGGTTCCCGAGCTCTTTATCGCGCCGTTTGCTGCCCGCTCCGACCCGGCGTATTTCGCCCGGATACGCGAGCTCACCCTGGTCCTGCTCAGGTTCGTGGCGGTCTACTCGGTCTTCGACACCCTCAATATCATATTCGCGTCCGCCATCAAGGGTGCCGGCGATACCCGCTTCGTCATGTACATGATCGTGCTCGTGTCCGTCCTGGTCCTGGTCGTGCCGAGCTATACGGCCATCGTGATCCTTGACTACGGGATCATGGCGGGGTGGGCCATAGCATCTCTCTATGTGGTGGTTCTCGGGTTTGTGTTTCTGTTCAGGTTTCTGGGTGGCAAATGGAAGACCATGCGCGTGATCGAAGAGCAGGCCCCGGTGACTGTGATCTGCCCCGAGCGGCCCGAGTGTCCGGCCATCGAGCTGGAGTCCTGAAAAACCCAAAGACCTGCGGGTGAATCCATGAACCCCGGTTTCACCCGCCCGCAGGCGCGAACCAGCCTTCGCGTCCGCTTGAGGCGTCATCGCGCCCCGGGTTCCATCCCTCCTTAAGCCCGGGTATCTATTCGTTCTTCTCGTCCTCGTAGTCGATGAGCTTCTGCTCGTCCTCTCCCGCGGGGATCTGCTTCCTGGGGACGAAGACCTTGCGCATGAAGGCGGCGATGCCGGTTTCGGTCTGGGCGATTTCGTCTTCCGCCTCTTTCAGGACCATTTCCCAGGTTGGAGCGAACCCCGGTGCCTTGGCGAGCATGGAGTGGATCGCCTTGTCGTAGACGTGGAGCTGGCGTATCTCAGCCCGGCCCGGTTTGTTCTGGAGTGACCGTACGGTGATGCGCAGGTTCTCGTTGGTCTTTCTGAGCTGCTCCAGCTCGCTCTCTCTGGTCATGTGCCCCTTTGCGTCGATCTGCATCTTGGTATAGAGGCTCTCCTTGAGCCTGGCCATCTCCCTGTTCAGGCTCCGGCACCGGAGCAAACCCCGGACCCACACGAAGAGCACGGCGATGAGCCCGACAGCAAGGCCCAGAAGAAAGGGATGACCCCTGAAAAATTCCACTACCTCCATCATACTGGTGGCCCGCCTTATCGATAAAGTGTACCGTCATATCGCCACAGCTGTCGCGGAGATTCAAGCAGTAAATCTTTGAGGATCGGGTAAGTGCTTCGTCTTTCTTCGATCTTGTCCTCTTCGCGATATCTGGGATATGGTGCTTGAGTTTTTTATAGAAGGTGCTACCTGAAAAAACAGGAGAACGGCAGGAGAGAGGACAGGGACCATGAAGGATTTCGACAGGCTGGTTGAGATATTCGAGAGGCTCAGGGCCCCGGGCGGTTGTCCCTGGGATGCCCGGCAGACCCACAAGAGCATTTCCCGGTGCGCGGTGGAGGAGGCGTACGAGCTTGTGGACGCCATTGACAGCGGCAACCTGGACCATCTCCGCGAGGAGCTGGGAGACGTGCTCTTGCAGGTGCTTTTCCACAGTACCATTGCCAAGGATCTGGGGGAGTTCACCATCCGGGACGTGGTCAACGGGCTCGCAGACAAGCTCATCTACCGTCACCCCCACGTGTTCGGGACCGAGGAGGTCGCGGACTCCGAGGAGGTCATCAGGAACTGGGAGCGGCTCAAACAGCAGGAAGAGGGCAAGGCGCACCGCGAGTCTCTCCTCGACGGCATTCCCGAGGCCCTGCCCGCGCTGCTTCAGGCCCGCAAGATCCAGTCCAAGGCGTCCCGCGCAGGCTTTGACTGGCAGGATCACCGGGGGGTGATCGACAAGGTGAAGGAAGAGGCGGACGAGCTCCGGGGGGCCATGGAGCAGGGCGATCCCGAAGACATCACCGCTGAGATCGGCGATCTTCTGTTCAGCATCGTCAACCTCGCGCGTTTTGCCGGGGTGGACCCCGAGTCCGCCCTGAGAAGGACCAACCGCACCTTCAGGAGCCGTTTCAGGAAGATCGAAGACGAGGCGAAGAGGAGAGGCGTTCCCCTCGAAGAGATGAGCCTGCAGGAAATGGATGAGATCTGGCAGAAGGCAAAGAACGAGCCCTCATCCTGAGGATGTCCTTGCGACCGGCGGGATGGGAAGACGGCCTTTTATCCGCCGCCGGAGGCGCGGCGCCGGTCTCGCGAAGCAGGACCTGCAGGCGCAAACCCGGTATTCCGCCATGGCGGCAGGCGGTGCGGCTTCTGTTTTTTGCGGGCCCGGGCATCGGTTCCTGCGGGCACCCAAGAGCGGAAGGAGACGACCGGGAAATCCTGATCCAGCCGGGCGGCAGGCCGTGCGCCCGGGTCGGAACAGGAAAGGAACAGACGGGGCAGGATCGTATGTATCTGTCTCGCATCCTGTGATATAGATTCAGTGCAGTCTACAGTGAAAGATTTTTCAAGGGTTTTTGCTCGGGTCCTTAGAGATCCGGGCAGGAGATGAATGTGAAGACATGGACCATACCCGACCTTATCGACCTTGAGTACTTCCTCTCCCGGGACGAAGAGCAGGACGATTCATCTGCGGTGAAGCGGGACCGGCGGATTTATCTGCTGGCCGTGGAACACCGCATCCCTCCCGAGGAAGCCTCAACCGGGGGCTTCCGGCGCCGGGCCGTGCAGATCTGGCTCGAAGAGCGGAGAAAGCTCTATCACAAGCAGCAGGGGCGCGATGCGGCCCTGCCGGGCGAAGTATTCTCCGAGGCCCGCTCGGTCCTTGCGGTAATCATCGGGATACTCGGCCTGTTCGCAGGGGCCGGGGCGGCATTTTCGCTCCTGGTATATACGGGCGAAGAGCCGGTCAATGTGTCCATCTATCTCGGCGTGCTGGTGTTCCTGCAGATACTGGGCCTTCTCATGATGGCCAGGTTTCTCTTTCTGAAGACCTCACTGAACGCGGTCAGGAAGTATTCCCTCGTCTATACCCTCATGAGCAGGCTGCTCGAAAGGATGGCGGTCAGACTCGCGCGGAGCGCCATGGCCTCGGTCTCCGGCGGGAAGAGGGCAGAGGCGGGGGAGATCTCGGGTACGGTACGCAGCATGTACGGCGTGTACGGCCAGGTGCTGTTCTGGCCGGTCTTTTCCCTGGTGCAGCTCTTCGGGGTTCTGTTCAACGTGGGCGCCGTCGGCGCCACCCTTATCCGCGTCATGACCGCGGACCTGGCCTTCGGCTGGCAGTCGACCCTCCAGATGAGCCCGGAGAGCGTCCATACCCTCGTCCGGGTGCTGGCCGCTCCGTGGTCATGGCTTCTGGGCGAATACGCATACCCGGGCCTGGCGCAGATCGAGGAGAGCCGCATCGTGCTGAAGGAAGGGATCGCTTCGTTGCCCACGGAGAGCCTCATATCGTGGTGGCCTTTCCTCGTCGCCGCGGTGGTCTTCTACGGGCTGCTCCCCAGGCTGGTGTTTCTCGGCGTCTCCCTGGCGGGCAAGAGACGCTCGCTCGCCCGGCTGGACTTCATGCACGCCTCCTGCGAAAGGCTCATGATGCGCATGCAGTCCCCCACCGTTTCCACCCAGGGCCTTCCGGGCTCCGCCGGGTTGTCCGAGACACCGCTGGTCGAGGCAAAAGTCGAGCTGGAGCCTTTTCCCCTGAAGCACACGGACGCCGCCGTCCTCGTGTCTGAGGACATCTACCGGCGCTGTGACCGGGCCGATCTGGAGCAGCACCTCAAGTCTCTGCTCGGATGGGGGTTCGCCTATCTCTTTCCCATTGCAGGGGAGTTGACGGAAGACAGGTCGTCCATCGATGCGGCGGTACAGACCCACTCCGCGAACGGCGGGGCCACTGTTCTCATCCAAGAGGCCTGGCAGCCTCCCATTATCGAGATCATCCGGGTGATCAGGGAGCTGAGAGCGCGCGGGGGCAAGGAGATGAGAATCGCCGTGCTTCTCATCGGCAAGCCGGACGTTGCTACGATTTTCACCCCAGTGAAGCCTGTAGACAAAGACATCTGGAGCAAGGTTCTCTCGAGCCTTGGCGACCCGTATCTGCGCGTTGTCGCCGTGGGAGAGAGATGACCGGATCCGCTTCCGTGCTCACCTTTGCCATTGTCGGACACCCCAACGAGGGCAAGTCTTCGGTCGTGTCCACCCTGACCGAGGACGACAGTGTCCGCATTACGCCCATCCCCGGGGAAACTACGGTATGCCGCACCTTCCCGGTGGTGATCGACGGTGTTGAGATCGTACGGTTCGTAGACACCCCGGGATTCCAGTCTCCCAAGGCGGCTCTGGCCTGGTTCCGGGAGCACGAGGGGCCCGGCATGCTCGACTTGTTTCTCAGGGAGCACTGCGACGATCCCCTGTTCCGCGGGGAGTGCGAGCTGCTGCGACCCCTGAGCCGGGGCGCCGGCATCATCTACGTGCTCGACGCCTCCAGGCCGCTCCGTTCCGTGGACCGGGCCGAGATGGAGATCCTGCGCATGACGGGAATACCCAGGATGGCGGTCATCAACAGCAAGGAAGAGGACAGGGCCTTCATCCCGCAGTGGCGCGACGAGTTGCGCAAGCACTTCAACTCGGTGCGGATCTTCAATGCCCACCGGGCCACCTATGCGGAGAGGGTGGCGCTGCTGGAGAGCCTGAAATCCATCGACCAGGAGTGGGAGCCTTCGCTTGTCCCGGTGATCCGGGCCGTCAGGGATGACTGGCGCCGGCGGCTGAACCAGGCCGCCTGGCATATCTGCGGAATGATCGAGACGTGCCTTGCCTATCAGACATCGCGGAGCTATTCCCAGGGAGAGGATCTCGAGGAAGTCAGGAAGAAGCTCGTCGGCGAATATCAGGACCATATACGGGATGTGGAGCGGAAAACCCATCTCGAAATCCGGAGGCTCTTCAAGCACAACATCTTCGATTACCGGCTCCCGGAGCAGTCAATCGCAGGCAAGGACCTGTTCCACGAGAAAACCTGGAGTCTCCTGGGCTTGAGACCTTATCAGATAGCCGCGGCAGGCGCAGCAGCGGGCACGGGCATCGGACTGGGTCTCGATGCGGCCACGGCCGGGATCAGCTTCGGAGTGTTTGCGGTCTCCGGCGCCATACTGGGCGCCGGTTCCGCCCTGGTGGGGGGAAAGCGCATGGTGACCACCGAGATCAAGGGCCCGAAGGTGGGCAGGTTCCAGATGAAGAAGAGCCTCGGCGACTTCGTGCTCATCGTGGGGCCCAACCACAACATCCAGTTCCCCTTCATCCTGCTGGACCGGGCGCTGATCTACTTTTCCCATGTCATCAACTGGGCGCACGGGAGAAGGAACAGACAGGAAGAAATGCCGGATACCGGCCACAAGACCTTTGTCGCGCATTTCTCCGAACACCAGCAGGGGATTTGTCGCGAGTTTTTCCAGGCTGCAAGTGCGAAGGACGAAGCGCAGATACGGGAGGCCAGGCAGCCCCTGCTCGACATGCTGCTCGGGATCCTCACCGGCCTCTCGGACAGGGAATACCGGTAACTCTGTTTTTTTACGATTCCGTTCGGGCAGGACCGGCTGGAGTCATGGGCTGCCGGCGTCTTACTTCCGGGTGTTTTCGAGGAGGGGTTTGATGATCTTTCTGCCCTTGAATACACTTTCCGGAACGACCTGACCTTCGAGTATGGCGATATTGTCGTGGACATAGGTATATCGCCTTCCGCTGTAGTGATGGGCTACCACGGCCCGGGCCGCGTTCCTGAGAGAGGAATACGTGTTCACCTCCGTTGCCGGGTGATCTTCGGCGCCTTCCCGGGATCGCGAATGAAACGCCCGATAGCCGTAGTCCCTTCCCCTGCCGTCGGTTTTGAACTTGTACTCGGGGGTATAGGTCACGAATCCGATCACCCCTTCGTCCATCGAGCACTGCCAGGTATTGACGTCCACCTCGCGGACCCGCACCGTTGCCTCGCCGAACCGGAAGCTCTCGATTCTGGCGATTCCTGTTTCCGGGACCTGTACATCCTGCTGTTCCGATTTTTTCCGGGTGTTTTTCTTTTTTCTCACGCTTGTCTCATTTTCCGACGATGTGCCGCTGCAAGGAGACCGCCTCGCTCAAGAAGACACGATACGCCATTGGTTTGCCGTTGTCTTTTATATGATGGATACTAGACCATATGAGATCTGTTCGCAAGGGCTTTGGCCCTTGTTTTTCAGGCGCGCAGACCAGGTGCCGGACAGCCGGGTATCCCTTTCGCGACGGCACGCTTGTCGGAAGAAATGGACCGGATATGTTTCTTGTATGCATCTATCAGTTGTCATCGGCACAAAAAAAAGGCTATGTTGGTTCCATGATTCAATATTTGCACAAGAGGGTTTTCGCTCCGGTTCTCGACCTGCTCAAACAGGGGGCGGCACCGGAGAAGATCGCCCTGAGCATTGCCTGGGGAGCAGTGCTGGGCATTTTCCCCATCCTGGGGATCACCACCTTCCTGTGCGCCTGTGTTGCCGTGACGTTCCGGCTGAACATGGCGGCTATCCAGTTCGCGAACTGGTTTGTCTGCCCGCTGCAGGTCATTCTTCTTGTCCCGTTTATCATGCTGGGGGGGCACCTCTTCGGCACACCGGCCGCGGCCGAAGATGTCGAGAACGTCATGACCCTTTTCCGGGCGGACCTCTCGAGCGCCTTGGGATATGCCGGAGACCGGGTTTTTCGTGCCGTTCTCGTCTGGCTTCTGGCGGTTCCGGTAGTGTTGCCCCTCCTCAATAAGATTCTTGTATCCGTGTTCAGAAAGGTGCTCGAAGATCGGGCCTGACATATCGGGCAGGGCTGATCTCTCCTCAGGGGAGCCCTTCCCGGTGGAAAAAATCAAATTTAACCGGATCACTCCTTTTTCCGATAGAAACCATTGGCGAACAAGATGAAACAGTGGCTGCCTTCCCGACCTTCCGGAAAAGCAGGGTGGTTTTTACAAGGATGCACGTTTCATGAAGAGATGATGAATTGAGAATGCTCGTATTCAGTAAAGAGGAGCCACCAGAAAAACAGGGATCGACTGCGATGAGAAGGAAAAAACATCACCACTCCCTTCTGCCCGGGATCCTCGGGAGCAACAGTGCCCTGACCCTCCTGGAGCTCATCCTGGTGGTGGCCATCGTGGGTACGGTCAGCGGGATTGCCGTTCCCTCGTATCTGGCCTACCGGGACAAGGTGCTCACTCAGGAGGCGATAAGCGACATAGTCGTTATCGAGCTCGTGCTTCAAAAGTATTTCGCCGAGAAAGGGAGATATCCCGACAGTCTCATCGATATCGGGCAGGGCGGGAAAGAGGACCCCTGGGGGAATCCCTATCAGTACCTGAATATTGCCAATATGACAAACAAGGGCAAGTGCAGAAAGAATAAGAAGATGAACCCCATCAATACGGATTTCGATCTATACAGTGTCGGCAAGAATGGGAAGTCGAGCTCGCCGATCGTCTCCCAACCCAGTTGGGACGATATCATCAGGGCCTATGACGGGGCATACATAGGCCTGGCAAAGGATATCCTCTAGGGTTCCATCCCATGATGCTCCCTCGGACTTTTCTCAAGAGCAGATTCGCCAGGCGGGTTTATATGCTCTTTATCCTCTGTGCACTCCTTCCCATGACGATCCTTGCGGTCATCTCGTATGTTCAGGTGAACCGGGTGATTATGGCCAATGAGCTGCGCGGCCTGCAGAGGAACGCCTTTTCTCAGAGCATGGCCGTATTCGACCGTATGGTTTTCCTGGACAAGGAACTGGAGATGATCTCCTCCCACCTGGTACACTCTTCTTCCTCTGAAATGGCTCCTATGATACGCCCGAACGACGAATCCGTGTCGGCTCATTTCCTCTGCATCGCAGTATTCGACGGCGACAAGGGGATGTATGCCATGATTTCCGGCGAGGAGCAGTCGCTGCCCGCCATCACGAGCCAGCGCCTGCAACCCCTTTCTTCCGGAATGACCATGGTTTTGACGGATTATGAGGGCAAAGACACCGCATCGGTGTTTCTTGTCCGGTGGATACCCGGGCAATCGGTCCGCTCTTATGCCATAGCAAAGGTCAATCTCGAATACCTCTTTGGTACGTATGATGAAGAGGCAGATGATGGGCCGGTCAGACTGAGCATTCTGGATGAGAAAAAGATCCTGTATACCAACCTGCCTGGAGACCACGGGAAACAACTGCTGGATGCGCTGCCGGTCAATGAATCTCTTTCCCGGGGCTTCAGTTGGTCGGCAGGCTCGGGTACATACCTTTCCAGTTGTGGATACATCTTTCTGAAATGCAAATTTATTGGTAATATGTGGAGGCTGGTCCTGAGCGAACCCAAGGAGATTATCCATGCACCCGGCGCCATGTTCAGGAATATCTACGTTCCCGTCTTCCTCACGGCCCTGCTTTTTGTGCTGCTGCTGAGCATGCGTCAGATCAGAAAGAGCCTGATTCCTCTTGAAAGGCTCAAAGAGAGCACCAGAATGATCTCCCGGGGGGAGCTTGTTTCCCACGAGGTGGTCAGGAGCGGGGATGAGTTCGAAAAGCTCTCGGAATCCTTCAATACCATGGCGATCAAGCTGAACCAGCAGTTCAATACGCTGAAGGCCATGGCCGGCATCGACCGGGCGATTCTTTCGCTGCTCGATACAGACAAAATCGTCGAGACCTTTTTCTCCCGAATCGGCGATGTACTGCCCAGTGATGAAGTAGGGGTGTATATCCGCGACTCGGCCGAGAGCAGTGCATGGTACCTCTATACCCGGGAGATGACGGGGCGGGAGGGCAGGCATTCGAAGCCCGCAATCATCCCGCTGGCCATACCGGCTGAGGACCTGGAACCACTGAGCAGGTACAGGGAATATATCGTGTTGCACAGGGATGATGACCTGCCCTCGTATCTCCACCGGCTTTCTTCTCAGGACATGGCGATGTTCCTGATTCTTCCCATCATGATGAAGGAAGGTCTGTTCGCGTTCATCGTGCTTGCGGAAAGGCACGCAAGAGAGCGTTCACCCGATTACATCATCCATGCCCGTCAGATTGCGGACCGGATGGCCGCGGCATTTGCCAATGCAAGTCTCATCGAAGAAATGAACCAGCTCAACTGGGGAACACTCACCGCCCTTGCCCGGGTGGTGGACGCCAAATCTTCCTGGACCGCCGGGCATTCCGAGCGTGTCGCGGATATGGCAGTCAGGATAGGGAAGGTCATGGGTCTCCCGGAAAAGGACCTCGTGACCCTCAATAAGGCAGGCCTTCTCCACGACATCGGCAAGGTCAGAACCCCGCGGCCGATCCTGAACAAACCCGAGAAGCTCACGGAAGAGGAGTTCGACATCATCCGGAAGCATCCGGAAGACAGCTTCCGCATCCTGGAGCCCATCACCCCGTACCGGGACATTATCCCGGCAGTGCTCCAGCATCATGAACGCTTCGACGGCAAGGGCTACCCGCGCGGTCTTTCAGGGGGAAACATCTCCCTGTGCGGACGTATCCTCGCCGTGGCAGATTCCTTTGACGCCATGGTCTCAGACAGGCCCTACCGGAAGGGCAAGAGCATGGATGCGGTGCTCAGGGAAATCCGGGAAGAGGCGGGCAAGCAGTTCGACCCGAGGGTGGTCGATGCCCTGATGCAGGTTCTCGGGAATAAGGAGGAATGAGCATGAGGATGCGTACCTTTTTTCTTTTATCAATAGTTTTTGTCGTGGTTCCCATGGCGTTTCTTGCAGGCTGTAACGCAAGCCCAACCATACCCGAGGGGCTCGTCGGCGTGTGGCAGACAGACGAGAAAGAGAACGCCGGCGTGACCTTTGACTTTTCCCGGGAAAGGATCGTGATCAGTTCCGGAACCGGGGTGTTCGAGTACACGGTCGAGAAGGTCGAAGCGGAGAAGGGCCATCTGTACAACACTACCTTATATTCGATCTATTACCTGGACCGGGACGGCGAGACGAACCTGATGAATCTCCTCTATTCCCCAGACGAGGGAGGGGTCGTCCGGTTCAAGTCGGATCAGGATACGGTCTGGAGAAAAAGCAAGTAGCCGCTGTGCGGTTGTTTGCGTCCCCATATACGCCATCGGGTTCCTGGGAAATCATCGCAGAGATCGCGGCCGAGATCATCATCTTGAAAACCCGACATTCATCAGATCTCGACGATGCCGGTGACCGGCAGGTGGTCCGATGCCATGATGATGTCGAGGCTCTTGTGTACCTGGATCTCAACCAGAGACCCCGGGGGGGAGACCATGATCCGGTCGAGCGAGAAGACGGGGAAGATCGAGGGGAAGGTCCGGGGGGTTTTTGTCTTTCCAAAGAGCGAATAGAGCCTTTTCAGGGCCGCGCGCCGCAGGGTCCACTCGTTGAAGTCGCCCAGGACGATGACCGTTCCCTGGAACCCGCTCGAAAGGGTTTGCATGAGCATGTCCGCCTGGAATTTCCGCTCGATCGCACGCAGGCCCAGGTGTGCGGTCAGCACCCGGACGGTCGTGCCGCCGATTCTGATCAGCGCGTCGATGGCGCCCCGGGGCTCGTACGGATGAGCACTCAGGTCGATGCGGTGGAACCGTATGATCGGGAACCTGCTCAGCAGGACGTTTCCATAGTGCAGGGCATACTTGAAGAATGTGGGGCCGAGGACCACCTCCATGTCCGTGAGCGTGGAGAAGAACGCCTCGTCGAGATGGCCGCCCTCCTCCAGTGAGAAGTTGGCCTCCTGCAGGGCCACGATATCGGCATCGAGCTCGCTGATGACCCGGATCGCCCGTAAAGGCATCTGCCGCTGGTCCGTGCCGATCCATCCGTGGATATTGTACGTGGCGACCTTGATCCTCCGTGAGCCTGGCTCCTGCAGCGTGTTCCCGGTCATAACGCCTTCTCCCCGGCGGATTGCTCCATCCTTCCGGCTATGCGTTTTTTCAGCCATACCAGGAGGACCACGGCCACCAGGGTGATGCCCGCGAGGATCGTGATGTTGACGATATCGGGCTCGAAGAGAAAGCTCAGGAGCGACTCCGTGAACAGCGTAATAGCGATGAACCCCGGCGTCATGCCGATCAGGGTCCCGACGAAGTAGTCCCGGAATCCGATGTGGGAGGCACCTGCCACGAGGTTCACCACGGAAAAGGGCGCAACCGGGATGAACCGGATGATGGTCATGGCGAGCAGGCCCTGCCGGGCAAGGCGCCTGCTGAGCTGGTTGATCCTTCTGCCCGCCACCTTTCTCACGAAATCCCTTCCCACGATCCTGCCGATCCAGTAGACCACCGATGCGCTCATCATCGCCCCGGCCACCGAGAGCGCCAGTGCGGTCAAGGGAGGGAAGAGCACCGCAGTTATGGCCACCATGGCCGTCACTGGAAAGACCACCAGCCCGCCCAGCACGTACAGCACCAGGATAATGGCCGGCATGAAACGATAGCCGCTCAGGGAGCCGATCCATGCGGACATGACGCCGATGTCCAGGTATTCGGCAAGCGGCGACCATTTCCAGGCAGCCGCCAGGGCGATGAGTGCGAGGATCAGTGCGGCGAACACGATGAGCCGCCTTCTTCCGGAGTGATGATCTTCCTTGTCGATGAACCTCTCGATGAAATCATCCGGATCCATGGGGCGTTCGGGATCCACCAGGTAGGGTTGTGAGAGGATATTCCTTTCCACGGGAGAGACATCCAGTGGACGCAGGGTCCGCTCCGGGCCGGCCAGGGCCTCGATGGTCCGGATCAATGACCCGGTCTTGTCAATGGTTTCTTCCACCTTCCGAGGAGTCGAGCCCAGGTGCTCGGCCAGAAGACTGTCCCGCAGATCCCTGCAGGCCCTTTTCGCATCCGGGTGCCCCCAGGTCTCCAGGCTCAAGTCGCACTCGGAATCCAGGCCCATGGAACGGTTGGATATGTTTGAAGATCCGATACGAAGAAAGGTGTCGTCCACGATGAGGATCTTGGAATGCACCTCGAACAGCACATCCGGTCTGTCAGGGTGCTCGGTATAATAAATCCCGAACCTGCCGCCCGTATCGACCCGCCTCACCCGCTTCACCAGGTGCGCCCTGATGGCGTCCATGGTGCTTTCCTCCAGCCACCCATGGCTTTTTTTCCTCGTCACCACCACGATCTCGGGTCCGTCAGCCTCATAGAGCCTCTTGGAGACGGCGCCCGCCACCTTGGAGGAGGTGAAGAAAGGAGACTCGATGTAGATGTGCCTGCGTGCCGATGCGATGGCGTCCACCCAGAGCGACTCCACCTCCCGTATCTCGGGTTTTTCCCGGTATCTGCCCTGTGTCCTGGATATCGCGACATCGATCTGACGGATATCCGGGATGCACCTTTGCGGCCAGGGGTCGGAGGTTGTTGCCCCGGGAAGAGGAAGCTCTTTCCGCGCGGCATAGCGCCACCGCTGCCGGAACAGCTCTCCGAGAAACGCCGCAGGCTCGCCGTCGACAAGTATCTGCACATCGTGGAACGGCGGGTAGTTTTCTTCCCAGGAATCGGACCTGCGGGGATCGTCCGGGAGATGTTCCGGGGTGTCCCAGCGTACGTGGGTGAGATCGATCCCGCCCGTAAAGGCGATACGGTCGTCGATTACCACGATCTTCTGGTGGTGCGATGCGCCCGGCGGCAGGTAGTTGTCCAGGTGGAAATGGACACGTTGGCCGGTCTTCCACGAGAACTTCCACGCCGGAAGATACTCGCGTTTGAACGTATAGAGAACCGAAAAGTCCCAGTCCAGGATATTGACATGGAGATGCGGTTTCTTGAGGACTACATAGCTCAGGAATTCACCGAGACGCACGGGGAAGTCCGGTTTTTCGTCCCCGCGGATGAGGGTGAGCTGGCTGTCGATGTCCCAGCCCGTGATATAGACGGAGCGTTCGGCCTTCAGGACCGCCTCGACAAAGGCGGTGAAATAATCCTGGGCGTCGATGATAAAGGTTACACGGTGAGCCTTGCCTTTTTTCCAGATATTTCTGCCATCCTGATACAATGATTGCGTCGTTTCCATGACATCCTTGCATTCACGGGTGTTTTTGACCATGGATGTACGAGAAGCACCGACATCTCCCGTTCATCAGAAATTCGCCGCATGAGCGGGCACAATCTCATGCCCGCGAAAAGAACGGTCCCAGGTGAACGGTATCTGCCGCGTCACGGGAGGGCAGATGATGCATATCCGCAAACACAGATGCTACACCTTTGAAAATACGATCATGTTATGAAGCTTTCCTAGAGACTGTAGTGCTTGTCCGGTACCCATATATCAAGTTTAGCCCGGGTGCCCGGACATTCAACCCCTTGTGCCGAATCCGGCCTTTCAGGTCTTCTTTGTGCTCGACTCGTGCCGTGTGTGCCCAAGAAGCCGGGGCATGCCATGGTTCACGCCGCGCCGTCCTCTTCCAGACTAAGGAGGATGACTGCGGATTCCCCGGGAAGGGCGAGTGAATCCTCCCGGTACACGACGCCGCTGCGCGAGGTGAGGACCACCTTTCTCCTCCGGCCGTCATAGATCCCGATCCTCCTCTCGTGCCGGGAGAAGTTGCAGGCCGTCATGACAGGCCCCCGGTTCATGACAAGCCACTGCTCCTCTTCGTTGTACGAGATCAGGATCCGGCTCAAAGAGCCGTCTTTGAGCACGGGCAGCTCGCGGCGGAGCCTGATGAGGCTTTTATACCAGGCAAGCACGGACGCGTGCGGTTCACGGTCGATCTCGTCCCAGAGGAGCCTGGAACGCTCGAACGTGGCTGGGTCCTGCGGGTCCGGGATGTCCTCGGGGTCCCATCCGAAGGCTGCGAACTCCTCTCTCCTTCCGGTTATCACCGCCTTGCCCAGCTCCTTGTCCTGGTGGTCGGTGAAATACTGGAAGGGAGACGATGCGGCCCACTCCTCTCCCTGGAAGATCAGCGGGATGCAGGCGGAGGTGAATACGAGGGCCGAACCAAGCATGAACCGCTGAATATCCACGAGCTGATTGACCCTCTCCCCGCGGGCCCGGTTCCCGATCTGGTCGTGGTTCTGGAGATAGGCGAGGAACCTGTTCCCGGACATGCCCCGGACGGCCCTTCCGTGCCTGCGGCCCCGGAATGCCGAGTAGCGCCCGCTGTAGACGAAGATCTCCTCCATGGCCTGGGCCAGGTCGGAGAGGGTTCCGAAGTCCTCGTAATACCCGCTTCTCTCACCCGTGAGCACGGTGTGCACGGCGTGGTGAAAATCGTCGCTCCACTGGGCGTCGATTCCATACCCGCCGATCTCGCGGGGCTGAACGATCCGGGGATCGTTCAGATTGCTCTCGGCCATGAGTGCGAGGTGCCGTCCGGTCCGGGCCTGAAGCATCTCGATTTCCCGGGAGAGCTCTTCGAGAAAATGGACGGACGAGGTATCGATGATGGCGTGCACCGCATCCAGGCGCAGCGCGTCCACGTGATAGTCCCTCAACCACATGAGGGCGTTGTCGATGAAGAAGCGGCGCACCTCGTCGCTGCCCGGGCCGTCGAAGTTCACCGCCTCGCCCCAGGGGGACGAATACCTGCCGGTGAAATAGGGGCCGAACCGGCTGAGATAATTCCCCTCGGGACCCAGGTGATTGTAGACCACATCGAGGATCACCGCGAGTCCTCTGGAATGGCACGCATCCACCAGCTCCTTGAGCCCTGCGGGGCCGCCGTAGGGCTCGTGCGGGGCGAAGAGGTCCACCCCGTCGTACCCCCATCCGTGTGTCCCGGAAAAGCTGTTCACCGGCATGAGCTCGATGTGTGTAATCCCCAGATCGACGAGATGATCCAGTTTCTGCGCCACACCCTGGAAGGTGCCCTGCGGGCTGAAGGTGCCTGTATGCAGCTCGTAGATCACGGCGCTGGAAAGGGGCGGGGCCTGCCAGTGATCGTCTGTCCAGGGGAAGAGAGCGTGATCGAGCATCCGGGAAAAACCGTGGACCCCGTAGGGCTGCCACGGCGACCGGGGATCGGGAAGGGGGTCGGAGCCGTCGAGCACAAAGGCGTAATCCGAGCCGTGCCGGGCTGACTGGCTGTCCAGCATCCACCAGCCGTGCCTCATGCTCAACATGGGAAACGACGTTCCGTCGACAACCATCAGCACCTGCTGGGCATATGGCGCCCACACGCGGGTTACGGCCATGTCAGACTCTGTTCGTGAACCATGACCGCTGCCGGCGGCTGGTTTTTAAGGGCCTTCACCTTCTTCCTTCCTCCTTTGTCATCCCGTATCCCGGCTCATGAGCGCCACCGGGAACTTTTTCAGGAGCTCGCCGATCCGTATCGGAGAGCCCTGGTACACCTCACCGGAAAGCACGTTTTCCCATGCGCCTCCCGGCAGCTCGACCCGGGTGTCGTCGTCCCAGTCATTACCCCGCTTGAGGTTCAGTCGGGGCACCACGACCGCAATCGTGTCGCCCCGGGTGAAGCCCACGGCATATTCCGCCTGAGGTCCGAGGATTTCCAGGGGCAGGTAGGACGACCTTTCTCCGAAGGCCCCGGACATGCGCCTGCGAAGCGCGAGCGCCTGGTGGATCGTCCAGAGCTTCGGAAGGCCGGATTCCATGCCGTGCAAAATCTGCTCGGGTTTCATGCCTTCTGTTCCACCGAGAAGGTCGCGGCGGTGCCGGTAATCGACAGGTCTCCGGTTGTCCGGGTCTACCAGGCTCAAGTCCCACAACTCGCATCCCTGGTAGATGTCCGGAATACCCGGAGCCGTGAGCTTGAGAAGTGTCTGCGCGAGCGAGTTGATACGCCCGGGGCCGGCCACGAGCCCCACAAACGACTGGAGGTCGTGGATGAACGCGAGGTCATGGAGCAGGGACGAGGCGAACGATTTCAAGGAATCTTCGTATACAGGATCGACAGCCGTCCAGGAGGTATGAGTCTTCGCCTCCCTTGAGGCCTTCTCCAGATAGGGCAGGAGGCGGTCCTCCCCGATGGGCCAGGCGCCCACCAATGTCTGGTAAAGAAAGTACTCCGTGTTTCTGTCCGGAAAATCCCCTGTCCGGTAATGTTCCGCCCGGGCGGCCCACCTGCGGACTGCGTCCCGCCACTGCTCGGGAATCTCGGAGATGACCGCAAGCCTTGCCCTCACATCCTCGCTCCGCTTCGTGTCGTGGGTGGAGGTTGAGAGCATGGTGAACGGGTGCGTCTTGAGCCGCTCGTTCATCCGGAGATGGAAGAGCCCGGCATCGATTCCGAACGAGTCCGGGTCCCCTCCAACCTCGTTGAAGGCAATGAAGCGGTTGTAGGTGTAAAAGGCCGTGTCCTCGGCACCTTTTGCCATAACCGGAGGGGTGAGCTGCTGGAATCGCATGACAAACTCCGACTCGCGGTGACCATTCACCTTGAGCATGAAGATTTCTCTTATGAAATCAAGCAGATTTGGGTCGACATCCGCATCCTGTTTGGCCCGATCGACGGCCATGGCGATGATCCGCCTGTCCTGGTCCGCCATCCAGCCGGCACCTGCGTTGATATAGGTGCGGTATACCGGAAACGCCGCAATGAGGGCGCGCAGTGCCTGGGCGATATCCTGGCGGGTATAGTCGCGATACCGCCGGTGGCTCTCGCAGATGGTCATCATGAGCGTAGCGAGACGGTTCAGGTCGCTCCCGAAGAGATCGTCGATGACCAGGAGCTTCTTTTCCCTGAGCACCTCCTGGTAGCCCCTGGTCTCGCCGGTGAATTCCCCGTAGAACCGGGTGAAGGCGTCGCTGCTCCGGGCGTCCGCCAGAAGGTGCGTGAGAAGATAGATGAACTCGTATCCCGTGGTGCCGTCAACCGGCCAGTCCGGCCGCAGGCCCTCGCCGGGCTGGAGGATCTTCTCCGCCAGGATCCATGACTCGGGCCCTGCCTTGCGGAGTCTCCCCAGATAGGTGGAAGGGTCCCTGAGCCCGTCCGGATGATCCACGCGCATCCCGTCGATCACCCCCTGGCGAAGCCACTTCAGAACGAGGCGATGCGTGTCTTCGAATACCTCCTCGTCTTCCGTGCGCAGTCCGACCAGAGAGTTGATGTCGAAGAAGCGCCGGTATCCCAGGTCCTGGTTTGCCGTACGCCAGTAGGCCAGGCGGTAGTTCTGGCCGTCCAGCAGTGCCTCGAGGGCGTCCGGGCTTTCGTTGAGCTCGGCAATGAGGGCGTCCATGCGCCTGGCGACCTCGGGGTGCTCGTCGAGGACCCTTTCCAGGAGCCTCCTGATCACCTCCTTGTCGCGGTGTCTCCTGCGGATGCTCTCCCGGTCGGTGGAAGAGGGAAGGGGAAGCGAGCCCAGGGCGTCCGCGAGAAAGCCGAGCTCGGGCGAGCTAATGTCCTCTCCCGCTCTGGCAATGAGAGATGCGAGAGAACGGGGGTCGACCGGAAACATGTTCTCGTAGTAGTGGATGGAGAAGCCGCCCTGCTCCCGCGCAAGCCTGATCTCCCCCTTTTCCAGGGCCCGGCCGAAATGGTCGCCCAGGATGGGGAGCAGGATCTTGTTGCCGAATCGGGTCTCCTCCGGGGCCCAGTCCACGTCGAAGTATGACGCATACTGGCTTGACTGGCCGTTTTCCAAAACATCCCACCACCACTCGTTCTCGTCTCCCGCCACGGCCATGTGGTTGGGGACGATGTCCAGGACCTGGCCCATGCCGGTCTTGTGCAGTGCCCCGACAAGCAGCTCATGACCCTTTTCCCCGCCCAGTTCCCTGTTCACCCTGGTATGGCTCACCACATCGTAACCATGGGTGCTGCCCTGCACCGCCTGGAGACAGGGGGATGCGTAGAGATGGGTCACGCCCAGGGATGCAAGGTAGTCCAGAATGTGTGCGGCATGGTCGAAGGTGAACCCCGGCTGGAACTGGACACGATAGGTGGCAAGCGGGAGGCTTTGCATCTCATGCCGTCCTCTGAAGAAGAACCATCGATCGTCCCTGAACCCGTATCTCCTCCTCGGGAGAATGCAGGGGCCTGTCCTCGAGGAATGCCTCGACCGTGGTGTCGAAAACTACAGCCCAGGAGTTCCCCAGCATAGCGGAAGGAACAATAAAGACAATGGGCTCGTGGTGGGCGTTGATGAGCAGGTAGAAACTGTCGTCCACAATCCTGTTTCCTCTCTCGTCCAGACCGGCGATCCCCTTGCCGTTGAGAAAAATGCCGATGGACTTGGCGAAGTGTTCATCCCAGTTCTCATCCGCCATCTTCCGGCCGTCCGGGGTGAACCAGCAGATGTCGTGCTCCTGCGTGCCCTTGATCGGTCTTCCCTGGAACCATCTCTTGCGCCTGAACGCCGGGTGCTCTCTCTTGAGCGCAATGAGTCCTTTGACGAATTCCAGGAGGCAGGTATCGGCGGACTTCCAGTCAAACCAGGAAAGTTCATTGTCCTGGCAATAGGCATTGTTGTTGCCCTGCTGGGTGCGGCCGATCTCGTCACCCCCCAGGAGCATGGGCACCCCCTGGGAGAGTATCAGGGTCGCCAGAAAATTCCTTTTCTGCCTGCAGCGGAGATCGACGATATCCGGGTCGCCGGCCGGGCCTTCGGTGCCGCAGTTCCATGACCGGTTGTTGCTTTCGCCGTCGCGGTTTTCCTCCAGGTTGGCCTCGTTGTGCTTTTCGTTATAGGAAACCAGATCGTGCAGGGTAAACCCGTCATGGGCCGTGACGAAGTTGATGCTTGCAAAGGGCCGGCGGCTCGTGTTCTCGTACAGGTCCGAGCTGCCGGTGAAGCGGTAGGCGAACTCGCCCAGGGTCTGGTCCTGCCCGCGCCAGAAGTCCCGGATGCAGTCCCGGTACTTGCCGTTCCACTCAGACCACTGGGGGGGGAAATTTCCCACCTGGTAACCGCCCACCCCCACATCCCAGGGCTCGGCAATGAGCTTCACCTGCCCCACGACCGGGTCCTGCTGGATGAGGTCAAAGAACGCCGAGAGCCTGTCCACATCGTGCAGCTGGCGGGCCAGCGTTGCCGCCAGATCGAACCGGAACCCGTCCACGTGCATATCAAGCACCCAGTAGCGGAGAGAATCCATGATGAGTTGGAGCACGTGGGGGTGCGCCATGTTGAGGCTGTTGCCGGTGCCGGTGTAGTCGGTATAGTAGCGCCTGTCGCTCTGTTCCAGGCGGTAGTAGGCGGCATTGTCGATACCCCTGAAGCAGAGCATGGGGCCCAGGTGGTTGCCCTCTGCGGTGTGGTTGTACACCACGTCCAGGATCACCTCGATCCCTTCATCGTGCAGCACCTTGACCATCTGCTTGAAATCCTGGACCTGCTGCCCGGCCCCGCCCGTGCTCGAGTACTCGTTGTGGGGGGCGAAATAGCCGATGGAGTTGTATCCCCAGTAGTTTCTCAGGCCTTTTTTGATCAGGTGCTCGTCGTGGATGAACTGGTGTATGGGCATCAGCTCGACTGCCGTGATGCCCAGGCCTTTGAGATGGTTCAGGACCGAAGGGTGCGTAAGCGCGGTGTAGGTGCCCCTGATTGCCTCGGGGACATCCGGATGCCGGATAGTGAACCCCTTCACATGGGCTTCATAGATCACGGTTTCGTGGAGCGGGCGCCTTATGGGGCGGTCTTCGGCCCAGTCGAAGTACGGGTTCACCACCACGGACCGGGGGGCGAAGGGGGCGCTGTCCGTGGTTTCCATCCGGTCGTCTTCTTCCCCGAAGCGATAGGGGAACATGGCCGGGTTCCACCTGACCTGTCCTTCGATCGCCTTGGCATAGGGGTCCAGGAGGAGCTTGGCAGGGTTGCACCGGTTGCCCAAGGCGGGGTCCCAGGGACCGTGGACCCGAAAACCGTACCGCTGCCCCGGGCCTGTCCCGGGGAGGTAGACATGCCAGCAGTAGGCGGTTACTTCGGGGAGATCCAGCCGGGTTTCCCGGTTCGAATCGTCGAAGAGGCAGAGCTCCACCCGGTGCGCCGCTTCAGAGAAAATCGAAAAGTTTGTTCCGAATCCGTCGTACGTCGCTCCGAGAGGATACGGTTTCCCAGGCCAGATTTCCACCAGTGCTCCTTTTTTTAAGGTAGCGGGATGTTTTCAGAGAAATCGCGCTATAGAGGTAGATATAGAAGGTGCCTGGGCTAAATCAAGCAAGGGTGATTCCTCTCTGACCGTCACGGCGGAGATGGTCCCCTGCCATTGAAAAAGAGCACTGCCGGGGCCCCTTTGTAAGAGGCCCCGGCTTCTCTTGGGATAGAGGGAGGAAAAAATGTTTGTGTCTTTCTCTTTAAGCTGCGGATAACAGGCCCGCAGGCAGGCCGGTTATCCGCAGATGGTTCCTGAGCTTTCGTCCCGGATCAATGTCACTGGACGGGCGATACCCTGACCGTGCACTGCCTGGGGGCCTTGTACACGGTAAAGCAGATCCCCTGCTCGGGGCTCACCGACATGCATATGAACGAGTTTGCGAGCCTTTTTCGCAATGTAATGATGTTTCTGTGCAGATACCAGGTGCGGCAGTGCCTAGGGATACCCAGCATGCGCCTTACCTCTGAAGGGGGAAGGATGAAGCCCTGGCATTCGTTTCTGATCAGATGGCTGATAACCTGGACGGCACGGTTGCAGTTCCGACTATCCTGTACGCTCATGTCTTCGCTTGCCATGATAACCCCCTTTTTCCCCGAAGTAACTGAAAAATAACATGTAATTAAAAAGATAATCTTATCAATGAGCAAGGTGTATGCCATAAATTAAGATAAATAAAATCATTATATTGGGTTTATGTATCAGGGAAAAAGCCGTGAGCGTGAGAAATTGTTTACCCAGACACAGGGGAAAACCTTTTCCACAACGACTCTTTCTGCAGGCAGCCTGATAACCGTTTCTGATCCTTGTCGTTTTCATCCAGATTCAGGGAAATGCTCAGAATGGGCTTGTATTCAGTGGCAATAATTGGCAGTATAACGGCGCTGACGGAAAATCCCGGGTGCGGATCGTTTTTTCCGGAGGGCTTTCCCCTTGGCATATGGATCCTGACGGGCGCAAGAGCTGTACACCCGCCGGCCCTTGTCGGCCGCGCGTGATCAGCAGGTTCCCGGTCAGAAAAGAGAAAATCATGAGAATACCGGATTCCCGGTTCACGACATGAAGAAGAGAGAGGGAGCATAGAATGGTCAGAGTTCTCATCGCTGACGACCACCCGATCGTGAGAACCGGTTTGAAGCAGATCCTTGCCGACGACCCGGATATTGAGGTGGTAGGTGAAGCCGAAAACGGCGGGGAGGTCATAGAGTTCCTCTGGAAGAATGCATGCGATATGGTTTTGCTCGATATCGGCATGCCCGGCAGGAGCGGACTCGAGGTAACCTCGGAGATCAAGCAGATCAAACCGAATGTGGGGGTGCTCATCCTGAGCATCTATCCCGAAGAGCAGTACGCCGTCCGGGCGCTCAGGGCTGGCGCATCAGGGTATCTCACCAAGGCGAGCGCGCCCATAGAGCTCATTCAGGCGGTCCACCGGGTGTCTCACGGCGGCAGGTATGTCAGCCAGACCCTGGCCGAGATACTGGCGACCGAGATCGACAGGCACAGTGAAAAGCAGCCTCATGAAAAGCTCTCGGATCGTGAGTACCAGGTGATGCTCCTCCTCGCATCGGGCAAGACCGTCACCGAAGTGGGGCAGAGCCTGAACCTGAGCGTGAAGACCATCAGCACTTACCGGTCCAACATCCTGGCAAAGATGAACATGAAGAATAACGCCCAGCTCACCTTTTATGCCGTGGAAAACGGCCTTATCAAGTGAGCCTGCCTGTAACGCGCACGCCTGCCGGAAACCCGCCGTGGGGACCGCCTGGATAGACCGGGCGTCCCCCGTACTCCGCCGTTGCGTGCACACACCGCTCTGCAATGCAGATCGCCGGGTACTTCCTTTTCCCGGCGAGGGCATTATTTTTTTCTACACATATGCGGCTGTATTCTTTAGAATCCGGCTATCCCATGCAAGGAGAGATCGTATGAGAAGCATGCTGTATATTGTCTATGGCATCGGCCAGGATTCCGTAGGGCTCGTCGGAGGGATCACCGCCCCGATCGCATCCGTGGGCGGGAACATCGTCGACTTGCACCAGCACGTCCTGCACGGGCTCTTCACCATCTACCTGGTGGTGGATCTCAAGGAAGCCACACAGTCCCCGGAAGAGTTCAGGCTGCTGCTCGGGAAGATCTCGGAGGAGACCCGGGTGCGACTCTCCATGGAGAAATATATCCCGGTTGCCCGCAGCGCGGAGAGGACGAATATCCTCCTGACCCTGGTGGGAAAGGACAAGCCGGGGATCATCGCGGCCATATCGGAGAAGCTCGGCGCCTACAACATCAACATCGAGATCAGCGAGATGGTGGCGCGGGAAGACATATTCCTCATGGATCTCCTCTGCGACGTCAGCCGGAGCAGCGTACCCACGGACAACCTCAAGGGCGTGGTGCAGCAGATCATGCACTCCATGGACATCAGCACCATGTTCCAGACCGAGGACGTGTTCAACAAGAAGAAAAAGATCGTGCTCTTCGACATATCCCAGAGCTTCATGGACCCCGGAACCATGCGGGAGATCCTCGACCTCTCGGGAATCGGGTCCGGGAAGCTGAGGCCTCCCGCCGGCCGGGAGAGCAGCCAGTCTTATCTATACGACACGGCCGGATACCTGGAAGGACTGCCGCTCAATGTCATCGACGCCGTCGTGGACGCCACCCGGGTGAGTCCGGGAACCATGGAGCTGATCCAGGCGCTGAAGATCATGGGATACAAGATCGGGCTGATCAGCACGGGGTTCACCTTTTTCGTGGAACCCATCCGCCGCAAGCTCGACATCGATTATGCCTTCGGGTTCGAGCTGCCCGTGGACGACGATTCCAAGACCCTGGTGGGCGACATCGCCCCGGGGGTGATCAGGGACCTGGACCCGCAGGCCATCATCGAAGACCTCATGCGGGAGGAGAAGATCGGCAGGGAGGACATCACGGTGATCTCCGAGATGGACAGGTCCTATACCCGGACCCCGGGCATCAGGCTGGAGTTCGACATGAAGGTGATCCTCGATTTTTTCAACCAGCATATTTTGAGCAGGGACGCCCTCACAGGGCTGCTGCGCAGCCTCGGCACACCCCGGCTGTGATATGATCCCGTGAGCGGAAAGCTCAGAAGAGGCACAGAATGACATCTGACATAGAGATTGCGCAGTCCATACCGCTTAGGCCAATCCGCGAGATTGCGGAGACCATCGGGCTGAGCGAAGACGATATCGTGCCATACGGGCGGTTCGTGGCAAAGGTTCCGCTCAAGGTCCTGGAGAACAGAGCTGAGACGCCAGACGGAAAGCTCGTCCTGGTCACCGCCATGTCTCCCACCTCCATGGGCGAGGGCAAGACCACGACCACCATCGGCCTCGGCCAGGCCCTGAGCAGGATCGGAAAGCGGGCCATGATGGCGATCCGCGAGCCCTCACTGGGGCCGTGCATGGGGCTCAAGGGAGGCGCCGCGGGGGGAGGGTATTCCCAGGTGCTGCCCATGGAGGACATCAACCTCCACTTCACCGGGGACCTCCACGCCATCACCTCGGCCCACAACCTGCTGGCCGCCGTGGTGGACAATCATCTCCACCAGCGAAAGAACCCGGAGATCAACCCCAGGCACGTGGTCTGGAAGCGCGTGATCGACATGAACGACCGCAGCCTGAGGAGCATCATCCTCGGGCTCGAAGACAAGGGGCTCAACGGCGTCATACGCGAGGACGGCTTCGAGATCACGGCCGCATCCGAGGTCATGGCGGCCCTATGCCTCTCAAGCAGCCTCCAGGACCTGAAAGATCGCGTCAGCCGCATCGTTGTGGGCTACGACTTCCTGGGCAAGCCCATCTTCGTGCGGGACGTGGGCGCGAGCGGGGCCATGGCTGCCCTGCTCAAGCATGCCGTCAACCCCAACCTCGTGCAGTCGGTCGAGGGCACGCCCGTGCTCGTGCATGGAGGCCCGTTTGCGAACATCGCCCACGGATGCAACACGGTGATCGCCACCCGAATGGCCCTGAAGCTCTCGGACTACACCGTGACCGAGGCGGGCTTCGGGGCCGATCTGGGGGCGGAGAAGTTTTTCCACATCAAGTGCCGCAGCAGCGGGCTGAACCCAGGCGCCGCGGTGCTGGTCGTGACCTGGCGTGCCTATGTGCTCCACGGGATGGGCAACATCCGCAAGCACCTGGACACCCTCTCCCGGTTCGGGGTGCCGGCCGTGGTCTCCATCAACCGCTTTCTCTCCGACAAGGACAGCGACCTCGCGGAGCTGAAATCCCGGCTTACGGATCTGGGCATAGATGCGGTGATCACGGATTACCGCGAGCGCGGAGGAGAAGGCGGGCTCGAGCTGGCGGAAAAGGTCGCCTCGCTCAGCGAGAGGCCCTCTGAGCTCAGGATGCTCTACGGCCTGGACGACGATATCCGCACCAAGGTGGAGGCCGTGGCCAAGAACGTCTACGGCGCCTCCGGGGTGGAGTTCTCGTCACAGGCTCTTAAGGATATCCGGCACATCGAGAACATGGGATATGCGGACCTGCCGGTCTGTATCGCCAAGACCCAGTCCTCGCTGACCGACAACCCCAAGGTCCCGGGATTTCCGGACGAGCCGTTCACCATCCACGTGAACTCGGCCAAGGTGTCTGCAGGGGCGGGCTTCGTGGTCATCTCCACCGGGAAGATCCTCTCCATGCCCGGCCTGCCGAAGAGTCCCGCAGCGCTCTCGATCGACATCGACGACGAGGGGAACATCACCGGGCTGTTCTGATTTATTCTTGACACCTTGGGGGGTTGCTTTTAACATACCGACCGGTCAGTATAGTACTGGTAGACAGAATACTGTTCGTATGGTGTGCGTATGGGAGGGTTCAAGGCCTCGACCGGAGACAAGAAGAGGCGTATCATCATCGCGGCCATGCGCTGTTTCCAGCGCAAGGGCTATGTGAACACGACCGTCGACGACATAGCGTCGGAGTACGGCCGTTCCAAGGGCAGCATCTATTGGCACTATCCCTCCAAAAAGGCGATTCTCATCGATCTGTTCTCCTATTGGATGGATGAGACCTTCGACGGGATCAACGCGGAGATCGCGCCCCTGAAATCATCCCGTGACAAGCTCATTCGCATGGGCGAGTTCTTCATCGAGTCACTCATCAGGGACTACGAACTCTACAGCTCCATGATGGTGTTCTGGGGCACGGCATTCGAGGACGCATCCATGCGGCGGATGGTCGTCGACCTCTACCGGCGCTACGACGAGGTGGTGACCTCGCTGCTCGTGCAGGGTCAGGCCGACCGGGAGTTCAGCGTACCGGACATCCCGGCGTTCAGCACCATGCTGATCGCCATGATCGAGGGCCTGATCGTCCGTCAGGTCATGAGCAGGTCGCTCGATCTGGAGAGAATCAGGCGCGAGATACCGTCCCTGGTAAAAAGATTCCTCCCGTAATCGGGGACGCGTAATTGGGGACCGTAATTGGGGACGGGTTCACATTTCCCGACGGAGTAATTGGGAGTAATTGGGGACGGGTTCACATTTCGCGAGATTGGGAGAGGAATCGAGGATGGGTTCACATGTCCCGAGATGACCAGAAGTCAGGGAATGACCGGGGACGAATTCTCATAGTTGTTGGATTGTACGTTTTGAGTTCGCGCGAAGTCAGGGGAAACACGCAGCATCCCTGATCTTCACGATGTAACTGCAGGCGGTTGAGAAAGGGGAGGTATGGAAGAGGGCATCAGGGCGCTCATCGACCGGGTTATCAGGTACCGGTGGGTGTTCCTTGTACTGTTTCTCGCCGTTACCGCCGGCATGATCTCCGTGAGCAGGGACCTCAAGATCAACAACGACTATGAGACCTGGCTCCCCACAGAAGACAAGGTGGGCGATCTTCTGCGCACGGTTGATCACGTGTTTTCCAACGGTTCGCTCATATTCATCGTTCTCGATTTCACGGATCAGGGCGTGTTCACTCCGGAATCGCTCGATATCCTCGATCACCTCACCCAAACCCTGGAAGGTATGAAAGAGCTTTTCCAGGTGAGCAGCCTCACCAATATCATGGACATCAGGCGGACCGAGGATGGTGTCGAGGTTTCCGACCTGATTCCGGGCGCGCGTCCGGAATCCGCCGAGGATCTGGCAAAACTCCGGAACTATGTGCTCTCCAAAGAGATGTATCGCGACTCGCTGGTCTCGAGCGATGCCGGTTATGCCCTCGTGGCCCTGAGCATCAAGAGCGAATACGACGAGATCGAGGTCACGGGCCGTGTCCTGAAGCTGGTGGAGGAGGAACTGGGAGAGAGAAGATTCCATGCCGGCGGAGACGTGGTCATCGCCTATTATATGGACCACTACATGAAGCAGGACATCATGCTCCTGGTGCCGATCATCTTCATCGGCATGGTGGGGGTGCTCTCCTACGGCCTGCGCCGGATTTCCGGGGTGGTTCTGGCCCTGGCCGTGGTGTTCGTCGCCATTATCTGGACCGTGGGGTTCAAGTCCCTGCTGAGCTATCCCTTCAACATCCTGTCGCCTGCGGTAATGGTGCTCCTGATGGCAGTGGGGTCGGACTATGCCGTCCACATGTACAACCACTACCTGAAGCAGGGGGACATCCGCGTCTCGTCCAGGGAAATCACCCTTCCCATCCTCATGAGCGCGATGACCACCGTGGCCGGGCTCGCCACCTTCGGGGTGACCAAGATCGAGGTGCTCAGGAATTTCGGGCTCGAGCTGGCCTTCGGGCTCGCATCCGCCTGTATGCTCTCCATCGTGCTCGTGACCATCGGTATTGTGATGACCAGGGACAGGCCCATGCCCAGGGCCGCAGGCACGGAGAAGATCAGTCATTTTTTCAGCAGGGTCATGGCCTCGGTGGGGGGATGGGTTCACGGGCACACCGGACTCATCCTTGTCTTTGCCGCGATTCTTCTGGTCGTGATGGGCCTTGGCATCCCCCGCATCAACACCAGCTTCGATTTCGTGGAAATCCTGCCCAAAGACAGCCCGCCCAGGAGCAGCTCCCGGGTGCTGGAAGAGCACTTCAACGGCATGTACCGGGTGACGGTGTATGCTGAAGGGGATATGGAAGACCCCAGAATCATGACCGCCATGGGCTACATCGAGAACCGCCTGCGGGCGGACGGTCTCCTGGGCGGTTTTCTCTCCATGCACGATCTCATCGCCGAGGAGAACTGGCTCATGAACGGCGTGTTCGCCGTGCCCGAGAGCAGGGAAGGGGTGGCCAACCTGTGGTTCATGCTCGAAGGCCAGGACATTCTCAAGACCTTCATCTCCCCCGACCGGAGACAGGGCCTGGTGAACTCCATCATGAGGGAGCACGATACCGCGTGCATGAAGGCCATGGCCGCGCGTATCCAGGAGTTTCTCGACATCCGTGTCTCGCCCGAGGTAGTTGAGATGGATCCCCTGCGTCTGGGTCAACAGGCGCGCGGCGACTTGGAGGGGGTCAGGCTGTCTCACGCAGCCCGCCAGCTGGCCTGGCTCGCCCGGGGATATGACCGGACGAACAGCCACGACCCCGAGCTGTTCCTGCCACACCTGGAGCAGGCAATGCAGGATTCCGGTGCAACCGTGAACATGGGGCCTGTCTGGGCGGAGGTGCAGAGATATCTCGAAGAGGAAACCATGGAGATCCTGCCCGGCGATCTCATCGCGTCCTTGATGACAGACCTGAAGGCGCGGTGGGGAGAGCCTGACAAGAGCGCCTGCGTGGAGCACATGACCGGAAAGATTCTCCAGAGCGGAATCATGAGCGGGGAAGACTGCCGGATCACGGCCCTGGGCGCGATGAACAGGGCCGAGAGCTCGTTCAGGATCGAAAGGGCATCCACCCTCATGGAGGGCATCCGTGAGCATATCCCGGTCAGGCTGGCGCACCACCAGGATTTTCTGAAGAGAGCCCACGGCGTGCTGTGGGAGCTCCTGGCCCCCAGGCCCGTGCTCTTTTCGCGCGAGGTGGAGCACATCGCAGGCATCGAGGATGCGATCACCGGGTCTTCGCCGGTGATGATCGACCAGACCGGGGCACACGCCATGTTCAGCAGGTTCGACAAGCTCCTGTACCAGAGCCAGATTCAGAGCCTGTTCCTGGCGTCCCTTATCGTGCTCTTCATGATCTCGCTCAGTCAGCGGTCGTTCAGACGGGGGCTCATCTCGCTCATCTCGGTGCTCGTGCCCCTGGAGTTCGTGCTGGGATTCATGGGCTGGACCGGGATTCCCCTGGATTTCGGAACCGTGCTGTGCAGCGCGCTGATCATCGGGCTCGGGGTGGACGGTTCCATCCATTTTCTCCACTATTATCACGTCCAGTTCAAAAAGGGCCTCAGGGGCAGGGAATCGCTGCAGTCCACCCTGAGCCACGTGGGCAGGGCCGTGATCACAGCCAACGCCACATCGCTGCTCGGGTTCATCGTGCTCACCTTTTCCCGAACCACGGAGCTGAGGAACTTCGCCATCATCAACGGCATGGCCATCTTCCTGGTAACGCTCTCGGTTCTGACGCTCCTGCCCGCGCTGGCCACGCTGATCCATCTGGAGGACCGAACCTGGAAGATATCGCTCCCGGTGGAGGAGCACCAGTTGTTCGACAATATTTTCGAAGAGAGATAAAGGAGGGATATATCATGAAAAAATTCATACCGGCCCTGCTGCTGGCCGCTTTCGTCTGTTTGGCCCATGGCCCCTCTCCCGCAGAGGCCCTGACCGGCGATGAGGTGCTCCTCAAGGTGGACGAGGTGCTGTCCGCATCGAAAAACTCGGTTGCCAGGGCAACCATGACCCTGATCGACTCGAACGGACGGGAAAAGGCGCGCACCCTTCAGATATGGAACAAGCACTATAAGGATAGGGACGACTGGTCCATCCTGAAATTCGTCTCGCCCGCGGAGATCCGCAACCTGGGTTTCCTGAGCCTTGCCGACGATCAGATGTACCTCTATCTCCCCGCCTTCGACCGCACCCGCCGCATCGCGTCGCATGCGCGCAAAGAGAGCTTCGCGGGCTCCGACCTCTCCAATGACGATCTGAGCACCGGGAAATACGCTGACCATTACACCGCCGATATCACGGAGGAAACCGCGGAAGAGTATGTGCTCGAGCTCACGCGCAAGCCTGGGTCCGACCGGATCTACCCCCAGGTGACGGCCCGGGTGAACAAGGAGCATTTCTATCCCGTCAGGATGGATCTCTACGACGACCAGAAGAGGCTCTGGAAGACCAATGTCATCACCAACGAGAAGATCCAGGGGTACTGGACGCCCAAAAAGATCGAGATGAAGGACGTGCAGAAGAACCATCAGACTGTCATGGAGATATCCGAGATCACCTATGACGCCGATCTGGACGACAATGTCTTTTCCAAGCGCTATCTCAAGAGAAACGTGCGGGATGAGTAGGATGACGCGATATCTCCTCTGCCTGCTGCTGGCCGTCCCGGTTCTGTGCGCGGGAACGTGTCCGGTTGCCCGCGCACAGGCCGATGTGGTGCTGAGCGGAACCGTCAGGCTGTTCAGCTCGTTCTACACCGAAGACAGCAAAGACGACGCCCTCGCCCCTCACGATGCGGGCGATTATGCGCTCACAAGGAGCGAGCTGCGCGCGGGCCTGAGCGGGTATGTCTCCGACAGCGTGAGCTTCCGCTCCAGTGTGTACTTCGTCTCGCTCGCCAGGGACGACTTCGACGGCCTCCGGGATCTGGAGACCTCTTCAGGCTATTCCTCCGCGGTCCACGAGCAGGATGTCTATGTGCGCGAGGCCTATTTCACGGTACAGGATTTCCTCGCCGAGGGGATGGACCTCTCTGCCGGACGCCAGCGGGTGAGGTGGGGCACCTCGGATGAATACAACGTGGTGGACAACCTCAACCCGGTGGACTACCGCAACCTCCTGTCCTTCGACCCGGACTACCAGGCGGAGCATCTGACCATGGACGGGCTCAACCTGGAGTACCACCTTCCCTTCGAGTTCGACCTCAAGCTCCAGGCAGTGTATTTCTTCTCATTCAAGCCGTCCACCCTGCCGGCGGGCTTCACCGACCAGAGCAGGGATGTCCTGCAGTCCAGGCTGGACGCCCTGACCGAAGGCTACGGATTGACCGGCGGAGACGTGGACCTGGTGGTGCGCGACATCCCCGACTACCGGGTGTCAAAGGGACCTGCGGGATTGAGGATGAGCGGGGTCGCCTGGAACTTCGACTGGGGCCTGAGCTATTACCGCGGCTACCAGAGTCTGCCCCTGATCTCCCGGCTGGAGACGGACATCACCATGGAGGCCAGCGGGCTCACCGCCTATTACGACTACCCGAGGCTCGACGTGGCCGGGTTCGATCTCTCGGGCGAGATCTCGTCCGTGGGCATCTGGGCCGAGTTCGGGGCCTATTTCCCCGAGGACCGGGACGTCGTCGTCGCCACCACCCTCATGTCGACCCCGAACGTCCAGGCATTCCCCCTGCTGGAAGATCCTTATTACAAATACACCCTGGGCTTCGACTACACCTTCGGTATCGGCAGCGGACTCTACTGGAACACCCAGTTCAATCACGGCTATTACGACGAGTTCGACTATACCTCCGAGGCCGACACCTTCCTGGGCTTAGGCGATCCCGGATTCACGGGCGGACTGGGCGACTACTACATCTCCCGCGTGGAATATTCCTTTTTCAACGACACCCTCACCCTCACCCTGGACGGCCTGCTGGAGGTCGCGCGATACGAGAAACTCTCGAACAACACCGCCACGGTCTTCAAGCCCGATATCGAATACAAGCCCTACGACAACGCATCCCTGGAGCTGGGCTATGTGATGATCACCGGCGCGGAAGGGACCAAGTACGGCAGCTTCGAAGACCACGACGTGCTCTACGTGCTCCTGAAGGCCTATTTCTAAAAGGGCCATTGTCACCATGACCACCGTAGGGTATGGAGACATCTCCCCATACGCCCATGGGCCGGCTCTTCGTCTCCGTGATCATGGCCGTGGGCTGCAGCGTTGCATCGCCGCGTCCACCGGGATCGTGACCGTGGTAAAGCCGGATGTCTTCGGGAGGGGAAGATCCGGGCTCGTATGTCCGGAATGCTCGGCCGGAGGTCATGAAGAGGATGCGGGATACCGCAGGTGATGCGGGGCGGAAATCATGGTGGGGAGATAACCGGGCCCATGCCGTATGATCCTGCCGGCAAACACGAGCAGAGAGCTCGGCCCGAAAGGATGTGCCCGTGAAGAAGAACAGCCGCGAGTTCTGGAAGACCACGCCTCTGGAGGAGATGAACGGGGAGCAGTGGGAATGCCTGTGCGACGGATGCGGGAGGTGCTGTATGCGCAAGATCCTGTTCGAGGACACCGCCGAGCTGGTCTACACCCGGGTGGCGTGCAGGTACCTGGATGTTCTGACCTGCAGGTGCACCGCATATGAAGAGAGGTCGTCCGCGAGCCCCGACTGCCTCGTTCTGACGCCCGCGAACCTTCCTTCCTGCCTCCATCTGCTGCCCGACACCTGCGCCTACCGCCTGCTCGCCCAAGGCAGGGATCTTCCCCTCTGGCATCCGCTGGTCTCGGACGATCCGGACGCGGTCCACCGGGCAGGCGTCTCCGTGCGGGGAAAGGTGCTGAACGAAGACCACATCGAGGGGACAGACCTGGAGGAGCACATCATCGACTGGATCCGGCACTAATCGAGAGCAGCGGCGCTTACAGCGTATCCTTGTGGTGCTTGATCACCTTGCCCTTGACCATGTAGATCACGTCCTCGCAGATGTTCGTACAGAGGTCGGCCACCCGTTCCAGGTTGCTGGATATCTTCATGAGGTGGAGCGAGCGCTCGATCGTGGTGGGGTCTGAGGTCATGAAGGTAATGAGCTCCCTGGCTATCTGGTTTCTCAGGCCGTCTACGATGCTGTCCCGCTCGCATACGCTTTTCGCCAGCGTGGCGTCCTCGTTCACGAACGAGGTGATGCTGTCCTCGATCATGCCCTTCACCACCTCGGCCATGCGGGGGATGTCGATCAGCGGCTTGACCGGGGGGCGTTCGATGAGGAAGAGACTGCTCTCGCAGATGGTGACCGCGTGATCGCCGATCCGCTCCAGGGTCGAATTGATGTTGGAGACCATCATGATCGTGCGCAGGGGCTTCCCTGCCGGCTGGTGCTGGGCGATGGTCGCGATGCACATCTCGTCGAGCGCGAGCTCGAAGTCGTTTGACCGGGGCTCGTCCATGTTTATCACGCTGTCGAGGATCCCTGCATCGGCCTCCAGCAGGCCCCGGATTGCCTTTTCGATCATACCCTCCACGAGGGTGGCGTACTCCAGCAGCTCCTTCTTTATCCGGTTAATCTTGGCTTCTTCCAGCATGGGTTTCTCCTCCAGGGCCTTCTTTCAAGGGGCCCGGATGAATCGTCGGGATAGATCTGCCTCTGCATGTTCTTCTCCATCGATCACCCGAATTTACCAGAGAGGTATTCTTCCGTCATCTTTTCTCTCGGCACGGTGAAGATTCTCTCGGTGTCGCCGTACTCGACGAGCTCACCCAGATACATGAAGGCGGTGAAGTCCGACACCCGGGCCGCCTGCTGCATGTTGTGCGTCACGATCGCGATGGTGTATTCGTCCTTGAGCTCCAGTATGAGCTCCTCGATCTTCCGGGTTGAGATGGGGTCCAGGCTCGCGGCAGGCTCGTCGAACAGGATCACCTCGGGCTCCACCACCAGGCACCGCGCGATGCAGAGCCTCTGCTGCTGCCCGCCCGAGAGCATGAGCGCGTTGTCGTGGAGGCGGTCTTTCACCTCGTTGTAGAGCGCCGCCTTTTTCAGCGAATCGATCACCTTGTGCTCGATAAACCGCTTGTCGCGCATGCCGCTGATCGTGAGGCCGTAGGCGAGGTTGTCGAAGATGCTTTTGGGAAAGGGATTGGGCTTTTGAAAGACCATGCCCACCCTGCGCCTGAGGCTCACGACATCGGTTTTGGGATGGTAGATGTCAAAGCCGTCCAGAAGGATCTGCCCCTCGACCCTGGCCCCGGGGATGAGGTCGTTCATCCGGTTGAGCAGCCTGATGAAGGTCGACTTTCCGCAGCCCGAAGGCCCGATCAGCGCGGTCACCTTCTTCCGGAGAATGTCGAGGCTGATGTTCTTGAGCGTCAGCGTCTTGCCGTAATAAAAGTTGACATTGAGGGCGCTGATCTTCACGTCACGATCCATAGACTCTCCTTTGCCTCTGTCTGAGGATGATGGCAAGGGCGGATACGGCGAGTACCAGACTCAGCAGGATCAACGAGCTCCCATAGGCGATCAGTGTCTGCGACTCGGGGTGGGTGCCCTCGGTCATGAGCGCATAGATGTGATAGGGCAGGGCCATGACCTCGGAGAATATGGAGTTCGGGTAGCCGCGGGTATAAAACGTCGCAGCCGTGAACAGGATGGCCGCGGTCTCTCCCGCGACCCGGCCCACGTTGAGGATGACCCCGGTGAGTATTCCCGGGAGCGAGGAGGGGAGAACCACCCGCGCGATGGTCTGCCAGTGGGTGGCACCCAGGGCCAGCGACGCCTCCTTGTACGACTGGGGCACCGCCAGAATGGCCTCCTGCGAGGCGGATATGATACCGGGCAGCGCCATGATGCCTAAGGTGAGGCTTCCTGAAAGGATGGACACCCCGAACCCGAAGACCTTCACGAACACGGCGAAGCCGAAGAGGCCGAACACGATGGACGGAATCCCGGCCAGGTTGGCGATGCTCAGGCGTATGATATTCACCAGGATGGTCTTTGGGCTGTATTCGGTGAGATAGATGGCGCATGCCAGCCCCAGCGGCAGCGCGAAGGCGATGGCGCCCAGGGTGAGGTAGAAGGTCCCCACGATGGCTGGGGCGACTCCTCCCTGCGTCATGGCCCTCCTGGGCACCGAGGTGAGAAATTCCCAGGAGATTGCCGGCGCTCCCCGGACGATGACAAAGTACAGGATCGAGCCCAGGAAAAAGAGCGCAAAGGCGATGCACGCGCCCAGGAAAAGGAACCCCAGGGCCTGCGTGAGATCGCTCGCCCGGAACGCCTGCCTGTGGCCCGCGGCATACGGCCGGGTCCTGGAAAATGTCTTGCGTGTCATGTGCCTGCGCGCCTCCTATCTTCCCAGGCCAAGCTTCAGCCGGAACCTTCTGCTGATGATCTCGGCAACGATGTTGATTGCGAGCGTGATGAAAAAGAGGATCAGGCCGATGGTGAAGATCGCGCTGTAGTGGGCGCTCCCCATCACGGTCTCGCCCATCTCGGCTGCAATGGTCGCGGTCATGGGCCGCACCGGATCGAAGATCGAACCGGGTATCACCGCAGCCCCGCCTGCGACCATGAGCACGACCATGGTCTCTCCCACCGCCCTTCCTATACCTAAGATGATGGCGGTCGAGATGCCCGAGCCCGCCGCCGGCATCACCACCCTGGTCAGAGTCTGCCACCGGTTGGCGCCCAGCGCCAGGGACGCCTCCCGGAAACTGCGCGGCACGAAGCTCAACGCATCTTCCGCGAGGCTCGCGACCGTGGGCGTAGCCATGATGCCCAGAATCAGCGATGCGGTAAAGGCATTGAGCCCGGTGGGTACGCCCAGGAGGTTCTGGATAAAGGGCGCCACGATGATCATGCCGAAGAAGCCGTAGATAATGGATGGTATCCCGGCCAGGATTTCGATCAGGGGCTTCAGCACGGCGCGCTGCGAGGCTGAGGCCAGCTCGTGGAGAAACAGGGCCGTTCCCACCCCGACGGGAATGCATACCACCATGGCCCCGAGGGTGACCACGAACGATGCCGTGATGAGCGAGAGCATCCCGAAGTCGGCGGGATCGTATGTGGGATACCAGTACAGACCGAATACGGTATCGAAAAACTCATGGCTGACCAGAAAGGGTAGCGACTCCCGGAACAGGGTCAGGACGATGCCTGTCAAAAAAAGCAGAGAGGCAAAGGCAAGAACCGTGAATATCCATCTGTAGAGTGTTTCTCTGAACTGTCTCATGCCGTTCTCCGATCTCTCTGCTCAGGGAAGGGCGGGCCGGCGGTTTTCAATCCTCCTCCGCGTTCGCTGCGGAGGACGCGAAGGGCGGGTCTGATCCCCCATAGCTTGCTGCAGGAAAAGATCCAGGACTTGCCCGGGGGTTCATACCATTGACCGGAGAGCCGGCCGCCCTGCCTCACGGGGATAAACCCCTGCTCCTGCACGAGCCGCTGACCTTCCTTCTGAGTGAGGAAGTCGATATAGCGCTTCGCCGCGCCCGCCGGTTTGCCGTCGGTATAGAGGTAGAGCGGACGGGCGAGGGGATACCTGCCGGAGAGGATGGTCTCCCCGGAGGGTCCGACCCCGTCTACGCTCACCGTCTTCACCCTGTCGGAAAGGTACCCGTAGCCCAGATACCCGATGGCGCCCGGCGTCTGGGCGACCGTGGTGTTCACCACCTGGTTCGACGCGGTCACCAGGGCATCGGGACGGACCCTGAGGCCGTCCAGGGCCAGCTTTTCAAACGCCTCGAAGGTTCCGCTGGATGTATCGCGCGATATCACCACGATCTCCCGGTCGCGCCCGCCCAGCTCCTGCCAGTTCGACACCTTTCCCGTATAGATATCCCTGATCTGCTCCGTAGTGAGGTTGTCCACGGGGTTCGAGGGATTCACGGTCACGGCGATGCCGTCCATGGCCACGACAATCTCATAGGGATGAACGCCTGCGGCCTTGGCCCGCTCGATCTCCTCCGCCTTGATCTCCCGTGACGAGGTGGCGATCCGGGTGGTACGGTCGATGAGCGACGCGATGCCGACTCCCGACCCCCCGCCCTGCACGGAGATATCCGCACGAGGGTTTCTGTCCATGAAGACCTCGGCCCCGATCTGCACCACCGGCAGGACCGTGGTCGATCCCTTGATCGTCAGGGTGTTCCTCGCTTCAGGGTCGGAGCACGAAACGACGGGCACGAGGACGAGCAGGAAAAGCAAGCATGAAAAGATTCGTGCGAAACACCCCGTGTTCCGGACCTGCATGATACTCCTCCCTGGTCGGGTTTGGCCTTTTCATAAACAGGGTTTGTTAAAAAACGATTAAGATTCTGTGAGTTTTTTCTCAAGTCCGACCGGCAGAGCAAACCGGCCGTAGATTCCGGATGGATCCAGCGGAAGACTCGCCCCGGCCCGGAGGGTCATTCCTTTCATTGCCGGGAGAGAGAGCGGCGATGAGGATCAACCCTTTTCGTTGTCGGGTGAGTGATCGGTGAGCGGGAGGGTGATCGTAAAGGTGGTGCCTTGGAAGGGTCTGCTCGCGACGTGGATGGTTCCCCGGTGCAGGGTGACGATGTGCTTGACGATGGACAGCCCGAGCCCGGTTCCGCCCAGCCTGCGCGACCGGGATTTGTCCGCCGTGTAAAAGCGCTCGAATATCCTGCCCAGGTGTTTCCGGGGAATGCCGACCCCGGTGTCGGCGATCTTGATGACCGCGATGTTCTGCGAGCTGCCCAGAGAGACGGTGATCCCGCCGTTTTCGGTATACTTGACGGCATTGTCCACGAGATTGGTGAAGAGCTGCTCGAGCCTGAAGGGGTCGGCCTTGATGACCACGCCGGCCTGTGTCCCCTCGATGACCGCGGTCAGGTTCTTCCGGGCGAGGACCGGCCCGAACAGATCCAGGACGTTTTCGATGAGCTCTCCGAGGCGTACGTCTTCCACGTGGAGCCTGGTCTCCTCTGCCTCCAGCTCGGAGAGGTCCAGGAGATCCGTGATGATGTTCATGAGCCGGTCGGTGTGTCTCTTGATGATCCGGAGATATTCCTGATGATTCCCCGAGCACTCCTCCATGAGGGTTTCCGTGAAGCCCTTGATTGCGGTGAGCGGGGTGCGCAGCTCGTGAGACACGTTCACCACCAGGTCTTTCTTGATTTTTTCCAGCCGCTTCATCCCGGTGATGTCGTGCAGCAGCATCACCCTGGTCTTGCCCGAACGGACGGGGGTGAGGCTGCACAGGTAGACCTTTTCGTTCAGCTCGATCTCGCCCGATGCCGGCTGCTGCGGCGCCTGTTCGAGGAGCTCGTTCAGCCGGGAGGACCTGATGACCTCCCATGAGCATCTGCCGATCATGCCATCCGTCCCGGTGATCTCGCAGGCGCTCCGGTTCGCAAGCTGGATTTTCCCTTGCGAATCCAGCACCAGGAGACCCTCGGACATGGAGGAGAGAATGCCTTCGAGCTCTTCTCTGCTCTCGGATATCTCGGTGAAGGACCTCTCGATCCGCTCGGCCATATCGTTGAAGCTCTCGGAGAGCTCCTGGATCTCGTCACCGGTCCTTAAATTCACCCGCGTGCCGAAGTCGCCTCCCGCGATTCGCTTCGACGCCCTGCCCAGCTCCCGGATGGGACTGGAGACGGCATGGGAAAAGAAAAAGGCGATGAGGAGGGAAAGGGCGGCGATAACCGCCGCGAGCTCCAAGGCGCCTGCCCTCATGGAGCGCAGGAGGATGTCGATGTCCTCGAGCGGCATGCTCATGCGCAGGACCGGCTGCGTTTTTCCCTCCGGCTCCAGGGGAAGGGCGATATAGAGCATGTCCTTGCCCAAGGTGGTGCTGTGGCGCACGGACCGGCCCATGGATCCTGCGAGCGCGGTGAGCACCTCGGGCCTGTTGCCGTGGTTTTCCATGGTCTGGGCGGTATTCTCCGAGTCGGCCAGCACCCTTCCCCTGCCGTCGATCACGGTGATCCGGGTATGGGTCTCTTCCCCGATGCCCCTGACCAGGGAGTGGAGCTCGCCCGGGAGCCCGTCAGCGATCAGGGGGCTCACCTGGTGTCGCAGCGCAAGCCCCAGCTTCTGAAGGCTCCGGGTCGATGTCTCGAGCGAATGGGAGCTCAGGGATTGGAACACGAGCACCAGGATGAGCCCTGCAACCACGAGAATGAGCAGGAGGTACGAGATAAAGAGTTTGAGAAAAACGGGTCTTCTCATGCTTCCAGCTTGTAGCCGATCCCCCGCACGTTGCGGACGAGCCTCCCGGCATCGCCGAGCTTGTCCCGCAGGTTCTTGATGTGGACGTCCACGGTCCGGTCGATCACCGCCTTCTCGTTTCCCCAGAGGTGGTCCAGTATCTGCTCCCTGGTGAAGACGCGGCCTATGCTGGAAGCAAGCAGGTGGAGGATCCTGAACTCGGCCGGGGTGAGCACGACGGCCTTCCCTCCTGCCTTGACCTCGAAACGCTCCGGGTCGATCGTGAGGGCGTCGCCTACGGCGAGAGCCTTTCCCTGCTCGATCCCGCCACGGCGCAGGACCGCCCTGATCCGGGCCACGAGCTCCCGGGGAGAAAAGGGTTTGGTGACGTAATCGTCGGCGCCCAGCTCCAGACCGGTTACCTTGTCGGTTTCCCGTCCCTTTGCGGTGAGCATGATGATGGGGATGGGCCGGTAGCGCGCATCGTTTTTCAGAGCCCTGCACAGCTCGAGCCCATCGGCATCGGGCAGCATGAGGTCGAGGATGATGAGGTCGGGCCTGGTTCCCCTCAGGGAATCCAGGAGTCCGCGGGAATCCTGATAGCAGTCCACGAGAAAACAGGCCTTCTTCAGGTGCAGCGCCACCAGGCTGAGAATGTCGGGCTCGTCGTCCAGGACGGCTATTCGTATGCTCATGGGTCGCAACACAAAAATATTCTCTTTCTTTTTTGCCTGCCGGAAATAACAGCGTCTGTCAATCCCTTTCCTGCTGCCTGGGTTCACTTTGTTGCCCGGCGCTATCCGAGCTTGAAAAGTCTCGCCCGTTCTAGTACGCATGAACACGAGCGGGCACCTGCAATGAAATAAAATCTGCCCGTAAAGAGGAGCATATCATGACGAATAAATCCGGTCTGTCGGTTGTGTCTATTCTCCTGCTGATCCTGATCATCGCAATCCCCGGTCTCGTCTACTACCTCCTGGAGTGGGAGAAGCCCCAGGTTGCGATGGATACGGAACTCACCATCATCGGACAGAAGAAGGATATTTCCATCACCTTTACGGACGCCAGGAGCGGCATCCGGGATTTCAAGGTCACCATCGTCCAGGACCAGAGCGAGTTCGGCGTGGCGTCCATGGACTTCCCCGAAAAAGGCACCTTCGAGAAAACCGCAAACCTCCGGATCGAGCCCAGAAAGCTGGGAATCAAGGACGGCCAGGCGGTCCTGAAGATCGAGGTGAGGGACTTCTCCCCGCTCAAGAACTCCGCTTCCCTGGAGATGCCGGTCGTCATCGATTCCGTGGTTCCCCGCGTATCGCTGGTGACCAGTGCCCACAACGTGAACCCCGGCGGGACCTGCCTCGCGGTATACAGCGTCACCAAGAAGGTCGAGAAAAGCGGTGTGGAGTGCGGCGGCCGGTTTTTCCAGGGGTATCCCGTGAGCGAGGGAGCCACCACCGTGTATGCCTGCTACTTCGCCGTGCCCCGGGACGTGAGCAGGTCCACCCCCATGGCCGTGTCGGTGGAGGATGCGGCCGGGAACAGGGCGGGCACGTCCATTCCCTTCTATGTCCGGACAGCCCACAAGTTCCGTGACGATACGGTGAGGGTAGGCCCCGAGTTCGTCAAGGGAAAGGCCGCGCAGTTCGAGCAGGCAGACTCCAGCCTCGGCGGAAATCTGCCCGAGGAGACGTTCAGGTACCTGAACACCACCTTGAGAGAAGAGAACAACAGAAAGATCGCCTCGATCTGCGCCGCGTCCGAGGCAAAACAGCTCTGGGAGGGCGGCTTCATAAGGATGCCCAACACCGCGACCATGGCCCTGTTCGGCGACCGGAGAACCTATCGGTATCAGGGCATGGACATGGGGTCGAGCGTACACCTGGGAATAGACCTCGCCTCGACCAGGGCCGACTTCGTACCCGCGGCGAACAGCGGTATCGTGGCATACGCGGACGATCTCGGGATCTACGGCAACACGGTCATCATCGACCACGGCCAGGGCATCTTCACCCTCTATGCCCACCTGAGCAGCATGACCGTCTCCGCGGGCCAGCAGGTGATACGCGGCGTCGTGATCGGCAACACCGGGACCACGGGCTTTGCAGGCGGAGACCACCTGCACTTCAGTGTGATCGTGGGCAGGGAGTTCGTCAATCCCATCGAGTGGTGGGATGCCCACTGGATCCGCGACAACGTGACCTCGAAGCTCGATCTGATCCCGAAGTAGGAGAAGCGCGGGACCGCCGGGCTCACCCGGGGTCTTTTTCAGAACACCCTCTTCATCAGGGCCACATAGGTGCCCACGGTGTTTCCGCCCGCATAGGCCACGATGTCGAGGATGCAGTCAATGGAGCCTTCGCTGAGGATCACCGAGAGCAGGGCATAGTTCGCGAAGGTGATCGTTCCGCTCAGGAGCGTGGCGCTCCAGATCTTCTTTTCCGCAACCGACTTCGTGTAGCGGGTGACCAGCAGATCGACGACGATGCCCGCAAAAAACAACAGGATCAACTGCATCACCATTGTCGTCACCTCATCTTCCGGAGGTGTGCCAATACTGCCGGGGACTCGGCGAGCCTGGGATATCACACGGTTTTTCCCTTGGGCTGTCGACGGGGGCCTTCCGTGATGGGGCGGAATCCAGTATTGCACAGGCCTTTCCGCAACCAGGGGCATCTGACCCGGATGATCCGCATACGGGCCAGAAAAACCATGGCACCTCACCGGCTGGTATGACTGTGGTGGTTTTTCAGCCTCCATGCGAAATAATGAAGACAGTGGTACCTGTTATGCTGACACCTCTCGCTCACGAGAGGGATAAACGGCGTTCTCAATGTTTCAAAAGGGAGAACCGGCGTGCACGAAGAGCTGAAATCACCCTGCCTGTCCAGCCCCGGATGGAGGCTCGTTTATATCCATGGCAAACCTCCTGTTTGATTTGTTCCTCTCAAGATTGAGAGTAACATATTATTTATACACAACAATGGCCCCCGGTCAGGGAGAAGCTGCAAGAGTTTGAAATGAAAAGCCTGTTTTTAAGCTTTTCAGCAGCGGGTGCATCTCGAGCACCGCGGCGGGGGCAGCCGGGGGAGGGCAGGCACCCGCTGCAGCCCTTCGCAACCCGTCGCAGCCGGCCGGGTCTTTCGCCAGTGGTACGATCTGGGGGAGTGAGATGTTCGATAGATAGGATGGACCTTTGAAGGGCAAGCCCTTCGACCCTTCCGAGTCTTTTTAAAGCGAACAGGAAGGAGTGTTCAGGCGATCTTCTTGACGAAGATGATCTTCCCGTCGCCCGGTGAGTAGAAGTTTTCGAGAAACGCCTCCTGCCGGAAGCCGGCAGACCGGTAGAACCTCCGGGTGGGTTCGTAGAGCTCCCGGGACGAGGTCTCCGCGTAGAGCCTGCTCCCGCCCGAGGACGCGACCGCCTCTTCGGTCTGCGCGAGCAGGGCCCGGCCGATGCCGCCGCCCCTGCGGTCCTGCCTCACCACGATCCAGTAGAGGTCGAAGCTGCTCAGCGTTCCCGGGACCGGCCCAAAGCAGGTGTATCCGGCGATTTTCCCGGTATGTCCGTTGCCCCCGGCCTGAACAATATGCCCCATGCACTCGGCCTGAAGGGTATGCCCCATGCATCCGGTCTGAACGGTGCGGTCCATGCACCCGGTCTGCGCGGCACGCCCGGTGCACATGCCCTGAACGGTGCTCCCGGTGCAGCCGGTACGCGTGGGGCTATCCCGCCCCGCTCCCGGGCACTCCTGCGCAAAGATGAAGTGGTAGCCGCTCTCCGGGCCTTTTTCGAGCCGCTCTCTGACCAGCTCTTCGGCGATGAGCACCTCTTCGGCGGAAAAGAACCCGGTCGATGCGGTCATGGACCTGACGAGTTCGACATCCCGGGGTTCGACCTCGCGCCGGAACACAAGTCCGCCGATGAAGTCCATGGAAGGTCTCGCGGCCATAGGGTCAGCGGCCTCCCGTCGCGTCGGCCACTATCCGCTCCACGAGCTCTGGAAACGGGATGCCGGCCCGGGCGGCTGCCGCGACAAACCCGCTGTCGGGCGAGATGCACGGGTTTGCGTTGATCTCCAGGACAAAGGGGTTTTCCTCGCCGTCGACCCGGAAATCCACCCGCGCATATCCCTTGAGCTCGAAGAGCCGCCAGCACTGGAGCGCCAGGGAATTCAATCCCTCCAGGAGAGGCGCGTCGTCCGGCGCGAACTCGAAGCTGCGCCTCGTTGCCCGGTACTCGAGCGACTCCTCGTCCCACTTGGCCCGGTAATCCACGATCCTTTTCCTGCCGGGCGGGAAGTCGAACCTGATCTCGGCCGGAGGCAGCACCTGCGGGCCTTGAACGCCCGCCAGGATCGAGAAGTTGAACTCCCTGCCGTCGATGAACCGCTCGGCAAAGCACTCGCGCCCCATTCGCCCGGCCCGGGCGTTCACCAGGGCCTCTAGCTCGTCCCTGGACAGGGCCGTCACCACCGAGGTCTCATCCATGCCGATGGACGCCTCTTCCCACAGGGCCTTGACGATGTATTCACCGGGAAAGGGGCACGCGCACCGGGCCCGGTCTCCGGGCACGAGCCATGCGGGCGTGGGGATGCCGCAGCAGTGCATCCACTTTTTCGCGAGCACCTTGTTCGAGGTGAGGAACATGGCATCGGCGCCTGCGCCGGTATAGGGGATCTTCAGGTGGTCGAGAAACGAGCACGCCCAGTGGATGAGCCTGCCGTCGCCGTCCACCGACTCCACCAGGTTGAAGGCGCACCGGGGCTTCAGGCGCTTGAGCTCTTTTGCATAGGCCTCGGAGCGATGGTCGAAGGGCATGATCCTCACCCGGTAGCCCGATTCTTCGAGGGCTAGCGCCACCTGGGACGCCTGGGTGAGCACGTCCTGCTCGTCCGCCGACGCCCGGGGGTCAACAGGGTTGTGGATGACGACCACGGTTTCCGGCACTACCGGCCCCCGTTCATTCTCTTGAACGCGCTTTTAAGTATGCGCTCCATGAGCTCCTGGAACGAGATGTTGTTGAGCCTGCAGAGTATGGGCAGGTCGGAATGCACGGGGTTGAGGCCGGCCAGCGGGTTGACCTCGATGAAGTTTGGCCTGCCCTGTCCGTCCATGCGGATGTCCACCCTGCCTCCGTCCCTGCACCCGAGGACCTTCCACGCCGAAAGGGCCAGCCCGGCGCAGGATTCAATCACCTCGGGCTCGGGCACCCGGTATTCGATAACCTGCTCGTAGTTGGACTTGTTGTGGTATGAGTAGATGAGGTCTGCCGGGTCCTTTTTCTTGAACAGCACCTCCATGACCCCCACCGCCGAGGCCTCGTCACCCGTGCCCACCACGCCCGCCGTGAACTCTCTGCCCGGCAAAAAGGTCTCCACGAGCACCTGCTGGTGAAACTCGGCCAGCAGGTTTTCGCACATCTGCTTGAGCTCGGAGGGTGTCTTCACCAGCGATGCGTCGCTGATGCCCTTGCCGGTTCCCTCGGCAACGGGCTTGACAAAGAGCGGGTAGGGCAGGGACACCGCCTCGACATCGGCGGGCGTGCCCACCACGGCGAAGTCAGCGGTGGGTATGCCGGCGCCCCGGAGCACGGCCTTGGTCATGCCCTTGTGCAGGGTGAGCGCCAGAACCAGGGGGTCGGAGAAGGTGTAGGGGATCTCGTAGGCGTCGAGCAGGGCGGGCACGAGGGCTTCACGGCCCACGCCGTGCAGGCCCTCTGCGATGTTGAACACCATGTCCCACCTCTCTCCCCGGGCGAGGCGCTGGACCAGCTGCCTGGCGTTGCCGATCCGCTCGGTCTCGTGGCCGCAGGCCCGGATCGCCTCGTCGAGGGCGTCGATGGTGTCCACGCGGTCGAACTCTGCGGTCTCTTCAGGGGTGTATCCTCGCTGCAGGTAATCATCCCTGAGGTCGTAGGTCATGCCGATCTTCATCGTCGTCACCTAAAGCGGGTTTCCGCACTCGCAGTCGGGATAGCGGAACAGGCGGTTCTCGTAGTTTCTCAAGACCACGCCGTCTGGATGCCTGCCTTTATAATAGTCGGGCAGCAGGGGTATCTTGCCGCCGCCGCCGGGCGCGTCGATCACGTAGTGCGGCACGGCGTAGCCCGTGGTGTGGCCCCGCAGGCCCTCGATCATCTCCAGGCCCTTGGCCACAGTGGTTCTGAAGTGGGCGGAGCCGAGGATGGGATCGCACTGGTAGAGATAGTACGGCCTCACCCGCACCTTGAGCAGCCCGTGATAGAGGCTCTTGAGGGTCTCGACGCAATCGTTGATGCCTTTGAGCAGCACGGTCTGGCTGCCCAGGGGAATGCCCGCGTCAGCGAGCTGGGTGCAGGCGGCCTGCGTCTCGGGGGTGAGCTCGTCGGGATGGGTGAAGTGGATGCTGATCCACAAGGGATGGTACTTCTTGAGCATGCGCACGAGCCTGGCGGTGATCCGCTGGGGCAGCACGGCGGGAACCTTGGTGCCGATGCGGATGACCTCCACGTGCGGTATGCGCCTGATGCTGGAAAGGAGGAACTCCAGCTGGCTGTCCGGCAATGTCAGCGGATCGCCGCCGGAGATGAGGACGTCCCTGATCTCGGGCGTCGACTCGACATAGGCGATCGCCTGCTGCCACTGCTTGATCCCGCTCCTGAACTTGTGCTGGTCTCCCACCATCCGGGAGCGCGTGCAGTACCGGCAGTTGGTCGAGCAGAAGCCCGTGGTCAGGAACAGGGCGCGGTCGGGATAGCGGTGGACGACTCCGGGCACCGGGCTCTGGTTGTCCTCTCCCAGGGGGTCTTCGGCCTCTCCGGGCGAGACGAGGTATTCCCCGGTCACCGGGATGACCGACCTGCGGACGGCCTGGAGCGGTTCCGAAGGGTCGATGAGGCTCGCGTAGTACGGCGTGACCCGGAAAGGCAGTCCGGTCGAGCGGCGGGTGACGGCCTCGTATTCGTCTTCAGAGAGCGGGAGTATCCTCTGGATCTGGTCGAGCGTGCAGATGCTGTTGCGGATTTGCCAGTGCCAGTTGGACCATTCGGCCTCGGTGACGTGGGGATAGAAATCGTTGATGAACTGACGTGTCCGGTTGCTGATGGGAATCCGGAGAGGGAGGGAAAACCGTCGTGCCGGCCGGGCCGGGAACAAGACGCTGCAGGCGAGAGCCGCAGACGGCGAGGGGGGCTCCTCCGGCACTTCGCTACCCAGGGGATCCGGGTCTTCGAGTGAAGCAGACATTGCAGGACGGTTGTTGTTCATGTACACATTCCTCCTTTGGTGGAATATCGGCAGTTTTTACGGGGCTTATGAGATAAAAAACGGGTACGGATGGTATGCATGAGCGGGATGACGTCAGGGTTGACGGGCGCGGTCTTCATCTATGGTATCTACGATCTGACGAAAACACCCGGACTGGTTGTCGTGAAGCCCTGAACCACATTCCCCATTGTCATATCCCTCACCATACTTGACTGAAAACGTTTGCGTTTTCTTGCCCTTTTCACCTGGCCTGCATCAAATTCGAATTATCATTTAGACCATATGAAAAAAATAGCAAGCGAGAAATGCGCCTGGATGAAAATTTATTTTTTCAACACATTTTATCGTGGGGGAAAACGGGGACATCATGGGACTAAGTCAATGAATATATAATTGTTTATTGCAAGTAAAGAATGAGCCTCCGGCAGGCGGGGCGGCCGGTTGTCCTGGGGATGACGAAGCACGAATGCATAGTCCGCAGAAGCGGGTGACCAGGGAGACGGGGTGCACCGGCTGCCGAGGCCTAACATCTCCCGGCTCTCTGCCGGAGTCTGCCGGTACCGGGGTCTCCCGGCTGCCCGAGTGTGACCACAAACGCCCGGTCATCCGTTGTCCGGCCCGAAGTGACTTTGCCGGGGCCCTTTCGGGCAAGCTCTCCCACAGGGGGCCCGTCTCTCCGGATCACGGGTCAACTTCGGCACGGACCGCCCCGGGAGCATCTCCTGCCTCGCGAAGCGGCCGTGTCCGGGCCGCTGCCCGGGAGGATCATCCGGCTATTGGAGCCTTTCGAGGGCGGTCCTGACAAAGGCGGGGATGTCGCTCGGCTGGCGGCTGGACACCAGGTTTCCGTCCACCACCACCTCCTTGTCGACATATTCGGCGCCTGAGTTCTTGATGTCCTGGATGATGGACTTCCACCCCGTGACCTTCCGGTTCTTCAGCTTCTGTGCGGTGATGAGCAGCTGCGGCGCGTGGCAGATGGTGAAGACGGGTTTGCCGCTGTCCATGAAGCTGCCCGCAAAGGAAACAGCCTCGTCGTGGGCCCGGAGGTTGTCCGGAGAGTGCCCGCCGGGAATGAAGAGCGCATCGAAATCAGCCGGCGAAGTGTCGGCCGCCGACTCGTCGATGTGCACCCTGGTCCCCTTTTTCTTGCCGGACACATCCTTCCCCTTTTCGATGCCCACGTGAATGAGCTGGTGTCCCTTCTCCCTGAATTTTTCCGCAGGCTCGGAGTATTCCACGTCCTCGAACTGGTCGCCTATGAGCACGGCTATTCTGGCCATGTTACGCCTCCTGACGTTCCGCCGGGCATCGCTCTCGAGCACGAACAGGAGGCCTGCCCGGATGTTCGTTCGATGGGCAGACACCCGCGGAATGGTTCATGGAGGGTATCCAAGATACATGCCATGAGGCGCAAGATCCCGAAATCGGGCAGGGAAAACCCGGGATGCAGGGCGTCCAGGTCCTTTCACGGACAGGTGAGTTCACGCCGGGGATGTTTTCCTCAGCAGGACAGGGATGCTCGAAGCAGATCCCGGGACTTCCCCGCGAGGCAGGGTTTCCTCCCTGCAGTGCGGGCGTCCTGTGCCGCAGGATTCCGCAGAAGCGGTGAGGGACGGAATCCTCCTTGGCTTTCGCTGCAGAAGACCAGCACAGGATCGGGGTCAGGTACCAACCCCATGACTGATTATCACTTTAGTGCGAACCCGGCACTCTCACGACGGGAGGCCCTTCTTGATCCGTTCCACCTTGTCCCAGAACCCGCGCTCCTTTTTCTTCATGGGCCGGTCCTCGTCGCGCGTCTTGTGCATGCCCGTTATCGCGATCCCGTTCTCGCCCAAAAGGGCCCCCACCTTTGTGTGGTCCCTGCTCAGGCATGCCAGGGCGATGGACGAGCAGGTCCCGTGCGCGAGATCCCGGGGCCTGGCCGCCAGGGAAAAGGCGAGCCCCGAGCCTCTGAGGCTCTCCCGCGCGGCGGCCGCGCTCTCCCGGTCGGGAAAGGTGAACATGGTCACGTCCTTGCCCCTCGATGCGGCTGCAAAGCCCCTGAGGCTTTCGATCGCTTCGGACAGGTTCTCGAGGGTGCGCCTGATCTGCTTCTCCTTGTTTTCCCACCCGAGGCTCAACCGGACGGTGCCCGAGGCATATTCCCTCTCAAGCCCGAGAGCCGCAAGGGCGGGTGACATCTCATGGCCCTCGATGCCCGGGCTGTAGCGGGAGGACACCACGATGTTTGCGGCATCGAGATGGACTGCCAGGTCGTCCGCCGGCACCCCCCGGAACGACAGGCTCGATATGTGCGGCAACCTGGGGGCGCCTGCCCCGTTGATCCTGACGCCCGTGATCCGGTTTACGACCTGCTGTTCGAGCGACTCCCTCAAGGAAGCCATCAGGACGCCGTTGTTCTCCAGGTCGCGCTGCGCGATGCTGCACGCCAGCCCGAAGCCCGCCACGCAGGGGACATTGAGGGTGCCCGGCCTGATGCCCTGCTCCTGTCCCGATCCGAAGATCACGGGCTCGATCGCATCCCGGTCCGCGACAAAGAGCGCGCCCGCGCCCTTTGGCCCGTAGAGCTTGTGGGAAGAGATGCTCAGGAGGTCGATATGCAGCGAGCGCACATCCAGCAGGACCTTGCCCGCGCTTTGCACCGCGTCGCAGTGAAAGACGATGCCCTGCTCGTGCGCCATGGCGCCTATCTCCTCAACGGGCTGGAGGGTTCCTGTCTCGTTGCTCGCGTGCATGACGCTGATGAGGATGGTGTCGTCGCACAGGGCCTGTCGCACCTGTTCGGGATCGACCCTGCCCTGATCGTCGACCGGCAGGATGCTGATGCGAAACCCGCGGTTTTCCAGGTGCCTGCAGGCGTTGAGGACCGAGGCGTGCTCCACCGCGGTCGTGACGATGTGGTTGCCCTTCTTGCGCCCGGCAAAGGCAGCGCCGAGCACGGCGAGGTTGTTCGCTTCGGTGCCCCCGCTGGTGAACACGACCTCGGCGGGCGAGGCGTTGATGAGGGCCGCCACCCGCGAGCGCGCCTCGTCGATAGCACGCTTCGACCTTTGGCCGAGCCCGGAGGGGGACGAAGGAATCCCGAAATGGTTGCCGAAAAACGGCAGCATCAGCCCCACGGCATCGGGGTGCACGGGTGTGGTTGCAGCATGGTCGAGAAAAAGCTCTTTTGCGTGAGACATGGGATTATCCTTTATCGTTTTTTTAAGAGGCGAGCCTGCCGGCAAGCTCGGCGACCCGTGCGCCCAGCTTCTCGGCATTGGCCTTTGCGGCCGCGTCGGGAGAGCCGATGCAGGCGACGCCGTAATGGCCTGTAGCCTCCATGGGATCGCCCACGATGATCATGCCGTAGATGAGCATGGCCTGAATGATGGAAAACATGGTCGTCTCCTTGCCTCCCGAGGGATCGCCCCCGGTGGCGAAGGCCGCGCCGATCTTGTTTTCCATCTTCTTCCTGACCCCTACGAACTCGTCGAAGACCTTCTTCATCTCGTAGGCCATACCGCCGAAGTATACCGGCGAGCCGGCGATCAGCGCATCGCACGCCAGAAAATCTTCCCGCGTGACCTCGGATGTGCTTTTCATTGTGCACTGCGCGCCCTGCACCGTGCGCACCCCTTCGGCAACCGCCTCGGCGAGCTTCCGGGTGTTGCCGCTCCTGGAGCAGTACATGACAAGGACGTTCATACGGTCTCCTCTCGCGAATCGCTTTTGATGATAAGATAAAGGGTTATCCCGCCATGATCAAGGGATTTCCCTGCAGGAGAGCACAGGTTCGGGGTCAGGTCTCTACAGGTCAGGGTTCGGGGTCAGGTCTCAACATATGACACACCCAGGGTGCAGATCGGGGTCAAGTCTCGACGGCCTGTTGCCCAAACACTTTTAAGGCATAGCAATTGACTGAATAACAATACTGAAGACATCTGGTATTATCTTGCAATCAGAGTAGTTAATAAGTTGTAATAATTGGCAATATATGCCATTATAAGGCATCAAAGCACTGAGGATATTGCCTATGATGGGACGTCAGGAATCTCCCCAGGAGAAGCTGTTC
>JAHDKO010000168.1 GCA_018436855.1 Deltaproteobacteria bacterium | reverse complement strand
TTGAGCATCGGCGCCCCCTCCAGAGTTTCTTCTTTCGTCCCTCTGAAGGTACTACGCTTCGCTCAATTTGGGGGACTTTTTATTCCGATACTTTTGGGACTTTTAGCACCGGCAATGACACCGACACACAGGGCGTTCACGCCACCTACGTCTACGACGAGCTCAAGCGCCTGGCCGTCGAGACCAGGCAGGGCACAACGGGCGGCACGTATCCCGCCCAGGCGGACATCACCACGGCCTACACATACGATCCCGCGGGCCGCAGGCTTGCGAGCACCACCACGGCGGGGGGCATCACCCAGGCGGTGTTCACCGGCTACGACACCGCGGGCCGGGTGGAGACGCAGACCGATCCCGCCGGCAGGACCACCGGCTACAGCTACGCGCAGGGCGGGCGCATCACCACGGTGAACCGGCCCGGAGGTGTCACCGAGATCACCGGGCGCTACGTAGACGGGCGGGTCAGGAGCGTGACCGGCACCGGCGTGGTGGCGCGTTTCTCCACCTACGGGGTCAACGCGGACGGCACGCAGTGGACGCGGGTGCACACCTCGGGCGAGGGCTCGCCTATGTGGGAGCAGACCTCCACGGACTCTCTGGGCCGGACCATCCGTACCGAGCAGCCCGGAGCGCAGGGCACCGAGGTGGTGGAGAACGTCTACGACACCGAGGGCAAGCTGGTGCGCACGAGCATGCCCGGGCAGGCGGATACGCTCATGGTCTATAACGAGCTGGGGGAGCAGTACCTCACAGGTCTGGACATCGACGGCAGCGGAGTATTAGAGCCGGGCGGGGATGACCGGGTCAGCGTGAGCGAGAGCCGGTACGAGAAGAGTGAAGGGGTGTGGTGGCGAGAGAGCGTGCAGATGGTCTATGAGCAAAGCGAGCCGGTGGTGACGGGCAGGGCGAGGGAGCGCCTGAGCGGCCTTGGGGCGGGCTTAAGCGCCCAGGTGGTCTCGACCGACATCCACGGCAACGTCACCACCACGAGCACCGGCATCAACCGTGGCGGCAAGACCGTGATCCAGACAACGGACCACCCGGACTCGTCGGTTGATTCCCGCAGCGTCACGGTCAACGGCCTGCTCATGGCGAGCAGGGGCAGAAGCGGTGTGGAGCACACGTACGCCTACGACGCCCTGGGACGGATAACGGGCACGACCGACCCGCGCACCGGCACGTCGGTGACGCACTACAGCGAGACAGGCGAGGTGGACTCTGTACAGGACGCCTCTGGCAGCCGGACCACCTACCGCTACGATCCGCAGACAGGGCGCAGGACAGCCCTGATCGATGCCCTGGGCAAGGCCACGCGCTATGCATACAACGCGCACGGCCAGGTCACGCACACCTGGGGGGAGGCCGCCTACCCGGTATCGTATGGCTACGACGACTACGGGCGGATGGTGGAGATGGTCACCTATCGCACACAAGCGGGATGGGAGGGTGAGAGCTTTCCGTCATCCGCCGATGGAGACGTCACGCGGTGGCACTATGACGAGGCCACGGGCCTGCTGATGGCCAAGGAGGACGCGAGCGGGGGCAGGGTGAGCTACACGTACGCGGCAGGCTCAAGGCTTTTAAGCAGGACCTGGTCCCGCACGGGCAGCGACAACGCGCCCGTGGTGACCACGTACGGCTATGACGAGGCGACCGGGGAGCTTGTCTCCATCGACTACTCCGACGAGACGCCGGACATCACCTTCAGCTACGACAAGCTGGGCCGGCAGGTGAGGGTCACCGACGGGGCGGGGGTGCGGGAGTTCACGTATAACGAGGCCCTGCAGCCGGCAGGCGAGACGATCACCGGAATGGCTGCGGTGCAGATCACCCGCAGGTATGCTCAGGAGGAGGGTGTAAGGGGCAGGGCCGAAGGGGTGAGCGCGGGCGAGGGGTACGCGGTCTCCTACGGCTACGACGGCTTCGGGAGGATGAGCGGCATCGGCTGGAGCATCGGCACGGGCGATCAGCCGGCGACAGGTCAGGGTGTCTACACCTATGTGCCGGGCTCCGACCTGCTGCGGGGCTTCTCGACCGGTGCGGGCTACCAGGTCACATACGCCTACGAGCCTCATCGCAACCTGAAGACGCAGGTGAGGAATGCGTACAGCGGCACGACCCTCTCTGCGTATGACTACGGCTATGATGAGCTGGGCAGGAGGGTCTCTGCGGAAGACAGCGGAGCGGCCTTTGGAGCGGCAGCGTTTAGCCTCTACGGCTACAACGACAGGAGCGAGCTGGTATCAGCTCAGCGCTACGCAGGGGCTGATATCGGTGATACCTCGGTGCCCATCGGCTCACGGGCGCGCGCGTACGCCTATGACCCGATCGGCAACCGCACGCAGGCCACCGGCTGGGACGAGGGGGTCAGTGCCGCCGAGCAGCTCACCTACACGGCCAACCAGCTCAACCAGTACGAGCTGATCACCTCGAGCGGTCAGCCGCCGCAGACGGGTCTTGCGTATGACGCGGACGGCAACCTGAGCTCGATGGCAGAAGGCGGCAGGGTGAGAGAGTACCGCTACAACGCGGAGAACCGGCTGATTGGGGCAGGCCCGCAGGAGCCTGTAGAGGGGGACACGCGCGTTGAGTTCGGGTACGACTACCTGGGCAGGCGGGTGAGCAAGGCGGTGTACGGGTACGCATCGGGTTTATGGGTATTGGACAGGCAGAGCGTGTACACCTATGACGGGTGGAACCTGATCAGGGAGCAGGTCTCTGACAGCCGTGGTCAGGAGTCGAGCTACTACGTCTGGGGTTTTGACGCAAGCCAGAGCCTGCAGGGAGCGGGCGGGGTAGGAGGATTAGTGGCGAGCGTGAAGGGCACGGAAACCCGGTACTATGCCTATGACGGCAACGGGAACGTGACCCAGCTGATCGATGCCGCAGACGGCGGCATAGCTGCGCACTACGAGTACGATCCCTATGGGAACATTACCAGTGCTTCAGGAACTGAGTGGCAGGATAACCCGTATCGGTTCTCGACGAAGTATCTCGATGCCGAGACCGGGTTGTATTACTATGGGTACAGATTCTATTCGCCGAAGATTGGACGGTGGATTTCTAGGGATCCAATTCAAGAGAAAGGAGGCATAAATTATTATATTTTTGTCACAAATAACCCAATAAATGGATATGACATTGTTGGATTAGTCTTTGAGATAACATATATTCAATTCACAACTCAACTCGGTCATGGC
>JAHDKO010000138.1 GCA_018436855.1 Deltaproteobacteria bacterium | reverse complement strand
CCGTAGTTCTTCTCCGCCCAGATCCGGACCTTCATGAGCTCGTCGGGGTTTGCCACCTCCACGCTGCCCGTGCCCAGTACGCTGATCGCCTTGAGGTTCTTCGACCCCCAGACTCCGCCGAAGCCGCCCTGTCCGAAGGCATTGCCCATGTCGGTCATGACGGCGCCCAGCCTGCTCCTGTTTTCTCCCGCAGGGCCTATGGTGAGCACCGAGGGACGCTGGATCGTCTCGCCCTTTTTGGTTGTGTGCCACTTGCCGTAGCCCGCGCTGCCGATCACGTTTTTGAAGATGACTTTCTGCGTGTCCACGGTGTCCAGTCCCCAGAGGTTGGTCGCATCGATGAGCTCCACGTCGCCGTCGACGATGTTGATCCAGGTCGGTTTCTCCGCAGCGCCCTCGAGCACGATGGCGTCGAAGCCCGCATACTTGCACATATTGGCAAAGCGCCCGCCCACGTTGGTCCTCGTGAACCACTCATAGGGGTAGGACTGCGCCTGGATGCCCACCATCTCGGTTCTGCAGGCGGCGGGAACCAGGGACCCGGAGAAATAGCTCGGGGCGATGATCAGGGTGTTGCCCGGGTCGAATGCGCCGACGCTCTTGTCCTTTACCAGGTCAAAGAACAGGGCGACGGCAAGCCCGTGGCCGCCCAGCCATTCTTTGTAATCACTGGTGTTGAGGGTGGATATTTTCTTTGTCGTGAGATTTACTCTCAGAACCTTTCCTGTGCATAAATACATGGTGTTCACCTCCAGGGGGAGTTAGTCGGTGGGGAGCCCGAGTTTGGCCCAGCCTTCGCCGCGCATGTTCACGTTGTATTCCTTGTGCCCGCTGGGTTGCTCCGAAGTGAATTTGATGGCCTTCTGAGGGCATACCTCGATACAGGCCTGTTTCCCTGTCTGCTTCCAGAAGGGCGTGTCCTGACACATGTCGCACTTGAGGGCGACCTTGTACTTCAGGTTGAAGCTGATTCTCGAAGGGGTGAAGTGGCAGGCCTCGATGCATTTTCTGCACCCGATGCACTCCTTTTTGTTGATGTAGCGCACCCCGGTCTTGGGATCGATGCACAGGGCCTTGTCCTTCAGCGGGCATGCGTAATAGCAGGCCGGATCGGCGCACTGTCTGCACACGGCGATCTCGATGTCATTGGGGAACTCGGCAAAGGCATCGTCGATGATCTGTATTCTGGCGCTGGAAAGGTTCGAAGACCCTTCGTGGGCCATCGAGCAGGCGAGCATGCAGCTCATGCAGCCGGCGCACTTTTTCTGATCCACCACGAGGAATTTCTTTGAGGCCGGTGCCGTCTGGGCATCCGCAGCGTCCGCCCGTGACGGCAGAGTCAGGGCCGCCGCTCCCCCCAGGGCCGCAGCGACCGTGGTCGACATCTTGACAAAGTCTCTCCTTGTCATGCCATTACCCTTGTTGTCTCCATTGTCTTTTCCCATGGAAAATGGCTCCTTTCATCGAGTCTTGACTCGATCGT
>JAHDKO010000051.1 GCA_018436855.1 Deltaproteobacteria bacterium | reverse complement strand
TTGGTGGGCCATCCAGGACTCGAACCTGGGACCTACTGATTAAGAGTCAGTTGCTCTACCAGTTGAGCTAATGGCCCAAATCGTACTTTGGTACGCCCGGGGCGACTCGAACGCCCGACCTGCGGATTCGAAGTCCGACGCTCTATCCAACTGAGCTACGGGCGCTTATAACACAAATTGTGGGGTGAGTGAAGGGGATCGAACCCTCGGCCACAGGAGCCACAATCCTGCGCTCTACCAACTGAGCTACACTCACCATAAGCTCTAAGCGCGCCTGAGAGGATTCGAACCTCTGGCCTACGGATTAGAAGTCCGTTGCTCTATCCAACTGAGCTACAGGCGCCCATCCAACCTGCTTTGGTCGGGGCGAGAGGATTTGAACCTCCGACCCCCTGCTCCCAAGGCAGGTGCGCTAGCCAGACTGCGCTACGCCCCGTAGAGCAGCCTTATAGCAGAGGGTATATGGCATGGCAAGCATTTTTTCTCCGGCTTTCGCACCCTCTAAGCAGGGGAATACACAATCATTATCCGATACTTTCCCCCGCCGCCGACACGATCAACGATTCCGTGACGCTTCTAAAACCCGCCCGGCCGGGGTCAGCCCGCCCGAGGCCCTCATCCGCCCGCCAGGCGCTTTTGCCCGCTTCATCATTATTCACCCAGGAGCTCTCTGCAGAGACGATCTTCGACTTCTTCCATCTCCCTGGTCATCTCCTCGGACACGCCTTCGTGATTATACCCGGTCAGGTGGCAGATGCCGTGCACGAGGAGCTCGAGCATCCGCTCGCCGAGCCTCATCCCGGACTCCTGCGCCTCCTGGAACGCCTTTTCGATGGATATCACCACGTCGCCCAGGTGCTCTCCACCGGGGCCCTCGCCCTCCTGCTGGGGAAAGGAGATGACATTGGTGGGGCGGTCCCGGTCCAGATAGGCCCTGTTGAGATCCCGGATCTGCTCGTTGTCGGTGACCACCACCGACAGCTCCGCGTCCTGCCTGCCGAGCATCTCAAGCGCCCGGGACGCCCATTCGCCCAGCGGAATGTCGTCGATCGGAAACCGGCTCTGGATGTTCTGCACGTCAATGAGTACCATTGGGCGAGTACCTCTCGTAGGCCTTGATGATCTTCGCCACCACCTTGTGGCGGACCACGTCGTCCTCGCTGAAATAGGTGAAGCCGATCTCGTCGATGCCCTTGAGAATCTGGTCGGCCTCGATGAGGCCGGACTTCACCCCCGAAGGCAGGTCGATCTGGGTGATGTCGCCGGTGATGACCGCCTTGGAGTTGTACCCGAGCCGGGTCAGAAACATCTTCATCTGCTCGGAGGTGGTGTTCTGGGCCTCGTCGAGGATGATGAAGGCATCATTCAGGGTCCTGCCCCGCATGAACGCGAGCGGCGCCACCTCGATCTGGTCCCTGCTGATGAGCCTCAGCACGTGGTCGTGCTCGAGCATGTCATACAGCGCGTCGTAGAGCGGCCTCAAGTACGGGTTCACCTTTTCCAGGAGATCGCCGGGCAGAAATCCGAGCTTCTCGCCCGCCTCCACGGCCGGCCTGGTCAGGATGATCCGCTCCACCTTCTTCTTCAGGAGATGGGACACCCCCATGGCCAGTGCCAGGTAGGTCTTGCCCGTGCCGGCGGGCCCGATGCCGAAGAGCACGTCCTTGACGCGCATGGAGTCGACATAGCGCTTCTGCTGCAGGCTCTTGGGTACGATGACCTTCTTGGTGGACGAGATGTAGATGCTGTCCTTGAACACGTCTTCCAGGTTGACGTTGCGGTCTTTGGCCAGCATCCTCACCGCGTACCACACGTCGTCCGGATAGAGGGGGAAGCCGCCCTTGATGAGCTTGTAGAGGTCTTTCAGGGCGTGCTCCGCGAGCTCGACATCGTAATCCTCACCCGAGAGCTCGATGGTGTTGCCCTTGAGCGAGCACTTGACCCCGATGGATTCCTCGATGATCTTCAGATGGGAGCAGCTGTCCCCGGCGAGCTGACGCAGTATGTACGGATCTGGAAATTCAACGCTTGGCATCGAAAACGATCTGCCTCTTTCTCATGATCTTTTGCTTCCTCATGATCTCTTAAGAGTTCTGATATATCAAAAAACATGCGAAAACAAGACCCTCTTCTGCCGGGACCGTCCGCAAGCGCCCAAAACCTTTATGAAAAAATCCCCCTCCCGACCGGCGGATCCCGTGACGCGCCTGAACCGCTCCGGCATCTGGTTCTCCGAAACACATATGGCCCCTTCCCGGGACTCGGATCATTGCTTGTCTGCCGGATCAGAAAAAAGGCCTTCAGCAGGATGCCGCGGGCCGGAGCCCCCGGAAGGCGATTCTCATATTGCACAGCTGTCTTTTTGTGTACTATGTACGTCACATGTTCAAAGCAAAAGTCATAGACACGTTCAGCGCGGCCCACAGCCTGCGCGGCTACCGGGGCGACTGCGAGAGGCTCCACGGGCACAACTACCGCGTGGAGGTCACCGTGTCGTCACGGGAGCTCGATTCCATGGGGGTCGTCATGGACTTCCGCGAGCTCAAGCAGCTCGTGAAAGGGATTCTGGCCGGGCTCGACCACCGGTATCTCAACGAGATCGAGCCCTTCGGCGAGCAGAATCCCTCGGCCGAGAATATCGCCCGGCACATCTTCACCTCCCTGTCCCCCTCCATCGAAAAACCGCTCAAGCTCCACGAGGTGGTGGTGTGGGAGAACGATACCTGCTGCGTGTCTTTCAGCGGAGACGCGTGACCATGAAGGACGTCCAGAAGGAGAGGCCGGAAAACCCGCTGTACATCCAGAAGGTCGGCGTGAAGGGGATCTCGTACCCCATCGTGGTCTCGGACAAGCTCAAGGGCCGGCAAGATACGGTGGCGTCCATAAATCTCTATGTCGATCTGCCCCGGGTGTTCAAGGGGACCCACATGAGCCGATTCATCGAGGTGCTCAACGAGCACCGCGACAACATCCACATCAAGAACTTCGAGCATATCCTGAACGAGATCCGCACCGCCCTGGAGGCGGAGAGCGCGCACATGGAGGTGGACTTTCCCTATTTCATCGAAAAGAGCGCTCCGGTCACCGGCTCCGTGGGTCTGATGGAGTACCGCTGCCGTCTCATGGGCATGGTGGGGAAGAAGCGGGAGTTCAGGGTGATGGTGAAGGTCCCGGTGCAGACACTCTGCCCCTGCTCCAAGGAGATCAGCGCGTACGGCGCGCACAACCAGCGCGGGCTCGTGACCGTGGAGGTTTGCTACGAGCGGTTCTTCTGGATCGAGGACCTCATCGATCTCGTCGAGCGGTGCGCTTCGAGCCCGGTGTATCCCATCCTCAAGCGGCCCGATGAGAAGTATGTCACCGAGTATGCTTATGAGCACCCCATGTTCGTGGAAGACGTGGTGCGGCTCGCGGCCGCGTCGTTGAGCACCAGGAACGAGTTTTCATGGTTTTCGGTGGAGGCCGAGAACTATGAGAGCATCCACAACCACAGCGCATATGCGTATATCGAGAGCGAAAGCCGTGGGTAGAGAACCGCTCCCGGTGGGCAAGCTGCCTCTGCCTCTGCTGGAAAAACTGCTCAGGGGCATACCCTCGGGCGACCCGAACATTCTGGCCGGCCCCGGCATCGGAGTGGACGCCGCGGTAGTACGTTTCGGCGAGCAGATCCTGGTGTTCAAGACCGACCCCATCACCTTTACCAGCGAGAACATATCCCGGTATCTCGTGACCGTAAACTCCAACGACATCGCCTGCATGGGAGGCATTCCCCGGTATCTCCTGGTGACCTTCCTGCTCCCGGCCGGCTCGACCACCCCCGCCTCGGTGGAAGATCTGTTCTCCGACCTCAGGCAGGCGTGCGCGGCCATGGACGTCACCCTGATCGGAGGGCATACCGAGATCACCCACGGCATCGAGCGCCCCCTGGCGGTGGGCTTCATGATCGGGGTTATGGGAGAAGGGGCGCTGTCCCGTCCTTCGGGTGCCGGACCGGGGGATCTCATCCTTCTGTCGAAGCGGATCCCCATCGAGGCCGTGGCCGTCATCGCCTCCGAGGCGTCCCACCGGCTCGACATCGACGAGCAGGCGCTGACTGAGGCCCGCTCGCTCATCCACGACCCGGGCATCAGCATCTTCAAGGAGGCCCGGCTCGCCTGGGGCCACGGGGGTGTGACAGCCATGCACGACCCCACCGAAGGCGGGCTCGCCACCGGCCTGAGAGAACTGGCCCTGGCGAGCGGGTGCGGGGTGGAAGTCTATGCGGATCGTATCCCGGTGCTGCCGATCGCGGAGAAAATCCTGCCCCGGTTCTCCATCGACCCCCTGGGCGCCCTGGCCTCGGGCTCTCTGATGGTCTGCTGCCAGGAGAAGAGCGCTGAGGGGATCGTCGCCGCGTGGGCCGAAAACGGGATCGAGGGCTCGATCATCGGCCGCCTCACCGAGGCCCGGGACATGGTCCTCGTCCAGGACGGAGCCAGGACCGGTCTGCCGGAATTCCCGGCCGACGAGGTCACCAAGATCTTCTCTTCGTCCTAGCGATAGCTGTAGAATTTCGTGTTGTCCAGTGCCACCAGGATCTCCCCGAACCCGAACGACGCATACTCGGGCTCCGGGAATCCAGGGATGGAGACAATCCTGCCGTCCGGCTGGTACGGCGCGTTCTTATAATCGACCGGCACGCCGTCGGCGATAAGAACCTGAATCTCCCGGTAGTGTCCGTTCTCCACGATGTAGGCCTTGGCCCTGCCCTTTTTCATGTCGCCCTCGACGAGCTTGTAGAAGTGCTCCTTCATTGGTCAACCCCCGCTCTCTTAAATCGCATCGTTCAAAAAGTCATGGAGGCGGCCTGCCGGCGGAAGGCCGCCTTTTACAAACACATACACCGGAGACCGATCATCCGGCGGCCTGTCCTGAAATCCTCCGGCATGATGCTTGCCGGCTGGTTGAAGGACAGGTATTCATATGTTTTTTCCATAATAACGTCCGGGAGTGAAAGTGCAACACGGGGAAGGCCTCTCCCCGTTCCCTGTCACGGCATGATCCCCTTGCCTTTGGGCCCGGGGAATCCCCCCTTGTACAACCCCTGCACGTCTTCCGGGAGATGCGGAGATAAATTCCGGTACCCGCGGCGATCGCCGGCACGGCTGCACAAAACGCGCCCTCGAGGCCGATCAGATCGGAAACCATTCCCATGATGGGTGTGAACATGGTGCAGGAGAGAAAAAAGGGTGGCTACTTCTTCACCAGTTGCATGACCAGAGAGGTGTCGCCGTTTCCCGAGAGGAACTGATCGTTGGCGAGCAGCCTGAGCAGCAGATCGATGTTGGTGATGACGCCTTCGATCCGCGTTTCGTTCAGCATCCGCGTCATGCGCTTCAAGGCCCTGGCCCGGGTGCTGTTGTGGGCGATGAGCTTGACCAGAAGGGGGTCGTAGTACGAGCTGATGACGCAGTTGGGGAACAGGTGGGTGTCCACCCTGGTTCCCGGTCCCCCCGGCAGACGCACGGAGGTGACTGTCCCGGTGGTGGGCATGAAGTTCTTGGCCGGATTCTCGGCATTGACCCGGCATTCGATGGCGTGGCCGCTGATGCTGACACCGCCGGTGCTCAACAGGGAGCCCGCGGCGACCATGAGCTGTTCTCTCACCATGTCGATGCCGGTCACCATCTCCGTCACCGGGTGCTCCACCTGGAGCCGTCCGTTGATCTCCAGGAAATAGGTGTTCCCGTCCTGATCCATGAGATATTCCACGGTCCCCAGGCCCCTGAACCCGATGGCGCCGATGATCTGTTCGGACCATTTCCAGAGATTGTCGCGGGTCTTGGTATCGATATTGGGTATGGGGGCCTCTTCGATGATCTTCTGATGGCGTCGCTGGATGGAGCATTCCCGGTCGCCCAGCACCTGGATTCCGCCCTGCCCGTCCGCGAGGATCTGCACCTCCAGGTGCCGGGGGCAGGAAAGATAGTGCTCCATGTACACCTCGTTGCGGCCGAACGCCGCGTTCGCCTCGCTGCTGACGCTGGCGAACTGCTGGCGGAGCTGGTTTTCGTCATAGGCGACCTTCATCCCCCTGCCGCCGCCTCCATAGAGCGACTTGAGGATCACCGGCATCCCGAGCTGCTTGGCCATGGTGATGATCTGGTCGACATTGGAGATCATGCTGTAGGAGCCGGGGATGGTGGGGATGTTCAGCGACTTGACGACCTGCTTGGTCCTCGACTTGTTTCCGATGGTCCTCAATGCTGTGCTGGAAGGGCCGATAAAGGCGATACCGTTCTCCTCGCACAGGGCGGCGAAACTGGGGTTTTCCGACAGAAAGCCGTAGCCCGGATGGATGGCGTTCGCCTTCCAGACCAGGGCCGCACTGATGATGGACTCGATGTTCAGGTAGCTCTTCGACGGCTGTGCAGGACCGATCTGGACCGCCTCGTCTGCGTACGACAGGTACTCCATGTCCCGGTCGGCCTCGGAATACACGACGATGGTTTCCAGCCCCATCTCTCTGGCCGTCCTGAGCACCCTCACAACGACCTCGCCCCGGTTCGCAATCAGAAGCCTCTTCATACAGCAAGGTTGTATGCCTCTTTAGAAGAGCAAGTCAAGAATCAATGGCATTGACATTCGAAGGGCAAGCCCTTGAGGCCCGGCTTCAAGCCGAAAAGCTTCCAACGGGGATGTGCCCCGTCCCCCCCTGGTGCGCATCTTCCGGCCGTGATCCCACCCATGGGGACAGAGGAGCAGTCGTGCCCGCACAAAAAGAAAGGGCCTTGTGCTCAATGCCGCAAAACGGTATGATAGGGTTCTTCCAAATGAAATGAATTCTTACCTGTGAGTGGGCATAATACTGTCTTGAAGGGAGAAATACGTGAGAACATCCTTGCTGTACATCCTTGCCGCATTCACCGTATTCTTGTTGCCCGCCACGGCATGGCCCTTCGGTGAAACGTCCATGAACTACCTCTGTGAGCGTCTGGTGGAAAAGGGGTTGGGAAAGGACCAGGTCCAGACCCTTTTCAATGACCAGAGGCTGACCGTCACACCCGAGGTAGTCATCAAGAACCTCTTCCATTCGAGCCCCAAGGGAACCGCAGAACAGCCCGACCACATGTATATCGCCCCGGAGTATATCACCAAGGGCAAGGAATACATCATCGAGAACGCCCAGACCTTTTCCGCCCTGGAAAAGCGCTTCGGGACCTCTCCGCAGGTCATCACCGCCATTCTCATCGTTGAGTCGAGGCTGGGAACCTACCCCATGCGGTACAACACGTTCACGGCGTACACCAACCTCGCCGCCCTCCTCGACCCCGATTACTTCAGGCAGATCCAGGAATCGTACACCCATAAATACCCTTCCCTCAAAGACGAGGCCATGATCTCAAGGGCGCAGAAAAAGGCGAACTGGGCACTGAACGAACTGTACAACCTGATCCTCATCGCCCGCGACCTGAATACCGACCCGCTGGCCATCATGGGTTCCTTTGCCGGAGCCCTGGGCCCGGCCCAGTTCATCCCGTCATCGTTCATGGAATACGGCGTGGACGGCGACAATGACGGGATACGTGACCCGTTCAATATGCAGGACGCAACGGCGAGCATCGCCTTTTACCTCAAGCGCGCCGGATGGAAGGAAGACGCGGCCGAGGAGAAGAAACGCACGGCCATCTGGTGCTATAATCACAGCCAGGTGTATGTGAACACCATCATGATGCTTTACGAGAAGCTCTCGTCTTCCTCGTGACGCTTAACCGGAAACCGGAATCCTCCGGTTTCCCTTACGGGCCGTCCCGGGAACAAGGCTTGCGGCATGCCGGAAGAGGACCTTGAAGAATCCTTGATAGCATGCTATTGCCTTTCTGGGAGAAATATGTGGACATTACTGCGCTAACATCCGGAAAAAAGGATTTATTCGATAACTACCTCCATGCGTACCTCGCGGCGGAGGGCACCTCCTCGGGTATCTTCGAGGCATTCGCCTACAGCCTCAAGGCGGGCGGAAAGAGAATCAGGCCCGTACTGACCATGATGGCCTGCGAATGCCTCGGGGGGTTTGCGGAGGACACCCTGCCCGCGGGGCTCGCCATTGAAATGATCCACACCTTCAGCCTCATCCACGATGATCTGCCGGCCCTGGACAACGACGATCTCAGGAGGGGGCGTCCCACGTGCCACGCCAGGTTCGGCGAGGCCACCGCGATCCTCGCGGGGGATGCGCTGATTTTCCAGGCCCTCTCCGCGATCACCGCAGCCGGTTACCCGCCCCGGACCAAGCTCGACATCCTTGAGTTCATGGCCGAGGTCTGCGGGGTCAAGGGGCTCGTCCAGGGCGAGTACCACGATGTGACGGCAGAGGGGAAGGAGCTCTCCATGGACGAGGTCCGGGACATCTACCGCAGAAAAACCGCCCGCCTCTTCGAGCTCTGTATGTTCACGGGCGCCCGCATCGCCGAAGGAGATCCGGAGCAGATCGAATCACTGGTGGGTTTCGGAACCTATCTCGGCCTGGCGTTTCAGGCTATCGACGACATCCTGGACGTGACCTCCAGCCGGGAGGTTCTCGGCAAGACCACGGGCAAGGACCTCGCGCAGGGCAAGGCGACCATCGTCAAGGCCCTGGGCCTCCAGGAGTCTCGCCGGTGGGCCCGTGACATGACGGAAAAGGCGGTAGACCTTCTCCCCGCCAAACACGGCACCCGCGTAAAAGATCTGAAGGCGCTTGCCTTAAGCATGCTCGAGAGGATGGCCTGATCATGGCGGACATCCTGCCCTCCATCGCATCTCCCCGGGACATCAAAGGGTTGAGCCTGCAGGAGCTCGAGACCCTGGCCCGGGAAATCCGCGATTTCATCATCAGCCATGTCAGCCAGACCGGAGGCCACCTCGCGTCGAGCCTCGGCACCGTGGAGCTCACCCTGGCCATGCACTATGTCTTCGACGCCCCCAAGGACAAGTTTCTCTGGGACGTGGGGCATCAGAGCTACACCCACAAGATCCTCACGGGCAGGAAGGGCATGTTCTCCACCCTGAGACAGTCGGGGGGGATCACGCCGTTCATCAATCCCAAGGAAAGCCCGTACGACATCTTCATCTCCGGTCATTCCGGCAATGCCATCCCCGCGGCCAGCGGCATCTGCGAGACCATGTCGCTCGCGGGCTGCAAAAACCGCGTGCTTGCCGTTATCGGCGACGGATCGCTCTCCAACGGGCTCACCTTCGAGGGCCTGAACTTCGTGGGCACGAAGAGACAGAACCTCATCGTGGTGCTCAACGACAACAAGATGTTCATCTCCCAGCGGGTGGGGGCCATCGCGGACTACCTGAGCAGAATCATGACCTCGAAAAAGGTCAGGGAGGTCAGGGAAGGCATCAAGGGCATCCTCAAGGGCATACCCTTAGGGGGCGACACGATCTATAAGATCGCCAAGCTGATCGAGGGCAACCTCAAGGGCGCGGTGACCGAGGGGCTCCTGTTCGAGGAACTGGGATTCCGCTACGTGGGGCCCATCGACGGCCATAAGCTCAGCCACCTGGTGGAGGCGTTCCAGAACGTCTCGGCCATGCACGAGCCCATCTTCCTGCATGTCATCACCCAGAAGGGACACGGGTACACCCCTGCCGTGCTCGACCCCGAGAATTTTCACGGGGTGGGCAAGTTTGTACGGGAGAACGGCGAGTCCGCGTCAGGATCCGGTGCTCTGACCTATTCGGATGTGTTCGGCAGGACGCTCACCCGCATCGCCAGACGCGACCCCCGGGTCGTGGCCATCAGCGCCGCCATGACCTCGGGAACCGGGCTCAAGGGGTTCGCGCTGAAGTTCCCGGACAGGATGTACGACGTGGGCATCGCAGAAGGTCATGCGGTGACCATGGCCGCGGGCATGGCCCTCTACGGGCTGAGGCCCGTGGTGGCCATCTACTCGACCTTTCTCCAGCGGAGCTTTGATGAGATCATTCACGACGTGGCCCTGCAGAACGCACCCGTGATCTTTGCCGTGGACCGGGCGGGTCTCGTGGGCCCCGACGGCCCCACCCATCACGGGGTGTTCGATCTGGCCTACTTCCGAAGCATTCCCAACATGACCGTTCTCGTGCCCAGGGATCAGTTCATGCTCGAAAGAATGCTCGTCCATGCGCTCAAGATCCAGGGGCCCACGGCCATCCGATACCCCCGGGACAGCATCGTTCCCGCCCCCCTGAAACCGGGCAACCTGCGCACGGGCAGGGCGGAGATACTTCAGGAGGGATCACGCCTCGCGGTCTTCTGCTGCGGCCCCTTGTGCTACACCGTGCTCGAAGCCGTGGCCGGACTCGAAGACGTCGCGGTCGTGGACCTCGTGTATGCGAAGCCTCTGGATACCCAGACCGTGCGCGACATGGTAAAATCGTGCGGAGGGCGCTTCGCGGTGGTGGAAGACGGGTGCATTCACGGCGGGGTGGGCTCGGCCGTGATGGAGGCCCTGCAGGATATCGGCCATCACTTGAGGTTCAGGCTTCTGGGAGTGCCCGACGCCTTCGTCGAGCACGGCTCCTTGAGCCAGCTCCGGAAATCCCTGGGCCTCGATGCTGCCGGAATACGAAAAGCCGTTTCAGAACTGTTATGAAGTTTTTTTAAGAAGCTCTTATGAAAATGCGCTTGGACAGACTGCTGGTGGAAAAGGGACTTGCAGAGACACGGACCAAGGCTGCCGCGCTGATCATGGCAGGCAGCGTGCTCATTGACGGAACCCCGGTGACCAAGGCCGGGACTCCTGTCAGTGAGGATGCCCGGGTTACGCTCAAAGAGTCCCCCCGATACGTGAGCCGTGCCGGAGACAAGCTCCTGGCCGCCCTGGATACATTCGGCGTCGATCCCGCCGGCAGAATCGCCATCGACATCGGCGCTTCAACCGGCGGATTCACCGACGTGATGCTTCAGCGCGGGGCGGCAAAGGTGTATGCGGTGGATGTCGGGCGGGGTCAGCTCCACTGGAGGCTCCGGACCCATGAGAAGGTCGTGAGCCTCGAAGGGATCAACGTGCGGAACCTTGATCCCTCGCTCATCGGGGACCGGTGCGATCTGGCCACCTTCGATGTCTCGTTCATCTCGCTGAGGCTCGTCGTGCCCCCGGTCCTGAAGGTGCTCAAATCCGGTGCCGACATCATCGCCCTGATCAAACCCCAGTTCGAGGCGGGCAGAGAGCACATCAAAAAGGGCGGCATTTTGAAGGACGATGCAATAGCACAGGAGGTTATCCGCGATATGGAGGCTTTTCTCACAGGGCTCGGCTGCACGGTGAGCGGCACGATTCCATCCCCGGTCAAGGGGATCAAGGGCAATCAGGAGTACCTCGTCCATGCCCGTTTCATGGGTGCTGCATGAGGATCACCATCGCCAGATACGCCGGCTTCTGTTTCGGTGTTCGCAGGGCCATCGACATAACCTTCAAGGTGAGACAGAAGAACCCCCGGAAAAAGATCTACACCCTGGGCCAGATCATCCATAACCCCCAGGTCATCGAGGCACTGAAAAAGCGCGGGATCGGTATCGTCCACGACATCGACGACGATCGGCTCAAGGCGGGCAATATCGCCATAGTCCGCGCCCACGGCATTGCCCCGGACAAGAAACAGCTCCTCGAAGAACGGGGCGTGGAGGTCATCGACGCCGCGTGCCCCATGGTGCTCAAGGTCCAGTCCATTATCAAGAAGGCGTCGAAGAACGCTGATCTCGTGGTGATAGCGGGCGACAAGGATCACCCCGAGATGGACGCCCACCTGGGAATCGCAGGCGATAAAGGGGTGGCGGTGGAGAATGTGGAGGACGCGCAGAGCCTTCCCCGGGTCAGGAGGATCAGCGTGGTGGCTCAGACCACCTTTGATGTGGCCATCTATCGGGATATCATCTCCGTGCTCAGGGAAAAGTGCGATGTGCTCGACGTGGCGGACACCATCTGCCGTTCCACCGTGGACCGCCAGAGCGAGGTGAGGGACCTGGCAAAGGATCACGATGTGTTCATCGTGATCGGCGGGAAAGATTCCGCCAACACCAAGCGCCTGGCGGAGATCGCGGCAAAGGAGAACCGGCGGGTGATCCGGGTGGAAGACCCGGAACAGCTCAAGGAGGCCGCGATTCCCCAGACCTCCCAGGTGGCCGTGATCGCGGGGGCGTCGACCCCCCACTGGGTGATCGAGGAGTGCATCGAGGTGCTCAAGAGCACTCACACCCATGCCGGCATCGAGAACGCAGTGCTCAATTTCCTGTCCGCCACACCCCTGCTCCCCTCGCTGGGAAGCCTCGGTGTCGCCATGGCGTCACTGGTGTTCTGCGGACAGGGCTATTCATGGGATGCGCTGCTGACCGTCTTCTTCCTCGCGCTCGCATCCACGGGCCCGCACCGTAATCTCCGGCAGTGGCCTCTGTGGGCCGTTTCTACGGGCATCGCCACCTCGCTCGGGCTGCTGTCGGCAGGGCTCACGGGCGGTCTGCTGGTCATCGGGATCTCCCTGCTGCGCCCGCTTATCGACGTAGGAGGGGTGACCGACTATCTCAGGAGCATCTACGGATTGGTGGTCTTCCTTCTCATATCCATCATCACCCCCCTGAGCCTGGTGGGATCTCCCATCGCTCCGGGCATCTTCATCCTGGCTGCATACACGGCAACGCACTACCTGGGAGTGGAAATCCTCCTGGGGCTCAAGAACATGGAGCGCGACGCCATCATCGGCCGCATGAGCCTGGCGCGCTACATCCACGAGGAGCACTCCATCATGCTCCTGGAGTATGCCATCATGGGACTCGCCCTCGTGCTCTTCCTGAGCTTCCCCTTAAAGATCGCACCTGCACTTGCCTACGGCCTGCTCCCGCCGCTTTTCTTCCTGGCCAAGGGCATCGACTTCTATCACGAGCAGGTGATTTTCGACAACCGGTTGTACACCATCTACGTGCAAAGCCTCTGGGTCATCATCCCTGCCATGGGCCTGCTGTGGAAATTCACCATGATGTGAGGCCACTGGCCGTGGCACTGTTTCGCCTTCAGCGCCAATTGATTTTGGCGGCAGGCACCCCTATTGTCTATCTATGAAGATACAGAGGGGAGGACAGGATCATACGGAAAAAGGCCGGAAACCGCATTGCGGGAGCGGCTTTTTTCTGGACCACCGTACGTTGAATGATATCACCGGGTTTCTGGGCAAAAGGGAAAACAGGGATTTCAACGTCGCATTCCCCGAAAAGACGGGGGCTCATCACCCCTTTTTGAGGTGATGGACGGATGGACGGTCTGCTGTCGAAGGTAGTTGGTTTCTATCATGAATACTGGTGCAGAGCTGAATTATCTCCTCGTCCTGTTTCTTGTCCTCTACATCCTGGCCGCAACGGTGCGCATGGGGCTCCATGTCCTGAACATCTCTCATCTCCGTCATGAGAGCCGTGAGATTCCCCGGGAGCTTGCCGGAGCCATAAGCGCAGAAAAGCTCGAGGAAATAAGAGCTTATTCCACGGCGACAGGCCGGCTGGATGCGGCCCGTCATCTCTTCTTCGACCTCTTCCTGCCCGCGCTCGTGATAAGCGGCCTCCTCCCCTGGCTCGCCGGGGCGATTTCCACCTGGGGACTCTCTTTTATCCTCTCCGGCATTCTCTTCTTTTTCGCCTGTTATCTTCTGCTCGGGATTCTCGACATACCCTTCGATCTCTTCCAGACCTTCGGTGTGGAAAAGAGGTTTTCCTTCAGCACCATATCCTGGTCCACCTGGGCCGGTGACCTCGTGAAATCAGTTCTGATATCCGCCCTCGTGCTGGGCATCCTGCTCGCGGCGGTTCTCGGCATCATCCGCTCTTTCCCGGATACCTGGTGGCTATGGTCGTGGTTGTTCTTCATCGCCTTCCAGGCGCTCGCTTCCTGGCTCTACCCCGTCGTGATCGCGCCTGTGTTCAACAGGTTCGAGCCGGTCGAAGACCGGGAGCTCGCCCGCGACATAGCCTCAATGGCCGAACGCGCAGGGTTCAGGATCAGCGGCATCTACACCATGGACGCCATGAAGCGGAGCAGGCACTCCAACGCCTATTTCACCGGGATCGGAAAAACGAAGCGGATCGTGCTCTTCGATACCCTGCTGAATGATCACGGCCGGGAAGAGATCCTGGCGATTCTTGCCCATGAGCTGGGCCACTGGAAAAAGGGCCATGTGGTCAAGCAGTTGGCCCTTTCTTTCACGATCTCGCTCCTCACACTCTACGGAGCACACCTGGCCCTGCAGCAGGACATCCTCTACCGGACCTTTGGCTTCGATTCCCGGGTGATCTACGCGGGCCTTTTCATCCTCGCTGTCTTTCTCAGGCCGGTAACTTTTTTCCTGAGCCCCGTAAGGGCTACGATATCCAGACGATTCGAGCGCCAGTCGGATGATTTCTCCTCGACCATGACAGGGGGGCCGGGGCCCCTGATCGACGCCCTGAAACGACTTGCGTCCCGAAATCTGGCGAACCTCCACCCTCATCCTGCGTATGCCTGGTTCTCCTATTCACATCCGCCGATCATCGAGAGAATCAGGCGTCTGGAAAACAGGGAGGAAGTGCATGAACGGTCTTCTGCTCAACAGTAACGGGAGTATTCTTATAGAAACACATCATCGACGTGAGCGGTCTCTTACCGGCAGCCTCTCATCCGCATCATTGCCCGGGGCGCTCCCGGACTCCGGGAAACACAACCTGAAAGAGAGCCTGTCGTACAGCCCCGTGCTTCGCGCACGGATCGGACGAGAGAACGGGGCGGCCGGAAAGCCGGCGCCCCCTCGTGATAAGGCATATGGCTATACGCTCACTATCCCTTATCATCACACGCATGATTTCGCGTAAAGGAGGCACATATGAAACGCTTGAAGATTATCGGAATGACACTTGCGATCCTGATTCTCCCCCTGGCAGTCTCTGCCGCCAGTTTCGAGATTGCCGCGGGAGCCTGGTACGTGAATCCGGACGGCGATCTGGCGTACTCCCCGAACGGGGCGAGCACGTCTCTCGACCTTGAAGACAGATTCGGCTTCGACAGCGAGTGGGAACCCGTGATCAGGGCCAAGATCGAGCCGGCGGAACTCTTCGGCATCTATCTCAAGGCAACCCCGATGGGTTTCGACTCCACGGAAGACAACTCGTTCGAGTTCGCCTTCGGAGACACGGTCTTTTTCGGTGACGACGTAATCGACTCGGAGTTTTTCCTGAACATCTACGATGCCGCCCTGTACCTCAGCACCCCGTTCATCGAGACCGGCCCCACCGGCGGGATCGATCTCGACGTCGGGGTGGGTGCCCGGGTGGTGCACATCGACACCGAGGTGGAGCGCATTCCCCTGGACGACGATATCGTGGAAGGGGACGTCCTGGAGGAGAATCCGGATGAGACCGTCACCTACCCCATGATCTTCGCGGCCCTGGAAATGCAGCCCACGGACATGATCTCGGTTGAGCTCGAAGGCTGGGGCATGGCCATCTCCAATGACCAGGTCTACAGCTTCAGCGGCATGCTCAAGTTCATCCCCGGAGGCGGACCGTTCATGATCAACGCAGGCTACCGCGCCGACTTCCTGAACATCGAGAAGAGCGGCCTGAACCTGGACGCCGACTTCACCGGCCCGTTCGCCGAGGTGGGACTGAGGTTCTGACGAGGGAGCAAAGCAGGGACCTCATCCGAGCGATGAGACTTCACCATCCATCATGCCCTGCCTCTCCTCGATTTTGAAGAATGAGATATGAGAGACGATGAGATGGGCAAGAAACGCGAGGCGGAAGACCCCGGCTCACGGATCACCCTGTCTACCTCATCGTCCTCCTTGTTCCCCGCCCTTTTATCGCCTTTGGGATGAGCGCCCGGTAAACGGGTGCTTCTCCGACCGTACCATTTCTCTTCAGGAGGCATATATGAAGATCAGAAAAATCATACCCATGATAATAGTCGTTGTACTTGCCCTTCCCGGAGCGCTCTGCGCCCAGGAAGAACTCCAGACGCAAATCCATATCGGCCTGTGGTGGACATCGCCTGACGGAGATATCTCATACTCCCCTGTCGGCACGACTCAGTTCGTCGACCTCGACAATAACCTGGGCCTGGATGCCCAGTGGGAACCCATGCTCAGGCTCAAGACAGAGCTTCCGAATCTCCCCAATCTCTATCTCAAGGTCACGCCGCTGTCCTTTGACGACACCGGGGCCAGCAACCAGCCGTTTCTCTTCGGTGATACGGTGTTTCTCGCCGATGCAGCCATCGATTCCGATCTCACCTTGAACATCTATGACCTTGCGCTGTTCTACCGTGCCCCGCTCCTGGAATTGGGGAGGCGGTCAGTCATCAATGCCGAAGTCGGCCTCGATGTCAGGCTGATCACCACCAGGGCTGAGCTGACCCAGATAGATATCGGGGAAGATCCGTCCTCCTTCGAGGTGCTGGATGTCTCGGTCAGGGAGAATGTTGTATTCCCCATGGTCTATGCAGGACTGGATATGCAGGCAACGGAAATGATCTCTTTGGAAGCCGAGTTCTGGGGATACGCCTTCAGGGGTGAGGATATCTACAGCCTCATCGGCAGGGTTTCGCTGGATCACTTCGAGCCTTTTCTGGCGTCGATCGGCTATCGTGCGGAAATTCTGGATTTCGACAAGGATGATCTGGAAATGGACGCCGATTTCATGGGGCCGTTCATCGAGGTGGGCTTCGGATTCTGACCTGGTGCTGCACGAGCCCTCGGTGTGCCGGCAAAACCGTCGGGCCGTATGTTCCCGATATCTCCTGTCTCGTGATCACATTATATGTTGACAAACAGGGTGCATCCGAACGAAAATGACGGCTATCCATGGGTATCATTTCTGAGAACGCACGGAAAATCCTATCCGAGATCCCCGGTCATGTCCGGGTGGTTGCCGCGGCAAAGGCACGCACGGCTGACGAGATCCGCGAGGTGATCGAGGCCGGTGTCACCCTGATCGGCGAGAACTATGTCCAGGAGGCCCGGGCAGTCATACCCGAGATCGGGGAACGCGCACGCTGGCATTTCATCGGGCATGTCCAGACCAACAAGGTCAAGTACATCGTCCCCCTGTTCGACATGATCGAAACCCTGGACTCGATGCCGCTGGCCCAGACCGTAGACAGGCTGGCGGGCAGGCTCGGCAGGGTCATGCCAGTGCTCGTCGAGGTCAACAGCGCCCAGGAGCCCCAGAAGGCGGGGGTGCTTCCCGAAGACGTGCTCCCGTTCATCCGTCAGATCCACACCCTGGAGCACATCCGTATCCAGGGGCTGATGACCATGGGCCCCTTTCTCGACGACCCTGAAGGCCTCAGGCCCTATTTCAGGGCGACCCGGGAGCTGTTCGACGAGGTGGCGAAAGCGGCCGTGCCCGGGGTCGAGATGAAGCATCTTTCCATGGGGATGAGCGACTCCTACCGCATCGCCATCGAGGAAGGGGCCACCCTGGTGCGGATCGGCACCATGATCTTCGGACCCAGGAACTACTCGTAAGGGCCGGGCGGGATCAACCTCGCCGGCATGCCCGCCGCCGCCCCGAGCAGCGCGGCTGCGCTTCCCCGGTTTGCCGCTACCTCCACGGTCGCGGCGCTCCCGACGATCAGAGCCGGCTCCCCGGAAGGGATATCGGCAAAGCTTTCTGCTATCCGGTGCACCCTCTTCTCGCCCACCGCCAGGGAACACCCCTCATGAAGACGGGAGCCTTCGATGTTCGTGACCACGTTGCCGAACCGGTCGACGTGCACGACCATATCCCTCGCGACATCGAGCTGAACGGGCTCTGAAGCCGGCCTCCCGAGACTCTGGGGCGGGGTGTACTTCAGCAGCTCCGCCACCACCGGCGCCATGATATCTCTGCCGTGAAAGGTCGTCGACAGAGGCCCCGGAGGCTTCCATGTGATCTCGATTACCTGCTCGGCCGGGTAAAGGAAAGAGAAAACCCCGTTATCCGGGCCCACAAAGGCATGTCCGCCCTTGAGAACCGCGAGGACTCGACGGGAGGTCCCTACCCCGGGATCGACCACGCAGAGGTGGACGCTCCCCCTGGGGAAAAAGGCGTACGAAGTGTGCAGGAGCCAGCCCGCCGAGAGCGTGCTGAACGGCGGTATGTTATGGGTGATGTCCACCAGCTCCACGTCCGGAACCCGGGAGAGAAGAACGCCCTTGAGCTGGGCCACGTAGGCGTCTTCCAGCCCGAAGTCGGTAAGGAGGGTGACGACCGGTCGGCTCATAGAAAATCCATATGCGTGCCTAAGGTGCGGATGTCAAGGAAGTCCTTGCGCCGGCGTTCGGTGTCGCTTATAGATAAGTCATGGTTATCAGAGAAGAGAACTGTTTCTATCCCGACCACGCGACCTATTCGGATCCGTCACAGCACGGATTCGTCAAAGAGGAGCTCATGATCCAGGAGAGGCTGCACGGGTGGGTCATACAGCCCAGGGCCGCAATTGTTTCGCCCGCCACCGTCGTCCATCTGCACGGCAATGCCGAGAACATGACCTCGCACGTCACCGCGGCCCTGTTTCTCCCCGAGCTGGGCCACCGCCTCGTCACCTTCGACTACAGCGGGTACGGCAGATCAAAAGGCGGGCCCTCGCTCAAGCAGATCCAGGACGACGCGCGGGCCGTGTTTCACCACATCTTCGTACATCCCGAAACCTTCGGGAGCTCCGTCTTCGGGTTCGGACAGTCCATGGGCGCCTACACGCTGGCCCGGGTTCTGCCGGATTTCCCCTCCCTGAAGGGCGCGATCCTGGAGGCAGGGCTGCACTCCTTCCATGCCCTCTTCTCCGAGGCCTACCCGCAGATCCCCTGCGAGGTCCCCGATGCGGGATTCTCGGCGCTCGATACGCTGCCCTTGAGCGCGGTGCCCAAGCTGTTCATCCACGGGACAAACGACCCGGTGGTGCCCCATACCCACTCCATCAGAATGCACGAGGTCGCCCATGAGCCCAAGGAGCTCGTGATCCTCGACGGGGTGGGACACATCGACGCCTTTGTCTCGCGCCATGCCCGTCAGTACATGCTCAAGGTCCATTCGTTCATCGAGAAGCACCGCGGGTGAGAAGGGGACCCAGGCGGCAGGATCACCCGGAGGCAGCCTGCCCGCCTTGTCCTGATGGAGGTTCTATGGCAAAGGTCAGCGCGCCGTTTTCCAGCTCCACGCGCACACGCGAGCCGTCCATGATCTGGCCCGCCACCAAAGCCCTGCCGAGCTTCGTCTCCAGCTCCCGCTGGATGAACCGCTTCAGGGGCCGGGCCCCGTATACGGGGTCGAACCCTTCCCGGGCAATGAACTCCTTGGCCCCGTCGCTCAGGTCGAAGCTGATCTCGCGCTCGCTCAGGCGTATCTGAAGATCTGCCACGAGCAGGCCCACGATCTTCTCGATCTCCGGAAGGGTGAGGGCCTTGAAGAGCACCACCTCGTCCACCCGGTTGAGGAACTCGGGCCGGAAATGCATCCGCAAATCGGCCATGACCGCGTTCCTCACCTTGTCGCTGATCTCGCCCGCGCCGGAGATGCCCTCCACGAGATCCTGAGAGCCGATGTTCGAGGTCATGATGATGACCGTGTTCTTGAAGTTCACGGTCCGGCCCTGGGCATCGGTTGCGCGTCCGTCGTCCAGGATCTGCAGGAGCACGTTGAAGACGTCGTGATGCGCCTTTTCGATCTCGTCGAAGAGGATCACCGAGTAGGGCTTGCGCCTGACCGACTCGGTGAGCTGCCCGCCTTCCTCGTACCCCACGTAGCCGGGCGGCGATCCGATGAGGCGGGACACGGTATGGCGCTCCATGTACTCGCTCATGTCGATCCGGATCATGTTGTCTTCCGTATCGAACAGGGCCTGAGCCAAGGCCTTTGCCAGCTCGGTCTTTCCCACGCCCGTGGGGCCCAGGAAGATGAACGATCCGATGGGCCGCCTGGGGTCCTTGATCCCTGCGCGGGCGCGTATGACCGCGTCCGCGACCGCCTGGACGGCATCGTCCTGGCCCACCACCCTTTTGTGCAGGATGTCGTCGAGCCTGAGCAGCTTCTCCTTTTCGCCCTCCACGAGCCGGGAAACCGGGATGCCGGTCCAGCGGGACACGATGTCCGCGATCACGTTGTCGGTCACGCTCTCCCTCACCAGCTGTTTCTCCTCATGGGACTCCTGCTCGGCCCCGGCGAGCTGCTTCTCCAGCTGGGGGAGCCTGCCGTAGCGGAGCTCGGCCGCCTTGTTGAGGTCGTACTCCCGCTCGGCCTTCTCGATCTGCATCCTGACCTGTTCGAGCTCCTCCCTCAGAGCCACCACCCGGTGCACAGTCTGTTTCTCATCCTCCCACCGGGCCCTCATGGTGTCGGCCTGATCCTTGAGGTCGGCGAGCTCCTTGCGGAGCTCGTCCAGACGCGCCCTGCTCGCCTTGTCCTTTTCATTCTTGAGCGCGGCCTCCTCGATCTGGAGCTGCATGACCTTGCGCGTTATCTCGTCGAGCTCGGCGGGCATTGAGTCGATCTCGGTGCGGATCATGGCGCTCGCCTCGTCGACCAGGTCGATGGCCTTGTCCGGCAGAAACCGGTCCGTGATATAGCGGTTCGACAGCACTGCGGCGGCCACCAGGGCGCTGTCCTGGATCTTTACGCCGTGGTGCACCTCATAGCGTTCCTTGAGCCCCCGCAGGATGGAAATCGTGTCCTCCACCGTGGGCGGCTCCACCATGACCGGCTGGAACCTCCGCTCCAGGGCCGCGTCCTTCTCGATATGCTTGCGGTACTCGTCCAGGGTGGTGGCGCCCAGGCAGTGGAGCTCTCCGCGGGCAAGCATGGGCTTGAGCATGTTGCCGGCATCCATGGAGCCCTCCGCGCGGCCCGCGCCCACGATGTTGTGGATCTCGTCGATAAAGAGCAGGATCCGGCCCTCGCTCGACTTGATCTCGCTCAACACCGCCTTGAGCCGCTCCTCGAACTCGCCCCGGAACTTGGCGCCGGCGACCAGCGCCCCCATATCCAGGGCGAAGATGGTCTTGTCCTTCAAGCCCTCGGGCACGTCTCCCCGCACGATCCGCTGGGCAAGGCCCTCCACGATGGCGGTCTTGCCCACACCGGGCTCGCCGATGAGGACCGGGTTGTTCTTGGTCTTGCGCGAAAGGATGCGGATGGTGCGCCTGATCTCGGCGTCCCTGCCGATGACCGGATCGAGCTTTCCGAGCTGGGCCTGGGCCACGAGGTCGATCCCGTACTTCTCCAGGGCCTCGTAGGCTGCCTCGGGGTTGTCGCTGGTTACCCGCTGGTTGCCGCGGATCGCGGTGAGGGCCTGGAGGACGCGCTCCCTGGTGATATTGAACTGCGCGAGGATCCTCCCCGAAGGCGTCTTCTCCCCCTCGTCCATCATGGCAAAGAGCAGGTGCTCAACGGACACATACTCGTCCTTGAGCCGGGCCGCCTCTTCCTTTGCCCTCACGAGCATCCGGTTGAACCGCTGGGTGACATAGACCTTGCCCGCCTCGGCCCCGGGACCCGATACCTTGGGCCTGCGGTCCAGCTCCTTATGGACCTCGGCGATCACGGGGTCCAGCGGTATGTCCATCCTGGCCAGAATCCTCGGTATCAGCCCGTCGGCCTGCTCCAGCAGGGCCAGGAACACGTGCTCCACATCGAGCTCCACCTGCCCGAATCGCACCGCGATGTTCTGGGCGTTTTGAATCGCCTCCTGTGTTTTCTGCGTCAGCTTGTTTACATCCATGTATCGATCGTCCTCCTCGTGTCTTTCGCCTGACAATGATCCTTTTAGGTGGCATGGTCCCGTATTTCAAGGCTCTCTTTAGGGATTTGCCGTGACTTGAGCTGCGGGAATCGGCATATCCGGAAGGAGAAGGAACGCGCCGGACTTTCCCGCTGGAGCTCTTGCGCCGCCGGGAGGGCATTTTTACGTGCGGCTCTGATGCCTGGCGTCCGCTCCCGCAGGCGCGTGATGATTCTGAACTCCTGCCAATAAAAAGGGGCTCGGAAGAGCCCCTTTCTGAAAGAACCTCGACAGAGCTTCAGACTGATCAGGACCCCTTGATCTCGATCTTCTTCTGCTCCTTCTTTTCCTTCTGAGCCTTGGGCAGGGTGATGTTCAGCACGCCCTTCTTGAAAGTCGCCTCCACCTTGTCCGGGTTGACATCCACCGGGATCGGGATCACCCGCGAGAACGCGCCGAACGAACGCTCCATGTAGTAGGATTCCTTGCCCTTCTCTTCCTTTTCTTCCCTCTTCTCACCCTTGATGGTGAGCGAATCCCTGCTCAGGTTGATGTCGATGTCCTTTTCATCCAGCCCGGGCAGTTCCGCAGTGACGTATATGGCGTTCTCGTCCTCGGTCATGTCCATCTGCGGGTAAAACGCTCCCGCGGCTTCCATCTCCTCGCCGAAGGGCCTGAGCCCGAATCCCTTGAAGAAATCATCGAACAGGCGGTTCATCTCGCGCTGGAACATATCCAGCGGATGAGTCTCCATCTCCCTGCCTGCCGGCACGCTTCTTCTCCCCCATCTCCAGGGGGTCAACGATCTCATAGCCATGGTCTCCCTCCTTCTATCTTGTCTTTGTTTGTCGTCATCCTGCTTGAATCTTGATCTGCTTCGGCTTTGCCTCTTCCTTTTTGGGCAGTACGATCCGAAGCACGCCGTCCTTCATCTTCGCCTCGATCCGGTCCCGGTCGATCGGCTCGGTGATGGTGAAGGCCCGGAAGTAGTCGCCCACCCCGTACTCCGCATAGGAGAGACGGTGGTCACCGACCTTGGCCGGGGGGGAAACCTTGGCCTCGATGGTGAGCACGTCGTTTTCCAGGGTCACGCTCACGTCCTCGTCACCGGCACCGGGAAGATCGGCATACAGGGTCAGACCTTCTCTGTCCTCGCTGATATCGACGTTCGGCATATAGATCCTGCCGGTCCGCGTCCTCTCGGTCGCCACACCGCCGCCCGCTTCCTGCTTCTTGACCTCGCGGGACTTTTCTACATCTGCCATGGCATTCACCTCCTTTTATGCGGTTTTCACACTGATCTTTCTGGCCTTGTCCACCTCGGCCCGGGGAAGGGTGATCCTCAGGATACCCTTGCTGTAGTTCGCCTCAACCTTGGAGCTGTCTACATTGTAGGGAAGCTGGATAGTACGATAGAAATCCCCGTACCCGCGCTCCCTGCGATGCCAGGCCTGACCCTCTCCAAGCTCCTGCTGTCGCCTCGTACCCTTCATGGTCAACACGTCGCCGGTCACGGAGAGGTCAACGTCTTCGGGATTCACGCCCGGAATCTCCGAGGTAATGACAACATCATCCTCCCCGGTGAAAACATTAACCGGGGGGTACTTCGCGGCACTCGGCCTGTTGAAACCGGAGAAGAGATCGCTCCAGTCCCGTTCAAGCCGTTCCATCTCCTGAATAGGGTCCCAACTCCAACCAATTCTGCCGATTCTTGCCATGACCCTCACCTCCAGATCATTTTTTATGCCTTTATTAGGGTATGTTCTGCAAATTTCAAGGGGTTGACGATCCGGCAAGATCTGCACACAAGCCAAGAATATCCTTCACGAAAAATAAGGCATTATCCCGCCCATGCCCGGTGACACGTGAGGGGCCAAGGATCACAACCTCCCGGATACAAGGGGGGTTATCCAGCGTCTTGGGTGAGTATGTGAACGCTGCACCGAATTCCCCATGAATGCATTCACTGTAAGACTGAGAGAAACATTATGAAATTATCCCTGCAAAATCTACTCTGTACAGGGAGGTGTTTTGGTGCTAAACAATGAGCCAACTTCAAGAAAAGTGTGCATGAGAAGGGATATGGCAGCAAAAGGAAAGATCACGATAAACCAGGGACTGTGCAAAGCCTGCGAGCTGTGTCTGACCGTCTGTCCCGATGAGGCCATCCGGCTCTCGGAGAACCTGAACGAAAAGGGATACCATCCCGCCGAACCCGCCAAGGATTCGTGCCGGGGGTGCGCCCTGTGTGCGGTCATGTGCCCCGAAGCGGCTATCGAGGTGTACCGTGGATAAGAAGGTTCTGATGAAAGGCACGGACGCCCTCGGAGAGGCCGCGATCCGTGCAGGCTGCACGTGCTACTTCGGCTACCCCATCACCCCGCAGAACGAGGTCCCGGAATATATGTCCAGGCGTATGGAGGAGGTGGGCGGGGTGTTCCTCCAGGGCGAGAGCGAGATCGCGTCCATCAACATGGTGCTCGGCGCGGCCGCGAGCGGAAAGCGCGCCATGACCAGCTCCTCTTCTCCGGGCATCAGCCTCAAGCAGGAGGGGCTTTCGTTCATGGCCGCACTCGAGCTCCCGGCGGTCATCGTCAACATCAACCGGGGCGGGCCCGGCCTGGGGAATATCGCCCCGAGCCAGGGCGACTACTATCAGGCGACACGGGGTGGAGGCCACGGCGACTACCGCATGCCCGTCTATGCTCCGGCGTCCGTGCAGGAGCTCTACGACATCACCATGAAGAGCTTCGACGTGGCCGATCTCTACCGCACCCCGGTCATGATCCTGGGCGACGGCATGATGGGCCAGATCGTGGAGCCCATCTCCCTGAACGAGCGGCCCGAGGTGGAGATCCCTCCCAAGGACTACATCCTGGACGGAGCCCAGGACAGGCCCTCCCGGATCGTCAAGTCCCTGATCCTGGATCCGGCGGAGATGGAGGAGCACAACTGGAAGCTCAAGCGGAAATACGACCTCATGGCGCATGAGCTCCCCCAGTGGGAGGAGTTCATGACCGATGACGCGAAGCTGACCATCATCGCCTACGGCACGGCGGCGCGCATTGCCAAGGGTGCGGTCAAGCGGGCGAGGAGCGAGGGGCTGAAAGTCGGCCTGCTCCGCCCCATCACGCTGTGGCCGTTCCCCGAAGAGGCGATCCGCAGTCTTGCGAAAAAGACCAAGCTCTTCCTCGTGTTCGAGATGAGCACCGGCCAGATGCTCGACGATGTGCGCCTGGCGATCGAGGGCAGGGTCCCCTGCGAATTTTACGGCCGGCCGGGCGGGGTCGTGCCCATTCCCCAGGAAATCGCCCGGATCATCGAACGGTACTGGCTGCAGAAGGAGCTCTAGATGAAGGCCATATACACCCGACCCAAGTCATTGAAGCCGGTGTCCAACCACTACTGCCCGGGATGCGGGCATTCGATCATCCACCGGCTCGTCTGCGAGCTGGTCGACGAGATGGATATGCGGGGCAGGATCATCTGCATTCCGCCTGCGGGCTGCGCGGTGCTCGCCTACAACTACTTCGACTTCGACGTGTGCGAGTCCGCCCACGGACGGGGCTGCGCCGTGGCCACCGGATTCAAGCGGGCACAGCCCGACAGGATCATCTTCACCTACCAGGGCGACGGGGACATGGCCGCAATCGGGACCGCCGAGACCCTGCACGCCGCGAACCGGGGCGAAAAGATCACGAGCATCTTCGTGAACAATGCGGTGTACGGCATGACCGGAGGCCAGATGGCCCCCACCACCATGATCGGGCAGAAGACCACCACCTCCCCCTACGGCAGGAGGACCGAGGTGGAGGGATACCCGCTGAAGATCACCGAGCTCATCGCAACCCTGCCCGGCGCCGCCTATGTCACCCGGACCTCGCTGGCCACGCCGGCCAAGATCCGGGAGACGAAGAAGGCCATCAAAAAGGCCTTCGAGGTCCAGATGGCGGGCACGGGCTACTCGCTCGTTGAGGTCCTCTCTCCCTGCCCCACCAACTGGAAGGTGAGCCCCCGGGAGGCCTTCGTCTATCTGGAAGAAACGATGGAAAAGGAATACCCCATCGGGGTCATGAAAGATAACACGACAAAGAAGGACAAATAGACGCCATGCTTCAGAAAACCATCATGAGCGGAATCGGCGGGCAGGGAATTCTCTTTTCCGGCCTGGCCTTCGCGTGGGCGGCGATGCTCGAAGGGCATTACGTCACCTATCTGCCCTCTTATGGCGCGGAGATGCGCGGCGGCATCACCTCGTGCACCATCGCCATTTCGGACGAGGAGATCGCGTCCCCGGTGGCGTCTTCTCCGGACTACCTCGTCATCATGGACAACCTTTCCCTCCAGCGCCTGCAGAACCAGACCGTTTCCGGCGGCGAGGTGTTCATCAACACCAGCATCGTCACCACCAGGCCGGTGAGAGGGGATATCGACGTGGTGGATATCCCCGTGAACGAGCTCGCGATCGGGACCGTGGGCGAGCGCTATGCCAACATGGTCATGCTGGGCGCCTTCGTGAGCTGCACGCGCCTGGTCAAGATCTCCACTCTCCTCGACAACATGGGGGAAATCCTGGGAAAGGGAAAGAACCGCTTCAAAGACAAGAACATCAAGGCCTTGACAACAGGGTACGATTATTTTTCGAGGGAGACATAGGTCATGGCAGTCAAACAGTTTCGTCTTGAGACCGCAAACGTATCGGGCAAGCTCTCCAACTTGAGCGACACGCTGGGCAAGCACGGGGTGAATATCAGGGCCATCTCGGTAGGGCAGGAATCGGCCGAGGTTTCCTCCATCTGCATCGTGGTGGACGATCCCAAGAAGGCAAAGAACGCCCTGTCCGCAGAGAAATTCGAGTATCAGGAAAGCGGCGTGCTCGCCGTTGAAATGCCGGACCATCCGGGCGGTATGAACGCCGTCCTCAAGCCGCTGAGAGATGCGAAGATCAACGTGATCACCATGTATCCCTACATCGGCAGGGCATCGAACCCCATCATGATCCTGGAGGTGGACAACACCCCGGTCGCCACCGATGTGCTCAAGCGCAACTGGGTAAAGCTCTGGGACAAGGACATCTACCGCCTGTAAGAGCCGGAGGCTCGTTCCCCGGGCACCTTTAAGGCGAAGCCCCCCGATCCCTATCTGCCGGAGGCCGCCGGACTCGCGTCCGGGATCCTTGGCAGACGCCTCAGGGTCGCCTGGCCCACGTTCACGATGGTGTCGTAGGCGCTCACGGCGGACGAGCCCAGGCCGATTCCCACGGGGAGCAGGCGGGAGCGGCTCCTCATGGGCACGAGCCGGCGGAGGACCCTCCGCATCCCCCGGTCCAGGCCCCTGCTGAAGTACTTCATGGGAAGCAGCCGGGAGACGTATTCCCTGGTGATGGACCGGGAATCCTCCCCCATTTCCCGGTTCGTTATCCCGAACACCTCGCCGATGACCCTCATCGTGAAATCCTCGATGGCCGCCCGGTCCTCGATGTCCTTTCCGTGGATGAGGCACAGGGCGAGAACGAGGGTGACCGACTGGTCCAGGAGATAGAAGTTCTCGACACCCACCAGGGATAAGGAAACGATGGTGCCCAGCCCGGGTACCACGGACGGAAGGTTGATGAGGGAGTTCTTGAGGGCCTGGGCCTGGGCCATCTCCTCGATGAGGGTCTGGGACATGATCCCGGGATGGGAGCCGTCGCCGTGGCGCAGGGCCTCTTCGGCGAGCACGGCCGCCCGTTTGAGGTTCCCGCTGATGAGGCTGCCGACGAGCAGGAGAAAGCGGTCGCCCAGTGCATCCAGCATCTCAGAGCCTGCCCTGCCGTCATCGGCCATCTTGAAATCCCATTGACATATCTTACACCTTAATAATATACATCACTTATTTAAAAGGAACCGGGGCTGTTTGTAAAGGGGCTGAATTTTAAGAGCACACATACGCTGTCTTCTCGAGCTTTCTTTTTTTAAGCGTACGGCATTCCACATTCTGAACATACCAGGGTAAGGAGGACATATTTATGGGTATTCGGTCCATCAAGGAACTGGACTTGAAATCGAAAAAAGTTCTCATACGCGTGGATTTCAATGTTCCCCTCGACGAAGAGGGCACCATCACCGACGACTCCCGGATACGGGAGGCCCTGCCCACCATTCAGTATGCCATTGACCAGGGGGGAAAGGTCGTTCTCATGTCCCACCTGGGCCGTCCCAAGGGCAAGGTGGTCAAGTCCATGAGCCTGCTGCCCGTGGCGCGCCGTCTCTCGGAGCTTCTGGGGACGAGCGTAAACATGGCGCCCGACTGCGCGGGTGACGAGGTGAAGAAGATAGTCGGCAACCTCTCTTCCGGCGAGGTGATCCTGCTCGAAAACCTGAGGTTTCACATCGGCGAGGAAAAGAATGACCCCGAGTTCGCGAAAAAGCTTTCCGAGCTGGGCGAGTGCTATGTCAACGATGCCTTTGCCACGGCCCACCGCGCCCATGCATCCAATGTGGGTATCTGCGACTATCTCAAGGATACCGCTGCAGGCTTTCTGATGCTCAGAGAGGTCGAGTACATCAACAAGGCATTGAAGGACCCAAAGCGTCCCTATGCTGCCGTGATCGGGGGGGCCAAGGTCTCGGGCAAGCTGGAGGTGCTCGAGAACCTCATCGAGAAGGTCGACAAGGTGATCATCGGAGGCGGGATGGCCTTCACCTTCATCAAGGCCCTGGGCCAGGGCATCGGAAAATCTCTGGTGGAGGACGATCTCGTGGATACCGCCCGGTCCATCATGGAGAAGGCCCGCAGCAAAGGCGTGAAGCTCTATCTGCCGGTCGACTGTGTGTGCGCCGCGGATCCCAAGTCCGGCCGGGATGCCGTGACCGTGACCATCCAGGAGATCCCCCCGGATCTCATGGGCCTCGACATCGGCCCGGCATCGGCCGCCCTGTTCTCCGAGGCGCTCGATGACTGCAGCATGATCGTCTGGAACGGCCCCATGGGGGTCTTCGAACAGGAGCCCTTCTCCCAGGGAACCATGGATATCACGAGGAAGATTGCGAATTCAAAGGCATTGACCATCGTGGGTGGAGGTGATACAGATGCGGCGTTGCACAAGAGCAGCCTGACCGACAAGGTCGACTTCGTTTCCACGGCGGGCGGTGCCTTCCTGGAGATGCTCGGCGGCGCAGAGCTCCCGGGGGTGAAGTCCCTGGAACGATAGGAGTGGAGAAAGAATGAGAATACCTCTCATAGCCGGCAACTGGAAGATGTTCAAGACCCTGGACGAGGCCTCTTCCTGGGCCGATGATATCGCGCAGCGGGTCCCTGATGTCAGCAGACCAGAGATTCTCGTCTGCCCTCCCTGCCTCTACATCCACGCCCTTGCCGAGTCGTTCAGGGGATCCCCGGTCATGGTAGGCTCCCAGAACGTCTTCTGGGAAGACTCCGGCGCCTTCACGGGAGAGATCAGCGCGCCCATGCTCGCGAGCGCGGGCGCGAGCCACGCGATCATCGGCCACTCCGAGCGCAGGCAGTATTTCGGCGAGACGGACGAAACGGTCAACAAGCGCCTGTTCGCCGCGATCAGAGGCGGCCTCACCCCGATCGTGTGCGTGGGTGAGACCCTTGACCAGCGCGAGGCGGGAAAGACGAACACCGTGATCGAGGCCCAGGTGAAAAACGGCCTCGCAGGACTGGATGCCGGGCAGGCCGGATCCCTGGTCATCGCCTATGAGCCGGTCTGGGCCATCGGTACGGGAAAGACCGCGACGCCGGAGACCGCACAGGAGGTCCATACCTTCATCAGGGGGCTCCTCAGCGATCTCTTCGGTCAAGAGGTTGCGGAGAGGGTCCGGCTTCTCTACGGCGGGAGCGTCAAGGGAGACAACATCGACGCGCTCATGGCGAAGGCCGATATCGACGGCGCCCTGGTTGGGGGAGCCAGCCTCGTTGCGGCGTCGTTCGAAAGAATAATACGTTTTAAAGGAAAGTGAGACTATGTACGGAGTTATATTAACCATTCACATCGTGGTGTCGGTGCTGCTGGTCATTGCCGTGCTCCTGCAGTCGGGCAAAGGGGCTGATATCGGCGCCGTTTTCGGCGGGGCGGGTTCGCAGGCCCTGTTCGGCTCTGCCGGTCCGGCCGATTTTCTCAACAAGGCAACGCGAGTCCTGGTGGTCGTGTTCATGCTCACCTCGCTCACCCTCGGGTATTTTACCTTTGAGCGACCGACCCAGAGCATCATGGACAGCCAGACCACAACCGCTCCTGCGGTACCCGGCGAGACTGCGCCCCAGCCGGGCGGGGAAACCGGCGCCGCACCCGCCGCGCCGTCGATCCCGGCTGTACCCCAGGGCCAGACGCCGGCCGAGCCGAGCCCTGCCCAGTAGCATCCCGAAGACACTGCTGCTCCAAGGGTCAGCGCGGAGGTTACCACCGGAAAACTCCCGCCAGCGCCTTTTCTTAAGGCCTGGCGGTTTTTTCTCCCTGGAGGCCGCAGGTTTTCCCCATCTTCGAAGCTTTCTCCCAAACTTTTGAAAACATATCATGTTCAAGCCGAGCGTAAAGGAATCAGGTGATGGGGTGAGATATCCGAAGCCGGATTGACTTGGACCCCGTGTCGTGGTAGGTCTATGTGGAATACAGGGCTTTTACGGAATTTTTTACGATGGGGAAGCAGGTTGTTACGATGAGATTCCCCCTGTTGGAGAAGCCGGCACCATACGGCCGCATGTAGCACCGGTGGTATCAGCAAGGACAGACGTGGCCGGGAGCATCGACCGCCGCTCACACCTGTGAGGAGCATCCATGTACTGGAATATAAACGATGAATGTATTTCGCGGCAGGAGCTTGAGGAGCTCCAGCTCGGAAGGCTGAAAGAGACTCTCGCGCGGGCTTGCCGGGCCCCCTTCTACCGTGAAAGGGGACTTGGGGACTACACGATCCGTGATCTGAGCGATGTCCGCAAGCTGCCGGTCACCACGAAACAAGACCTCAGAGACGCGTACCCCTACGGCATGGTCTGCACCTCTCTCGATGAGGTGGTCAGGCTCCATTCGTCATCCGGCACCACCGGGATACCCACGGTCGTCTACCACAGCGCCCGCGACCTCCACAACTGGACCGAGCTGGTCACCCGCTGTCTCTACATGATGGGCCTGCGCAGGCACGACGTGTTCCAGAACATGATCGGCTACGGGCTCTTCACCGGCGGCCTGGGGCTCCACTACGGGGCGGAGAGGCTGGGCTGCCTCACCATCCCCACCGGCCCGGGCAACACCAAGCGCCAGCTCAAGTTCATGAAGGAGTTCAAGACCACGGCCATCCACGTGATCCCGAGCTATGCCCTGCACCTGGCCGACACCCTGGAGGCCGAAGGCATCGACCCCCGCAGGGAGTTTCCCGACCTCTCCTTTGCGGTCCTGGGCGCCGAGCCCCATTCGGAGGAGACGCGCAGGAAGGTGCAGGACTTCTTCGGGATCAGGGCTTTCAACTCCTACGGCCTCTCCGAGATGAACGGCCCGGGCGTGGCCTTTGAATGCCCGGAGATGAAGGGCATGCACATCTGGGAAGACGCGTACCTGGTGGAGATCGTGGACCCCGACACCCTGGAACCCCTTCCCCCGGGCAGCAAGGGCGAGATGCTCCTCACCACGCTCTCCCGCGAGGCCATGCCCATCATCCGTTACCGCACCAAGGACCTCACCTCGCTGGTGCCCGGAGAATGCGCCTGCGGCAGGACCCATGTGAGGATCGCGCGTATCACGGGCCGGAGCGACGACATGATGATCCTCAAAGGGGTGAACATCTTCCCCATCCAGATCGAGTCGGTCCTCAACAACATCCCCGGGGTGGGACGCAACTACCGGATCATCCTGGAGCAGAAGGGGCACAACGATCATATGATCGTACAGGTGGAGGTCGACCCGTCGATAAACGTGGATACATACAAGTCGCTCGAGCGCCTGAGAAGCAGAATCACCCGGGAGCTCAGAGACGAGCTCCTCATCACCCCGGAGGTGGACCTCCGCGAACCGGGCAGCATCCCGGTGGCCGAAGGAAAGGCCGTGCGGGTCATCGACAACCGCAAGCTGTAGCCTCAAGCTGTAACGATCCTGACGACAACCCCCGCATTCCGGAATGCAACTCGGCCGGGCGCTCTTACTGTTTTCCCGCAGTCTGCTTCCTCTCCCGCGCAATCAGGTATACGGCGATGAGAATCAGAATGGGGCCCATAAAGAGGCTGATTCGATCATTCATGAGCAGGCCGTAGACGATATCGAGGACACCCAGAATAATGAAGGCTGTCAGTGCAAATTTCCGTATATTCATTGCTGATCCTTTCCCACCCCGCCCTTGCCTGCACGAGGAATCCGGTGTGAAAACCCTGGTCACTTCAACCGGAGCGCTTTCCGGTCATCTCCGTTATATCAATCCGTATGATTGCAACCGTGTCAACCGCCTTTTCAGGAATATGGATCTCTGCGTCTGCATACTGGTTCATGATAATCTTTAAGGCATCGCGCTTCAACCTGGCATCGTGGATGAACACGGCCACACCGTAGCCGATGACGCTCGAATACCTCACCGTCCAGCTGCATGCCTTGTCAGCGCAAACGACGGAGGCGTCGAGATCGAACTCGAAACACACCAGAGGGCTCTGGCGGAGAATGTCGATCTTTCTTCCTTCCGGTGCGCAGTGGATGTACAGGGCATTCTCATGGTACCCGAAACACACGGGCACCAGGTAAGGCCGTCCGCCGTCCACCATTGCCAGTCGCAGTACCGATGAACGTCGGATGATCTCATCCATCTCCCTGCGATGGGCAATCTCTTTATCTTTTCTCCTCATGGAGCACCTTCTTTCCGGCAGATCCATGCCTTTTTCAGGTGAGCCGCAACAATCCGCCCTCCGGTCTTATAACCGGTTCGGCTCCGGTTTTCATCAGAAATTCCTGCACGTCACCTGGTGATATCACGCGGTTGCTTTTCATGACCAGGGTCTTTTCGCGCCGCATCTGCCACAGAATGCGGTTTCCCCGTCACCGGGAGAAGGGGAATGGCTCAGTTTCGTGGGGTTTACCATATAATGACCATCGTAAGCCCCGGGACTTATAAACGGTTCCCTCTGGGAAATTCCTCCGAAACCGGGCTGTTGAGCGGGGTTCATTCCCTCATAAGGAATGCTCTTTCGAATGTTACACCACGCCCTGTGCCAGCATGGCATCCGCCACCTTCTCGAAGCCCGCGATGTTGGCTCCCATGACATAGTTGCCGGGTTTGCCGTAGGTTTCGGCAGCGTCCGTGCACGCATGATGGATGCTCTTCATGATCGTTCTCAGACGGTTGTCCACCTCCTCGCGTGTCCAGCTCAGACGCATGCTGTTCTGGACCATCTCCAGGCCGGAGACCGTCACGCCGCCGGCATTGGCGGCCTTGCCCGGCCCATAGAGCAGCTTGTGGTCTATGAAGAGATCAACCCCGTCGGGAGTGGTGGGCATATCGGCACCCTCGCTGATGACGTACACCCCGTTCTTCACCAGGTTCTCCGCGTCCTTTCCGTTGATCTCGTTCTGGGTGGCACTCGGGAACGCGCATTGCGCCTTATGGTCCCATAGCGGGTTAACGGGCATGGACGCCTCCAGAGGAATATAGACCGCTTCCGGATACTTCTCGGCGTATTCCTTGATCCTCCCTCTCCTGATGTTTTTGAGCTCCATCACATAGTGAAGCTTCTCGCGATCGATACCTGTTTCGTCATAAATATATCCGTTGGAATCTGACAGGGTCACCACCTTGGCCCCGAGATCGATGAGCTTTTCCGTGATGAACTGGGCCACGTTGCCCGATCCGGATACCAGGCATACCTTTCCTTCCAGGGTCTCTCCCCTGGCGGCGAGCATTTCGGCTGCAAAGTAAACCGCGCCATAGCCCGTGGCCTCGGGCCTGATGAGGCTCCCGCCCCATTTCAGCCCCTTGCCGGTCAGAACGCCGGTAAACTCGTTGTGAAGCTTTTTGTACATGCCGAACAGATATCCGATCTCCCGTGCGCCCACGCCGATATCGCCGGCGGGAACATCGGTATCCGGCCCGATATGCCGGAAGATTTCGCTCATGAAGCTCTGGCAGAAACGCATGATCTCCCGGTCCGATTTTCCCTTGGGATCGAAATTCGACCCGCCTTTCCCGCCGCCCATGGGCAGCGTAGTCAGGGCGTTCTTGAACACCTGCTCGAAGGCCAGGAACTTCAGTATGCTCAGGTTCACGGACGGATGAAATCTGAACCCTCCCTTGTACGGCCCGATGGAGCTGTTCATCTGAATCCGGTACCCTCTGTTGATCTGGACCTCACCGGCATCATCCACCCAGGGCACCCTGAACATGACCACCCGCTCGGGCTCCACGATGCGTTCCATGATCTTCTCTTTGCGGTACTCGGGATTTCTGTCCAGCACCGGCTTGACAGACTCCACCACCTCACTCACAGCCTGGAGAAACTCCCGTTCTCCCGGGTTGCAAGCCTCAACCCGTTGTATGAAGTCCTGCATGTCCGCGGTCCCTCCTTTCACCTTGGATCTCTCCGGTCCCCATGGTTTTATGAGCCTGTTCTTATGGAATGCCTTGCGGTGTTCTCAAGGAAAGCTCTGCCTCTCTCCTCTCCCGGGTGTTCATGCAGCACGAGCGGCATGTATGTGTCGGTCATGGCTCTGCAGGTGGTCATCCTGGTTCCTGCCGGATATCCGGTGCCCGGCTTTTTTTCCTATCGGGAAGGTTCAGTCCATCCACCCGCACGTGGATGGACTGAACTTCCACAAGGGGCCAGGAGATATCTCCGACGCGTATTTATCCCTGCTATATGCCGAGGTAAGCCTCTCGGATGCTCGGATTGTCCAGCAGCTCTCTGCCGGTCCCCTCCTGAGCGATTTTCCCGTTTTCCAGCACATATCCCCTGTCGGACAGACCGAGCGAGTTCTGGACGTCTTGCTCGACCAGAAGCACCGTGGTCCCCTGCTCGGCGATCTTCCTGACGGTCTGGAAAATCTCGTTGATCAGCACCGGCGCCAGTCCCAGTGACGGCTCGTCCAGCATGAGAATCTTCGGTCTGGCCATCATCCCCCGGCCGATTGCCACCATTTGCTGCTCTCCTCCGCTCAGGGTGATTGCCTGCTGGTTCTCCCGTTCCTGCAGGCGGGGCAAAAGTTTGTACACGTCTTTTATTGTTTCGTTTCTCTGCGGATATGCCCGGGAATTGTTGGCGCCCACCATGAGGTTTTCCTTGACCGTCATGAGCGAGAAAAGCCTGCGGCCCTCGGGAACATGGATGATCCCCCTCTCCACGATCTTCTCTGGCCGGGAGTTCTGAATGGCCGCGTTCTCGAACAGGATCTCTCCCGAGCTGGCCCTCATCAGTCCGGAGATACACCGCAGAATAGTCGACTTGCCCGCCCCGTTGCCGCCGATGAGACTGATGATCTCACCATGCTCCACGTACATGGAGACATCGTAAATGACCTGCACATCTCCGTAAAAACAGTTTATCTTTCTGATATCAAGCAGCGGCATAGCTTTCCCCCAGGTATGCTTTGATGACACGCTCGTCCTTGGCGACTTCCTGCGGCGTTCCGTCCATGATCTTCCTGCCGAACTGGATGACCGTGATCCGGTCGGAAACCGACATGATGGCCCGCATGATGTGTTCGATCATGAAGATGGTGATGCCCCTGTCCCGGATCAGCCTGATCTCGTCCAGGGTCTGGTCCACCTCGTTGGGCCGGAGCCCCGCCATGCACTCGTCGAGCAAAAGCATCTCCGGCTCGGTGGCCATGGCCCGGGCCACTTCGAGGCGCTTGCGGTCGGCGATGGTGAGATTTTTTGCCAGCGTATGGGCCTTGTCCGCCAGCTTGAAGCTCTTCAGAACCTCCATTGACCGGTCCTCGGCCTCGGAGCGGTTCGATGTCCGGATAAAGGCGCCGACCATGGTGTTATAGAGCACGGTCTTGGTCTGGAACGGCTTCACGATCTGGAATGTGCGGGCGATCCCGAGTTTGCAGATATCCCACGGCTTCCAGCCGGTAATGTCCTTTCCGCTATAGATTATGGCGCCCAGGGTGGGTCCGTAGGTGCCGGCCACGCAGTTGAAGAGGGTGGATTTCCCTGCCCCGTTGGGTCCGATGAGGCCGTAGATCTGGCCCTTCTCGATGCTCATGCTCACCTGATCCACTGCCTTGAGCCCGCCGAAGTGCTTTGATACGTTGTTGATCTCGAGCAGTGCCATTTATGTCCTCACCTCCTTTTCGGTCCCGCTGACCTTGTTCAGGAACCAGTTGTAGAGCTTTTCGAGCGGCCCCACCAGCCCCTTTGGCTGATAGAGCATGACGAGGATCAGCACCAGCCCGAAGATCACCAGGTGAAGGCCCGGGAGCACGGCGCTCAGATAAATTCGGGTGAGCTCGCTCACCGGCCGCAGGATGAGCGCCCCCACCACCGGGCCTGCAATCGTTCCGCGGCCGCCGATCAGAGCGATGAAGGCCAGCTCGAAGGAGAAGTCGAGCCCCAGAATCTGCTTGGGGTAGAAATACAGGGCGAGCTGGGCGAGGAAGGTGCCGCCTAATGCTGTGAGAAAGCAGCTCAGCCCCATGGCCCAGACCTTGTACTTGGCCACGTTGACGCCCAGGGACTGGGCTGCCTCGGGCTCTTCACCGCCTGCTGCGAGGTAGTACCCGGGCCGTATCCGGGAGATGTACCAGGTGATGAAAAGAACGACGCACAGCATGACGAGGATGATGTAGTAATACGGCACCTTGCTCAGGAACTGAAAGGCCGCGATGTTGTTCCCGGGAATCAGGGGTACGCAGATCCCCCTGGGCCCGTTGATATTGAACGGCCCCAACTGCATGGTATTCTCCACGAGCACTCTCACGCCCTCGCCGAAGGCCATGGTGGACAGGGCGAAGTAGGCCCCTCTGAGCTTCAGGGTCGGGATGCCGATAATGATCCCCACGATTGCCGCGATGAGCCCTCCGGCCCACATCCCGATCCAGGGACTTACCCCGTATGAGATGAAGAGCACGGTCGAGGTGTATGCCCCTATGCCCACATAGGCCGAATGTCCCAGCGGAAGCACACCCGCAAACCCGCCCACCAGATTCCAGGTAGTGGTGAGATAGGCATACAGGAACAGGAAGATGAGGATCTGGAGCGTCGTTGGGCTTGTCACCCACAGTGGAACCGTGAACACGAAGAGGACGAGCAGGACCTTGAGGGTTGTGTCGATTGTTTTTCTCTTTTGTATCCCGGTATTCATGACATATCTCCTTTCTCACCAGTCTCTTTTTTCGCCGAAGAGACCGGCCGGCCTGATGAACAACACTGCCAGGAAAACCACATAGACGATGAGCTCTGTCCATGTGGATGTCATGTACTGGGAGAAGGTCGACTCGATAAGCCCCACGATCACCCCGCCTGCCAGCGCACCGGGTATGCTCCCGAGACCGCCGAGCACCACGATGATGAAACATTTCACATCGAATATCACCCCCACCGTGGGGAACACGTAATAAAAAGGTATCAGCACGCATCCCACGATGCCGGCGATCATGGCCCCGATCCCGAACGCGATGTTGTACACCCGGTACTGGTTGATTCCCATGAGGCTTGCTGCGTCTCTGTCGAGCGAGGCGGCCCTGATGGACATGCCCGTTCTGGTGTACTTGAGGAACCACAGCACCAGCCCGGCAGTGACGGCCGTGGTTATCAGACCGTAGAGCTGTGCCTTGGGGAAGATATAATCACCGAGCATGAAGATCTGTCCCGAGATGCTCGTCTGGACGACCCGGTATTCCGCGCCGAAGATCATGAGCGCCAGGTTGTCGAGGATATACCAGACACCGGTGGTGACGATGATGACCTCGGTAGGCTCGCGTACGTCCCTCTGGCCTTCAAGGATCGGCTTGATCAGAATACCCTGGAGTGCGTAGCCGAAGAGAAAGAGCAGCGGCACCACCACGATGAGGGCTGCATACGGGTGCCATCCGGTCAGCCTCACCATCCAGTAGGCCGCGAACATGCCCACCATGAGCAGCGAGCCGTGGGCAAAGTTGATAACCTTGATGACTCCGAATACGATCGTCAGGCCCAAGGCTGCGAGCCCATAGTACGAGCCGGTCAAGAGCCCGTTGATCAGTGCTTGGATGATAATGTCCATGGTGACCTCGTCTCGTCTTCTTGGAGAGGCCGGGCGCCAAAGCCGCTCAGCACCCGGCTCTCCCCATTACAGTGTGGACTCTCCGATTGTTCACCTCTTCAGGCTTTCGCGCATGAGACTACGGCTACGGCATGGGGAATACCGCCGAAAAACCTTTTCTTGCCGCCTTTGCGGGATACACGGTCACCCGTTCCATAACGCCGTCGACCTCACGGAACTGGACGAGGATGATTCCTGCATGCTTATTCTGGCCTGATTCTTCAAACTCCACGCAGTCGTAGGAGAGAATGTCGATGCCCAGCCTGTTGTCGCCGACACAAAGTCTGGTTTCCGCCAGGGCGTCCCTGATCTTCTTGGGGTCGGTGGAGGCAGCGCGCTCCAGTGCATCGGCTATGACATAGACGGATGCGAAGGCGTCAACGGATTCGCCTGCCAGGTCATACCCGTAGCTATTCTTGAACTCGGCATTGAGATCGGGGATCCCGGGCCTGTTCAGGTCGGTTTCCCACTCCACCACGTCGAACATGTATTCGCAGTTCTTGCCCGTGTTCTTGCGGAACATGGGGTCGGCGTGTCCGCCGCCGGTTCCGATGACGGCCTTTGCCTTCACCTTCATGGTCGCCATGGTATTGGTGAGAAGAATGGCGTCGGCTGCGTTCGAGGTAAGCAGGATGACATCGGGCTTTCTGGTCTTGATCTTCATGACCACGGGGGTCAGGTCGCTGGAGGTGCTGGGGTAGGGCTCGTCGAGCACGACCTTGTAGCCGAACTCCTTGGCGAGTACAACCCACTGATCCCTCATGCCGGTGCCCCAGTCGCCGTTCTCGTATACAAAGGCGATGGTCTCGAGCTTCGTCCCGGTGGATTTTTTCTGCTCTTCGAGGAACAGGAACTGATCCCTGGCCCACCAGCTGTCCTTTGCCGCAATGCGGAAGGTATACTTGAAGCCCCGCTCGGTGATGGTGTCGCGGACGGAAACCGGCACGATATACGGAATGCCGTATCGTTCCGCCACCTGAGTGGACGGGTAGGTGACTGCGGAATTCCACGCGCCGGAGATGAGGTGGACCTTGTCGGTGTTGATGAGCTGCTCGGCCGCGGTGACCCCGACGTTCGGATCACCCTTGCTGTCGGTCCAGATGTTCACGATTTTCGCCCCGCCCAGAGACTTGATTCCGCCGGCCTTGTTGATGTACTCGGTGGCGAGCTTGCGGGCGTTCTGCCCCTGGATGCCCACCGAGGCCGAGGGGCCTGAGAGCGGCAGGATGTTGCCGATCTTGACGACATTCTCATCCGCTGCATACGAGGAAGCCTCGAAGCCGACCACGAGAGCGCACATCACGATAGCCGCAAGAACGCCCACGTATCCCCTGTAATAATACTCGCCTTTCTTCATTGTATCCCCCTTCAATATTTGATTCTATACCCGGGTTGCCCCTTTTTACGTTTATGGAAACAACGTTACTTCTTGAGTGAGGCGAATGCCTCGTCCAGGATCGCAATGCCCTTTCTGAGCTGCGTGTCCGTGATGACCAGCGGCATGATGGTCCTGATGACATTGCTGTATGAGCCGCAGGAAAGCAGGATGAGCCCCTTCTCGAAGGCGTATTTCACCACTGCCGCGGTCTCCTCCGGGGCTGGCTGTTTGGTCTTGCGGTCCTTCACCAGCTCCAATGCCAGCATGGGGCCCATGCCCCTGACATCGCCGATGACCTCGTATTTCCGCTTGAGCCTGTCGAATGCCGCACGGATCTTTCTGCCGAGCCGCTCGCTCTTCCTGGGGATGTTCTCCTGTTCGTAGACATCGAGAACGGCGTTGGCCGCTGCACAACAGACCGGGTTGCCGCCGTAGGTCCCGCCGATGCCTCCGCCGTGGACCGAGTCCATGATCTCCTGCCTGCCCACCACGGCGCTCAACGGCATGCCCGCGGCCAGACTCTTGGCAACGGTGACCATGTCGGGCTCGACGCCCCAGTGCTCGATGGCGAACATCTTCTCCCCGGTCCGCGCCATGCCGGACTGGATCTCATCCGCCACGAAGAGGATGCCGTTTTCCCTGCAGATCTGCGCCAGCTTGGGGAAATACTCGGGGGGAGGAGTGATGAACCCGCCCTCTCCCTGCACCGGCTCGGCAATGACGGCTGCAATGGAATCGGGTGCGACCCTGCCGAAAAATTCCGTCTTGAGGTAATCGGCGCACGCAATATCGCATTTGGGATATTTGAGCCCGAAGGGGCAGCGGTAGCAGTAGGGGTTGGGAATGCGGTAGACCTCCGGGGCAAAAGGACCGAAGCCCCACTTGTACGGCTTCACCTTTGCCGTCATGGTCATGGTGAGCAGGGTCCTGCCGTGGAATGCATGGTCCAGCACAATAACGGCCGGCCGCTTGGTGTAATACCGGGCGATCTTGACGGCGTTCTCCACGGCCTCTGCCCCGCTGTTCGTGAGGAACACGCGTTTGGGTGCCGGTACTGGTGTGATTGCGCTGAGCTTTTCGCCGAGCGTGACAGCGGATTCATAGGGCATCACCATGAAGCAGGTATGGGTGAATTTTTCCGCCTGCTGCTTGATGGCCCGGACTACCTTGTGATGAGAATGCCCCACGTTCATCACTGCGATGCCGCCGCCGAAATCGATATACTCCCGTCCCTCGATGTCGGTGACCATCGCGCCTTTCGCACGAGCCACATATGCCGGTTTTCCGCTGGCAAAACCCTTTGCCATGATCGTGTTTCTCTTATCCCCGAGTGTTTTGTTATCCATGAGCCCTCCTCCTGTTGCTCTTTCGTCTGTCTTCTCTCTTCCGCCCTTTTAAAGCGCCGCCCGATAAATCTGTTTGGCATCCTGGAGATACAGGGTGCGCGGATTGTTCGCCAGCAGGCGGGTGACCTTCATGACGCCCTCTGCGAGCATGTCGATGTCCTTGTCCTTGACACCGAAGTCCTTGAGGTGCCTGGGAACCCGCAGATCGTCCGCAAGACGGTCGATGGCCTGGATCACCCGGTCCACGATCTGCAGCTGGTCGAGCCCGCCCGTGGGAATGCCGAAGGGCTCTGCGAGCCTTGCAAACTTGTCCAGGTTGCCCAGCACGTTGTACCTGATCACGTGGGGAAGCATGAGGGTGTTGGCGACGCCGTGGGGAATATGGAACTCCGCTCCGATGGGATAGGCAAAGGCGTGTACGGCCGTGACGCCGGCATTGGCGAATCCGATGCCTGCAAGGAGCGCCCCTTCCATCATGGCTGTTCTGGCCTGGATGTCATCGCCTTTGGCAAAGGCGGTGCGGATATTTTTGTAGATGAGCCTGATGGCCCTCTCGCAGAACATGTCCGTGATGCCGGTGGCGTTGATGGAGGTGTAGGCCTCGATCGCGTGAATGAGAGCGTCCATGCCCGTGGCAGCCGTGACATGGGGCGGCAGGCCCAGCGTGAGCTCGGGATCGACGATGCCCAGTGAGGGATAAAGGTAGGGGCTGACGATGCCTTTTTTGAGCTTCTCGCCCTCATCCGAGAGAATGGCGATGTTGGTCACCTCGCTGCCCGTGCCCGCGGTGGTGGGGATCAGGATGGCCGGCAGCCCAGGCTTCGGAATGAGATTGATGCCGAAATACTGGCCCACCGGCGGTTTGTTCACGGCCATGACCGCGGCTGTCTTGGTGATGTCCATGGGGCTGCCGCCGCCCACGCCGACGAGCATACGCGCCTTTTCCGCCCGGACCATGTTCACGCAGTCGGCGACGATCTCATACCGGGGGTCCGGCTCCACGCCGTCGAATATCCCGTACCTGATCCCGGAGGCCTTCAGTGATTGTTCTATGGTACTCACGAGACCGGCGGCGATACATCCTTTGTCGGTGACGATAAGCGCTTTGCGAACCCCGCGTGATTTCACCTCTTCGCCGATGGTTTTCGCGGCACCCGGCCCCATGACGATCCGTGGAGTGGTGCTGAATACCTTGATCATATGTCTTGCCTCCTCCCTTGTTTAGTGGTTCTCCTTTAGATACTGACGTTGTAGATGCGTTTGAATTCGCTTTTCAGCTCATCGCGGAAGTCCGGGTGAGCGATTCGGATGAGCTCGCTGGCACGGTCGGGAACAGACTTGCCCCTGAGCGAGGCAATGCCGTACTCGGTGACCACGTAGTGGATGTCGGTCCGGGTGGTGGTCACCACCGTGCCTTCATCGAGGCGTGGGACGATCCGGGATATCTTGCCACCGGCCGCTGTGGAGTGGAACGCAATGATGGAACGCCCTCCCCTGGACCAGTTGGCGCCCCGTACGAAGTCAGCCTGTCCGCCGGTACCGCTGAACTGCTTGTAGCCGATCGACTCCGAGGCCGCCTGTCCCGTGAAGTCCACCTGCAGGCTCGAGTTGATCGATACCATGTTGTCGTTTTTGGCAATGTTGGTGGGGTTGTTGGTATAGTCCACCGGAAACATCTGGACCATGGGATTGTTGTGCACGAAGTTGTAGAGTTTCTCGGTGCCCATGAAAAAGGTGGCCACCATCTTGCCCGTATGGAAGTTCTTTTTCACGCAGGTCACCACCCCTGCCTCCACCAGATCCACAACACCGTCCGAGAACATCTCGGTGTGGATGCCCAGATCCTTCTTGTCCTTCAGAAACCGCAGGATACAGTCGGGCATGCCGCCGATACCCAGCTGCAGGCAATCTCCGTCGTTGATCAGCTCCGCGCAGTACTGCCCGATCTTCTCGTCGATCTCCGTGGTCCTGGGAGGATTGAGTATGATGGGCCTTGAGTCGCACTCCACGATATGATCGATCTTCGAGACGTGAATAAAGGAGTCCCCCAGGGTCCGGGGCATGTGAGGCGTCACCTCGGCAATGACCATCCGGGAACTCTCCGCCGCCGGCTTGGTGTAATCCACTGAAATCCCGAAGGAGCAGAACCCGTGCTCGTCGGGAGGAGATACCATGCATACGGTCACATCCACCGGCAGGATCCGCTCCGTGAAGAGACGGGGGATCTGGCTGAAGTGGGATGCCGTGTAGACCGCCCTGCCGTCGTGAATGGCCTTGCGCGTGGTTCCCCCGGCAAAAAGGGAATTGTGGATAAAGTGGTTGCAGTTCTCCGGCAGGCAATACTCCGACTGCCCCATGGATACCATGTGCACGAGCTCGACATTCTCGTAATCGGCCTTGTTGTCCACCATGGCCTTGAGCAACAGCTCGGGAGATCCGGTTGCATGCCCCACCACCACCCGGTCGCCTGACTTGATGTGCTTCACCGCTTCACTCGCCGTCGTCAACCGGCTTCTGTAGATATCCTGCCACTTCACGGATCACCTCTCCTTATGTTTTTGTCTTGTTTGCCAGCTCTTCCATCACTCTCCGGGCGTCACTGAGGCTGGAGATATATTTCTTGGCTTTAAGGGGCAGAGACTCCACATCGACGCACGCTGTCTTGCAGCCCGTTACCACGAGTATGAAGTCAGCTTCTTCATCGTCCATTCGCACCATCTCAATAGCCTCTCCCAGGGCTTCTCTGAGTTCCTTGACTACGGCGACGCGGTCGAACTCGGGTCTGCAGCCGCCGCAATACTTGATCCCTGCCTTCAGCTTACCTGGTCGCCCTTTTCGATCCCGCACAGCTCTTTTGCCGCCTTCTGCTTGTGCTTCATGTTCACCAGTCTGGCGATCATGATCCGCTGCGCCTGCGGAGACCCCGCCCCGTGCATCGACTCCGTCAGATACCCCACCGCCGCCGTGCCCATCGTGATGTTCTCGATCAGCCGCAAGATCCGCAACCGGTGCTCAGTGGGCACATCATCACGGGTCCGGTAATACTTCTCCACCCACTTGCCCACCTCCGGCGATGCCAGATCCGCCGCAGACGGGCACGTCACCATCAGTCCTCCCGCGATATCCTGCGCTATCCGCGCTATCTCATAGGGAAACCGCGTGACGTTCTGCTTGTGAACGTTCGCCAGCAGCAGATCGTTCTGATACGTCCCTCCGGGCTCCCGGTGCCCTTCCGCCGCGCACGCGATGCATCCGCAGAACAGCGTCTCGTTCAAATGATTCATCTCTATGATCTTGTCCTTCACATGAGACGCCCGCTCGGCCCCGTTGTACTCGGCGATCGTCTGGGCCGCCCCGATCAGCACATCTCCCACACCCACCTTGCACGCATAGCTCTGCCGGTGGTATGCCGCAAAATGCTCCACCAGCATGGTCGAAAAATCATACTCCTTGTACATGAACACCCGCTCCCACGGCACAAACACCTTGTCGAACACCACCAGGGCCTCATGCCCGCCGTAGAACATGTTGCCCCGGTCAAAGGTCATGCCCTCGAGCTTCCTCGTGTCGCACGACTGCCGGCCCATGATGTAGGTGATCCCCTCCGCGTCGCTGGGCAGCGCAAAGGATATCGCATAGTCCCTGTCTTCCTCCCGCATCGTGATCGTGGGCATCACGATGATCTCGTGAGAGTTCACCGCACCGGTCTGGTGCGCCTTGGCGCCGCTGACAACAATCCCGTCGGGCCGCTCCTCCACCACGTGCATGAACAGATCCGGGTCGAACTGCTTGGCCGGCGACAACGAACGATTCCCCTTGGGGTCGGTCATGGCACCGTCACAGGTCAGGTCGTTCTCCTGCACGTATCCCAGATACTTCAAAAACCGCTTGTTGTACTCGGTGCCGTACTTTTCATCAATGGCATGGGTCGTGATAGACAAAGCATTGAGCGCATCCATTCCCACGCACCGCTGAAAACAGCACGCAGTCTGAGAGCCTAAGAGCCTGCCCATCTTGCTCTTCTTCACCAGATCTTCCACGCTCTGGTGGATATGGGTGAACCGGTTGATCTTCTTGCCCGTGAGGTGTGAGGTGGCAGTCATGATGTCTTCATGCTCGGGCTTGTGCGCATACTCATAGGTAGCTGCCACCGCTTTCATCGACGGCCGGATGATCGGATCGTCCACCACGTTCTCCACCCGCTTGCCGAACATGTACACCTTCAGCTTCAACTTCCTCAGACTCTCTTCATATTCCTTCGCGTTCATCAGCTTATTCATTGATCTCCTCCCTTGGCGCGGCTTTTTCTGAAAAAAACGGGGAAAAAAGAGTGTAAGGACTTTTCACATATGCTCCTTTCTCTTACATTTTTCCTAGTACAAGACTGGTGCCACAAATGCACAAAACAGTAAAAATCGTGTATAAACAAAAATATATCAATACATCGTTACCGCAGCAGAATGGTTCTCGGGCTATATTCCCCAGGCATTCGCAAGAAAATGATGCGATATTGCATCGCTACACCCCTTGATATTTGCCAACTAATTGCTTTTATTATTTATATCATTCTTCTTTCCCGGCAATGCATTATTGCATTATCTTGTGGGATCTCCTGGGTATGGTTTTTTTATTTATGATTTTTGTAGACTTAAACAGCCGTACCGGTCTGCATCGTGATGCAGCATTGCATTGATTCCCCGGGGCGTATTTCCCGTCGGGCACCATGCGGGTGCTACCAGGGCATCGCCGATCCTTTTATGCTCTCTGGTTGCATTGGGGCAGTGTCTCGTTTATCATGGAACCATGCAGAAACTCTCAGGAATGTCAGTCATGGCGATAGGCGGTGACGGCCGCAGACCCGGCGATTATCCGGGTGAAGACCGGACGGAAGGACCGTATGACCTGTTCATCGCTGGAGACACCCCCGGTCATTGCATGGGCATCATCCCGGAGAGGATCTCAATTGACTTATCCCCGGGGTCGCCGTGATCAATTGGGCCGTTATCGCACTCTATCTGATGGCCATGCTTTTTATCGGCATGTTCAGCTTCAGGCGCATCAAATCCCTGAGCAGCTTCTATGTCGGTGACCGGTCGGGCGGCACCCTCCTGATAACGGGTTCGCTCATGGCCTCCATTGTGGGTGGATCCAGCACCCTGGGCATCGCCGGGCTCAGCTTTTCCCGGGGCCTCGTAGGCGCGTGGTGGATGCTCGTTGGCGCAGCAGGCCTGCTGATCCTGTCCTTCTGGCTCTCCGAAAAGGTTCGTTCCTTTGAGGTCTACACCTTGCCCGAGATCCTTCAATCCCAGTACGGGAGCGACCTTGCCAAGGTCATTTCCTCTGTCCTCATCGCCGTTGCGTGGGTCGGTGTCATCGCGGCACAGATCATCGCGGCGGGAAAGATCCTCACCTTGTTATGGCCTCTGGAACTCCCGTGGACCATGCTGGCGGTGGGAACGGTCATGGTAGCCTACACCGCCCTGGGCGGACAGTATTCCATCCTGAAAACCGACCTTATCCAGTTTGTGATCATACTGGCCGGAATCGTCATATGCCTGGTGTCCGCCGCGGCCGCCGCCGGAAGCCTGTCATCCATGGCTGCAGGCCTTCCCCCCGGCCATTTCTCGTTTCCGGTCTCGCCTTCGTTCTCATTCCGGGATCTTCTGCTGTTCTTTCTCTTTGTGGGCTCGGTCTTCGTCGTCGGTCCCGACATTTATTCACGGCTGTTCTGCGCACGTACACCCCGGATTGCCCGGAGGGCGTCTCTGATAACCGCCTGCATCATGGTTCCTCTGGCGTTCGCCATCGCCTTTCTCGGCGTTTCCGCCCGGTTTCTGCTTCCCGACATCGCTCCGGAGAGCGCCTTTCCCGCACTGATCATGCACCTGCTGCCGGCCGGCCTCAACGCCCTGGTCATGGCTGCCCTGCTCGCCGCGATCATGTCGTCCGCCGACACCTGCCTTCTCACCACCGGCACGATCATCATCCATGACGTGGTCCGCCCCCTGCTCCCGGCCAGGACGCCGGAAAAAACGTTGATCCTGCTCTCGCGAACGACGGTGCTGGTCATCGGGGCGTTCTCCATTATCATTGCACTCCGCGGCCAGGGGATCATCGGATCCCTGCTCTTTGCCTACACCGTCTATTCGGGCGGGCTCGTGGTTCCGGTCCTGTTCGGGTTCTACCGCGACGCCCTGAGGCTGCACTCTCTGGGCGCCGTCTCCGCCATTCTGTCCGGAGGCGGCGTGTCCGCCTTTCTCAAGCTTGCAGGGTATGAAGATCTCCTCATTCTGAGCTTTCCGGTATCGGCGGTCTTTTTATTTGCAGGAAGCATGCTCGGCAGAAGACTCGGCGGCGGAAAAAGGAACATACCTCCGGTCAGGCGGGAAGGGAGCGAAGCAGACGAATTGCCGCAAGACAGCCTGAACGGCCACTGAGACGAGACCCCCGGATTATCACAGCCCCTCGAACCTTGAGGGTACATCCCGGACTTTCTTACCGCCGCAATCAGCGGGAATACAGGCCCTTCTCCCCGTCCTTGAAAAGTCCTGGGACGCGAATCAGCACTCAAAAGAGATCAGGGTCTCTTTTTCAGTTTCCGGGTGAGCGTGGTAGAGTCCACCCCGAGATACGGGGCCGCCTTTCTGGCACTGCCGTACAGGGCGATGGCCCTCCTGATGATAGCGCACTCGATATGCTCCAGATGATCTCTCAGGGTTTCCCCTTCATCGAGAATCTGGCTGTCCGCCTTCTCGAAGACCTCCTTGGGCAGGTTGTTGGGCAGGATGTAATCCCCGTGCGTTATGACCACGAGCCGCTCGATGACGTTCGCCACCTCGCGCACGTTCCCCGGCCAGTGGTAGGAGAGCAAGAGCCCCAAGGCCTCTCTGGAGATGCTTTTGTGCTTGCCGTATTTTTTGTTGTACCGGTTCATGAAAAAATGAATCAGATACGGCATATCATCCCGCCGTTCCCGAAGGGGGGGGATATAGATGGGGATCACGTTCAGGCGATAATAGAGATCGGCCCGGAACAGCTTGCGATCCGTCAGCTCCTTGAGATCCTGATTGGAGGCGCATATGAGCCTGACATCGACCTTTATGGGCTTGGTTCCCCCTACCCGGTTTATCTCGAAGTTCTGCAGCACCCGCAGCAGCTTGGACTGCAGCACCAGGGGCATGGACTCCACTTCGTCGAGGAAGAGGGTGCCGTTGTGAGCCACCTCGAAGAGCCCGACCTTGCCTTCCCTTCGCGCACCCGTAAACGCCCCCCGGTCGTAGCCGAACAGCTCGCTTTCCAGCAGGGTTTCCGGAATCGCCCCGCAGTCAATCTTCACGAAGATGCCCGACTCCGCGCGATCCGACTTCTGGTGTATTTCCTCGGCGATCCGGTCTTTCCCCACCCCGGTCTCGCCGTACAGGAGCACGGTCGCATTGGTTTTGCTCACCCGATCGATGAGTTCCTGCACCCGGAGCATGGGCTCGGAGACCATGATGATATCGTTGTCCCTGAGCGAGGATTGATGGAAGGACTTGAGGATGTCCCGATAGGCCATGGAGATCCCCTTTGTCTGCTCGAGCTGCTGCTGGAGCTCCACGAGATCGGTCATGTCCCGGACGTTGGTCACCACCATCTTGATGTTCCCGTCCTCGCCGAATATGGGGTTTCCGGTCACCAGGATGTTTTTCCCGGACTTCAGGGTCTGCGGTATGGTGACGGGCTTTTTTTCCTGCAGGACTTTCAGGCTTACACTCTCGTCAAAATAGCCTTCCCTGACGAGGTCTTCCATGTTCCTGCCCATCAGCTCGGATGCATTGAGACCGGTGATCTTTTCATACGCGGAATTCACCAGCATGGTGTTTGCCTTGCCGTCGGTGACGTAGATGCCGTCATAAGACGACTCGATGATGGCCTTGATCCGGTCGGCGTACTCCTGGGTCTTGAAGAGGCTGTTCGCCAGCTCCTCGTATTCCTTCAGGAGCTTGAACACGCTCATGACCCCGATGACATCGCCCTTGTGGATGATGGGATACCGGTGGCTCAACAGAGAAAACCCCGCATAATCCACGGTGACATTCTCCGTGGGCCTGCCCGAGGCGATCACCTTGAGATAATCGGGCCAGATTTCCTTCCTGAGCTCACTGAATTTGATCCCGCGGCACGACACGTCTCTGCCGATATCGAGCACGTTCCTGGCCAGGTCGTTTGCGTAGAGCAGGAAGCCCCGGGTATCCACGGCGAAGATGCCGAAGTCCGCCGACTCGAGCATGCTCAAGTACAACTCACCCGGAACGATGTCGTAGATGTCTTCCATCTCTGACCGATCACCCGGGAATATGCTCGTGATGTCACGCGCACACTCCGAATTGAGAAAAACCAACACTTCCGGCTTCTTGCCGGAAAACCCCTGGGGTATAGCATTATTACCAGTGTATCCTTTTACAAACTAACTTTCACACGCGAGAATGTCAAGGCCGAGAACTATCCTCAGTAGTAATCCCCCGTTGCGCCTGCGTTTGCGTTTGCACCATCAAGTTCCACGTGCTCGGTGAAAAAGGCCCCTCATACGGCATACCCTGCTTCGGACTGTTTCCCATCGGCGGGAATCGGCCGCGCGCGGTAGCGCGTCGGCCTGCATGCCCTGGTTCGGCAATATGCCGATTCAACACCTGAATAATCGGAAATCCTTCAAGCACGATTGTGCTCGGAGCATCCATGAACTCCAATGAGTGTCACCATCGCTTTCAAGCAAGACTGCCAACTCGCCAAGGACTTCAATAAGCTATTTTATTTTTGATCCCATTACACTACCCAATTAGGTTGATGCCGAACAATATTATTATTTACTCGCAGGATAAATTTCTCTATCATGCCCTTCACTCGAAAATGGACCACGTGAGGGGAGAAAGGGATGTCAGATACGGAAAACAACGAAAAGCAACTCTCCATGGAAGAGCTTCTCGATGCATACGGCCCGGAAAGCAGGGAAGCGCACCGGGTCGGGAGTAAGCTCCGCGGAAGGATCATCTCCATCGGCAAGGAAAGCGTGTTCGTGGATACGGGAACCAAGATCGACGGAGTCGTGGATCTCGCCGAGCTGGTGGATGAAAACGGCGACCTTCCCTACGGGGTGGGAGACACCTTGGAGCTCTATATCGTGTCCATGCGTCATGGAGAAATCAGGCTCTCCAGGGCCCTGGCAGGCGCCGGGGGCGCGGAGCAGCTCAAGGATGCGTATCATCAGCGCCTCCCCATCGAGGGCCGCATTGCGGATACCTGCAAGGGGGGCTTCAACGTAGAGGTGGTCAAACACCGGGCTTTTTGTCCGATCAGCCAGATCGACACAATCTATGTGGAGCGCCCGGAAGAGTATGTTGGCAAGAGCTTCCGCTTCCTCATCACCGAGCTGAGCGAAGGGGGAAGGAACATCGTGGTCTCCCGCCGCACCCTCCTGGAGCAAGAGGAAGAAGAGTCAAGACAGGCATTCCTTGGTTCCCTCGTCCTTGGCCACGTAAGCACGGGGAGGGTGAGCAGGATCATGCCCTATGGGGCCTTCGTGGAGCTGAGCCCCGGCGTGGAGGGGATGGTGCATATCTCCGAGATGAGCTGGTCGCGGCTTGGCGCCCCTGACGAGATTCTCCGCACGGGCGATGAGATCACGGTCAAGGTCATCGGGATCGAAAAGAACGCCTCGGGCGAAAGCGGCAAGATCTCCCTGTCCATGAAGCAGGTGGGAGAAGACCCCTGGAACACGGTTGACAAAAAATACTTCCCTGGCCAGAAGCTCGTCGGCAAGGTCACCCGGTGCATGGATTACGGCGTCTTCGTGGAGATCGAGCCCGGCGTCGAAGGACTCGTTCACATCTCGGAGATGAGTTACACCAAACGGGTATCCAGAACCCGGGACGAGGTGGCTCCCGGCGATGCCGTCGAGATCATGATCAAGGAGATCGATCCGGAAAACCGGAGAATATCCCTGAGCATGAAGGACGCCGAGGGAGACCCCTGGATCGGAATCGAGGAGCGATACCGCGCAGGACAGCGGGTCGAAGGGGTTATCGAGAAAAAGGAAAAGTTCGGTCTCTTCATCAACCTGGAGCCCGGAATCACGGGCCTGCTCCCCAAGTCGAAAATCGCCCGTTTCCACGACCCGTCGTCCATCGACAGAAAGCAGCCCGGTGAACGAATCACCGTGATGGTCGAGTCCATCGACACAGGCTCGCGCAGGCTCACCCTCACCCCCGGCGACTCGGGCGACGAAGACGACTGGAAACGCTTTTCGGGCAGATCCGAGCAGCCGGTAAGCTCGCTCGGCGAGAAGCTCCAGCAGGCGCTCAAAAAGAAAAAATAGGATTCACTGCAAAGACTCGCTCTGCATCCAGCGAAAGGGGCTGCCTTTTCCTTCCATGACCGCTCGTCATCCGCCCACCCGGCAACCCGGCGTGAGGCCGTATTGAAACTCGGCAGAACATCCCTATAAGAACTCTGATAGGAGAGCGGCATGGTCGTGCAGCAACCCTTTCACATTGTACCCCTGCAGCGATCCGGCCCCGGTACGCAGCCCTGCCGGACATCCCGGAGGTAGTGCATGGGAACGCTCGTGATCTCTTCCCGGAGCCAGGAGCCGTTCATGGACCGGTACGAGGCGGGCATGGTCTTGGGCAACAGGCTTCTGAACTCGGCGGATGAGTCCTCCATAGTGCTTGGCATCCCCCGGGGAGGGGTGATCGTGGCCAGGGAAATATCACGGATCCTCAGTGCCGACCTCGATATCGTCCTCACCCGCAAGATGGGCGCCCCCGACAACCCGGAACTGGCCATCGGCGCACTGAGCGAGGACGGACAGCTTTTCCTCGACCCCGGTCTTTCCATGCGGACCGGCGTGGACGAGACCTATATCGAGCAGGAAAAGGCCTACCAGATGTCGGTGATCCGGCAGCAGGCCGGCCGGTATCGAAAAGTCAGACCCAAGATCCCTCTTGAGGGGCGAACCGTGGTGATCGCCGATGACGGCGTGGCTAGCGGATCCACCCTGCAGGCATCTCTCTGGGCGGTACGGAAGGAGCGCCCCGCGAGGCTGATCGTTGCGGTCCCGGTGGGCAGCATGGACGCCCTGACGAGCCTGTCCGATGACGCCGACGAAACCATAGCGCTCAAGGTCCCCCCTGTCCTCCACTCGATCGGCCGTTTCTACGTCCGGTTTGACCAGACGACCGACGAGGAGGTGGTGGAGGCCCTGAGAACGAGCACCCAGGGGTCTGCGTGATGGATGGCGCCACCCATGTGACGGATGCCGTGGATCTGGGCCACAAGCTCGGTTACGTACTGCTCGCCACCGCCGACGCCTCGGGATTTCCCAATCTGGCCGTTGCCAATGTCATCAATCGGGTCTCCGAGGACAAGCTGACCATCTCCAGTTGGTTCTGCCCCGCCACGGTCGCAAACCTGAGGCGCAATCCCCGTCTGGACGTCATCGTCTGGGACAGCGATACCGACCAGGGCTATCAGATACTGGGCACTGCGGAACAGGTGACGGATATTGCCGTGCTCGACGGCTACACCCCCGAGAGACCCGAACCCAGGGCGCGCGTGGCCCAGACGGAACGCGAAGTCACCGTGAAGGTGGAAAAAGTGTTCTCCTTTGCCAGGGCACCGTATTGCGACATGGACTCCGGCGGCACAGAGGTTTGAGACGAGCAGAAGCAGACGCCTTTCGGCAGGGCCCCGGGGAGAGCCGGAACGCCTGTAAATAATCCGGCGCCGGCCCCATCATCGCAACCGAACCGGGTAGTGAAATCACCCGGCGGTGAAATCCAGCGTAACCGCGCTGCCGGTGGCAATGTCCCGAACCGGAAGCGTCGTGGCGCCGTCGGTGGCGAGCACCCGATAGGTTCCTGCAGGCAGCGAGACCTCGTATGTGCTGGTCTGCGAGACATTCAGTGATTTGAGTTCGATGAGCCTGTCTTCATCACAGGTTGAGGCCAGGATAAAGCGCACCGTGACAACGCTGTCCTGAACACCCTGGGGCAGTACCACGTTTAAGGTGATGGCCTGCATGTCTGCGGGCGAAAGCACAAACGAGGCCTCGTAATCTCGGCCGAGCTCAGTGGCGAGGTTCGCGCATACCGGGTAGTACCCGTCCGCATACGCCGTTATGGTATACGACCCGGGATCGAGATACATCAGATACTCCCCCGCCGCGTCCGAGAGGGTCGAGGTGCTGACCGTCACCTGATCCGTGTCCTGGTCGAACACCTGGGCGCTGACCCTGGCACCCGGAAGGACCGCATCTGTCTGGTCCGTCACCACTCCGCCTACGGTTGCGTTCTCCACCGTATCGATGACCTTGAGGGCCGGTTTCAGCAGCCAGTTCCCGCTGTTTCCGGCCCTGACCACGGACCGGTCCACATCGAAGTCCAGAACCAGATCCGTGGTGAGACCCTTAACGATCTCGAAGCCGTGGACGAGCTTGATGCCGGTACGATCGCCGCTGGGTACTCTGAGCCTCTGGCATTCGCCCTGTGAGTCGATGAGATAGTTCGCATAGGGGTGGCTCTGATCCAGAATGTTCATCCCCTCGTCGGCATCGTCGCCGATGATCAGCCTCATCTGGGTGTAGCTTCCGGTCGCGAGCGGGGCCACGCCAAGCTGCTCGATCACCCCGTTCACCAGTTCCAGGAGGTTGTATGTCCTGCCGGGCGAGGCGACCACCAGCCACTGGCCGTCATCATCGCCTCCCCGGTGCACCTGAACTTCCCCGATCGTGACGTATACCGCCTGGAAGTCGCCTGAAGCGGCATCGGTGAGGCCCACGGCGAGCGCCCCTTCGTCGGATCTTTCGTCATTGCATGCCGTGACCAGAAAAAGCGCTGTCAGCACCATCACGAGCCGAACAAATATTCCATGCATGATCAGTTCTCCTTTTGCTTACATTTCATAGCTGTTTTCTTGTGGTTATTGCAAGATGTGTGCAACCGCGGCCCATTTTCCCGAGCAGAACCGTACCGGGGCGCCCGAACCGACAGGACACAAAAACTTCCAGCACTGTCCACGGACATAACAGACCAAATTTGTACGTCATGTTTCAATTGTGAACGCGAAAAAGGCCTTTGATCGTCATCCGCGGAATCCATGAGATCACACGTGGTCATCTCCTGTTGAGCGGCTCTGCATCTGATCCGGCCGCTGATTTCTCCAGCCAGTGATGAAAAAAGGGCCTGTTTCCTGCATATTGTCCGGGCATCAGGCAATCAGCACCAGAAGAAAGCGGTGTCCTCTTGATCGCCTGGCTCAAGAGACCGCCGTCAATAAAAAATATCTGGAGGTGATGCTAATATGTCTATATTTTCAATAGGTTAAAACCGTTAATCGGTCTTGACCTCTCCATCGTCATCTGTTAAGGCACGATTCTGGACAGCGGGATTCACGATGTGCGAATCCATCACAGGAGACGGAACGTCTGAAATAGGACGATGCATATGCAGAAAAACACCCTCCAAACAGCAGCGAAGATAGCCCACAGACTCGGCGCACGAGATCCATATTCCGAAGACCACGCCCAGCGGGTTTCCTGGTATGCCCGAAGGCTTGCCAGCAGGTTGCACCTGCCCGAGAACGAGGTCGAGGACATCAGGATGGCAGGCCTGCTCCATGACATCGGAAAGATCCGCTTCAGCTCCAAGGTTTTCAGAAATGTGAAGGAGCACCCTTCCAAGGCGATCCTGAAGCAGATCAAAAAGCACCCTGAAATGGGCAAGACCCTCCTCGAGGGCCAGGGATTTCCGCCGAAGGTCATCGACTATGTCTACTCCCACCACGAGAGGGAGGACGGAACGGGATACCCCCGGGGAATCACCGGCGAGAGGATCCCGCTCGGGGCAAAGATCATCGGCATCGCCGACACCTTCGACGCCCTCATCACGGACAGGCCCTATCAGAAGAGGCGATCGCTCCAGGAAGCGTTTCTCGTGCTCAGAAAACTCAGCGTCTCGTCTTTCGACCCGGTGCTGGTCGAAACCTTTATCACCGAGATCACGATAAACGGCCTGTAAGGTCCGGGGGCGCTCAGGTATGAAGAGGGGACGGCTCCTTCTCTCCCCTTTTCTCCCCCCCAGGCGGCATCTCACGTGTGGAAGGAAGGACGAACCGATCTTCGCACTTTTCATCCGCATGCCCCGGCGGTTTCTTACGGCAGGCTGTTCCGGCGGATACTCCTTCCTTTCATTGCATTTTTGTGATATAAAAAAGTCATGTACTATGAACATGTTATGGAAGGGGCATTGCCATGAGAGTTCAGATCCTCGCCGTTATTGTCATCATCCTCCTTCTGGTCGCGTGCGGGTGCAGCAGGGACAGCAGCGACCATGATGCGGCTGCCGAAGTCCGGAAGATCGAACAGGCCGCCGATAATCCGCAACCCGAAGAAACGGCCGGAGCACCCCGGCCCTACGAACCGTCGGCCCCAGCAGGCATTCGAAAGGTCATCACGATCGACTGGTATGCAGACGGGTCTCCTGACGAGATCTGCTACAAATACTACTATAAAACGGGCGATCAGATGCGCGACGAACGGGACTATGGAGTGGACGGCACGATCGATGAAGTCTGCACGTATTTTTATGACGAGGACACCGGTCTTCTGGCACGCTTCGAGGCGGATAAGGGAAATGACGGCACCCTCGACTTTACCAGCGATTATTACTGGACCGGTGAGGAACGTATCGACCGGATCGAATCTGATATCGACGCCGACGGGGTCGTGGATGCCGTGGAATACTACGTGTACAGCGACATGCTGGACACAGTCGAGCGCATCGAGGTGGACTTCCTGGGTTACGGCTATGACACGGATATCGCCCAGGACGTCTTCTACGGCCCGGACGGTTCCCTTGAGCGGATTGAATACGTCACCTATCCCGGTGGAGCCCTTCAGATCGTCGTCCGTTATTTTTACGATGACAGTGGGATGTTGATCGAGGAGGAGTGGGACTACACGAGCGAACCCGGAATACAGGAACGCCGCTACCTTCCTGGGATAAGGGGACAGATTTATTTTTAGAATACCATCTCCTCCCGGCAATCATGGGAGAATCGGGAAACAGACTTATAAAAAGGCAATAACCACGCTTTCAGAACATATCTGAAAAAAAGAAACGGATCTGTTTTTATTCCACCAGCGTCCTCGATCCGGCCCCGGCATGTCCCCGCCGGCTCCGCAGCCGCTGCCTCAGGAGTAGCCTCGGATCTTCCGCTGGGCGGATATGACCGGGTGGAAGCGGGTCGCCAGCCACATCATCCTGGAGAAGAAACCGGGGCATACGTGCAGCTTCCCCTTTGCCGCGCCCTGTAAAGCGCAGGAGACCACCTGCCCGGGCGAGCTCGCGCAGAAGCCGGGCAGGTACGACACTGCCGGATTGCCGAACGTCCTGGACTTGAGGATGGGGGTCCGGGAAAAGAAGGGGTATACGATGGTCGTGCGGACTCCGTGTTTTCCGATCTCTCCGTGCAGGGCCATGGCAAACCCCCGCACACCGAATTTCGAGGTCGAATAGGCGACACCGAATGGAGTGGCCACGAATCCGGCAACCGACGACACATAGATGATATGCCCGCAGCGGTCGATGATCTCCGGAAGAAAGAGCGCATTCAGCCTCATGACGGACAGCAGGTTGATATCGATGATCTTTTCGTTGAGCTCCGGGGGGACGTCGGCGTACTCGCCCCAACACGCAATGCCCGCGTTGTGTATGATCATGTCCAGCCCGATGCCCAGATCGCGGTACCCCTCGTGGAGGGCCCTGCAGCCTTTCGCGCTCGAGAGATCGGCCGGGATGAGTGCCAGAACCTGCCTGCCCCTGCCTCCCTCTGTTCCCGGGATTTGCACCATACCTTCGCCGGCGGCCCGGACGTTCTCCGGCGTGTCACTCAGAATAAGACTCGCGCCCCTGTTCAGAAGCTCCGAGACGAAGCACAGGCCGAACCCTCCGAACGCGCCCGTGACGAGAACGGTTTTGTTTCTGTAATACCCCACGAACACCTCCCCGGTTTCTCTATGATTACATCACACATTCCCTGTGCAGCACCATCCTCGTCCGGCTTACCGGGCATCGCCCGAATCGGCCGAGCACCTCCAACCGCCGGGCAGATGTGCATCCTCATGGGATGGAGCGCGCCCATGCAGCTTCCCCGTTGACCAGCTACTGCAGGGCGTGCCTGAGGAAAAGGATCTGGTCCTCCACGGTCTGCTCGAACCGGGGCGGAACGTACACGTCGAAGTGGTCGCACCGGTAGACGATGAGCTTGCTTTGCCGCGACTTCATGGCCGCCTTGATTGCAGGCCGTATCGGGGTGGTCAGGTCTCCGGACGCCAGCTGCACCAGCCAGGGAACCGTGAGCCCGGGCGCCAGCCTGCCCGGTGAATACAAACCCACGTGCAGAAAGATGCGGGCAGCTACCATCTCGTTGGGCTCGTAGTCTTCAGGATAGAGCCTTCTGGCTCCCTCTTCGGCACCGGGCGCAGTCATGGCGGCCAGCGTGCCCGGCTGGCCGGCGATGGGCACGTAATAAGGGCTCAGACCCAGCATCTTGCGGATCAGGTCGCGGCAGGCGGCGGCCCCCAGCCGGAAATTCTGAGCAGGCCCCGAGGCTGATGCCGTAGCAATACCGCTCAAATGCGGCACCTGGGAGATCACCGCAGCGATACCGCTCTGCTTAAGGGCTACCGGGATCACATGCCCACCGCTGAACGACGTGCCCCAGAGAACGATCCTTCCGGAATCCACTCCGGTCATTGCCCGGGCACAATCGATCGCCGCGTGCCAGTCCTGGTGCTGCCTGCCGATATCGAGCAGCTGCCTGGGCTCGCCCTCGCTGTCGCCGAAGTGGCGGTAATCGAAAACCAGCGCATGGTACCCGGCCTCGGCAAAGACCTCGGCGTACGCATCCAGCCGCATCTCCCTGGTGCCGCCGAAACCGTGCCCCAGCACGATGCACGGTCTGGCACCTTCGCCCTCCGCCCGGTAAAACCATCCCGCACAGCGCAGTCCTTGAGATACGAAATGAACATCCAGCCTTTCGATCATGAGAATCCCCTCCTGCACACCAGCCATCTTTCGCAGACAATAGTCATTTTTACCAGGATCACTTGATTTTGCCAAGCGTTATGGCTGTAATTGAACTTGTAAAATGGAAGCCGGCATTGCACCCGAGTCTGCGGAGTGCGCAATCTGCAAAAGCCCCTTCTCCGGGGGCACAAACCCCTTCTCCGACGCGGTCGACCCTAAATCCCCCAGGGATAGAGATCGGGCGGCTCAGCGCTTATCGGCTCGATATGCAGGGGATGCAGGGCATAGCTCTCGTCGATGGAGACAAAGGTATCATAACGCTCGGGCAGCACCGTGGAGACATAGTTGCCGTACCGCTCATGCCCGGGATTGTAGACCACGCCGATGGCTCGGTGTCCTCGGGCCTCCCGCCAGTCCGGCTCCCGGGCCGCCTGCTTCAGAAGCAGCAGCTTATCCCCCGCACCGGCACGGGGCATGACATCCTCCCAGCTTCCCGGCTCGCCCCCGGGAATCCTCATTTCCTCCATGGGCGCGTCCCACCGGTCTGCTGCTATCACGGTCATACTCCTCTGTCCTGCGCCGGAAGGCTTGCAGCACCTCGAACCCGTTCACCCCGGAATCGGGCTAGTGCCTGACATACCGGTTGATGCGGTAAGAGTCGGGCCAGTCATCTTCCACCGCGATAAATAAAAAGCCTTTTTCCTGAATCAATCGTTGGCTCAGCCGGGTGCGCCAGAGATAAAAGTCCGAGACGCCGTGCGAGGCCTCGCCCAGGAGCACGTACCGGGCACCACCGATTGCGTCCAGAAGATGATCCAGATCGCCCGAATCCTTCAGAGACCATGAAACGTCCCGGACTTGGGCGGCCAGCATCCCGGCATTCTCCACGAGATTCGACTCGATCCCTCCAAACGGCATGTTACTCTCCTTTCCGTGTACGGCCTGCAAGAACGTGCCGCAACCATGATGATGAACCGGCATGCTTCACTGCCCTCTTCCTCGCATCTGTCGATGCCGTGACGGGAAGGAATGGGAGATGCATATCCCGTGGCGCAGCCGTTTCCTGCCGCAATCAATGACATGGACCTTAAGGGCAAGCCATGGGCCCTTCTCGTCCTCCGTAGCAGACTTGAGAAGGAGGATTCACCAGATCAGCCCCAGCAGATGGACGACCTCGATAACCAGGACCACGGCCCACACCAGAATGCTCGTTCCCACCGCGGCCGAGCCGATATCCTTGATGACCCCGATCCGGGGGTCCTGCTGGTCCTGAACGAAATCACAGAGATCCTCAATGGCGCTGTTGAGCAGTTCGGCGACCAGCATCAGCCCGGTTGCAAGAAGAATCACGCTGAAATCGATCCACCTTCGGAACACAAAGCTGACGCCCAGCACCAGTATTGACAGGATCACCTTGTATGCCACGCTGACGTCTGATACCACGGCCAGGGACAGCCCCGACAGAATGGTCTTGAGCTTTCTCACCGGATAGAAGTCCTGCCCGCCGGTCTTCATAATCGGCCTCCGCGGATATCCCGCCCCCTTCTCCTCTTGTCCGCGAGTGAACAGGCTCGCAAACAGAAGAACCGGACACATCCTTTTACCGGGTGGAGATCCGGGATATACCTCTCTACAATAAATAGTATCCTGTTGAGGAAAAAAGGCGAAGGGGTGAGTGTGCGCTATTCGTACGAGCGCTTGCCGGCTGCCGGAAAATTACAGCTTGACATCGCCACGATCATGAACTACCGACAAAGGAGTTTCGCACCGGAAGGCCTTTTTTGCTTTGCAACCAACTTTTTTGTTGCATTGCATTCACCGGGTTTTTACCCATGAGGCCAGAGAGCAGCCCTTTCCTGCCATCCTCTGTCATGTCCGCCGGGGAAGCAATACGATGACAAGGTGTGCCTATGCATCAGATCAGACGTCGTGTCTCTCACGCAAAAAAGTGGAAAATCTTGTTCCACCCCCGCGACATGATGCCCGGCAGGCTGAACGCGGAGATCATCCATCTTGATGGAAACTTGCGGATCATCCAGGCGAGCAATCCAGCGGCAACGATCCTGCAGACAGGCCCGGAGCCTCTTCAAGGGAGATCCCTGAAGTCTCTCCTGCCTGCAGAGGATCTGGACATGCTCTCGCGCGGATGCATCCGCGCACAGCGGGAACACACGGTGATCAGCCTGGAGACACATGCCCCGGCCCGACGATCGATCCGGTACCGCTGCCTGCCGGCAGGCACGGGGTTTGTCCTTATCCTGGAGGACATTACGGGCAAAACGCTGAAAGGCGCGGCTCACCCGCCGGAAGGAACCGCGGGGTTCACGCAGGCAGGAGTATCGTTGCGGAAGAGCGAGCCCGACTACCGGGCCATATTCGATGCTGCCAACGATGTGATCTTCATCCACGATCCCGCTACCGGCCGGATTCTGGATGTCAACAAGAAGATCACGGACATCTACGGCTATACCCTGGAAGAGACCCGGGGGCTGACCGTGGAGGACCTGAGTTCGGGCGTCCCTCCCTATACCGAGGAGGGAGCGCAGGAAAAAATCAGAAAAACCCTTATCAACGGCGAGCTGATGTTCGAGTGGCAGGCCAAAGACAAGACTGGACGGCTCTTCTGGGAAGAGGTGAACCTGAAGAAGGCGATCATTGCTGGGGAGCTCAGGATCGTGGCAGTAGTCCGGGACATCACCGAACGCAAGCAGGCCCAGGAGAAGCTCCGGGAAAGCCAGCTCTTTCTTTCCACGCTCATGAACAACCTTCCCGGCATGGCGTACCGGTGCAGAAACGATGAAGACTGGACCATGGAGTTCGCCAGCAAAGGCTGTCTGGATCTGACCGGCTATCGGCCCGAGGATCTGAAGGAAAACCGGGTGATTTCGTATGGGGCACTGATCCATCCGGATGATCGGGCGTACGTGTGGGAGGAAATCCAGAAAGCGCTGCGGAGCCGGTGTTCGTTCGGGATCACGTACCGGATAAAGGCTGCGGATTCGCGCCTGAAATGGGTCTGGGAGCAGGGACAGGGCATTTTTTCGTCTCAGGGCGAGGTGGCGGCGGTTGAAGGTTTCATTGCCGACATCACCGAGCACAAAGAGATCGAAGAACGCCTGCGCAAGAGCGAGCAGCGGCTCGTCCTGGCACAGAAATCGGGCCGCGTGGACATTTTCGACTGGGACATGCTTTTAGGCCGGCACTTCTGGTCCGATGAGATGAGGGACATATACCATCTGCCCCATGATTTCGACGGCACTATTGAAAGCTGGAAGCGGCTGGTTCATCCGGAAGACCTGCGCGCTATGTTCCGGAAAATAGAGGAGGCCGTCGCTATGCACCTGAGGGAGGTCGAGTCGGATTACCGGATCATCCTGCAGAACGGCCAGGTCCGCTGGTACACCGACCGGGGGGTCATCCACTATGACGAGTCGGGCAAGCCTGTGCGCGTGATCGGCACCACCGTGGACATCACCGAACGGAAAAAGGCTCAGGAAGCGCTTCAAGAACTCAAGGACAAGCTCGATCAAAAGGTGAAGACACGGACCAGGGCCCTGAATCTGGTGGTCGAGAAGCTGAAAGGACAGAAGGAAATCCTCCAGACCGTCATCGACCATATTCCCGCCATGCTGATCTTCTCCGATCCCGAGGGGAAGGTCAGGCTGATCAACCGGGAGATGGAACTGGTCTTCGGGTGGTCCCTGGAAGAAGCACGGAACATGGACTTTATCGCCGCGGCGTTTCCGGACGAGCAGATGCGCAAAGTGGTCCTGGACGCCATCCGCGAGGGCCGATCCGATTGGCTCGAGCTGGAAGCGGTGACCCGCTCGGGCGAGACACACCCCTGCCTGTGGACCCATGTCCGCCTCTCCGACGGATCGGTGATCGGCATCGGTATCGACATCAGCGCCCGCAGGAAGATGGAGCAGGACCTCCAGCGACTGGCCTTTGCCATCGAACAGGCGGGCGAAGGGATTGTCCTGTTGAACCCCGACTGGGTGATCGAGTACGTCAATCCGGCCTTCGAACGCATCAGCGGCTACAGCCGCGGGGAGCTTATCGGCAGGAGGGTCGATTGTGTCAGGGAGAACTTTCTCAACGCCCAGAGCTGCGAGGAATTCAACCGGACACTGGCCCAGGGCATGACATGGAACTCTCACCAGAGGCGGCAGAACAAATCCGGTGAAATGGTTGAAGTGAATCTCACGGTGTCGCCCGTGTGCGACGAGAAGGGACATACGGTCAACTATGTCTCCGTGGTACGGGACGTGACCCGCGAGATGGCGCTCAGCCAGCGTATGTCCCAGAACCAGAAGCTGGAGGCCATCGGCACCCTGGCGGGCGGAATAGCCCATGATCTGAAGAATATCTTCACCCCCATTGTGCTCAATGCCGAGACAGCACTGATGGACCTGGGAACCGGCCATCCCGCATATTCTCTTATCCAGGAGATACAGGAAGCGGCCAGGATGGGGTCTGATCTCACCAGGCAGATCGTCACCTTCAGCCGCCGGAGCCTCAAGGAGAAAACCCCCCTTCAGATCACCCCTCTGATCGAGGAGGCCTTAAGCTTCCTCAGGTCCGCACTCCCCACGACCATCACGATCCATCCGCGCCTCAAAGCGGGTAATGCCCGCGTATTGGCGGACCCCACCCAGATCAAACAGGTCATGCTCAATCTCGGCAACAATGCGGGCTATGCCATGCGGAAGCACGGCGGCGAGCTCCTGGTCGAGCTTGCCTGGGAGACCCTGAGCGCGCAGAAGGCTGCCGGGATCTCACCCGGCCTCGTCCCGGGCCACTATGTCCGCATCACGGTGCGTGATACAGGTGAAGGCATGGATGAAGCGATCATGCAGCGCATCTTCGACCCGTTTTTCACCACCAAAGACAAGGCCGAGGGCACGGGAATGGGCCTCTCGGTCGTGCACGGGATCGTGCGCGACCATCAGGGCGCCATCACCGTGCAGAGCGAACCTGGCAGGGGATCCGCCTTCACGGTCTTCCTGCCCGAGGTGAAAGGGCCGGGAGCAGACGATAAGATCACATCCCGTCCCGCCCGGTGAGGATGATCTTTTAGGAGATCCATGGTGACGAGATTATAACGCCCGGCTGCCTGAACGTTTCGTCACCCTCCATCACGATGCCCCGCGAGGCGAGCCTCCTGCGGAATCATTGTCTACCCGCCTTCTTCTCCCGCTTGTTCCGGTAGAGCAGCTCGTCCGCCTTTTTCAGGATCCCGGCCGGGTCTTCGCCCTCCACCATGTCCACCGAGGCGATCCCGTAGCTGAAGGAAACCGGCACGGGGGTGCCCGCCAGGGTGAGCGGGTGCTCTCCGAAATACTCCTGCATGCGCCGCATGAGGTGTTCCGCCTCTTCGTGAGAGGTTTCGGGCAGGATGATCACGAACTCGTCCCCGGCAAAGCGCGAGACGAGGTCGGTCTGCCGGACCATCCTGCGCATGATCGTTGCCGCGTACACGAGGAACTCATCGCCGTTGTCATGCCCGAGGGCGTCATTGACCTTCTTGAAATCGTCCAGGTCGATGAATACCACGCTCAATCGCCCATCGTACCGTCTTGCCCTGCCGATCTCCCGGCTCAGGACCCTTTCCATGGCCCTGCGGTTCAGCAGTCCGGTCAGCGGATCCTGAAAGGCCAGGGCCTTGATCTCCTCATGGGCTGCCACATTGGACAGGCAGATGGACACCACGAGGCCCATCTGCTCCAGGAGGCTGGTGTCGGCATCAGGGGAGAACCGCTCTGCTGACATGTCCGCGAAGTTCAGGCTCCCCGCCGTCTCGCCGTCGAGGCTGATGGGCACGACGGCGATGGAATTGAAGCCCTTCCTGAGACCCTCGGGGATCAGCGCGGCGTAGCGGCCGAGATCGGTATTGCCGAGCACGGGCCGGTCGCACTCGGGCACCACGAGAGAAAATGTGCGGCGGTCGATGATCTTGAGCTGATTTTCCGGAATGGCGGAAGACGCATGGGCCTGAAGGATCCGGGTGGCCCTGCCGGTCTCCACGAGCGTGACCCAGACATATCCCACGCCGAACTTGTTCATGATGGTGGAGAGCAGCTTATGAAAGAAATCTTCGAAGTCCAGGGTGGAGAGCACGCTCGTCTCCACCTCGAAAAACTTCCGGGCGGTCTCCTCGTTCTCCCTGACCCTTAAGAGCAGGCCCTTTATTTCGCTTTCCGTATAGAACCTCATGCCCCTTTTTTACCCTGGATAAGGACTATAAACCATTGGGAAAAACTCCGCAATAACGAGAACGCCGGGAAACACCCATGAGCTCTTTCGGGGTCCATTCCTTTCCGCTCAGGCATGAACGGGAAAATCATCAGGAATGAACAGTGTTTACGGATTGTATTATTGTTTAACATATGGTTACATGCCCGACATATTACGCGTACATTCTTTCGGGACCGGCCTATGGAAGAGAAACGGATCATCATTTCACCGATCGTCAAGGCGCCGAACATCCCCACCCAGGTGGCGGAGCAGATCATCGATCTGATCAACAAGGGCAGCCTGAAGACGGGCGAGCGCCTTCCCTCGGAGCACAAGATGACCAGGATGATGGGCATCAGCAGGATTTCGCTCAGGGAGGCCATGAAGATGCTGGAGGCTAAAGGATATATCGAGCCCCGGCACAAGCGGGGCAAATTTGTGAGGATCCCCGAGGAAGGCGGAAAAACATCCATTGAAGACCTGCTTTCCGTCGATCACGGCATGATATGGGAGCTGCTCTGCGTCAGGAGGATCCTCGACGCCAAGGCCGCGGCATTAGCGTGCGGATGCGCCACCAGAGAGGAAAAGAAGGCCCTTCGCTCATTCTGTGTAAAGGCCGCCCAGGGAAATCTCGCCCGCCAGGTTCCCATCGGTCCGGAGGGCGGGAGGCTCTATGCCCGGTTCTTCGATACCCTCATCGAATCCACCCACAATACGATCTTCATCCACCTGAGGAAGTCCATCGACACCCTGCTCCTGGGCGCATTTCCCTTCAGCCGCAAGAAACTCTCGACGATCAGGGGGAGCGCAGGCCGCATCATCGAACAGCTCGGCGCCATTACCGATGCGGTCGAAAGGGACGACCCCCAGGCCGCCGAGACCGCCCTGATCGCCCATATCGAATATCTCGAGAAGTCTCTCAAAAAGGCCATCGATCATCCGGAACCGGCAACGCAGGAATAAAAAATACCGCGGCCCGAATCGGTGAAGGGCCGCGGCTCAAGCAAGTGAGAAGATACGTGGAACTTGTTTCTCAAGAGGCTTTTTTTTAAGCCTTCTTTTTTTTCATCCTCCAAGCTCGATTCTTTCCAGGCCTTCATACCATGGTTGCGCCCCCCGCCGTCCCCGGCCGCGTCATAGGTACAAGCGGGGGACGCCCCCATCATAAAAAGATGATGCTTGGAGAGTAACATGGCCCTGTTTTTCTTAAGCCCCTTCCGGTGCCGCTCGCGGGCACGGGAAGGTAAAACCTCCTTTTCGAGCCGTCCGAAACCGTCCGCTCCCAGCCTGTTATATGCGGTTCTTTCCCTAAAGCCCCATCTGCCTGCTGATGATGAGCAGCATGATCTCCGAGGTGCCGGCATAGATCGTCTGCACCCGGGCATCCCGGAACATCCGGGCAACGGGGTATTCCTCCATGTATCCGTAGCCTCCGTGGAACTGCACGCACTGGCTCACCACCCGGTTGAGCATCTCGCAGATCCAGTATTTGGCAATGGATGCGCGCTTGACATCGAGCCTGCCTTCCATGTGATCCAGGATGCAGGTATCCAGAAAGGCCCTCCCGACCTCGATCTCGGAGGCCATCTTGGCGAGCTCGAACGAGATGTACTGGAACCGGCTGATGGCCCTGCCGAAGGCCTCCCGCGTCCTGGTGTAATCGAGTGTCACGCGCAGGGCCTCCTCGGCCCCCACCTGCGAGCCCATGGCGCAGACGAGCCGCTCCTGCTGGAGCTTCTGCATGAGATAGAAAAATCCCTTGCCCTCTTCGCCCAACAGGTTCGAGGCCGGCACCCTGCAGTCCACGAAGGCCATCTCCGCGGTATCCTGGGAGTGCAGGCCGATTTTCTCCAGCCGTCTCCCCTTCTCGAAGCCGGGCGTGCCGTCCTCCACCACGATCAGGGACATGCCCTCGTAGGGAGAGGCCGCATGAGAGTCGGTGACCGCGGCCACAATGACCAGGTCGCAGCACAGGCCGTTGGAGATGAAGGTCTTCTGCCCGTTGATGACGAAGTCGTCCCCGTCCCTGACTGCAGCGGTCCTCATGGCGGCCAGGTCGGAGCCGGTCCCCGGCTCGGTCATGGCCACCGCGGTGATGATGTCTCCGGCCGCGCATCCCGGAAGCCACCGTTCCTTCTGCTCGCGCGTGCCGAAACTGTGCAGGTAGGGAACCACGATATCCGAGTGCAGAGGAAAAAAGAACCCGCCGCAGTGCGTCTTGGCCAGCTCTTCGGTGAGGATGTAGGAATAGAGGAAATCCGCCCCCACGCCGCCGTACTCTTCCTCGAGCCAGGGGCACAGAAAGCCCTGGTCGCCCATCTTCTTCCACGCGGACCTGGGCACCATGCCCTCCTTTTCCCAGATATCCGCGTAGGGGGTCACCTCCTTTTCGAAAAACCTGCGCACCTGGTCGCGAAACAGGAGATGTTCGTCGGTGTAGCTCCTCTCAAGCAATGACATGAGTTCCTCCTTATCTCCTCATCCATCGCAGGCGTATTTTGCCGCCTGCTGAAAAATGCTTCAACCTCAGGCCATATTGACCGGCCCGATCTCGCCTTCTGCGTAGAGCCTCCGCAGCTCCCGCTTGTCGAACTTGCCTACGCTGGTCTTGGGGATCCCGGGCAGAAACACGAAGTCGTCCGGGATCCACCAGGAAGCTCTGACCCTGTCTTTCAGAAAGGCCTTGAGATCGTCTGCGGTCACGCTTTGCCCGTCGACGACGCTCACGCATGCAAGGGGCCTCTCCTGCCACTTGGGGTGAGGAATGCCGATGATGGCGGCCTCCGCCACACCGGGGTGCTCCATGATCAGATTCTCCAGATCCACGGATGAGATCCACTCCCCCGCGCTCTTGACCAGGTCTCTGGTGCGGTCCACGAGCCGGATATATCCCTCGCTGTCGATGGTGGCCACATCCCCGGTGTGGTACCATCCGCCGGCAAAGGCATCTTTGGAGCGCTCGGGGTCCCGGTAGTATTCATTCGCGATCCAGGGCCCGCGAAGCCAGATCTCGCCCCACTGTGTGCCGTCCATCTCGACCTCGGCGCCGTCGGTCCCCACGATCTTCATTTCCAGCCCCATGACCAGGATACCCACGCTGGTGCGGATGTCGTAGAGCTCCTTATCGCTCAGGCCGGTCATATAGCTCTTGGGCAGGGCAGCGGAGACCAGGGGCGTGGTCTCCGTGGCTCCGTAGGCCTGCTTGATGGGGAAATTGTACTTTTCGTTGAAGGTCTTGAGCAGATGCAGGGGGATCGCCGCGCCCCCGCTCACGATGGTCTTCAAAGACGAGAAGTCGTGCCAGCCCCCCTTTTCCAGATAATCGAACAAAAGCATCCAGATGGTGGGCACGCCTGCGGTGAAGGTGACCTTTTCATCCGCGATCATCCGGCAGAGCTTCTCCATGTTGATGACCTCCCTGCCCGGCAGCACCTGCTTGCACCCGGCGATGAGCCCCGCGAAGGGCGCGCACCAGGCATTGGCGTGGAACATGGGCACGATGTGGAGGATGCAGTCGGACTCTCCGGCACCGAAGGTGATTCCCACGGTAAGGCTGTGAAGCACGATGGCCCGGTGGGAATACACCACGCCCTTGGGATCGCCCGTGGTGGCCGAGGTGTAGCAGATCATTGCCGGGTCCTGCTCGCTCAGATCGTCCGGAAAATCGTACTCATCGGGGAAATCGCCTATCAGGTCGTCATAGAGCACGATGTTTTCGATGCCCGTCTGCGGAAGCGTGCCCGTATGGGAGAGCACCACGAACTTCTCCACGGTCGTGAGTTGATCCTTCAGAGGCTCGATGAACATGAGCAGGTCCTCGTCCACGAACACCACCCGGTCCCCGGCATGGTTGATGATATGGACAAGATGACGCGCCGGAAGCCGGAAATTCACGGTATGGAGCACCGCCCCGCAGCAGGGCACGCCGAGATAGAGCTCCAGGTGCCGGTGGTCGTTGAGCGCGATGCTCGCCACCCGGTCCCCGCGTCCGATGCCCAGGGATTTCAGCGCGTGCGCCAGCCGGCAGACCCGCTGGTAGTATTCCCCGTAGTTGTAGCGGAATGCCCCTTCGGGATATACCGAAACGATCTCCTTTTTTGCAAAATACCTCGCTGTCCGGATAAGATAGGTGCGAAGCAACAAAGGATAATCCATCATAACGGAAAACCCTCACTTTCAGTATTACTGTATTACAATAGTAGTATATGCATTACAGAGGGTATTATTCAAGCAAAAAGATAATTTTTTCCGCTTTTTCCCCGAAGAAGCCCTCCTGCATCCAGACGGTACTCTCTTGCGATGCGGGAGAAGAGGCATAATCATATATATAACCGTGATGGTTCCGGTGACGGGCGTGCCTTTCCCTGTTCTCCATAAACGCCCGAGAATTGCAGCGGGCAAAGGCCTGGTCCGCCTTTTTTCACAAAACGACAGGGCGTCGGCGCCCGAGGTAAAAACGGTTCATGGCTTCCACAAAAGAAAGCAATCCCTGGTACAGCGAGCTCGATGACATTCTCCGGGCGGTTTCGGGGGCGTTTCTCTTCGGTATTCCCCTTCTGTATACCATGGAGGTGTGGTGGGCGGGAAATCAGGTGAATGCGCTGCACATGGCACTTTCTCTCGGTGTTTCCCTGTTCCTGCTCATCATCCTGGATTACGGCGCAGGGTTTCGCAAAAAAAAGGAGTACCGGTGGGCTATCTCGATCATGGACAGCCTCGTCGCGCTGGCCGTTGCAATCGTCTGCGCCTCGCTGAGCCTGATGATCATCGGGGTCCTGCATATCGATCTCGGACTGGAGAACATCATCGGTCATATCACCATGGAGGCCATCCCTTTCGGGATAGGCGCCGGCATATCCGATCATCTGGTGGAGGGGCAAAAAACCGAAGGGGTCGATACGTCGCAGCAGCTCGCGGAGAAAAAGAAAGAAGAAGACCGAACGGCCAGGGGAAAACTGCACGGAACGCTCGTGGATATGGGAGCAACCGGGCTGGGGGCGGTTATCATCGGCTTTGCCATAGCACCCGCAGACGAGATCCTGATCATTGCAAGCAGATTATCCTCTCTTGGCATGCTTCTGCTCATTCTGACCTCCCTGGTCATCTCCTATATCATTGTCTTCGAGGCCTCATTCGTTTCAGAAAGCAAGAGAATGGAGCAGCGAGGCATTTTCCAGCACCCTGTGGTAGAGACGATCAACTCATATCTGGTGGCGCTGATGGTGAGCCTGTTCATGCTCTGGCTCTTTCAGACCGCCGGGATGGACCGATCCTGGCTTGAGTGGCTGAACTACACCATTATCCTGGGGTTCCCGGCGAGCATTGGAGGGGCGGCGGGGAGATTGGCGGTATGAATCCTCCTGAAGGACCGGAACCCGGATATTCCCGTGCCGAGTGGGTTTCGCTGGGCGTCTCACTCGTCATACTCGGCCTTCTGGTTGGGGTGGTGATCTTTGTCTGGCTGAGCCCGGTCGACCGGCCGGCCCGCTTTGAGGTCAGACAAGGGCAAACCCGGGTGGAAGGGCATTCCTATTATGTCGATTTCACCATTGAAAACAAGGGCGACCAGACCGGAGAGCGCGTGAAGGTCGCGGGCTTCATCATTGTTGACAGCGGGCGGGAAGAGGCATCCACGACATTCGATTACGTACCAGGGCGCTCAGAAGAGCAGGGCGTTCTCATATTCGAACATGAACCCGCAGGCCTGGTCATCAGGGTGATCAGCTATCAAATACCCTGATTTGCGCCGGAAGCGGCAGGCCCGCAGTGAGGCCCTTATCACACCCTTCACAAAAATAGCCGCCACCCGGCGGTCGAAAGAGCGTCATTTTCAGCCGCTGACCCGGCCTTGCAGAAATCCCGGCGGATTTTCCCGGCATGTCCCCGGTGATGTCGCCGGCACTGTGAGGGGGCTCGATCGTTACCGGGGAAAGGGCAGGAGTTTGATTTTTTCCGGCTGCTCTGTATTCTCAGCATGTAAGAAACGATGGTGCCGGTCCTAACGCTCCGGCAGCCCGGCACGTCCGTGCACCGGGAGCAGGGCCGCCCGGACATCCGGACATCTGTTTTTTGGACTCAACTTCTCCGGCATACCCGGTCCGCGGCACAGGGGTCAGGGATCGAGACCGGACACATGGCTTCATGCAGAATTCTCTCTGGGGAGACGCTCCATGAAGGAGGGTTTCTTGCCTCATTCACACGAATAGCGGGGTTTCGGTGATGGATGCCCTGGTGTCCCTGTTTCATCATGTCCGCTATCGATACATGAAGCCGGGCGAGGAAGACCGGGTGATCGGCCTGATCGTCGAGGTGTTCAAAAGCAGCGTAGCACCCCAATACTCTCCCGAAGGGGTCAACGAGTTCCTCAAGTATGCCCGCAGCGACGACCTCCTGAAACGCTCCCGCTCAGACCACTTCATTCTCGTGGCGCAAGCGGGGCGTGACATCATCGCCATGATCGAGATACAAAAGTACCATCACATCTCCCTGTTCTTCGTTTACGAACCCTTCCAGAGGAAAGGCATCGGAAGGACCCTGCTCAAACGGGCGCTGAAGATCTGCCGGGACCGTGACCCCTGGCTCAGGGAGATCAGCGTGAACGCATCTCCCAATGCCGTTGGGGCGTACTCGCAGATGGGGTTCACACTCCGGGGACCGGAGAGAACGGTCAACGGAATCAGGTTTTTCCCTATGACCGCTGCTCTGAGGAAACCTCCATTCCTTTCCCGGTCCCCTGTCTGATGCCGCCCCCCTTAAAAACCCGCACACCCGCGCACTCGGCTAAAAAAACCCGGCAACGATTTGAGGGCCGCTCATCCCCTGTTATAATACATTCACAGTGAGTTCCTTCATCACATCAGCACCTCCGTGTGTGTTCTCGTTATTCGAGGGCGTCATTTCCCTTCAAGTCTGCCGGAAAAGGGTGATCGAAAATCGAGGCACGAGGAGGAAGACATGATTTACATCGAATACATGGAGCACGACCGCTCCATACCTTTCGAATTGATCAAGCCCCATGGGGAAAAGGGCAGTTGGGCAGACGACGATGCCTTTTCCGAAAACCAGCCGCTGGCCGTGCTCGGCCGTGCTCTCAGGCTCGGCCCGCACCCTCCCTTTCTGGCCATCTGGCAGTGCAGAACATTCGAGAGGCTCCAGGAGTGGGAATCATATTTCAAGGCGCGCAGGACCCTGCATTCGGCCGCCTCCCAGAATGCCATCCATCTCTGCCAGGCGGGCTGTTATACCGAGGTGCTCTCCGGGCCGCCCATCGAGGGCGGGATCCAGTATATCGAGTTCTTCACTCATGATGTCTCCCATCGGGAAGAGGTTGTTGCCCGGCATTTCTCCGAGCGTGCAGACAGGTACGAAAACGGCGTGCTCAACGCGGTCCTCTGCCGGATGGGGCCTTTGGGGCCGGATCCGGGTGCGCTTGCCATCTGGACCTTCCCCCGGCATGCCGATGTAGAGCAGATCGTATTCGACCATCAGTGGCAGCGAACCCTCAACATCGTCAGATCCGGGCTTTACCGCAAGCTGAACGACGAGACGCAGAAGGTTCCGTGATGGGCATTTTTTCCATGACTGCCGCTATCGTCCCCCCGGTTTTTCTTCCGGTACGGCTCTCCGGGAGACTGTTCTGATCCAGGCATTGATCACGGTCTGGATCAGGGTGGCCAAGGGGATGGCAAAGATGAGCCCCCAGACACCCCACAGCTCGCCGAAGACAAGGAGTGCGACGATGATGGCCACTGGATGGATATTCACCATTTCCGAAAAGAGCAAGGGATTGATGATGTTGCTCGTGACCGTCTGGATGACGATGAAGATTCCCAGGAGATAGACGATCTGGGCACCGGCGCCCCATTGGACCAGGCCGACCAGAATTGCGGGCAGTGCCGCCAGGATCACCCCGATATAGGGAACGAGCACGGACAGGCCCACGAAAAAGGACAGAAGCAGCGCATACTTCAGCCCCAGGAAGATGAACGCGATATAGGTCAGCCCCCATTCGATGAGTATCTCCCATATCTTGCCCCTGACATAGTTCGAGAACCGCCTGTTCGCCTCCTTCCCCACCTGAACCGCGAGCCCGCTGTTCTCAGGCAGGACATTCTTGAGCCGGGACAGGATCATGTCTTTGTCCTTCAGAAGAAAGAAGGTGACGAAAGGCACCAGGACCACATAGATGAGGATCGTGATGATACTTCTCACCGAGCTCACGGATATCTGGATGAGATACTCTCCGATACGGGTAAGCTCGGAACTGATGATCTCCTGAACCTGCCTGATCCTTTCGGGGGATATCACGTCCGGATATTGTCGTGACAGGACCTGTATCTGCCCGCGGAGGTCGGCTATCATGGAAGGCAGCTCCTGCGCCAGCTGGGCGACTTCCCAGTAGAGCAGGGGGAGAAACACCATGAGCATTGCCAGGAGAAACGCCATGAACAGGGAAAAGACGACGAGAACCGCTGGAAGCCTTCCCATGGGAAGATCCTCCAGCCGCTTCACGACGCCGTCGAGCACATAGGCGATGATGAGCGCAACGAACACCGGCGTGAGGATGCCGATGAAGAAATACACCAGAACGAACCCGGCCGCGAGCAGGAGGATGAGGATGATCACCTGCTGGTTGGAAAAGTAGCGCCTGAACCATTCCTGGATGGACTGTCTCAGGATCTTTGTCATGCCCCCCATCGCTCTCCGGGAGAGAAATCCCTGTTCGCTGCATGCGAAAAAGGCGGCTCCGGGATGGACGATCGGCCCGCACCATCAGGCATGCAGCGCCCGCATACGCTTTGTGAAACTATTATACCACATTACATCCGATCTTCAATTCGGTCCCTGCCGCGTACGGACCGTCCACTGCTCAGGCTGCCCTTGTCTTTCGGGACAGCCGGCCCGATTATTCAATGGTATAAACCTTTGAAGGGCAAGTCCTTCGACCCCGTGGAAGCCAATAAAACTTGAACGGGAAGATGACCCCGCCTGCAAGGTCCTTCAGGAAGCGGACTTTAGAAGGCGGATTCATTGATGGAGCCGATTTGACGGGTTCTCAAGGAGGTGGCCAAAGATGCGCTCACGGTTTCTCGTTTTCCTTATCTTACTGATACCGGGTTGTGCCGGCATCCCCGACGGGGTGGAGGCGGTGAAGAATTTTGACGCAGAGCGCTATATGGGGAAATGGTACGAGATCGCCAGGCTGGAAAACCGTTTCGAGGAGGGCCTCACCAGGGTCACCGCCTTCTACCGTCTCCGTGATGACGGCGGGATCGATGTGATTAACCGCGGTTACGACTGGCGGGAGAAAACATGGGAACAGGCCGAGGGAAGGGGATATTTCGTGGGCGACAGAGACGTCGGGCAACTCAAGGTGACCTTTTTCTGGCCGTTCTACAGCGGATATAACGTCATCAGGCTCGACCACGAAAACTACCTGTATGCCCTGGTCTGCGGCTCCGACCGGAGCTATCTCTGGATCCTCGCCAGGAAGCCCTTCCTGGAGCGGGGCGTCATCGAGGAGCTGGTGGACTATGCGACGAGCAGGGGATTCGACACCGGGGAGCTCCTCTTCATCGAGCACGGCCCTCCCGGGGAATGACCCCCTTTCGGCCGAGCAGGTGGGGAATCAGCCGCCGTTTCTGGTCCGCTCGATGAGCCGGTCCTTCTCTTCCCAGATATCACGTACCCACGCCTGAAACCGGTCCTTGAACACCGGATCGTTCCGGTAGTCTCCCTGAAGGATGTCGGGCGGCACGGTGAGCTTTTTCACCCGTACGCGGATGTGTGACACCCGCCCGCACAGGTAGTCCCAGAAATCGAACCGCTTCTCCGGATAGACGATGGTGACGTCGAGAACGCGGGTGACCCTGCCGTCCATGGCGGCCAGGGCAAAGGCGAACCCGCCTGACTTGGGCATCAGCAGGTGGCGGTAGGGAGAGCTCTGCCGTGCGTGCTTCTCCGGGGTGAAACGGGTTCCCTCGATGAAGTTCAGGATGGAGACCGGGGTGTGCCGGTATTTCTCGCATGCCTTCCGGGTGGTCTCGAGGTCCCTGCCCTTGAGGTGGGGGTTGCGCTCAAGAAAGCTCCTGGAGTACCGCTTCATGAAGGGATAATCCAGCGCCCACCAGGCCGTGCCCAGCAGCGGAATCCAGAAGAGCTCCTTTTTAAGGAAGAACTTGAAGAACGGGATGTGCCCGTGAAAGGTGACGAGCAGCACCAGGATGTCCGACCACGACTGGTGGTTGCAGTTGATGAAGTACCATTCCCGCGTGCTCAGTCCCTCGAGGCCTTCGATATGATACCGGGTTTTCTGGGTGAGCCTGAGCGCTGCGAGAATGCCCCAAATCCAGCAGTTCACGGTGTTCATCAGCGCGCGTGCGCACGTGCGCTGCCAGCTCTCGTTTCGTATCAGAAGCTTGGTGAGGGCAAGGATGTGGACCGGAACCGCCCAGATGAGCGTATTGACGAACATGAGGATAATGGCGGTGATCCCGTTCATGGTGGATGCGTAGTGCATGATCGTACCCCTTGCCGCAGCCTGCGGCGGTGCGTATATTTGACGGCAGCCCCTTTCCCCTGAAGATGTTTCCCGGAAACCATTCCCTCAGCGCAGGCCTGTGGAATCATGAAATTATACACAATTCTTTCAAGCCCTGGCAATTCACCCGGCTGCTGCGGGGTTGATTTTACATTTTTTTGACACAGGGGCCGGGTGCCGGTGAACTGTTTCGGCGTGTCCGTGCCTTTTGACATGACCCTGCCGGTGTGGTTCGCCCACTCGGGACAAACCCGGCATGCCTTTTCGGGGCCGTCCCCCTGCCGGTGGTGCAGCAAGCCCCGGAAATCCGGTCTCTGTCCGGGGAACACGGTTTTCCAAGAGAACCGCGCGGAACAGTGCCCTCGGAGAAAGGGCTTGCCCGCAGAAAAAAAATGGGCCATAACACCTCGAATGCACTCATCTGCTGTTTTGCTGTGCAAGTACGAGGCCTAAGGTGACGCCATGAAAAAGACACTCGCGATTCTCGAAGGAGACGGCATCGGCCCGGAGATCGTCCGGGAGGCCGTCAAGGTTCTCAAGGCCGTTGAGCAAAAGTATGACCATCGATTCATCCTGGAGTACGCCCCCTTCGGTGCGCAGGCATACTTCGCCGAGGGATCTCCCTTTCCGGAGAAAACCCGGGAGATCTGCGACAATGCAGATGTGATCGTCAAAGGCCCGGTGGGCCTGGCACTGGAGGAGATGAAACGCATCCCGCCGGAGCACCGGCCCGAGACCGGGGCCATACTTCCCTTACGGAAGCGCTATGATACCTTCGCCAATTTCAGGCCGGTCCGGCTGCCAAGGAAGCTCGCCCACTTCTCGCCCATACGGCCCGAGATCATCGGCGAGGGAATCGACATCCTGATGGTCAGGGAGCTGGTGGGAGGCATCTATTTCGGCTCCAAGATCGAAGGCTCGGCCACCGGCATGCAGTATGCGACCGACGAGTGCACCTATTCCCGGGAGCAGATCAGACGGGTGGCGGTTGTGGCCTTCGAGGAGGCCGAGAAACGCTCCTGCGGGCTCATCAATATTCACAAGGCCAACATCCTGGCCACCTCCCGCTTCTGGAAAGAGGTGGTCGACGATATCTCCCCGGCCCATCCCGGGGTTCCCTATCAGACGCTGCTCGTGGACAATGCTGCCTACCAGCTGGTGCGCAACCCGGCCCGGCTCAACGGGGTCATGCTGCTGGAAAACATGCAGGGCGACATCCTCACCGACCAGGCCGGAGGCGTGATCGGATCGCTCGGCCTCATGCCCTCCGCCTGCATCGGTCCGGAAAAGAGCTATGTGGAGGCGGCCCACGGGTCCGCGCCCGATATCGCCGGTAAGAACGTTGCCAATCCCTACTCCATGATCGGCAGCATAGCGCTGATGTTCGACCGGTGCCTGAACCTCCCCGATGAGGCGGAGGAAATCTGGCAGGCGCTCTTTGCGGTGTTCGAGCAGGGCTACGTCACCCAGGACCTGGCCCAGGACGTTCATGCCCGGCAGAAGACGATCTCCACAACCGCCTTCGGCGACCTGGTGGTCGAACATATCCAGACGCGTTCGTAGCGTTTGAGAAGGAGGACCCATGGTAACCGCAGTGATTCTCTTGAAGGTCGCCCGCGATCGCATCGGCGGGATCGCCGAGGCCCTGGCGGACATGGAAGGCGTCTCCGAGGTGTTTTCGGTGAGCGGCAGGTACGACCTGGTGGCCATCGCCCGGGTCGGCAGCAACGATGACCTCGCAGAGCTGGTGACCGGCCGCATGCTGAAGCTCGAGGGCATACAGGATACCGAGACTATGCTCGCCTTCAGGGCATACTCGCGACACGACCTCGAAGGCATGTTCGCCATCGGATTCGGGGAGTAACACCCAAGGAAACGGCTGCACGGATTCCTCGCAGGGGGTCTTTCCGAAGCGCCGCAACCCCCTTTTAGGGAAAGTCAAGGCGTCTTCGCCGGGAAACAGGCGTCCCCCTCCTTGGAAGGGGACGGTCTTGCCCGGCCTCAAACCTGCTATTCGTAGACCTTTTCTTCGTCCTCGTGCGCATTGAGCGCATCGCTCTCCACGTCCCGGACGTCCTCTTTCGAAAGCGTCTTGAAATACTCCTTGTACCACTCGTTCTGGATGATGAGCTGCATGATCTCGTTGGAGCCGACCCAGATCATGGAGAGCCGGATGTCCCGGACGATGCGCTCCAGGGGGTAGACATTGGTGTAGCCGATGCCGCCCACGACCTGCATGCACTTGTTGGCAATCTCCCACGCGGCCTCGGTCACGTATTTCTTGCTCTGGGAGACCATGCGTCTGACCCTTCCCGGATGCACGGTGCCGGAATCCACCGCCCGGCAGGTGGTGTAGACCATGGACCGGGCGGAATCCAGCAGCATGGCACTGTCGGCCACCTTGAAGCCTACGGCCTGGAACATCTGGATGGGGAACCCGAATGCCTTCCTCTTGGAGGTGTAGCGGGTAGCGATCTCCACCGCCGGACGCACCGACCCGATGGTCATGGCCGCGGTCCCGAGGCGCTCGGGGATCATCATGCGCTTGAACACCTCGAATCCCCCGTTGATGCCGTTCAGGGCATAACGCTCGGGTACCCGGACATCCTTGAGGATGAGCCGGCCCGCGCCGCCGCCCCTGACCCCCATGAGGCCGTAGATGTACTTGGTCTCGACCCCTTCGGTCCTGGGCACCATGAAGGCGGTCATGCGCTTGTGGGGCGGGGCCGACGCGTCGGTCACCGCATAGACGAGAAACCAGTCAGCTCCTTCGGCGCCCACGATAAAGCGCTTCTGGCCGGTGATGATCCAGTCGTCCCCGTCTTTTTTCGCCACCGTGGTGGCGCCGAAAAAGTCCGAGCCCCCGCGCGGCTCGGTCAGGCCCTCCGCGGCGAAGGTCTCCCCTTTGAGCAGGGGCACGACCACCTGCTGCTTGAGCTCTTCGCACCCGAACTCGATGATCGCCTCGCACACGATATCCGCGCCCACCCCCCACAGGCAGGCGAGCGAGTAGCTGGCCACGCCGATCTCCTCGGCCACGATGGCGTCGTCCACCCAGGTGAGCCCTCTGCCGCCGTACTCCCGGGGAAGCCGTATGCCCAGAAGATTCCTTCTGCCCGCCTCCTGGAGGTATTCCCGGGGGAACTGGACCTTCTCGGCGTCCATGTCCAGAATGAGCTGTTTGGGCACCCATTTGGTAAAGGCCCGCGCCTCGTCCCTGAGCCTTTTCTGCTCGCCGGTCATCATGAAATCGAACATGGCATTCCTCCTGATATAACATTTTGTTTTATTATTATCCTTAATCGTTATATGCCTGTCAAGCAAAATGACAAAATGCTTGCATTTTACCTCCAACTCGGGGGAAGATGGAGCGAAATCTTCAGGGGCATACAGTCGATGGGTTTCAAGGAGATTGGCAAAAAAATCCAGATGGCCCGGGAGGAGCGGGGCCTGACCCAGGTGGACCTGGCCCACACCCTCGGCATTACCCAGGCCGCGCTGTCAAACTACGAGCTCGGCAAGCGCAGGCTCTATTTCCATCAGATCGAGCAGATCGCATCCGTTCTGGGCAAACGGCTCGATTTCTTTATCCAGGAAGAGAACGGCCAGAAACCCGCACCGGCCCCCGAAGGCTATGAATGCTCTCTGAATGTTGTTTTCGAGAGAATATCCCGGCTCGGCCCCCAGGAGCTCCGCCTCCTGGAGGACTTCCTCGATTATCTTGATTGGAGGCAGGATCATGCACCCGTTAAATGAGAGGCAACAGGCCCTGGTGGAGGATGCCAGGCGGTTTGCCCGCGAACACGCGGACATCCTGGATTCCGGGGATGACCGCACCGCTGTCGCCGAGCGGCTGTACCGCGCGTATGCCCGGGGCGGCTACCACGCCCTGCTCATTCCCGAGGAGCTTGGAGGCAGGGGGCTCGATTACGTGAGCACGGGCCTGGTATACGAGGCCTTGAGCTATCACCTCCCGGCCACGCTTCACGGCCCGATCACCACGGCCCATTGCATCGAGATGATCAGGATCGGCTGCCAGGGCGCACGCCGGGACGAGCACCTCTCTGCAATCGCATCGAAGGGGATGGCGGTGGGGTTCTGTCTTACCGAGGAAGGCGCGGGCTCCGACATCGCTTCCATATCAACGCGGGCGGAGCGATCTTCCCGCGGTTTCACCATCACCGGGGACAAGAGTGTCGTGATCAACCATGCCATCGCGTCTCTGCTCATCGTCTTTGCCGCCGCACCCGGCAGAAAAGGCCGCGCCGGGCTCAATGCCTTTCTCGTGGATGCCGCCCTTCCGGGCGTTCAGATCGGCAAGCCCTGCGGGACGCCCGGGTTTGCCGGAAGCGTCGTGGGCGACGTGGCGTTCGATCACGTACAGGTACCCCGCGACTCGCTCCTGGGAGAAGACGACAGCGGGTACTTCCTCCTCATGGAAACACTTGACAAGGGACGCCCCCTGGTCGCGGCAAGCTGCGCAGGGTCTGCCAGGAAGGCGTTCGATCTGGTGCTGGACCACGCGAAGAGCCGGGTTCAGTTCGGCAAGCCCCTCTTTTCCTTCCAGGGGATCTCGCTGCCCCTGGCAGAGCTCGCCACACGGCTCCAGGCCTCCCGCCTCCTGACCTTTGACGCCCTCTCCCGCATCGACGACAACAGGACCTTTTCGATGGAGGCCTCCATGGCGAAGCTCCATGCAGCAAACACCCTGCTGGACATCGCCTCCTTCGGCGTGGAGATCCTTGGATACCGAACCATCGGGACATCGGCGGTCGCCCGCGAAATCGTCCGTATCCATCAGGACGCGCAGCTCATGAAATCCATCGACGGCACTGCCAACGTGCAGAAAATGGTCATAGCATCGCAGATTTAGCGCCCGTAGCGGGGGGCACGGAAAACGGAAGTCCCGGTTTTCCCTTGACAACCGATATATTTCGTATAAGAAACATTCTCACAAGAAACTTTCGAACAGGAACATACCTCTTCCGTTCCATTGAGTGTAGATACGAGACAAAGGCATGAACAGAGAAACCCCTACCCGGGAAAAGGGCCTCAATATCCAGAGCAGTGACCGCGATCCGGAGCAGTTCCCCGGCACTGCGGGACACCCTCTGAAGGAAGATCCGGGCAGCACCCCTTCCTTCGAGCACCCTGCGGGCAACTGCCATATGAGGATACTCATGGCCCTCAGAAGGATCATGCATTCGGTCGACACTTACTCCAGAAAGCTCTCCGTGGATTATCATATCACCGTCCCGCAGCTCATCTGCCTCCATACCATCGTCAACGACGGCCCCATGACGCTCTCTGCGCTGGGAAAGCTGGTCAGCCTCAGCATGAGCACGGTCAACGGCATTATCGACAGGCTGGAGGCGAAGAAACTCGTGGAGCGAAAGAGAACGGACCCCGACCGCAGGAAAGTGCTGGTTTCCGCAACCGATGCGGGCGTCAAGCTTTCCAGAAATACGCCACTGCCCCTCCAGAACAGGCTGGTACAGGCCGTCTCGGAGCTTCCCGAGCTGGAACAGGTGTCCATAGCCCTGTCACTGGAGCGGATCGTGGATATGATGGAAGAAAACCAACACCCGGACAGCGCCGGCAGGTAAGCCCCGCAAGAGGCGTTTCATTGCCTTACGGGGCACCCGCAAAGGCATCCGGGTCTTGGGAAACCGCACCGGGCAGATGCGGCGTTGCCGCGTATGCCGTGACAAGCACCAACAGAGAAAGGCAGACTGTGGACCACAAAATCGTTGTACAGAACCTTTACAAGATCTTCGGGAACCATCCCCGCAAGGGTGTCAAGCTGCTGAAGCAGGGATACACCAAGGATCAGATCCTGGAAAAGACCGGGCTGGGGGTGGGAATCGCGGACGTCTCGTTCCATGTGGACGAGGGGGAGATCCTGGTCATCATGGGTCTTTCCGGCAGCGGAAAATCCACCCTGGTGCGATGCCTCAACCGGCTCATCGAGCCCACCGACGGCAAGATCCTTCTTGAAGGAACCGACGTCACCTCGTTGAACAGGGAAGAGCTGCGGCAGCTCCGCCAGAAGCGCTTCGGCATGGTCTTCCAGCACTTCGCCCTCTTCCCCAGACGCAGCGTGATCAGAAACGTCGAGTACGGGCTCGAGGTGCAGAAGGTGCCGGCTGCCGAGCGCAGCGAGCGGGCCATGATCGCGCTCGAGCAGGTGGGGCTCAAAGGATGGGAGGACTCCTACCCGGCCCAGCTCAGCGGCGGCATGCAGCAGCGCGTGGGCCTGGCCCGGGCGCTGGCGCTCGACCCGGACATCATGCTCATGGACGAGGCCTTCAGCGCCCTGGATCCGCTCATCCGCCGCGACATGCAGGACGAGCTGATCAAGCTCCAGGAAAAGATGCACAAGACCATCATCTTCATCAGCCACGACCTCGACGAGGCCCTGAAGCTCGGCGACCGGATCATCCTGATGAAGGACGGGCACATCGTGCAAGAAGGCACGGCCGAGGCCATCCTCACGAGCCCGGCCGACGAGTACGTGGCCAAGTTCGTGCAGGACGTGGACATCTCCAAGGTGGTCACCGCGGATACCATCATGAAGAACCCGGGCGAGGTGGCGAGCTTCGCCCACGACGGCCCCAAGGCCGCCCTGTGGAAGATGCGGCAGGCAGGTCTCTCGAGCATCTATGTTCAGCACAAAAACAGGCTCGTGGGGCTCGTCAGGGCGGAAGACGCCTCCGCCGCGCTCAAGGCGGGCGACAAGGACCTAAGGAACATCCTCGTCACCGACATCCACCGGGTGTCGCCGGACACGCCGGCCTACGAGCTCTTCCCTCTCCTGGTGGAGAGCAGCCCCGTCGCCGTGGTGGACAGCGAAGACCACCTCATGGGCGTCATCATAAAGGGCTCGCTCCTGGCGGCCCTTGCAGAAGGAGTACAAACCAATGGAATGGCTGAATAATATTCCACGTATCCCCATCGGCGATGCAATAGACTACGCGATCACCCTGTTTTCCGATAACTTCTCGTTCCTCACCAAGGCGTTCTCCGACGTGGTGGAAAGCGGAATCGCCATCCTCATCCAGGGGCTGATGTTCTTCCCGCCGTTGGTGCTCATCCTGATCTTTACGGCCCTGGCGTGGTTCCTCAGCCGGAAGCGGGGCGTGATGCTGCTGACCCTCATCGGTCTGTTCCTCATCTGGAACATGAACCTGTGGGACCCCATGCTGAGCACCCTGGCGCTGGTCCTCGTATCCACGGTCATCGCCATGATCATCGGCCTTCCCCTGGGGATTTTCGCGGCGCTCAGCCAGAGAGCCTACCGGATGATCATGCCCATTCTCGACGTGATGCAGACCATGCCGGCCTTCGTCTACCTGATCCCGGCCATTCCCCTCTTCGGCCTGGGTCCGGTGGGCGCGATCTTCTCCACGGTCATCTTCTCGATGCCCCCGGCAATCCGGCTCACCTGCCTGGGCATCCGGCAGGTTCCCATCGAGCTGGTGGAGGCCGCGGACTCGTTCGGCAGCACCCGGCGGCAGAAGCTGATCAAGCTCCAGCTTCCCATGGCCACGCCCACCATCATGGCGGGCATCAACCAGACCATCATGCTCGCCCTGTCCATGGTCGTGATTGCGGCCATGATCGGCGCCAAGGGCCTGGGCGGTGAGGTCTGGAAGGCCATCCAGCGCCTGGAGCCGTCCAGAGGCTTCGAGGCCGGCATCGCCATCGTCATCGTGGCCATGATCCTCGACCGGATCATGCAGCGTGTCGGCGGCAAGCAGACCGGCGCCACGTCACAGTAAGGCAAATGGTTTTTTTCGATGAGAATAAAAATATCCGTATAAGGAGGATACTATGAAACGATTGACCGGATACACGGTTCTTTTCGCACTGTTTCTCGTCTTCGGCGCGGCATCGGCCGGCCAGGCGGCGGACAAGAAGCTGGAGCTCGCCTACGTGGAGTGGTCATGCGCCACGGCAAGCATCCACGTCGTCGAGGCGGTCCTTGAGGACAAGCTGGGATACGACGTCGATGTCACCTCGGTGAGCGCCGCCGCCATGTGGCAGGCCGTGGCCACCGGTGACGTCGACGGCCTTACCACGGCCTGGCTGCCCGTCACCCACGGTCACTACCTCGACAAGGTCGGCGACAAGGTGGTGGACCTGGGCCCGAACTGCGAGGGCGCGGCCATCGGCCTGGTGGTACCGGCCTACGTGACCATCGACTCGATCGAAGAGCTGAACGCGCATGCTGCCAAGTTCGACAACGAGATCATCGGCATCGACCCGGGAGCGGGCATCATGAGCAAGACGGAGAAGGCGCTCGAGGAATACGACCTGAATCTCAAGCTCATGGAAGGCACGGGCGCCATGATGACGGCCATCCTTGCCGACAGGATCAAAAATAACGAGTGGGTCGTGGTGACCGGGTGGACGCCGCACTGGAAGTTCGCCCGCTGGGACCTCAAGTATCTCGATGATCCCAAGAACGTGTACGGCGGAGAGGAAAAGATCCACACCTTCGTGCGCAAGGGTCTCAAAAAGGACCACCCTGAAGCCTACCGGTTTCTCGACAACTTCCACTGGAATCTCCAGGAGATCGGCCAGGTCATGGGTTGGAACTCCGAGGGCGCCGATCCGTCCGATTCCGCGAGGCGCTGGATCAAGGAGAACCCTGATCGCGTGAAGGAGTGGCTGTCGAAATAGTGCGGGTATTCCCGCAAAGCGAGGTGTCCCGCAGCGACAAGCGGCGGGGCACCCGTTTGTCTCCGGTTATCCCCGTTTCCCCATATCGCCTTTCACATAACGGCCAGGTGTCTTTCTCCTTTGCCCTCCTGGGGGCCAGCTCCCTTTGAGGGCAAAATATCCTTGACACGGTCGTCACTCCTGAACTATATCATAACGACTGAAAAACACTGAGCTTTCGACACACCCCGGGGCAGGGAAAGCGACTCCAACTCGTGAATTGTACGGGTTAATCTCGCCCCTTAAGCGCCTGGAAACCGCTCCCCGGAGCGGGGCAGGAAAGAAGGCATCAACAGGCTTAAGAAAAACATATCTACGGTTTTGGAGGAGAAAGGGATGAAAAAGTTTGTACTGCTGGTGAGTGTATTGTTCCTCGTCCTGGGGCTGGGCAGCGCCCATGCAGCCAAAGACACCGTGGTCATCGGACTGCAGGGCCCGATCACCGGGGCCTGGGCCTACGAGGGCCAGATGGCGAAACAGTCCTGCGAGATCGCGGCCGATCTGATCAATAAAAAAGGCGGCATCCTGGGCGGGAAGAAGGTCGTGCTCAAGGTGGAAGACGATGCCGGCGAGCCCAAGTCGGGCGCCCTGGCGGCACAGAAGCTGGTGGCGCAGAAGGACGTTGTGGCGGTTGTCTCCACCTATGGGTCATCCGTGTGCGAGCCCGCCTCCAATATCTATGAAAAATTCAAGAAGGTGAACATCGGCTACGGCGTCACCGCGGTCCGCCTCACCCAGCGGGATTTCAGCTACTTCTTCCGCACCTGCGGCAGGGACGATTCCCAGGGCAAGTTCTTCGCGGATTTCGTGCCGAAGAAGTTCAACGCCAAGCGCATCGCCATCATGCACGATAACACCGCGTTCGGCAAAGGGCTTGCCGAAGACACCCGGACCGCGCTGGAGCCCATGGTCGCAAACGGCCAGGCCGAGATCGTCTACTTCGACGCCATCACCCCCGGTGAAAGGGACTTCCGCGTCTCGCTCACCAACCTGCGCGAGACCAAGCCCGAGGTATGGTACTTCACCGGCTACTATGCCGAGGCCGCGCTCCTGGTGAGCCAGGCCCGCGACATCGGGATCACCTGCCCGTTCGTGGGCGGCAACGCGGCCATCAACGATGAGTTCGTCAAGATCGCGGGCTTGAGCGTGGCCAAGGGCTGCTACATGACCAACGAGCCGCTTCCCGGCGACCTGCCCTACCCCGAGGCAAAGGAGTTCCTCGAAGCCTACAAGGCCAAGTTCGGCGACATCCCCTCCAGCCCGTGGCCCATCTATGCAGCCGATGCCCTGAACATCATCGCCTATGCCGTGGACAAGTCGGGCACCACCGACTCGGCCAAGCTGGCCGCATATCTCAGGGACGAGGTGGAAGGCGCTCCCGGCATCACCGGCCCCATCGGATTCACCGGCCAGGGCGACCGGGAAGGTGTGCCCTTCTACCTCTACGTGGTTGACGATCAGGGCAAGATTGTCGTATCCAAGTAGCGCTTTCTTGAGATTCAAGATAAATCGGCAGCACGAGGGCACATGCACGTTATCCTGGAGCAGATCATCAACGGGCTGACCATCGGCTCGTTCTATGCGCTCATCGCCCTGGGCTATTCCATGGTCTACGGGGTACTGAAGCTCATCAACTTCGCCCATGGCGACTTTTTCACCCTGGGCTCGTACCTGGGCTATACCGTGCTCGTCTTCGGCGCTGCCCTCCTGACCGCTCATTTCGGTCTGTGGGGCGCGCTCATGGCGGCCCTGATCTTCGCCGGGGTCAGCCTCGCCATCGTGGGGCTCATCGTCGAGCGGGTGGCCTACCGGCCCGTGTATCCGGCAGGCCGTCTCCCCGCGGTGGTGTCCGCTCTGGGCGCCTCCATCTTCCTGCAGAACGCCATCATGGTGGTATGGGGCCCCAGGTTCCAGGCCTATCCTGCGGCCCTCATCCCCAACGTCCACATCCAGCTCGGCAACATCCACCTCACGCTGCTGCAGATCGTGATCCTTCTGCTCTCGTTCGTCCTCATGGGGACTCTCTACTACATCGTCCAGAAGACCACCTTCGGGGCCGCAATCAGGGCCACGGCCCACGACCGCAAGACCGCGTCACTGATGGGGATCAACATCAACAAGGTCATCCTCTTCGTGTTCACGCTGGGCCCGGCCCTGGGCGCCGTGACCGGGATCATGGTGGGGATGTACTACCGCCAGATCAGCTTCACCATGGGGTGGAACTACGGGCTCAAGGCGTTCACCGCCTCGGTCCTGGGCGGCATCGGCAACATCCCCGGCGCCATGCTCGGCGGGCTCATCCTGGGCGTGCTCGAGATGCTGGGGGCAGCCTACATCTCGGCGGCCTGGAAGGATGTCTTCGTGTTCATCATCCTCATCCTGGTGCTCATCTTCCGGCCCACGGGCATCCTGGGCGAAAAGACGGCGGAGAAGGTATAGACCGATGGAGCGGACCCCCTTAAACGGCATCGGAAGGCTCGCATCCTCCCGGCAGCTGCATATCGCGCTCGCCACGGCCGTCTTTCTCATCTACCCGTTTCTGGTCAGCGACTACTTCATCGATATCGCCTTTTATTTCGGCATCTACACCCTGCTGGGCCTGAGCCTCAACATCGTGCTCGGCGAGGTGGGCCTGTTCGACCTGGGGCATGCCGGGTTCTACGCCATCGGGGCCTACACCACGGCGATCCTCAACACGAAGTTCGGCATCCCCATCCTCGTGCTCCTGCCCTTGAGCGCCCTGGCTGCCGCGCTCTTCGCCTACGTGGTCTGCTCTCCCATCATCCATCTCCAGGGTGACTATCTCCTCATCGTGACCCTGGGCATGGGCGAGATCGTCCGCCTGGCGTTGATCAACAACCCCTTCGACCTCACCGGGGGCCCCAACGGGGTGTTCGGCATCGACTTTCCCTCCCTGGGCCCCTGGCTGGTGATCGATTCGTCCCTGGAGTACTATTTCCTCATCTGGCTCATCGTGGGGCTGACCATCCTCGGGCTCACCAGGCTGCAGGACTCGCGGATCGGGCGCGCCTGGAACTATATCCGCGAGGACGAGACGGCCGCTAACGCCAACGGGATCGACTCGCGCAGCTACAAGCTCCTGGCCTTCGTCCTGGGCGCGGCCCTGGCGGGCGTGGCGGGTAACGTCTATGCGAGCAAGCTCATGTGTGTCTCGCCGGAGAGCTTCTCCTTCTGGGAGTCGTGCCTTATGTTCTGCATCGTGCTCATCGGCGGGATGGGCTCCATCCCGGGGGTGATCATCGGCGCGGCCTTCATCAGCCTGTTCCCCGAGATCTTCCGGCCCTTCGCCATGTACCGGATGCTCATATTCGGATCGGCCATGATGCTCATGATGATGTTCCGGCCGGGCGGCGTCTGGCCGCGCAAGCGGGGCGCGGTCAAGTACGAGTCGCTGCTGGAGGGTACAGGGAGGTCCGATGCCTGAGCGCAGGACCCATGCAGCAGGCGAGACCGTGCTGGAGACGAAAGGGCTCACCAAGATCTTCGGGGGCCTCATCGCCGTGAACTCCCTTGACCTGAAGGTGCACAAGGGTGAGATCCTGAGCCTCATCGGCCCGAACGGCGCCGGCAAGACCACCGTATTCAACGTGGTGTCCGGCATCTACCGCCCCGAGTTCGGAGAGGTGTTCTTCCGGGGCGAGCGGATCACCGGCAAAAAGCCGCACCAGATCGTTTCCCACGGCATTGCAAGGACCTTTCAGAACATCCGCCTGTTCCCGGACATGACCTGCCGGGAAAACGTGATGGCCGGGCGCCACTGCCGGAGCACCTCGGGCCTGTTCTCATCCATCTTCCGGACGCCCGGGCAGCGGACCGAGGAAGACATGATCAAGGGAACCGCCGAGAAGAGACTCCGCCAGGTGAACCTGTGGAAATCCCGCGACGACCTGGCCAAGAACATCGCCTACGGGTCCCAGCGCATGCTGGAGATCGCCCGCGCCCTGGCCTCGGACCCTAAGCTCCTGGTGCTGGACGAGCCCAGCAGCGGGTTGAACCCGCGGGAGACCCGTGATCTCATGGCCTTTCTCCAGGACATCATCCGGGAGGAAGATGTTACCATCCTGCTCATCGAGCACGACATGAACATGGTGATGGGGATCTCGGACTGGGTCGTGGTCATGGACGGGGGGCGAAAGATCGCCGAGGAGGGGATTCCGGATGATATTTATGCCGACCAGCGGGTCATCGAGGCCTATCTGGGAAAGGATGACGAGGATTCGACCGCATATGACGTCCCTGCTGAGCATTGAGCGTCTTTCCATCTTCTATGGCGGGATTCAGGCCCTCCACGATGTCTCCATCCATCTGGAGCAGGGCGAGATCGTGTCCGTGCTCGGCGCGAACGGGGCCGGGAAGTCCACCCTGCTCCAGGCCGTGTCAAGGCTCGTGCCCATCGGGAGCGGATCGGTCTTCTTCCGGGGGGAAGAGCTCAACAGAATCCCGCCCTATGAGATCGTGCGCAAGGGTATCTCGCTTTCGCCGGAAGGCCGCCGGGTGTTCCCCACGCTCACCGTGGAGGAAAACCTGAATCTGGGCGCCTATACCCGGAGAAGGATGAAGGACGAGGTGCACGCGGCCAAGGACCGGGTCTTTTCCCTGTTCCCCATCCTGAGCGAACGCCGCAGGCAGCTCTCCGGCACGCTCTCCGGCGGGGAGCAGCAGATGCTCGCCATCGGCAGGGCACTGATGAGCTCACCTAAGGTTCTCCTGCTGGACGAACCCTCGCTCGGGCTGGCCCCGATACTCGTGAAGCAGATATTCGACATCGTTTCCGAGATCAACGGCCAGGGAACCTCCATCCTGCTGGTGGAGCAGAACGCCCACAAGGCGCTGAACATCGCTTCCAGAGGCTATGTGCTGGAAAACGGGCGCCTCGTGGCCTCAGGTCCCACCGCGTCGCTACGGTCGGACAAGAAGATCCAGGAGGCGTATCTGGGCGGCGCCGCGCTCAAGAAAAAGCCGTCCCCGGCCAAGACCGGATAAGTCTTAGTGGATTTCCTTGTACACGGGCCCGGGGGCATCGTCCGGGTCCTGCGGGAAGTAGCCCATTTTCTCGAGCACCTTTCTCGTCAATGCAAGCACAAACCGTCTGTCGTGATATTTATTGCTCATCGCCTTTACCCATTCCTCCAGGGCCTTGGGCAATGGTATCTTTTTTGCCGGATCCTTCCTGTCATCGGTCAGATATCTTTCGTCGACCAGATCCATCCCTTCCGGATGGTACATATCGATCATCTCCTGAAGCAGTTCTATGTCCGACGCATGCAGATCCAGATCAATCACCTGAGATAAGACGCTTATCACTTCTTCCTCCCCATTCCCTCCTTCAGTCCGGTGGAAGAGGCTGCCACAGCATCGTTTGAAGAAAGTCCTTTTCGCTTCTGATGTCTTGTGGATCTTCAAAGGGACTGGTTTTTTCCCTGCGGCCAATGAGTAACACGCATTATCAAGAACAACTTCTCTTTTTTATAATGGCAATGAACCCTGATATTTCAAGGGACCCCGACCCCCTTCCCCATGTCCCGGACAGGCCCGGAGAGCGTGCCCCCAAACGGCTTCAGACTGTGCTCTTCCGCTCGTTCCATCGATGAGCGGATCGACAAGCCCGGCTTGCGTCGCATCGTAGAAGTTCCGTGAACGCAGGACCGGAAAATTTCTCATCTGCGGCCGGTCTTCAGCCCCGCCTGATTTCGAAGGGGGTGTTGAAAAACCGTTCACACCGGGTAACATCTTAAAGATAGAAGGCTTCGTTTTTTACCATATGATCGGAGAATGAAGGATGCGCAGGACATGAAGCTTCCAGCGGCACTCAAGACCGGGATAGGGACATGACGGAATCCGCGAAACACTCAAAAGAACAACTCGTGCGCGAGCTGGCAGAGGCAAAAAGGCAGATTGCCGAGATGGACCGCCTGCTGTCGGGATACCGGCGGATAGAAGAAGAGAAAAAGGCCCTGGAAAAGCGGCTCGGCGAGATTCAGAGAATGGATTTCCTGGGCAGGCTTTCCGGTGAAATCGCCCATGACATCAACAACATGCTCTATCCCATCATCATCGACGCCGAGGTCCTGCTGGAGGATCTGCCGCAGAAGAGCACGGCCCATCAGATCCTCGAGCAGATGCTCAGCGCCGCGCGCCGTCAGAAAGACCTGGTGAATCAGATCTTCACCTTCAGCAGACGGGGCGAGCGCGAGCGGAATCCACTGGAGATCAAACCCCTGATCCGGCAGACCCTCGATTCCCTGCAGTCGACCCTCCCCGAGGGTATTGAGCTCAGGCAGCACCTGGACGTGACCCGTGACGTCGTCATGGTCGATCCCCAGCAGCTCCGGCAGATCATCATGAACCTGGTGCACAATGCGGCAGAGTCCATCGGCAACGAGCCGGGCACCATCGAGGTGAACCTCTCCCGTGTCCGCCCCGGCACGAGTCCCAATCATCCCCGGGAAATGGAAGGCCCGTACCTGGAGCTCTCGGTGAGCGACACGGGAAAGGGTATGGCCCGCGAGGCGATGGAGCACATCTTCGACCCCTCGTACTCCTCCGGATCAACCGGCAGAAGCACGGTTCTGGGACTTGCCATCACCCGGGGGATGGTCGAGGACCACGGGGGCGAGATTACGGTCGAGAGCGAACCGGGAAAGGGTTCGCGGTTCATCGTCCGTCTCCCGGCGCATGAAGGCCCGGAACGGGTGGAGCCCCCCGAGCCCGTGGAGGCTCCGAAGCCGCGGGGGAAGAAGAGGATCCTCCTGGTGGACGACGAGGATATCATCCTCTCCAGCATCCAGCGGGTGCTCAAAAGGCTGGGCTATGATGTGGCCGCGGTGAACGACAGCGTAGAGGCGCTCGAAATGTTCACCAGGTCGCCCCAGGAATTCGATCTCGTCATCACCGATCTGACCATGCCGCGCATGACCGGCGCCGAGTTTACCACCAAGCTCCTGGCCGTCAGACCGGATACCCCCGTCATCCTGAGCACCGGATTCAGCGACGTGATGGACGAGCGCAAGGCGCGGGAGATGGGAATCCGCGAATTTCTCGTAAAGCCCGCCGGTATCGATGAGCTCAAAAGTGCGATCAGTCGATCCCTTCAGTCGATCCCTGGAGACCGGTAAGTCCGTAAGGGCCGGCTCCGGCAGGTCATGTGAACGGGAGGATCAGCCTTTCCCCAGCACCTCTCCGATCTTTTCCCGCAGGCGGTTGAGCTCGAAAGGCTTCTTGATATAGCTTGACGGCTCGTCTCCCTCGAAGCGTCCGGAAACCTCCTGCTCGCTGAAGCCGCTCGATACGATCACCCTGACATCGCCCCGGATGCGCTTGATCTCGTGAAACGCCTCCACCCCGTCCATCCTGGGCATGGTCAGGTCCAGGATGATCAGGGAGACTTCCCCGGCGTGCCTCCGGAACACCTCCAGCGCCTCCCGCCCGTCCGATGCCCTGAGCGCCCGGAAGCCGAGCTGCTCCACCATGGCCGCGCACAAATCGAGCACCATGTCCTCATCATCCACCACCAGCACGGTCTCAGAGACATAACCCCGCCCCCTTTGAGCGCCTGAGGCCAAGGGCTCTCTTGCCGCCCCCGGGACGCCTGGCCTTTCCGCCGGGAGCTGCGCCGGAAACAGGACCTCTACCACAGTGCCCCTGCCGGGCTCGCTTTGAATCGCAATGGCCCCGCCGTGCCCCTCCACAATGCCGAGCACGGCCGCCATTCCCAGCCCCCGTCCCGTGAACTTGGTGGTGAAAAAGGGATCGAAAAGCCGCTCCAATGTCTTTTCATCCATGCCGCATCCCGTGTCCCTGACCTCCAAAAACACGTACCGTCCAGGCCTGGGCTTTTCGCGCAGACGGCTCTGTGCAAGGCAGTGCTCGTCGCAGTCCCTTACCCCCGTGGAGATCGTCACTACACCGGGCCGGCTGCCGATGGCCTCGGAGGCGTTCACGATGAGATTCATGATGATCTGCTGGATCTGGGTAGGGTCTGCCTTGATGTCGGGTATGTCCCGGTCCGTATTCAGGTTCAGGCTCACCGTCTTGGCGATGGACGCCTTGAGCAGTTCGGTCATCTCCTCCACCAGCCCGCTCAGGTTGAAGCTCCTGACGTGGAACTTGCCTTTTCCGGAGTATGCCAGCATCTGGTTCGTGAGGTCGGACGCCCGCAGGGTCGCCCGGCGGGCCTTTTCCATAAAGGCCCTTGACCGGGAATTCTCCAGTCCGCCCATCAGCGCGAGGTCCAGGTTGCCGAGGATGGCGGTGAGCAGGTTGTTGAAGTCGTGGGCAATGCCGCCCGCCATGACGCCCAGGCTCTCGAGCTTCTGCGACTGTTGGAACCGCCGCTCCATCTCCATCCGCTCCTTCTCCGCCTTCTTGCGCTCGGTAATGTCCTGAAGGGCCCCCACCACCATGACTGTTCTGCCGTCCCTGACAACCGGCGACTCGCTCACCTCCACCCAGACCTTCCGGCCGTCCCCGGCCTTGAGCTCCAGCTCGTAGGTGGGCTGGGGCCTGCCGGTGCGGATCGCCTCGCTGGTCGACTCGATGCCCTTTTGGTTGACGGGGTTGTCGGTGAGAGTCTCCGTCCACAGAAGCATGCGGTCTTTGGGATCGTACCCGAATATCTTTTCGAACTGCGGGCTCAGGTAGATCAGACGGTTGTCGGGCGTGTGCGAGTAGAACACATTGGTGCTGTTCTCCACGATGTTCCGGAGCCGCTCCTCGCTTTCCTTCAACGCCTCCTCCGCACGCTTGCGGTCGGTGATGTCGTTGAAGATGCTCACCGCGGCTACGATGTTGCCCTCCAGATCCCTGATCGGGGCGGCGCTGATCGAGATGTGGATGAGCGTGCCGTCTCCCCGGCGGTAGCGCACCTCCTCCATGGAGATGTTCTCGCCGTTCAGGGCCCGGGCAATGGGGTATTCCTCCGGGCTGAACATCGTGCCGTCCTCGTGGAGCGCACCAAAGATCCGGCCGCGGTAATCCTGGGCCGCGATGACAGGGTGTCCGAGAAGCCGGTCTCCCTGGGCGTTGTGATACAGCAGCCTGCCCGAGGGGGCCTCCTCGATAGTCACGCCGGAGGGGAGTTGTTCGAGTACGGCCTCCAGCTTGATGAGCTCGCTCTCCATCTCCTCATAGAGCCTCTCCACCTCCCCTTTTTCCTGCTCCGGATGTCCGAATGCCGGCGGTACGAGCTCGCTCGTGTCCTCGAGCACGATGAGGGCTCCGTCGTGCACGGGCACACAGCGTGCGAAAAGCCGCGGCCTGCCGGGCAACTGGGTGCGTACTGGAAAGCTTGCTGGAAAGCTTGAGGGAGAACCGTGCTGCACCGCCTCCCGGGCGGCCTTTTCGATTTCCCCGGAGAGCGGGGCGGGCAGCGTCTCGGCAAGCCTCCGGCCGAGGAAATGTTCCCGGGGCTGCTGCAGGAGAAGCCCGGCCGCAGTGTTTATCCCGGTGATCCGCAAGTCCCGGTCCAGAATTATCGTCCCCATGCCGAGCCGGTCGAGGAAGTCACCGGGGACGGGATTTCCCCGGGGTGTTTTTCTGCTGTTTTTTCTGCGATATTTCTCCATCTCGGTCCGTCTTCACGTATGCTCATTTTTAAAAGGTGTCCGGATGAGACGTTCGCGCTCATCAAAGGCATGGACCTTCCATCAAGACCTTGGACCCTGAAACGCCTGCGATAAGGAAATGAGATCCGGCCTTCTTGTCCTTAAAGTAGCGGGCGCGGAGGAGGAATCAAGAACAGCCTGAGCCGCATGCCCCTGAAACCCGACCGATCCTCTTGGGGTTGCCGGGTGAAAAACGGCGCCGGGCAGGCAACCAGGGATCGATCACCCGGCGCAGGGAATATGCAGGTTGCAGCGCACTTTTTTTGTTCCAGAACAGATCGGGAGACGCGGAGATCCCGAAAAAGACCGGGAAAGAACCATCTCCCGGAACGCAATCTTGGGGGTTCACGCCTCCGGGGGCAGGATCGAGAAGTCCACGTGCCCTTTGAGCGCATCCACCCGGGCCACCTTCACCTTGATGATATCTCCGATGGAGATGGTCCGTTTTTTCAGCTTCACGGCCCTGCCCTCCTCGATGCGCGCCCTGCCCATGTCGGAGAGGGTCACCAGGCCGTCGAAGGGCGGATCGAAGATCTCCACGAAGATGCCGAAGGGCAGGATGCTGGTGACCACCCCGGAGAAGTCGTCCCCGACGTGCCGCTGCATGTAGGCCGCGGTCTTGAGCCTGATCACGTCGAACATGGCGTCGTCGGTCTTTTTCTCCTGCTCCGAGATTTCGGTCCCGATGTACTTCAGGTAGCCTTTGAGCTTCTTCATTTCCTTCTCGCTCATATCACGGCCTTTCAGCGTCATTTTCAGTATCCGGTGCACGATAAGGTCGGAGTATCTCCTGATGGGCGAGGTGAAGTGGGTGTACGACCTGCTGGCAAGCCCGAAGTGGCCGAGATCCTCGAACCAGTACCGTGCCCGGGTGAGTGCCCTGAGGATGTGCTGGTTCACGAAGTTGTGGAGCGGGGTCGGCTGGTAGAGTGCGGAGACGCGCTGGAGCGCCAGGGAGAGATTCCTGCCCCTGCGGACCGCCTGCTGGAGGCTCGCGAACTCCTCTTTGGACAGACCGATCTCTTTGAGAGTCTCCATGAGGGCCAGGAGGTCCTCGGATCTGGGTTTTTCATGAACCCGGTAGAGCACCGGCATGGATTGTCTCTCCAGAAACATGCATACCGCATGGTTCGCCAGGAGCATGGATTCTTCGATGAGCCTCTCGGCAGGCCCCCTCCGGTACCGGTAGATCCGGTCCACGTCCCCGTCGTGGCCGATGGTGATGCCCACCTCGGAGATATCGAAATCGAGGGCCCCCTTCCTCGTCCGGTTCCGGTAGAGGTGTCCGGCCATCCGGTGGAGCCCCATGACCCGGGACGCGACCTCCATGTCCGGATAATCGTGAGGAAAGCCCCTCTCGATGAAGGGGTTGAGCTCCTCGTACACGAGCCTGGCCCGGGAGCGGATGACCGCCTCGAAGCAGTCGAAGTCCAGCAGCCTGCCCCGAGGTCCCAGGTGGATCTCCACCGCCATGGCGAGCCTCTCCTCCCGGGGCCTGAGGCTCATGACCCCGTTGGAGATGACCTCGGGCAGCATGGGGATGGCCGCCTCGGGGAAGTACACGCTGAAGCCGCGGTTCCTTGCCTCCGCGTCAAGCGGGGTGTCCCGCTTGACCACATGGGCCACGTCCGCAATGGCCACGGTCATGAGAAAGGTGCCGTCGGGGAGCTGCTCGATTCCCACGGCATCGTCGAAATCCTTTGCCGTGGCTCCGTCGATGGTGAAGAGAATCCGGTCGCGCAGGTCCCTGCGCCGTGCGAGCTCGGTGGAAATGGAGACCTTTGACACTTTGAGCGCCTCCTTTTCCACCTCCTCGGAAAAACGCCAGGGCAGGCTGTACTTCACGGCCACGAACCTCAGATCGTCACCGGTGTCCTCGGGGATATCCAGGAGCCGCTCGATCCGGGCGGTGACCGACCGGGTCTTCCTGACGCCCTGCGGGCTCTCCACCATGGCCGTCACCACGTCGCCGTCTTTGACCGTGCCTTTGCACTCATGGGGGACCACGATGGTATACGGGAACGGTTTGAACGGGGTGATCACCCCCCACTTCTTCCTGCTGCGATAGGTGCCGCTCACCGTGGTCGGGCGCCGCCTGAGAATGGAGAGGACTTCCCCCCTCAGGCCCTTTTTTTCCCGGTAGGCCCAGACCTCCACCAGGTCTCCGTCCATGGCCCCCATGAGGCCCTCGGGCGGAACGAATACATCATCGCGGCCTTTTTCAGGCACGACAAAGGCAAAGCCTTTGGGGTTCCAGTGAACCGTTCCCTGTATCTTCATCGTTCGTTCTGTCGGGGAAGCCAACTATCCTTGCATATTTCACTCGCCGGTGATACATCACCTATAATCGAAGATAAGGCTCAGCACCATGTTTTTCGAGGGAACAAAATGAAAAAGCTTTGCATCATTCTCGTGGTCAGCATTTTTGTCGTCCTTCCCCTGGTCCATCTCCTCTGGGGGGTCTTTGAGAACGACTGGGCGATCCTGCCCCTTACCCGGAGCAAGAAAACCGTGGAGATAACCGAGATCCCCCAGGAAGCCTTTACGCAGGACATGCTCAAGGGCCAGTGGGTTCTCTACCTCTACTATCCGAGCGTCACCAGAACCCTGGAGCTCATGATCGATGAAGGGGGGGCAGTCACGGGACGGACCGAGGACATCGAGGTCGCCATGACCGTAGCCCTGGGCCAGGACGGTAACCTGGAGCTCAACGGGCCAAGCCTGAACCTGAAGGGATCCATGGACAAGTCGCGGGAGCATCTCGACGGAATGGCCGTTGTCAAGGACTCGTCGTCTCCCATTCCGTTTTCCTGCTTCAAGATCGGCGACTATCCGCCGGCGCAGTGATCCCCAAGCGTTAAGGACAAGGCCCGATGGAGCATCAGGACCTGAAAAAATACCGCAGATACGGGCCCCGGGTCCACCTGATCACCAGGGACGAATGCGCCGCGGTGGAAAAGAGCTATTCCGAGGCCGTGCTCCCTGTCCGCATCATGGGGCTTTTCCTGATCACGTGGGAGCGATTCATCTATTCCCGGCTGGCCGGTTTGCCGGGCATACCCGATCTTCTGCCGTGCCCGGACCGGCTCACCCTCGTCACCCGCTTCATGGGCGGGACCAATCTCAAGGAGGCCCGCCATACACCAGGCGCCCCGTATTTCGATTCCCTCAGGCAGCTCATCACCGCCATGCACCAGCGGGGCGTCATTCACCTCGACCTGAGAAACCGGAGGAACTACGGGATCGATGATCAGGGCAGGCCCTATCTCGTAGACTTTGCCACCTGCCTGTACGTTCCCTGGAGCGTGCCGCTCCGGAAGGCTTTCGAGGCCCTCGACTGGATGGGCTTTGCCAAGGTCAAGCACAAACTCCAGCCCAGGCTGCTCGACGAACAGGAAGAGCGAATGCTCTCCCTGGGTACACGGTTGAGCACCTGGTGGCTCCCCACCCGAACGCTCCGTCTTATCAGGAACATGGTGAACAAATCGCGGAGATCACCTAGAAAGTAAGCTCTAAGGACAAGTTGGAGTTGAATTTTTCCGATAGTCCATATATACGCACACTCTGTATGCGTTCCCATGCATGTCCACACGAAAGGAGAAGGTGAATGCCCAGGGTACAGCCCTTTAGGGGAATACGGTACAACCCTGAGAAGGTGGACCTCGGCAAGACTGTCTGCCTCCCGTATGATGCCATGGGTCTGCCTGAAGTCGACGATCTCTATGCCCTCTCACCCTACAACGCCGTCAGGCTGGTGCTCGGCAGGCAGCTGCCCAAGGACACCAGGGAGAACAACCGCTATACCCGGGCACGGGATTTTCTGAAACAGTGGAGGGAGGAGTCGGTCCTCGTTCAGGAAGAGATGCCGGCCCTCTACTATCATGAGCACACTTATTGCCTGGGAGAGCATACCCTCACGAGGCGGGGCATCATCGCGTCCGTGCGTATGGACGACGGCGAAAAGAATCATTTCCGGTTCTACGAGCACACCAACAAGGCTCCGAAGCTCGACCGCCTGCGCCTCCTGAACGAAGTCAACACGAACCTGAGCTCGATATTCGGCGTATACTCCGACCCGAAGAAGGTCATCGAGACAAAGGTACGCCCTTCCCTCGGCAAGCCTTCACTGGAATTCGACACCCGCCGCGAGACCCACCGGCTCTGGGTCATCCATGAGAAGGAAACGATCGATATGTTCGCCCGCCTCATGCAGAACCGGAAGGTGCTCATCGCCGACGGCCAGCACCGCTTCGAGACGGCCCGCGTGTACCGAGACCGCATGCGGGCGGCTACCGGCAAGAACGACGGCAACCAGGGCTTCGATTATATCCAGATGTATCTGGTGAACCAGGAAGAGGGGCTCTCCATCCTCCCGGTCCACCGGGTCATACCCGACAGCATGGGCGTGGGCCTCGTGGATCTGGAGTACCGGATCAAGGAAATATTCAACATGATCCCCTACGACAACCGCAAGGGTTTCCTTTCTGCCCTGAACAAGGGCGGAATGGGGCATCTGGGCCTGTTCGTCAAAGGCATTCCCAGATACTATCTGCTGGAGCTCACGCGGGATGCGGACTTCGAGCGCTTCCTGCCCGCGCCCCTGCATCCCCGGCTCATGGATATGGCGCTCACCATCCTCCACGAGAGCATTCTGCAGCCGGTTCTCGGGATCAGCCACGCCGATGAGGGCAGCCGCATCTTCTACACCAGCTCCGCGGAGGAGGCGCTCAACCTGGTGTCCAAGGGAAGGGCGGATATTGCCTTTCTCCACAATCCCATCGGCATCGAGAGCATCATGGAGATTTCAGAAACCGGTGTCAGGCTTCCCCAGAATTCTGTGCTCTTCCACCCACAGGTTCCCTCCGGCCTCGTGTTCCATTCTCTGGAATAAGGCCGCTCACCGGCCTTCCGGAATGCACGGCATCGACCGGACATTTTCAGGTGACCCGGTTTTTTTCAGTTTCCCTGTCACCCCTTCTCCAAGGGTGTTCATTTTTATGGCCGTCTGCATCTGCCTGGGAATATCCTTGACTTGTTATGAACGAATCTTCTAATTTCGAATCATGGTTCAGAATGTGAACAGCAATTCGGCACTCTCGGGCAGAAAAGAGCGCGAGATGGCGCACCGCAGGGAGGCCATCCTCGATGCGGCGCAGGAGATCTTCGAGTCCGTGGGGTACGTCAACGCCTCCATGGCGGAGATCGCCGCAAAGGCCGAGTTCGGCGTGGGCACCATCTACCAGTTCTTTCCGGGCAAGCAGGAACTCTTCAGCGAGGTCATCGTCAGAGGAATCGACCGTTACGTCGCCGGCATCGGCCGGATCATGGCCGACATGCGCCCGTGGAAAGAGCAGCTGGAGGCATACATCCGCTACAACCTCTCCTGGGTCGAGGAGCATCCCGAGTTCCACCGCCTCATCTACGAGATCTTCTATTCCCAGATTCCCGACGTGGTCTCCAGGATATTCGAGCGCTTCCGGGAGATCCGGAGGCAGGACATCCGGTTCATCCGAGAGATATTCACGCGGGCGAATGAAGAAAACCCCCAGTTCGACCCGGACCTCATGTCACTGACCATACCCGGAATGCTGCACGCAATCGGCGACAACTGGTATCTGGGCCTGCTCGGCAAGAAGCCGACCGCATACATGCCTAGAATTTTACAGCTTATATTAAGGGAGGATTATCGTGATTAGGAGGATCGTCATTCTCGTGACCGGAATGGTCTTTCTGGGAGGAGCCTTCTGTTATGCCCAGGATTACCTGACGCTGGAGGAGTCCATCTCCCTGGCCCTGGACAACAACCCGCTCATCAGGGCGCAGGATAAGCAGGTGTATGCGAGCCTCATGGAAAAACGATCGAGCCTGTCCGACATGCTCTTCTCCGTGGACCTCAACTACTCGTATGCGCGATTCGACGAGGAGCCGACATTCACTGTCCCCACTATGGGCACGTTCCCTGTCGGCACCAAAGACAACTACAGATTTTCCGTGGAGGTGACCCAGCCCCTCTTCGCCGGCGGCGCCCTGTACAATGCCTACCGGATCGCGGCCAACAATTACCGGGTTGCGGGGCTGGACAGGGAACAGGAGGTCAGGGATCTGAAATTCCAGGTGGTCGATGCCTATTACGGGATCATCGAAGCCCGGGAGATCCTGGATGTCGCCCGGAGCTCCGCCGCATCGATCAAGGCGCACCTCGACGTGGCTCAAGCCTTTTACAACCAGGGCATGATCCCGAAAAACGACCTGCTGGAGGCACAGGTGAGGTATGCCGAGGGCCTGCAGAACGTCATCACTGCGGAGAACGCCGTGAGACTCCTGGAGTCGCGGCTCAACACGCTCCTGGGCAGAAGCATCTCGATGCCGGTGGATATCGAAGAAGAGATACCCATGCCCGAGATCGAGAGGACCCTGGACGAATCCTACGAGACAGCCCTGGACCAGCGGCAGGAGATCAGGATCACCCGGCTTCAAATCGAAAATGCCGGCAAAGGGGTCTGGATCGCCCGCGCCGGGTACCTTCCGAATGTAGCCGCCACCTATGAGTACGAAAAGCTCGGCGAAGACCCTGACGTTGACGAAGACAGGGCCTGGACCGTGGGGGTTGGGTTGAGATGGAACATCTTCCAGGGAGGGTCGAGCTATTTCGAGGTCTCGCGGTTCAAGGCCATCAGGAGCAGGCTGAGCTATCTCATGCAGAGCCTCAAGGACCAGGTCCTGCTGGAGGTCAAGAACTCCTACCTCTCCGCGCAGGAGGCCAGGGCCAGGACCGAGGTGGCCGTCCAGGCCATCGGCCAGGCCCAGGAGAACCTGAGAATCCAGAAAGACCGCTACAACCTCCAGGTGGCCACCACCACCGATGTCCTGGATGCCGAGGCACTGCTCGACCAGGCGAGAAGGAACTATATCTCGGCACGGGCTGACTATGCCACCTCGCTGGCCTCGCTCAAGTCCGCCATGGGGACCCTCTAGGAGGCCGCCGGATGAAAAGCTTCGCCCCTGCCCTGTGCATCGCGATCATTCTTCTCCTGTCCGGGGTCTCCTCGTGCAGGGATGAGCAGGGGACGTCCGAGGCATCCGAGGAGCAGGCACTGACCCGGATGCCCGAGGTCATGGTCGCACAAATATCCAGGCGCCCCGTGTACAAAACCTATACCGCAGTGGGCGGCATTTCTCCCAGGGAGGTGTCCCGGATCGGGCCGAAGGTGTCGGGCAGGATCAAGGACATTCCCGTGGACGAGGGCGACTTTGTCGAAAAGGGCGGCCTGCTCATGCTCATCGATCCCTTCGACTATGAACGGGCCCTGGAGCACGCCCAGTCTCAACTTGGCCAGGCGAGGGCATCACTCGAGCGGGCCGAGCGCGACCTGACCCGCATGGAGGAGCTCTACCGGGCCACGGCCGTAACCGAGCAGAACCTGCAGGATGCCGTTACGGCCCGCGATCTCGCCCGGTTCCAGTATAACCAGGCAGTCACGGCCCGGTCGATCGCGAAGAGAAACTTGCGCGAATGCCGCCTGGAGGCCCCCTTCTCCGGCGTGGTGACCGCCGTGACCGCCAACGAGGGAGAGCTGACGGGCCCCCAGATGCAGGCCTTTGTCATGATGGACATGAGCACGATCAAGGTGGAGGTCGACCTTCCGGAGGAGATCTACAGCTTGATCCGGACGGGCAACTCCGGCACGATCACGGTCGATGCCGTGCCTGGACAGTCCTTTGAAGGCACCATCACGAAGATCTATCCCACCATCGACCCCGTGAGCCGCACCTTCATGGTCACGATCTCCCTCGAAAATCCCGGCCTGAAGCTCAGGTCGGGCATGACCGCGCGCTCCAGGGTCGTCCAGATGGTCCGCAACGATGCCCTGGCCGTGCCCGGCGACGCGCTCATCCGGGGGGAGGACTCCTATATCGTATACAGGGTCAGAGACGACATCGCCGAGAGATGCCCCGTTTCACTGGGAATCGGGGGAGATGCTCTCTTCGAGGTGACCGGCGGCCTCTCCGAGGGCGACCGGGTGGTTCTCCGAGGGCTTGCCGGGCTCAAGTCGGGCACCAGGGTACGGATCGCGAACGGAGAAGGCTCCCCGGAGAGCTAGCCCATGAATCTTCCCCAGTTTTCCGTCAAGCGCCGGATCACCATCACCATGCTCGTTCTGATCATCACCCTCTTCGGGCTCGTCTCGTTTTCCGGCCTGGGCCTCGACCTCCTGCCCGAGCTGGAATTTCCCTATGTCTCGGTGGTGACCACATACGAGGGCGTGGGCTCCGAGGAGATCGAGACGCTCATCACCAAGCCCATCGAGGAGTCCGTGAGCACGGTCGAGGGCATCAAAGAGGTGACCTCTGTGACCGTGGAGGGAATCTCCAGCGTCTACTGCGAGTTCGCGTGGGGCACGAACCTGGACTTCGCCGCGCAGGACGTGCGCGAGAAGATCAGCTGGATCACCGACTTCCTGCCCGAGGACGCGGACACGCCCATGGTGCTCAAGTTCAACGTCTCGGACATGCCCATCCTGGAGTACGGCGTCATCGGCATGGAAAACACCAGGCGCCTGCGCGAGTACATCGACGATGTCGTGAAACCCCGGATCGAACGCCTGGAGGGGATCGCCTCGGTTTTCATCTTCGGCGGCAAGGAGCGGGAGATCCAGGTCCTGATCGATCCCCAGAAACTCAAGAGCACCGGCACCACGCTCGATCAGGTGATTGCAGGCATCAGGGCCGGGAACCTGAACGTATCGGGCGGCCATGTGGAGTCGTGGAAAAAGGAGTATCTGATCCGGACGACCGGATACTACGGCGACCTGGACCAGGCGCGCGCCACCATCATCTCGGTGAGCCCCGAGGGAAGGCCGGTGCGGATCTCCGACGTGGCCGACGTGCAGGACTCCTTCAAGGAGACCCGGGGCTTCGAGCGCACCAACTCCCGGCCCTCGGTCATCATCGCGGTCATGAAGCAGTCGGGCGTGAACACCCTGAAGGCGGCCGAGAGGGTCAAGGCAGAGCTCGCCCGGGTCGAGAGGATCATGCCCGGGGATGTATCCCTGCACCTCATCCTCGACCAGGGCAAGGTGATCAGGCGGTCCATCTCGGCCACCGGCACCAACGCGCTGATCGGGGGCGTCATCGCCATGGGGGTCATCTTCCTCTTCCTGCGTGCGATCAGGCCCACGATCACGATCGCCCTGGCCATCCCCCTGTCGGTGATCACCACCTTTATCGGGATGAGGACCTTGGGTTACACCTTCAACATCATGACCTTAGGGGGCATCGCCCTGGGCGTGGGCCTGCTGGTGGACAACGCGGTGGTGGTGATCGAAAACACCTTCCGTCACCTCGAAGAAGGCGCCTCACGGCATGAAGCGGCCGTGAGCGGGGCATCGGAGGTGGGCCTGGCCATCACGGCGAGTACGCTCACCACGGTGGCGGTCTTCCTGCCCATGAGCCTCTCGCAGAGCATCGCCGGCAAGCTGGCCCGCCCGCTCTCCCTCACCGTGTGCATATCGCTGCTCGCCTCCCTGTTCATCGCCGTGACCATCATCCCGGCGATCGCGGCGACCATCTTCAAGAAGGAAAAAGGCGTGTACGAGCGGATCGAGTCCGGGGGCTGGACCGGCAGGATACGCTCCCGGTACGCCTCCCTGCTGGAGAGGGCCGTGAACCGGCGCGGTCTCACCCTGGGCGCCGCCTTTCTCCTGTTCGTCGCGGCCCTCGCAGGCACCCGGTTTCTGGGCACCGAGTTCATGCCCAAGCAGGACATCCCGCTGGCCATGGTCGATATCACGCTGCCCGAGGGCATGGTCCTCTCCGAGACCGACCACATCGCCCGGCAGGTGGAGGACATCTTTCTGAAACGGCCCGAGGTCATCACCTGCGGGAGCATGGTGGGGATAACGGTCGACGCCAAGTACGCGGCAGCCCAGGGCCAGATGACCGCAGGGGTGAACAAGGCCCGGATCTTCGCCCGTTTCACGGAAAAGGAGAACCGCGACAAGTCAGCCGAAGAGATCTCCGAAGAGATCCGGCGGGAGCTACCCGTGCTCCAAGACGTCGAATACCTGTTCGAGGACATCTCAGGCTCCCTCTTCGGAGGGGGCAAGCCGGTGGAGATCCATGTCTACGGATCGAGCCTGGAGAAGCTCGACGAAATCGCCAGCGCCGCCATGCTCAGGCTCTCGCCCATAGAAGGGCTCAAGGACCTGGACAAGTCGCTCAAACAGAGCAAGCCCGAGCTCCACGTGAGGATCGACCGCGACAAGGCGGCCAAGATGGGCCTGAGCGTGGCCCAGGTGGCGGCAACCGTGGAGACCGCAATGCTGGGCAAGGTGGTCAGCCGCTTCCACGAGGCGGGCGAGGAATACGACATCCGGGTGCGCTTTCAGGAGGCCTACCGCTCGACGCTGGACGACCTGCAACGGGTATCCGTAGCGTCGCCCTTGGGGTTCAGCGTGCCGCTGTCCCAGGTGGCCTCCCTGGAAGAGAGCGTGGGGCCCATCACCATCAACCGCAGGGATCAGAACCGCGTGGTCACCATCTCGGGCTCAACGGTGGGGCGCGACCTGGGCGGCGTCATGCACGATGTCGAGCAGGTCATGCAGGACCTGCACATGCCCGAGGGATACTTTTACGAGATGGGGGGCACCTTCGAGGACATGCAAACCTCTTTTCAGGAGCTCGGCAAGGCGTTCATCGTGGCCATTATTCTCATCTACATGGTCATGGCCGCCCAGTTCGAGTCGCTCTCCCAGCCGTTCATCGTCATGTTCACCCTGCCCCTGGCCTACATCGGGGTGGTGTTCGGGCTCATGGTGACGGGCAAGGCGCTCTCGGTCCCGGCCTTCATGGGGCTCATCATCCTCATGGGGATCGTGGTGAACAACGGGATCGTCATGATCGACTACATCAACCGCCTGAGAAAGGCGGGCATGGAGCGCTCCCGGGCCGTGATCCAGGGCGCGACCGTGAGACTGCGCCCCATCCTCATCACCTCCATCACGACCATTGCAGGCATGCTCCCCATGGCCCTGTCGACCTCCGAGGGCTCCGAGATGCGCTCCCCCATGGCAGTGGCCGTTGCCTTCGGCCTGCTCTTTGCCATGGCCCTGACACTCTTCGTCATTCCCTGCACATACTCCCTGATCGACTCGCTCTCGCTGAAGATCCGCGCAAAAGCCGGCCGGATCGTAATCGGAGAAGAGTAGAGTGCCGTATTGATCACTGCCTCGGGAGTGTGTTAACCAAGGGGTATGGACACCAAACTGACCCTGAAAAGCGAACTGGGGAGGGTGCTGACGACCACGTCCGCAGACCGTGCGCGCGCCATCATCGACTCACCCTATACCCGGCAGATACTGGAACGGCTCTCACCGCAGGAAACCTTCATGCTCATCAAGGACTCCTGGGGGACGGACAGTCAGATCCTGCTTCAGTACGTCACCCCCGAGACGATCTCCCACATCATCGACATGGACTGCTGGGACAAGGACACCCTCTCGGTGGACGCCCTCCTGGACTGGCTCTGGGAGATCTACAACGCATCGGTGGAGTCCCTGCAGGTTGCGCTTGAAGCGCTCGACCTGGACATCGTGATCCTCCTCTACCAGACCTATATCGACGTAGTGCAGGTAGTGCCCACGGACGAGCGCATCCCGGACCTCCTGGATGCCGGGTACGAAAGCCTGGACGACAACTATTTCTTCCTCATCAAGATTGAGGACGAGAAAACCCAGCTCCTCAAGGACATGCTGAGCCTCGTCTTCACCCATTACCAGGACACCTACTACGCGATCATGGAAGGGGTGATCTGGGAGATGAAGTCCTATATCGAGGAGAATATCTACGAGAAGCGGTCGTTGAGGCTCATGGAACTGGGGTTCCCCCCCCCTGACGAGGCGATGAGCATCTACCGCCGGGTTCACGCGAAGAACCTGCTGAACCAGGGCCTGTCAAAGGAGAAGGTTCCCCACATGGACAAGGGCCGGGGCTTCCTTCCGGCGGTTTACCTGGACCACCTCTCCCGGAACACGGATCTCATCGTGTCCTCCATGAGGGAGACATCCAGGGAAACCCAGGAGCGTTTCATGGTCGAGATGATCTATCTCTCCAACAAGGTCGTCATGGCCGACTACCGCCCCCTGAACGAGGTGGAAGAGCTCAAGAGCAGCATCGACAAGGCGAGCGCGATATCCTCGCTCGGCCTCGCCGTGGCCATGAAGAAGGGCGGCAGGAGCGCTGGAGAGGTCCTGGACACCATGAACGCGGAGACCCTCTTTTCCCTGGGGTACAACGCGATCCTGGACCAGCAGATGCGGCTCAGGCAAACCTTGAGGACCGTGGACCTCGCCATGGTCCCCGAAGACCTGAGCTCCTTGGCCGAAGGCCTGCTGAAAAAACGCCCCCTGTTCAGGGACCGGGAGCTCTCCACCATGGAGCAGCTCGAAGAGGTCACGCACACCGTGGACATGATCGACGCCCTGGCGACGATCATGGACGCGCTCAGGTGGCGGGAGAGCAGGGACACCCTCTCGGGCACGAACACTGGCTCCGGCCTCGACATGGAGACCTTCATCCTCACGGTGCTCGCGGTCAACTTCCTGGAGAAAAAGACCGGGTTCAGGCCCCTGGAAAGAACCGAGCTGGTGGAGTTCCTCTGCACGGTCACGCACCTGGATGAAGCGGGCAGGCGGGTTTTCGTGCCGGAGTTCAGGCACAACCTTCAGGATTTTCTTGGTGCCCTCGCCCCCGGTCTTGCTTCCGGGTCAATTGAGGATGCCGCCGGCCTCCTGCTGAGCCGGTTCGAAGACGAACTCTCGGGCATCGCCCGCCTCGAAGATCTCGACCCACGGTTCATCACCTGCTTTGTGGTGAGGGTGTAAAGGCTTTCCCCCGCCTTCGCAGGGCCTTATTCCCGCAGTATCTCCTTTTTTGAAAAATAGTCCCGGGGGCACGCCAATACCCCCGGGATACGTCATGTATTCACGATCTAAAGGAGATTGAATGCCTCTTCTTTGTCCACGTCCATGATATGAGGGATGCCGCTCACCCGCGACGCCTCGGGGGTGAGAGCCGCGAGGTCATCCCGGGATATGTGCTCGAGCGAGAACTTCCGGCTTCCGGCCATGATCTGGCGCAGGCCCTGGGTGAGACGCTCATAGTAGGTGTAGAGGCCGAGCGCACCGGTGGGCAGCTTGTCGAACTCGTCCTTTCCGAGCTCGCGGCGCAGGTCGGCCGCGGTCACGAAAATCTCGTCCTTGGAATTTCCGAAGCGCTCGATGTACACGGGCACCTGCATGGCATCGATGGTGCGGCCGATGGTCTTGCCCACCATGGCCGCAGCGATGGGCCCGCGGGCCATGCCGATGAGTTTCACGTAGGGCGCGCCCATGGCCAGGCCCTTGAAGATTTGGTCCTCGAAGGTGAATCCCCCGGCCACCGTGATTGCGGGCAGGTGAGCGCCCTTTGCCGCGAGATGAGACGCGTATTCGTGCAGCAGCGAGTGCAGCTCGACCGGTGGCACGCCCCACTCGTTCATCATCCTCCAGGGGCTCATCCCGGTCCCGCCGCCCGCGCCGTCGACCGTGAGCAGGTCGAGCCTGTACTTCGAGGCGAAGGAGATGGCCCGGGCGAGGTCTACGGGCCGGTATGCCCCGGTCTTGAGGAAGATGTACTTCGCGCCGGCGGCTCGGAGCTCCTCGATCCTTTTCGCAAAGGACTCCTCCGTTACCATGCCCACGCGGGAGTGGCGCTCGAACTCCTTGAACGCGCCGCGCTCGAAGGCCCTGATCACCTCCTCGTCAAAGGGATCGGGCATAACGATGTAGCCGCGTTGGCTCAGCATCTGGGCTTTTCCGAGATCCGGGATCTTCACCTCGCCGCCGATGTCCTTGGCGCCTTGGCCCCATTTGAGCTCCACGCACTCCACGCCGAGCTTCTCGATCGCGTACTCCTGGCCGCCCAGGCGCATGTCCTCGATATTGGCCTGGACCACGATCGTCCCGTAACCGTCACGCTGGTATCTGCGGTAGAGCTCGACCCTGCGCTTGAGGTCCACGGTGTCGACGACCCGGCCGTCCTTGAGGACCGTTTCCGGGTCCATGCCCACCACGTTCTCGCCGATGGTGAGCCCGGTGCCCATGAGAGCGGACCCGATGGCCAGGCCTTCCCAGTTGTTCTTTGCAATCGCTGTCGAGCCGATGCCCGGGATGATCCAGGGGCGGCGGAACCTGATACCGTTATCGTGTCCGAACCTGACGGTGAGATCAACGTTCGGGAAGATCGCCTTGTCGCTGTCGGCCTCGATCCCGTGGGCGCCGGTGCAGGTCCCCATGATGTTGAAGTGGGAGTAGTCCACGGGAAAGCGCTTCTCGGCCGCCGTGGTTATCACGCCGAAGGGCTGCGGATAGATCACCTCGTGCCCCCGGTAGGCGGATTTTCCGATTTCGCACATCCCGATGCAGCCGTCGACACAGGTCACGCACATGCCGGAGGTCGGTACGACCGAGCCTTCTGTCCTGTTTTTGGTTAGCGTGGCAGCTGAAGCATTCACCTTCGAGATAACCATATACTTCCTCTCCTTTATCGCGTCTTATTTTATTTCACAGGCAACACACGGGTTCATGTAGCACATCATGTCGCCGTACTGTTCCTTTTCGATGCAGGGCGGCGCCAGGTTCGCGCACGCGTTGCAGATAGCTTTCTCCGGCTGGTTGTACGTGCACCTGAGCTGACACGCCGGGCAGATATGCATGCATCCGCCGCAGAACCTGCAGACGTCCGACTGCACGTCGAAGGGGGTCCCGATGCTGCGCTCGGTGCCGCGGCCGCGGAACCCGATGGCTCCGGCCATCATCTGCTCGGAGCACATCCGCACGCACAACCCGCAGAGGATACAGTCTTCGTATTCCTGCCTGAAACGCTGCGTTCTGACCCCATGCGCCGAGGCCAGGTCCTGGATGACTTTGGACTGCGGGCACGACGCCAGCAACAACTCGATGATCATTTTTCTGGCCCGCACGACCCGCTCCGAGGCGGTCCGGACCTTGAGCCCCTCCTCAGCAGGATAGGTGCATGACGAGACGAGCCTGGCACCCGGACCTTCGCCGATCTCCACGACGCAGAGCCTGCACGCCCCGTAGGGAGTGAGCCCCTCGTGATGACAGAGCGTCGGGATGGGGAAGCCCAGAAACTGAGCCGCTTCAAGGACTGTCGATCCTTTTTCCACAGACACGGCCAGCCCGTTTATCGTGAGATTAATCATGTCGTACTCCTCCAATTGCGGCGCCTGCCGTCTTTTCCGCCGGTTGTTCCATGGTGAATTCCAGATCGCATCGCAAACACCTCCTGGATTCCATCCGTGCCTGATCCTCGGTCAGGGCCGATTCCACCTCGCGGAGGTTCATCACCCGTTCAGAGGGAGGCAACGAGGCCGGAACGGCGCGCGGAGGCGCTTCCTCAGACTCTTCGAACACCGCGGGCTCGATGTACACGCTCGGCAGCTTGGGTTTCGCCGGCTCGACAAGCGGCCGGCCGCTCAGGAACCGGTCGATGACCAGCGCGGCATTCTTGCCGGATGCCACGGCATCGATGACGGTGTTGGGCCCGGTCACGAGATCGCCGCCCGCGAAAACCCCTTTCATGCTCGTTTCAAGGGTCTTCCTGTCGGCCTTCACCCTGCCGCCCTTGTCGACCTCCAGCCCCATGGATGCAAGGGGACCGCTCCCGGGCCTTTCGCCGATGGCCACGATGAGCGTGTCCAGGTCCACTTTGAATTCTCTTCCCGGGATCGGGACGGGTGTGGACCTCCCGGAGGCATCTATACCGCCCAGCCGATTTTTCACGCATTCGATACCGGCGAGACGGCCTTCTCCGGCATGGACCTTTATCGGCGAGACGAGGGTCTCGATCCTGACGCCCTCCTCGAGAGCCGCCTCGATCTCTTCTTCATGCGCGGGCATCTCGTCTCGGGTGCGCCGATAGAACAGGGTCACTCCCGTTACATCCTTCTGTCGCAATGCGATCCTCGCGGCATCCACGGCTGAGTTCCCGCCGCCGATTATCCCCACGTGCCCGCGCGCAAGTTCTTTTCCTCTCATGTTGAAGTCCTTCAGGAACTCGATCGAGGGGAAGATCCCTTCCACGTCTTCATTCTCCAGCCCCAGCCGCAAGCTCTCGTGCGCCCCTATGGCCAGAAACACGGCCTCGAATCCCTGGGACATCAGACTCTGTATGGTCACGTCCTTTCCCAGAGCGCGGCCGTACTCGATCGAGATATTTTTGTTCATGAGGCTCTCTATCTCCTTCTCGACGATGTCCCTGGGCAGCCGGTACGCCGGCAGGGAGCACGTGAGCATGCCGCCGGAGATGTTTTCCGCCTCGAAGACCGTGATCCGGTATCCGAGCAGGGAGAGCTGGTGCGCGGCCGTCATTCCGGCCGGTCCGGCCCCGATGACCGCCACCTTCCTGCCCTTGTCCTGCGCCGGCTCCGGCCTGTAGACCGAAGGATCGACCCGGTCGGTGACAAACCGCTTCAGCGCGCGGATGGCAACCGCCTCTCCTCCGCCCGCGCCTAAGCTGCAGCGGCTTTCGCACTTGCGGTCGCACACCCTGGCGCTCACGGCCGGGAAGGTATTGGCGGAACGGATGACCCGGTATGCCCCCTCGTAATCGCCCTTTTCCACCAGGGCGACATACCTCCACGGCTCCGTGTCCACCGGGCACGCGGCCTGACAGGGGGCCCCGGTCAGCTGTTTGCATACGAACGCATCACAGCGCTTGTCGTTGATGTGGCGTTCGTACTCCTCACGGAAATACCTGAGCGTGCTCAGGACCGGGTTGGCGGCCGACTGGCCCAAGGCGCACATGGTGGTGTCCCTGACCGTCTGCCCGAGCTCCTCCAGGAGGGTCAGGTGCTCGGGCGTGCCCCTGCCGAGGATGATGTCCTCGAGGAGCTCGTGCAACCGCTGCGTCCCCTTGCGGCAGGTAAAGCACTTTCCGCACGACTCGTCTTTCAGGAAGGCCATGAAATACCTGGCCACATCGATCATGCACGTGGAGTCGTCCATGACGATCATGCCGCCCGAGCCCATGATGGAACCGGCGGCCTTGAGGCTCTCGTACGAGATGGGCAGGTCGAACTTCGAGACGGGGATGCAGCCGCCGGCCGGTCCGCCGGTCTGCACGGCCTTGATCTTTCTCTTCCCCGGAGCACCGCCGCCGATGTCCCGCACGACCTGGTTTATGGTCATGCCCATCGGCACCTCCACGAGGCCGGTGTTCCTGATCTTGCCCACCAGGCTGAAGATCTTCGTGCCGGAGTTGCCTTCCGTGCCCCTCTCCGCGAACTGCCGGGCCCCCGTGGAAACGATGATCGGAATGTTCGCCCAGGTTTCCACGTTGTTGATCATCGTGGGCTTGCCGTAGAGTCCTTTGACGATGGGGAATGGGGGCCTCTGTCTCGGCTCTCCCATATGGCCCTCGATGGACCTGATCAGGGCCGTCTCTTCCCCGCAGACAAAGGCGCCTGCGCCCTTGACGATCGATATGTCGAAGGAAAACCCGGTCCCGAGGATGTTCTCTCCAAGCAGGCCCATCTCTCTCGCCTGCTCGAGGGCGATCCTCAGGTGCTTGATCGCGAGCGGGTATTCAGTCCTGATATAAATTATTCCCTCGGTTGCGCCCGTGGCAAAGGCGCCCACGGTCATTCCCTCGATAATGCTGTGCGGATTGCCCTCCAGGACGCTCCTGTCCATATAGGCGCCCGGGTCGCCCTCGTCGGCATTGCATATGAGATATTTCCCGGACACGTTGCGCTGGGCGGCAAAGAGCCCCCATTTCCGTCCAGTGGGGAAGCCCGCGCCCCCGCGGCCGCGCAGCCCCGAGGCCGTCACCTCTTCGACGATGCTCCCGGAATTCTGCTCCCCGAGCGCCCGGGTAAGGGCGAGATAGCCATCGTTGAGGATATAGTCGCGGATGCGGATGGGGTCGATCTTTTCGTTCCTGCCAATTATGGTCCTGGCCTGCCCCTTGAAGAAGGGCATGTCGTCCTGTTTCTCGATCCGTGCGCCTGTTTGCGGGTCCACGAAGAGCAGGCTCTCGACAATATCGCCCCGCTCGGCCGCATCGATGATGGCCGCGATGTCGTCGGGCCCCACCTTCGGGTAAAAGGTGCGCCGCGGCTCGAGGAGCACCGAGGGTTCCATTGCGCAGAAGCCGTGGCAGCCCGTGACGCGCAGGCGGACCCCGCATGCCGGGCCCTTCCGGAGCAGCACGCGCTTGGCCGCACGGATAACGGCGTTGGCACCGCTGGCCTGCCCGCATGTGCCCGCGGATATCACCAGTGTCGGGACCCGGGGATCGAATTGCGCCAGAAGGCGTGACCGGAACTCTTGAAGCCCGTTTATCGAATTGAACTTTTCCATGGTATCCGCCCCTTACAGTTCCGCCCTGCCGAGGTCGAGCAGGTGGCCCTCACACCCCGTGCGGGTGCATATGCGAAAAACGCCGTTCCCGTCCGCGAGCCTCATCGTAGCCAGCGGGGCGCCGCATTCCACACAGCGTGATCCGTCCTGGAAAGACGAAGCGCAGTGGGGGCAGGAAAGCTGTATGATGGTGTTGTCGGGAAAGGCATGCTCGTGGGTCCTGGCGAAGCGCCCGTACAGAGAAGGGATCCTGGACCATCCGGTCTTGCCGTTCATCGAAGCCGTGACAAGTATGGACGGGTGACCGTGGAGACTGGTACCGCTGTCCATGAGGCTCCTGCCGCACCGGGGACAGGACACCTCTATCAGGAATGGGTGCTCTTCCGGCGCCCCATCCGAACCAAAGGTGCCTTCTCTCGTGTCCCGGAGTATCTCCCCGACCTTTCGGGCGGTCACGTTCGCGAAGTAGTGCCCGTCGGAGACCACGATGGGCCCCAGGGCGCAGGCCCCAAGGCAGTTGACCGTCTCCAGGGTGATCTCGTTGTCCGGGGTGGTCTCGCCCGGTTTTATCCCGAGCTCCTGCGAGAACTCCTCCACAATCTTCTGAGCGCCGCGCACGTGGCACGCCGTGCCGAGACAGGCCGACACGCAGTGCCTGCCTTTGGGTTTCAGGCTGAATGCCTTGTAGAACGTCGCCACACCGTAGATGTCGGCAAGCGAGCGCCCTGTCTCTTTTGCCACCAGCCTTAAAATCTCCTCGGGGAGGTAGGAGCACTCCTCCTGGACCTCTTCGAGGATGGCAATGAGCCCCGCGTGGTTCTTGCCGTTACGCTCAATGATGTCAAGAATGTCTTTCGTATCCATGCCTCTCTCTTTCTCCTCGGGCCGACCTTCCCATACCCCGTGTCGCGCCCTCACTCGTATTCTTCGCAATGCCACACGCCCGATTCAGGACGCGGGAAGCGGCATGTATCGCGGTGGATACAGTTGCTGCACAAGCCCAGAACCGCACCCTGCGCATGGGGCTTCGCACCCGGGTTCATGAGCTTGGCAGACCCGGCACTGCTTCTGACCCTCCTGCCGGCGTGCGACAACCCGTCGCCCGCCTCATACTCCTCGCAGAAATGAATGCCCTGCCCGGATGCCTTCGTTAAGGCGCACAGCGATGAGTACTTGCAGGTAGAACAGAGCCCCTCGTACCTTTCGGGCATGTCACACCCCCCTGTTTCTTGTTCACGTGACATGGTCATTGGGCAAGAAACATGCCCGGCGCATCTTGGGGGCCCGCCGGAAATGCACGAACCGCAGAGTCCCTGGCCTTCAGTGATTACTCTTCTGTTTTTACTGGGTTTATTGAGATCAAGACAATTCCGCGACGCCGGGTGACCGCTCGCGCAGGCAGGAAGAGCCGGGATCTGAAAGCGGGGAGATTCTCCCCATCTGGTGAGATATTCACCACTAGTCCGAGGGTTTGTCTTCAGGGGTACGGGTCTGCTTGATCTTGTCCCTCAGGGTCTTGCGGTCGATGCCGAGAATCTCGGCGGCGCGGGATTTGTTCCCTCCCACGCTTGCCAGGACCATGCGGATGTAGCCGGCCTCTTCCTCTGCCAGGGACCTGAACGGGACCGGCCCTGATAGGGCGGAGAACCGCATGGCGGGCGGCAGATCAGGTATGCTGACGGTTTTCCCCTCGGCCATGATGATCATCCGCTGGACGAGATTTTCCAGCTCTCTGACATTTCCTGGCCAGGCGTAGTTCATGAAGATCTTCATGGTCTCGGCCGGGAAGACCGGTCCGGGCTTTCCCAGCTCACGGGCGAACTTGGCCCCGAAGTGCGCGACGAGCAGAGGGATGTCCTCCCGCCGGCTTCTCAAGGGCGGGACCGTGATGGATACGACGTTGAGCCGAAAGAACAGGTCCTCGCGGAAGAGCTCCTTGTGTACCAGGGACTGCAGGTCCTTGTTGCTCGATGCGACGATCCGGATATCGATCTTCTGGGTCTTCCGGGCGCCGACCATGCACACCTGCTTGTCCTGGAGCACACGCAGGAGCTTGACCTGCATGGCCGGGCTCATTTCATTGACCTCGTCAAGAAAGATGGTGCCCCCGTCCGCGGTCTGAAAGAACCCCGCGCGCGACTCGGTCGCGCCGGTGAACGCGCCCTTCATGTAACCGAAGAGCTCGCTTTCGAGCAGCTTTTCCGGGATGGCGCCGCAGTTGACCGGGACAAAGGGGGCCGAGGCCCGCTTGCTGCTGTAGTGGATCGCGCGGGCGACGAGCTCCTTGCCTGTCCCGCTTTCGCCAAGAACGAGCACGGTGGCAGAGGATGCCGACGCCTTCCCGATCTGTGCGAGCATGTTGCGGACCGCATTCGATTCTCCGATGATGCCGTACGAATTGGGGCTGATACGGGGTTTTCCACCCTTGACCATGGTCTTGAGCTCCCGCTTGTTGAGCGCCCTCTCAACGGCCGCGAAGAGCTCTTCATCAGTGAAAGGCTTCGGGAGGTACTCCTCGGCTCCCATCTTCACTGCTTCCACCGCTCCCTTTACGGATGCGTAGCCGGTGATCATGATCACCTCGGTGTCGAAGTAGTTTTCCCTGACGTGGCGTATGAGGTCCAGGCCGCTGATTTTCGGCATTTTGTAATCAGTGATGACCAGGTCCACAGGAGAACTTTCAAGCACCTTGACGGCATCGGCGACATTCGAGGCGGTAAGCACCAGGTATCCCCGGGAGGAAAGATTCCGCTCGAGAATGTCGAGCGCGGTGGGAGCGTCATCCACCACCAATATGCGGTTTTTCCGGGCGGCTGTCATCTTTGGTCCTCCTCCGGTTCGGTTGACGTGCTGTACGGGAAGGTGAGCACAAACCTTGTCCCTTTCCCGGGTGCGCTTTCGACAGCGATCCGTCCTGAATGTGATGCCACAATCCCGTGTACCACTGCAAGCCCCAGGCCGGTACCCTGATCGACATCCTTGGTGGTGAAGAAGGGCAGGAAGATGTTGTTCTTCACCTCGTCGCTCATACCGATGCCCGTATCCTCCACCATCAACGATACTTCGTCATGGTTATACGATGTTGTGAGGGTGATGGCGCCGCCTTCGGGCATGGCCTGCAGGGCGTTGACCATCAGGTTGGAGATGACCTGAAGCATCTGGGACTTGTTCGCCGTGATCTCCGGAAGGCCGGGGGCGAGAATGCGCCTGAGTTCCACCTCCGCATTTCCACACAGGGACTCGAAGAGACTCAGCTCATCCTCCACCATGCGGTTGAGATCCACTCTGCCCCGGCAGGGGGCGGCCTGCCGCGCAAACACGAGGAGCTCGCGAATGATGTTGCGCGCGTGGAGCGATGCCTCGGTTATCTTGCCGACATCTTCAAGCGCCTGCGCGGACAGGTTCTCCATCTTCTGGATGAGCTGGGCAAAGCCCAGGATGGTGTTCAACGGCTCGTTGAGCTCGTGCGCCACCCCGGCTGCAAGCTGACCGATTGCGGCCAGGCGGTCCGCCCTGGCCAACTGGTCCTGGAGCTCCGCCCTCATCATCTCCGCCTCTCTGTGCTCGATCATCTGCGCAATCTGCCCCGCAACGTTGTTGATCAGGCTCTGTTCCTCGTCGAGAAACGGGCTCTCCCCCGGGAAGAACCCCTGGCCGGAGTAGTGCACTTCCACCATCCCCCGGTTTTTTCCCCTGACAACGACAGGGGCGACCTGTTTATGGACGCCTCGAACGAACGACTGTGTCTGGTACGCATGCCCGTCCACTACGATCCGGGCGCTTGCGCGTGAGGGATACTGCCAGGCGGGCGGGAGGAGCATGACGACGTTCATCAGCTTCTGTTCGAATGGCATACCCGGATCGGAGGCTGTCTTTGCCATACCGTACAGACAGGTGAGCTCCTTGACGCGTTCATGCAGCCTTGCCTGCGAAAACAGGTGGAGCAGGGCGAACTCGAACTTGGTTGCAATGGTTTCGAGATGCTCGAGCCTCGCGGGATCGAACAAGCTCTCGTCTCTGCCCTTGAACACGAGGAGCCCCATCTGCTCCTTCTCAAACCGCAGAGGAACCATGACCAGCGACCCGTACCCGCCATCTGCGTGGTCACCGCCGGATGCCCCGGTGAACACGGGACACTTTCCCGGCGAAAAAAACCGCCCGGGGTCATGAACCCAGACGCTGCCGTGCCTGGTGCAGGTGAAAGACCTGCAGGAAGGATCGCTCTGATGGGCGGCTGCACATAATGCTTCGATATCAGGACAGCCTCCCTTCCCGGTCGTGTCCGCATGTCCGGCATCCGCGCCGCCCGGGGCGATCGTGAAGGCAGCGGAACCGTCCACCCGCCTGAAGGACTCGCACCGCAGTTCATCCGCCCCGTCGTGCAGCCAGGTCTCGACGGCGTCGCAGCCGGAATGCTCGAGGACGAGCTTCATCACTTCGGAAAGAAACTCGGGCCTCGGCCTGTCCTGGGACGCATACCGCAAAATCTGATGCGAGAAGTCCAGACGGCTGCCTGAAGGTCCTCGTCCTTGGTCAACAGGGTTCCTTTTTCGGGTCTTTTCTTCCGGCATATGATCGTACCGCCCGCCTCCGGTTCAATCCCGGGAATACGCCGCCAGGGTATGCACCGTCGCCGTTCACCGGGAATTCCTGGATGTACCATAACATAAATCCCTGATTCAATCCCGTGATGATTATGGCGGAGCACTCCGGCGGCATTTCCTTGATTTTCCTATGAATAAGGATTATACTATCTTTTGAAAGATTGCCCGCTAAGACGGGCTGAAAAAAAAGCTGGCCTTGCGTCGATATTTTTCTTCCCGTCCTGCTTGCCCGGCCGCCATGGATCCCGCGTGGCGGTTATCCGGCACGGAGTGATCGAGCGATGCGAAACAGACGGAAGAATACCAGGGTGAAGATTTCCGGCACCATGGACGCCACCATCACCTATACCGACACCATGACGGATGCCGGCGGCGGAACCGTTGCGGACGTGAGCAGAAACGGGATTTTCCTCCGGACCGAATCCGCCCTTTCCAAAAACGCGTATGTGGCCCTGAGGCTCCACACCGGACAGCTCATCGGCAAGCCCCTGTGGGCACAGGGTTTTGTGGCGAGGACCGACGAGCAGGGTATGGGCATCCGCTTCACCTATATCGAGCAGGATATTCTCACCCTTCTTTTTTCCTGACCGTTCCCGCTGTCAGGCTCCTCACCGGACCACTCTGCATACGTTGCCCAGCGGGAACCCGGGCGGCCCGAGATAGAGGTAGAAGACCCCCGGGAAGGCCTCACCTGATCTTATCGAGCGGCCTCCTTTCAGGCACGTATACGTGCGGGACCCTGTCCTCGTTCCACTCCTTCGAGACATAGAGGTTGCAGTAGCAGTTCCCGTACTCCGCAACGTCGGGGGCGCGATAGATGCAGGGACAGATGATGTCTTGATCCCATTCCTTGTCGCCGGAGGCAAGTCTGCAGGGGCAGCACATGTAACCGTACCGCTCCCTGTTGATCAAGAGCGCCTGCAGCAGGTCGAAGACCACATCAAGGTCTTTGTTGAAATAATACCCCTTCGCCTCCTGGACCTTCCTGAGCATCTCATAGAGCTTCCGTACGTCCGTGGTCACAGGCCGAGCACCTCCCGGATCTCCTCCTCGCGGAAGCCGATGATAATCCGCTCCCCGATGATGATCGTGGGGAAGCTGAGGTGGGAGTTGATCTCTTTCACTTCCTCCATGATACTCATCCGGTCCTCCCCGTCGAGCAGATCGACATCGACGTATTCATAGTCGACCTCGTTGTCGTTCATGAACTGTTTGGTGGCCTTACAGTGGCTGCAGGTACTGAGCGTATACATCTTGACTTTTGCGGCCATGGATCTCCTCCTTTTTTGTACAATAATGCTGCCCGCGGGTGAATTCAATAGAGCCAGCTCCCGCTGAAAGATCCTCCAGGCGGGATTCACTGTGGAATGAACCGGCCGCCGTGCGGTAACCCTTGAAAGATGAACGTGCTTTGCTACTATTCACTGTATCGAAGCGTCCCGTCGCAGCCGGCCCGGGAACCCTCCGGGCGAGAAGGAACCCCGGATGGCGGCAGAGGCTCTGGAACGTGCCCGCAGCCCCACAAGGAGGTGCCATGGAACAGCGTTTTGACATCATCATCCTGGGAGGAGGTCCTGCCGGGAGGCCGGCTGCCATCATTGCCCGCAGGTCCGGGGCGACCACCCTCATGGTCGAGGCGGAGATGCTCGGGGGAACCTGTCCGCTGAAGGGGTGCATCCCCAAGAAGGTGCTCCTTTCATCGGCCGAGATCATGGAAAATATCCGGCTGGCGCCGCGGCACCGCATCACGGTCCAGGACGCGCACCTGGACTGGAACGGTCTCATCGACCTGAAAAACGCCCTGATCGAGAACATACCCCGGGATCACGAGGAAAGGCTCAAAAGGCTCGGAATCCGGGTGCTTTTCGGCCGCGCCCGGTTCACGGGCCCCCATACCGTGGAGGTGAATGGAAAGACCTATTATGGAGAGAAGATCGTCATTGCCACCGGGTCGAGGCCCAGGAAACTTCCCATTCCGGGGTTCGAAAACACGCTGACCAGCGACGAGCTCCTGGAGATCGGCTACCGTCCTTCTTCGGCCATCTTCATCGGCGGCGGCCCCATCGGTATGGAGTTTGCCCACATCTTCCTGCGCGCGGGGGTATCGGTTACGGTTCTGGACGCTGCTCAGAGGATCCTTCCTGCGTTCGACCAGAACCTGGTCGGGGAGCTCGTAGAATTCACCCAGTCGCTGGGGGCGGAGGTGATTCCCGGCGTGAGCGTTCAATCCATTGCCCGGGAATCTTCCGGGTTCGCCGTCACCTTCGGTCAGAAAAACGAGTCGAGCACCATTGAAGCGGACATCGTCATCAACAGCGCCGGCCGGGTAGCCAACCATCAGGAGCTTGGTCTCGATGCGGCCGGGGTCGAGACCGATGGAAAGGGCATCGTGCTCGACGAGTATCTGCGGAGCGTCTCCAACCACGATATCTTCGTTGCCGGAGACGCAGTGCCGTCTTCCCCCCAGCTCTCTCCCGTAGCCACCTACGAAGCCCGGATCGTTGCGCACAACATGGTCTCCCCGGAGGATCTCATGACGCCGGATTACCGCGTCGTCCCCTTCGTGGTCTACACCATCCCCTCTCTGGCCGGGGTGGGCATCACGGAGGAAGAGGCATCGGCGCGGGGATTGAGGTTCAACATCGCGTACCACGACCTGAAGCCGCTGAAGATGACCGAGATCTATACCGAGCCTGCGGCCGTGTCAAAGATCGTCATCGACAGGGATACCGACCGGATCCTGGGGGCCCACATCCTCGGCCACTCCTCGCAGGAGCTCATCAACATCTTCGGCCTTGCCATAGAGCACGGCATCACCTCGCGCGATCTCCACGATTTCGACTTCGCCTTCCCCACCTTCTCTTCGGACATCCCGGACATGGTCAGGGCCAGGGACTAGAAAATTGCTGAAGGATTCCGTTGCCGAAACAGCTCGATCTTTCCGGTGCCTGCGGATACCCCGCAGGGCGTGATTCAGGAATACAGGTGGAGGTTACCTTTGAGCGTGTATGTCTGCGGACCTGAGCCCGGACGAATCAAAAATCAAGCATCCTGGTTTTTCTTGAACCCGTCTGCGACCCAGAGGGCTCCCCATCCCAGGATGACCGGGCACAGGCCGATCAGGGCAAACTCGAGGATCTCGCCGGACCAGGGCCGGAAATAAACCGTGCACGAAAGAAGCCAGACCGCGGAGACGATCACGCACAGACGCGCCCTGCCGGAAAGCGCTTTCAATATCTTCCCTGCCTTTTTCTCGCTTCCCGCCCTTCCCAGGCGGCGGGGAAGAAAGATGATGAGCACGAACAGCAGTACGATGACCAGTATTTCCTGCAAGCCTGACACCGGGATCCTCCACACCCCGGTATAGCCCATATGGCCCGCACGGTCAAACACAAGAGGGCAAAGGCATTCACCTGAAAAATGCGATACGGGCTTTATCCGCCTGCAGGATTTCATCCCGGAGGCCGCGATATCCCTTCACGCCCTGTCCGGCATCAGGTCTTCCTGTTCCGGCAAGCAGACCTCAGGACGTGCCGATCAACTGACCCGGCGCAAACTCCTGGTCGGATGGACTGTTTCGTTCGCTTCAGTGATGAGAAATTACGAAAGGAGCCTTGAAAAGGCTTCTGGATCTTTTTCTGCAACTTTGAGTAAGGCTTTTGCCGGACCTTCTGGCTCGCGGCGACCTTGCTCCCAATCTTGAAGTGTACTGGTACTCACACCAATCATTAATGCAAACTCAACCTGTGATATTCGAAGCTTGTTTACGGATTTCTTTTAAGGTGAAGACGGAAGGCGCTTGGCCCCGTACTGTTTGAGCGAAGCGAAGCGGAGCGAGTTTACGGGGCCGCCTGGAGTCGAACCGCGGATGTTTCAGAAAGGGCTGTCCAGAGAGCGGAAGAGCCCCTTCGCCTCCCTCCTCCCTCGCCGCTTTTTCAGTGTTGCCGGCAACCAAACCCGGTTTCGATATGCAATGACGCCGGTTTTCGGTCAAGAAGCTGCTTCGAGCAGATCGACAAAAAAAAGCCGGGGAGCACGAAGCCCCCCGGCTTGGTTACAGACTCTTGGAAATCTCCTATGAGGCCTGGGATTCCTCCCCGCCCTTTTTCTCCCTGTCGGCCAGCCACTTGCCCTTGTGGAACTCGCAGTAATCCCGGGTGGCCCAGCCGTGGAACATGATCTGGACCGTGCCGGGGTTGCCGAAGGTCCCCAGGTAGAGATGGACGATAAAGAACGAGGCGATGACCATCACGGAAGCGGCATGGAGCATATACGCCCACCGCGCCAGGACGACCGGGACCGCCAGCGGGTTGAACATGATGAGCCCGGAGACCACCAGGATGATCCCGAAGACGAACACAGCCCAGAAGAACAGCTTCTGCCCCGCATTGTACATGCCTCCCGGAGGCAGGTCATGAGCCTCCCAGAGGTAGCCGCCGGCCTGCTGCGCCCACTTGAGGTCGTCGGGCACGAACTTGCAGTGCTCCCACCACATGATGCTCGCCGCAACGAGCGAGAAGGCGAACACCACGCCGGAAAAGATGTGCATCCATTTCATGGCATAGTGGCCGCCCAGCAGTGCTGCGATGAAGTCCCAACTGTGGAACATGAGCCCCAGACCGGTCAGCAGCGCGAACAGGCAGCTTCCGGCCAGGAGCCAGTGAACGATTCTTTCCTGCAGCGAGGTGACGTAGACCATTCCTTCTTTTTTGGCAGACATATCACTCACCCCCTTCCTTGTTCTCGGGTTCATGAGGCTCGTGCGGGCCCCTGACCATGTAGTGGAGCATGGCCGCACCAGCCACCGCACCCATGCCGATCAGGGTGAAGGGCTTGAAGAGGTTCTTCCACCAGAGGATGGTGGTAGGCATCTTGGGGTTCGGGTTGGTGTGCTGGAGCTGAGCCACATTGATCGCCTTGGGCATGATGTAGAGCACATTGGTCCGGTACTTGGGATTCCGGGGATAGACAACCCCCTGTACCTCCGCGGCCCGGGCATCGGCCTTGGCCAGCATCTCGGCCTTGGGGCCGAAGGTGAGGCAGCCGGTGGGGCACGCGGTGACGCATGCGGGCTTTCTGCCGTCGGTGATTCGGTCGTAGCACAGTGTGCACTTGGCGATCTTCTCCTGTTCGGCGGAATACCGCGGGATGTCGAACGGGCAGGCCGCCGTGCAGGCCTTGCAGCCGATGCAGTAATTCGGATCGTGCACGACCGCGCCGGTGTCCGTCCGTACGAGGGCGCCGGGCGACGGGCAGGCCTTGACGCATGCCGGCCATTCGCAGTGCATGCAGGCGTCGTGCCGCATGATCCAGTTCATGCCGGAGCCGTTTTGTATCTCGTCGAACCGGATGAGACACCAGGTGTTGTATGAAAGATCGGCCGGATTCTGCAGAGACCCGGTAAATCCGGTGCTCTCTGCGGGAAGGTCGTTCCAGTTCTTGCAAGCCACCTGGCACGCCCTGCATCCGGTACATTTGGTCAGATCGATGAGCTTGATATATTCAGTCATGGCTTACCTCCTCACCTTTTCGATATTCACGAGGAAGGCCTTGTACTCGGGAATCATGGTGTTGGCGTCTCCGACGAGCGGAGTGAGGTCATTGGCGATGGCCCCTGTCACCCGTCCCTTGTATCCGAAGTGCCAGAGCATGCCCACCTGATGGAGCGTCTGGTCGTTGACGGTGAACGGCCTGAACCTGGGCGTCACCATGGCATGCGCAAGAATGCCTTCCTGGTTCCTGATGGAGGTAATCCTTACCACTTCGCCGTTTCTGATCTGCTTCTCTTTCGCCAGCTCCTCGCTCATTTCGACGAACATGTGCGGAACCAGCTCGCCGAGCCAAGGCAGCCATCTGGTCATCTGGCCTGCCTGCCAGTGTTCGGTGACCCGGTAGGTGGTGCAGTAGATGGGGAACCTGTCTTTGTCGGGGCTGCCGAATACGCAGGCCGCCGCGCCCTCCACCAGCATGGGATCGCACACCTGCTCCTGAACCGCCTTGTCATAGCGAGTGATGACAGGAGACTCCTGCTGTTTGGACAGGAGGTTGGGTACCTGCGACTCCAGGGGCTCGTAGTGCTCGGGGAACGGACCGTCGACCATGCCGGGCGAGAAGAGCTGCCCGTACCCATGGTTGACCATGATGAAGGGGTGCACGGCTCCCGGCGCGCCGCCACCGTCCGGAACATCGCCGAGCCAGGTCTTCTTCAGACCGTCCCACCAGATGACCGGCTTGTCCTTGGCCCAGGGTTTACCGCTCAAGTCCACGCTCGCGCGGTTGTAGATGATCCTTCTGTTCACCGGCCAGCACCAGGCCCAGTTGTGGTAGAAGCCCAGACCCGTGGGGTCGGAGTTGTCCCTGCGCATCAGCCGGTTTTCGGTATCGGTGACCGAGTTGCAGTAGAGCCAGCAGCCGCTGCAGGTGGAGCCGTCCGCCTGCAGGAGCGCGAAGCTGGGCACCATCTGACCGGCCTTGTACGCCGTGCCGTTGATCACGACATCCTTGAGGAAGAAGCCGTTGATCTCTTTCGCCACCTCGCGGGGAGAGGGGTGGTGGACGGAACCGTCCATGCCGCTGTTGGCATAATCCCAGGAGAGCCCGAGAATGGGCTCGGGGAATGCGCCGCCTTCTTTGGCATAGAGGTGCTTCACGCGGTGAACGAGCTCGGATATGATGTACAGGTCGTCCCGCGCATCTCCCGGGGGCTCGGTCGCCTTCCATCGCCACTGGGCCCATCTGCCGGAGTTGGAGATGGAGCCTTCCTTTTCCACGGAAGAGGCCGCGGGAAGCAGGAACACCTCGGTCTTGACGGCAGAGGGATCCACGCCGGCTTCCGGCTGCCAGAAGGAAGCGGTCTCGGTTTCCCAGAGATCCACTGCCACCAGCCAGTCAAGCTTGGCAAGGGCGCGGCGCACGAGGCGTGCGCTCGGACAACCCACCGCCGGGTTCTGGCCCCAGCAGAACAGGCCGTTGATCTTGCCCGACGCCATCCTCTCGATAATGGGAATGGTGGAGTAGTTCACTCCGTCGTCGATCTTGCCTATGTAATCATAAGACCTCTCCGGGTCGGCATCTCGCCACCAAGCCTTCAAAAGGCTGGCCGCATACTTGGGATAGTTTCCCCACCAGTTGACGCTCTTGGGATCGGAGTTCTTCGGGGTGCTGTCCTCGAGGTAATTCTGGTACGTCTGCTGAGAAGCCTTGGGCGCCTGGAGATAGCCGGGCAGGATGTGGAACAGGGCCGCGTGGTCTGTGGAGCCCTGCACGTTGCTCTCGCCGCGAAGGGCGTTGATGCCGCCTCCTGCGACCCCGATGTTGCCCAGGAGCAGCTGGAGCACCGAGAAGGCCCGCACGTTCTGCGACCCGTATGTGTGCTGGGTGGTGCCCATGGCGTACATGATGGTGGCCGACTTCTCCGGCCTGCAGGTGGATGTGTAGAGATCGTAGATCTCTTCATAGTCCTTGCTGTCTCCGCCCGTTATCCTGCAGACCGTTTCCATGTCGTAGCGTGCGTAGTGCTTCTTGAGCAGCAGGAACACGCAGTTGGGATCCCGCAAAGTGGTGTCCTTTTTGGGAACCCCGTTTTCATCGAGCTGGTAGCTCCAGGTGGCCTTGTCGTACTTGCCGCCGTTCAGACCGGAGTACACTCCATCAAGGTCGACGGGGCCTTTGAAATCCGGATTCACCAGGAATGCCGCATTGGTATAGTTGACCACGTAGTCTTTCTGGATCCTGTTGTTTTCGAGGGCGTAGTTGATCATGCCCCCGACAAAGGCGATGTCGGTACCCGACCTGAGCCGCGCATACTTGTCTGCGGTGGCCGAGGTCCGGGTGAACCGGGGATCTACGTTGATGAGCTTCGCGCCCCTCTTTTCCCGGGCGAGATTGACGTATTTGAAAGAGATAGGATGATTCTCGGCCGCGTTTGAGCCGAGGATCATGATGACGTCCGCATGCTGGATGTCGTTCCAGTGGTTCGTCATTGCCCC
>JAHDKO010000164.1 GCA_018436855.1 Deltaproteobacteria bacterium | reverse complement strand
GCATCTTACCGGCCGTCCAGAACCACCAAGATCAGATTCCTCGCCTCGGACCTGAGCGAACCGGGAAAGACCGCCGCCCTTGCCATGGCTGACGGGATGCCGCACGGAGACGCCCTGAAGCTCTGCTGCCTTTCCGATCAGGAGAAAAAGACGACCTGCGAGCTTGCCGGGGAGTATCTGCAATACCTCTATTCCAAGCGCAGGGTATCCGAGGAGACGTATCAGGAGCGATTCCTGGCCATCCTCACCGCACGCAGCCGGCTCGGCACAGGCCCGGGAGCCGCCCCGGACGGGATTGCTCCACCTGTTCAGCCCGACAGGGGGCATCGCTCCAACCGCCTGGCGATCGGGGCCGGGGTCAGGGGGGACGATGCCTTTGCAGAACTCAGGATCAGACCCGCCTATCACCATCTCATGGACCTGGACCACGGCTATGTCGAAGGGGCACAGCTCGTCTTCGCAGACGCGGCGCTGCGCTATTATCCCGAAGACAGTAGGCTCCTCCTGGAGAGCCTGGACATTATCGATATCGTTTCCCTCTCCCCCCGGGACCGCTTTTTCCGCCCCGTGTCCTGGAAGCTCGATACCGGGCTTGTCCGGGTGGACAGAGACGATGACGAGTCGCACCTGGTATACCAGATCAATCCGGGCGGAGGGCTGGCGTTCGGCGGCACACAGAGGGGCATGTTCTACGGGATGCTGGAGACAGGCCTGAACCTGGGCGGTGCCCTGGAAAAACGATATGCAGCAGGCGCAGGCGGATCGGCGGGCATCATCAGGGTCATGGGAGGCTCCTGGAAAATCCATGCCCGCATCAGGGACGTCTATTACGGTCTCGGAGACAGCTACAATCTCTTTGAGGCAGGCCTTCAGCAGAGCTTTGCCATCGGCCCGGGCCAGAGCGTCCAGATGGATATCTCCCGGCGAAGGACAGGGGATTTCGCCCGGACAGAGCTCCGGATTCTCTGGAACCTGTTTTTCTGACAAGGTGGAAACATCATGAGACAAAAGCTGATCAGATTCGTTGTCATCCTCGGTATCTGCTCCCTCTTCAGCGGGTGCGCGGGCTCCCTGGTCTACCATCCCCGGAAGGAAATGGTCCGCACCCCTGAGGATGCGGGATTGAGCTACGAGTGGGTGAACATCGAGACATCTGACGGAGTGAAGATCACCGGCTGGTGGGTCCCGGCTGAGGATGCACGGGGCAGCGTGCTCTTCTGCCACGGCAACGGAGGGAACATCGCCGACCGTCTCGACACCCTCGTGATCGGCAACCGGCTCAAGCTCAACACGCTCGTCTTCGACTACCGGGGATACGGCAGGAGCGAGGGGTCGCCTTCCGAACAGGGTACCTACACGGACGCAGAGGCCGCCTACCGTTATCTGACACAGGAAAAAGGAATAGCCCCGGATACGATCATCCTCTGGGGCAGATCCCTCGGCGGGCCCATTGCGGCCAGGACCGCCGCGGAGCACCCGTGCGGCGCGCTCATCATCGAGTCCTCCTTCACCTCGCTGGGCGACCTGGTCCGGGACCGCTTCGGCATGGTCCCTTCCCTGCTGCTGTGGCGCTACGCCTACCCTACCCGCAGCCATCTTGAGCGGGTGGATGTCCCGGTGCTCGTCATCCACAGCGCGGATGACGAGATGATACCGCCGGGGCAGGGAAAGGAGCTGTACCGCTCCGTAAAGGGGCGAAAATCCTTTCTGGAGATATCCGGTTCGCACAACCGGGGATTCATGGATTCTCTGGCCGTGTATGGTCCTGCGATCGACAAATTTATCGATGAGTTCCTCGTGAAAAAGGAGGCGGTCCCGCTATGATACGCGCCCCGAGAGTCGCTGCTCTGCTGATCATGATCATGCTTCTGCCGGCAGTGCCGTTCTCGCATGCGCACGATCTTCCCGAAGAGCCCCTCGTCCTTCTCACCGAGGCTGCGGAAGATCCCTGCTCCATCTGTGCGGAGCAGAAGCGGCGGCAGGCGTTTAAGATCTTGGACGAGTATTTTGTGCCCGGCCGGGAGATCGGCGGCAGTGAAACCTGCCGGATGATGAAACCGGACCGGGAGAACGCACTTGTTCTGACCTGCTATCCTTCCGCATCCCTGAGAGACTCCCTCGACCATTCCGGGAAGGCGACCCAGGTGGTGTTCACGATCTACACCCCTGAAAACAGGCTCGTGGGCATACCCGAGAGCGGCTATACCGGAAAGGCCGTATACGATCTTTACCGGGCCAGCCCCGCGGGGACCGTCTTCGAAGGCAGAATCAGATTCATCGAGTATGCCTATGGCGACGGCCTTACCTTCAACTACTTCCGGCAGGAAAACAGGCTGCAGTTTCACTGTGTGGCCGTCGAGCTGAAACCCGTGGCTCCGTGACAGATCCCTTACGGTGACCGGGCTGAGAAAGATCCGCCTGCACCCGACCGTATAATTTCCCGGTCTGCGCACAGACAAGGGAGTTGTTCAGCTCTGCCGCAGCCGGCAGCGGCACGAATTCCCCTCCTGCGCACAGGCCGACGTCTGGAGGGCTGATCACCGGCTGCTTCGTGTACAGGCGAGCCGAACTTGGTTTTCCCCTCCTGCGGGCGTATTCATTATACTTATCTATCTCATGCGATAAGGAGGGAAAAGATGAAGCGTCTTCTCAAGGGTATCTTCACCGGACTGATCGTGACGGTCATGACCCTGGGGATATGGGGCTGCGAACAGCAGGGCCCGGCCGAGCAGGCGGGTGAACGGATCGACGAGTCGGTCGAGGAAGGACAGGAGCAGCTCGAAGAGACCGGGGAGGACATCGAGCAGGGAGCCGGGGAATAAAGTGCGGATGGACCGGGCGGCCCTGGCGCAGCCTGTGGACATGGCCCTCGGGAGCGTCCGGGACCGGCCTGCAGCTGAGCATGAGGGCAGTCTCCCTTTGCCGGCTCTGAGCCGGGAGACCGCACCCTGCATGTCCGCAGACGCGGCCGCTTAAGGGCAAGGGGACGAGGGGGGCGAGCAGGAAGCCCCCCCCCTTCCCTTGCATTCATCGGAAAGCCCCTGCCCCACCCATCAGCGGCTCAGACAGGCATTCACGAAGTCCCAGTTGATGAGCTTTTCGATGACTGCGGAAAGATGATCCGGTCTGAGGTTCTGGTAGTCGAGGTAGTAGGCATGCTCCCACACGTCGATGCCCAGAAGCGGGGTTTGCCCGTGTACCAGCGGGTTGTCGGCATTGCCGGTCTTGGTGACCTTGAGCTCGCCGTTGTCGAGCACGAGCCAGGCATATCCGCTGCCGAACTGTGAGGTGCCGGCGTTTTTCAGGTCCTCGAAAAACTTCGCGGCGCTGCCCCACGTGGCATTGATCTTCGCCCCTATCTCTCCGGTGGGATCGCCCCCTCCGCCCGGTTTGAGACACTGCCAGTAAAAGTTGTGGTTCCAGACCTGGGCCGCGTTGTTGAACAGGGTGGTCTTCCCGGGATCGCCGGCGGCCTTTCGCACAATGGTCTCCAGGGACTCGTTCTCCAGGTCGGTCCCCTGGATGATCTGGTTGGCTGTGTCCACGTATTTCTTGTGGTGCTTCCCATGGTGGAACTCCAGGGTTCTGGCACTGATGGCCGGCTCCAGGGCATTTTTTGGATAAGGTAGATCCGGAAATCCAATCATATATACCTCCTTTTTTCTTTTGTGATCAGCCGGTGCGGACCGCACTTTCTTTTCACGAGAATTCCTGTAAGTTTAATACGGCCTGGCAGGGAAAATGGAAGGCCTGCACCTGCTCTAAATAAGGACCCGGCGCAAACCTCCCCGGCCCCGGGACCGCCCCTGATCTCCTGCGGCCGGGCATCTCAGCCCGCCGACGCCATCCGGGCCGGCAGACCCCTGCCGGAAGGCAGGCTGCGGTAGTCGGCCACGAAATCGTCTTTTCCCAGGGAATAACTCTCCCGGATGTGGTGCTTCATCTTTTCCAGCGACTTGTTCTCGATCTGCCTGACGCGTTCCTTGGTGATGTTCAGAACCTGGGCGACCTGGCCGAGGGTCGGGCGGGGCTCGTCGAGATACCGCCTCTGAAGCACGTACCGCTCTCTACCGGTGAGCGGGCAGCTCTCCGAGTCGAGAATCCGGAACAGGAGCACGGGCCTCTGCCGGGAAACCAGCTCGTCTTCCTGGCTGGGGGCCTCGTCCGGGATGTGGTCCACAAAGCACTCCTCGTTGTCCGACTTATCTGACATGGCGGTGTCCAGGGACACGACGCCGGGTGCATGCCCGATCATTCCGGTCAGCGGCTTGCTGCTCTTGGCGAGAAAGTTCATGATGTAGCACCTCACCCACCAGACCGCGTAGCTGAAAAACTTGATTCCCCGGTCCGGATCGAACAGGGGCAGGGCCCTCATGAGCCCCATATTGCCCTCCTGAACGATCTCCAGAGGATCGTACCCCTGATAGAAATAGCCCCGGCTCACCTTCACGACATTGCGCAGGTTTGCCTCCACGAGCGTCCGGCCGGCCTCGCTGTCCCCGTCACGATAACGCCTGGCGAGCTCCAGCTCTTCTTCCAGGGTCAGGTACCGGAACTCGTTCATCTTTTTCTGATATAAAGATACTTCGTACGGCTGATAACTGCTCCCCATGACTCCTCCCTTCTCTGTGCTCGTGTTGAAATGCATGTGCCGGAGCAGGGATTTTCTCCCCTGCCGGCTTGTCCTCTGCCGGGGTATACTGAAAAACCCCCATGCTCATGGTGATTCATTACGGGAAAGTCGGGGTGATGAAAATTGGACCTTGGTCCATTGGACTTTGGTCCTACGGGTGTGGAGCGGCTACGGCGCGACGCCGTGGATGACCGAGAGGAGATCTTCCTCTTCAAAAGGTTTGAGCAGAAAGCTCACGGGATGGTAGCTCGCTTCGTGCGCATGCATGAGTTCCTCATCGTGCGACGATATGAGTATCACGGGCACCATGCTTCCCGAAGAACGGATGTGTTCCAGCAGGTCTGTCCCGCTCATGCCGGGCAGCCTCAGGTCGAGAATCAGGAGCGATGGCGTTCTCCGGCCGGGTATGGAGAGAAAATCCTCCGCCGAATGGAACTGGCCGATGTCCCTGAACCCCGCAGCCCTGAGCAGGCGCGCCAGGGCGCGGCAGAGAGAGACATCATCGTCCACGATATCGATAGCGAGATCTTCCTTTCTCACGTTCCGTCCTTTCCGAGTCATCGCGTATCAAACAGGTCTTCATTACGTTTCGATGCGCGTGATCTCCCCCCGCGAACCTTCCCGGGCAGGAACGGTTCGCGGGACAGGCTCCCACTCACCGGGGTTACCTGTTAGATACCCCTGTGTCACGGAAAAACAAGAGAGGGAGAAAAAACGGCCGAGCGGGTCATTTCCCGGAAGATCCCCCCGGGACGAAGCTCCGGGCGGAGCATCAGGAGGTTGAGATATTCAGCTTTTCGGCCATCCTCACCAGATCGGCCAGGGACCCGGCCTGCATCTTTTCCATGACCCTTCCCCGGTGGACCTTGATGGTCTTCTCCGAGGTGCCCAGCTCCGCGGCTATCTGCTTGTTGAGCATTCCGGCCACGACCAGCGCGAGCACCTCCCTTTCCCGGGGGGTGAGCAGCCGATATCTTTCCTCGAGCTCCCTGATCTCGCGCTTGAAAGCCATGGCCTGCCTGCCCTTCTCCATGGCCCGGGAGATGGCCTGTACCAGGGCATGATCGTCAAAGGGCTTTTCCAGAAAGTCCACTGCTCCGTGCTTCATGGCCTGCACGCTCATGGGGATGGTCCCGTGGCCGGTGATGAAGACGATGGGAAAGGGCAGATCCCTCTTTTTCAGCTCTTCCTGCAGGTCCGTACCGCTCATCCCGGGCATCTTGACGTCAAGGACAATGCAGCCCACAGAGCCGGGCGGAAAATCCGTGTTCAGGAATTCCTGCGCCGATGAGAAGGTCCGGGTCCGGTAGCCCATACTCTGAAGCAGTCTCTCCAGTGCCTTGCGCATGGAGGCATCGTCATCGATGATCAGGACTTCCGCGTCGGGTCGGTCATTCATGTCATGCATTCCTTTGCATCACCGGCAGGCTGAAGGAGAAGGTCGCACCGCGCCCCGGGTTGTCTGCTGCAGACAGCCTGCCGCCGTGGGCCTCGATGATGGAACGGCTGATGGAAAGCCCCAGCCCCAGCCCGGTCTCCTTGGTCGTGAAAAAGGGCTCGAACACCGATCGCACGGCATTCCCGCCGATGCCCCTTCCCGTGTCCCGGACACTGACCACGATCTCTGTCTTGCCGTTCATCCGGCTCTCCACCGTGACCTCCCGCGGGGGCTCGGAGACCTCACCGATGGCCTCCATGGCGTTGAGCAGAAGGTTGATCACCACCTGACCAACCTGAATCGGGTCGCCCGCCACAGGGGGAAGCCCCCCGGCAAGTTCGGTGCGGACCGCGACGCCCCTGAACCGTGATTCCCGCTCCACCAGCCTGAGGGCATCCTCGACGATCCGGTTGACGTCCATCCGGTCCTTGTTCGCGCTTTCCTTTCTGAGCAGGGAGCGGATCCGTTTGATCACTTCCCGGGCGCGACCGTCGTCGTTGATGATATCGTCCAGGATCGCATGGAGCTCGTCCATGTCGGGCTCCTTTTCGTCAAGGATGTGCCGGGCGGCCTGGGCGTTCGCGAGGATCGCGGCCAGAGGCTGGTTGATCTCGTGGGCGAGCGCCGCGGTGAGCTCTCCGGCTGTGGTGACCCGGGAAACGTGCGCGAGCTGCCGGCGAAGCACGTGACGCTCTTCCTCGGCCTGCTTGCGCCTCGTGATGTCCTGCACGATTCCCGAACCGCGCAGCGGAACGCCGCTGTCTGAAAATTCAACCTGGGCCTTTTCCCTGACCCACTTCACGCCCCCGTCCGCCAGAATGCGGTGCTCGATGTCGTACTGCGCACCCTCCAGGGCATTGCTCCAGCTTTCATTCACATATTCCGCATCGTCCGGGTGGACGAACGACAGGAACTTCTCGTAATCCAGAGGCGTTCCGCGGGGCAGCCCGAAGACATCGTACACCCCGTTGGTCCAGGTGAGCTCGTTTGTGCGCAGGTCGAGACTCCAGCCGCCGACCACGGCCACTTCCTGGACCATCTTCAGGTCTGCCTCGCTCCGCGCGAGTGCCTCCTGCGCGATCCTCCCCCTTTCGATCTCGGCTTCGAGATCGGCCTCGAGCTCGGCGGTGCGCTCCCTCATCAGCCTCTCGAGGTCTTCGTGTTGAATCTCGATCCCCTGCCCGTTTTTCCGCTGGAAGAGAACGACGACGAGCAGACCGAGGACGAAAACCCCGAGCATGATGCCGACGATCCAGCCGCGATACTCCTCCCATGCGGACGGCAGCGCATATGCCGGGGAAAAAGCAGCCGCCGCCACCAGGAGAAAAACCGTGCATGCCGTCATGAGGGCAGGTGTGGCCGTGTGTTTTCTTTTCGCCGTCATCAGGGACAAGTATATCTCATCGGGCAGAATAAGCAAACCGCATTGTGAGAAAAGGGCAAGGGATATCTGTTGCTTGTCTGCCGGCCGGAGCACACTGCGGCTGCAGTCCTTACATCTGAAAGCAGGATGGGCGTCCACGCAAAAGGCCCACATGGAGCCGCCGCCCGGGGAGCAGGGCGGGACGGGAGCAGGGCGGGACGGAATCTGAGCGGATCTTCCTGCGAGGGTGCTCTACCGGGAGGCGGGTCCCTCGATCACCTGGACCAGGTCGCCGGTGCGCACCCACCGCGCAAAGGCGTCCCGTACCTCAGGGGCGGTGAGGCCGAGATAGCGGTGTGCAGCCCGGGTGGGTTCATCCAGGGGCAGGTCGAGCCTGGTCCGGTGGATGAACCCCAGCGCGATGCTCCGCACGCTGGACTCGGAGAGCGGAATCTTCCGGAGCAGCAGGGCCTTGGCGCGCAGCAGCTCATCGGGGGTTACCGGGTTTTCCCGCATGTCCGTGAGATTGCGCTCCACGATGGCCCGGGCCTGCGCCACGTTGGCTGGATCGCACGCGTACTCCACGGTGTAGCGTCCCCTCCTCTGGTCCAGGTCGAAGTACGAGGATACATGGTACACCAGGCCGGTCCTTTCCCTCAGGTCCCGGTAGAGCCGGGTGGCGTAGAAGGCGCCTCCGAGCACGTGATTGCCGAGCTGCAGGGCATAGTAGTCCGGATGCGAGCGGTTCAGCCCCAGGGTCTGGGCGAGCACCACCCGGTCCTGGACACGGCTTTCGTTGGGCACCCGGGTATGGGACCCACTGTTGAGAGGAACAGCGGGCAGGAGCACGTCCGGCTTGGGGCCCTGCGGGGCTTTCCAGCCGCCGAAATGCTTCTCCACCAGGGTCCGGGCCTTTTCGGGCGTGATGCGGCCGATGACCACGATGGTGGTCATGTCCGGCCGGAAGACCCTGCGGTAATAGTCCTTCACCCCGTCCATGTCCAGAGAGGTCACGGTCTCCGGTGTGGCCTGCCTGAGCGTCGGGTCGTCCTCGGGATAGAGGGCCTTCCGGAGGGCGCGATCGGCAAGGTACTCGGGGCTCTCCAGACGCCCGGCCGTCGTGGCCGCGACCTGACGGCGCACGGTCTGAAACGCCTTTTCCGGCAGGGCCGGCCGGAGTTCGTTGTCCGCGAGGAGTTCCATCCCCCGGTCGACATGATCGGCCATCACCTGCAGGCTGAAGTCCACGCCCGGGGTGACGAACGCTCCGATCTCGTCCAGGGCCTTCTGGAACTCCTCCCGGTCGAGCGAGGTCGTGCCGTAGGAGAAGAGGTTGTCGAGCACGTGGTTCACGCCCTCCCTGCCTTTCGGCACCTGCAGCTCCGGGGTGTTTCTCACGTGCCCGTAGACACTCACCGTCTCGCTCACGGACTCGGGCTGAACGATCAGGTTGATGCCGTTCGGAAGCGTGCTCACCACCGGGTTCACCACGGATTCCGGAACCGAGAGCCTCTCCAGGGTCTTTTCCGCCCATGGAGGGAGCTCGACGGCCTCGACGTTCTCGGGCGTGAAGGACTCCGGGCCGCCGAAGCCCCCGGACGACGACGTGGGCCTTCCCGAAGGCTCGGGGACGAGAATGCCGGTCACGGAGCCGTCAAGGTCGAAGCAGGCACGCGCCAGCCGGTTCACGTCCTTGGACGAGACCTTTTCGATGGCGTCCAGGATCTCCTCGGGAGACGTTCGGCCCTCCACGGCCAGGGCGGTCGACCACGCCATGGCCAGCCCGGTGACCGAGTTTTTATCGAGCTCCACCGAGGTCATGGTCCGGCGCTTGGCGGCTGCGACCATCTCCTCGGAAACACCGTCGCGCGCGAGGCTTGAGAGCACCTTTTTCAGCTCTGCCTCCAGCTCCTGCGGATCGGACCCTTGAGGGAACAGGGCCACCGCATACCCCATGCCGGACTTCGGGTAGGTATCCATCTGAAACCCGGTGTCGAGCGCCTTGCCTTGAGGCACCAGGGCGTACAGGACTCCCCGGGGATTGTTCAGGATATCGGAGAGCACCCGGGCGGCGGCGTAATCAGAGCTATCAAAGCCGGGCATGCGCAGCGCCGTGACCACCGACCCATAGGGCTTGTCGGTCCTGAGCCGAACGGTCTGCTGTTTCACGGGCCTCAAGTCCACACCGGGCCGATTGGGGACCTCTCTTGCGGGGATGTCGCCGAAGAGCCGCCCGATCTTCTCCAGGGTATCCTTCGGGTCGACATCGCCGGCCACTACCAGCACGGCGTTGCCGGGAACGTACCAGGTCTCGTGGAACCGCTTGAGCATGCCGGCCGTGGTCTTCTCCAGCGACGGCCGGGTTCCCAGCGCGTCCTGCTCGTAGGGAGTACCCTTGAACAGCGCCTCCCTCAGCCTGGTGTAGAGCACGTATTCGGGTATGGAGTGATTCCGGGCCACCTCCTGCAGCATCGCCCCCCGCTCCTGATTCCACGCCTCCTCCCTGCCGAGGACGCCGCGCATGCGGGCGGCCTCGACCCTGAGCGCGATCTCCAGATCCGCTGCGGGCACGGTGAAGAAATACTGGGTGGCGCTCTGCCGGGTGAGCGCGTTGAACATGCCGCCCATTGCCGCGGTGATGTTCGCCAGCTGTCCGGCCGAGAGCCCGGGGCTTCCGCGGAACATCATGTGCTCGAGCGCATGGGCCGTGCCCGGGAACCCTGCTGGAGATTCGTCCGCCCCGACCTTGTAGCTGACCACCGTGGTGGCCACGGGCGACAGGGTGTTGCGCACCACGACTACTTCAAGCCCGTTGTCCAGCGTGGCCCGCGCGATGTTTTCCTCTCCTGCAGGGGGCCTGTTCTGCGCCGGGGCGGCGGGCGGGAGGACGGCGAATGCAGCAAGCGCCGGCAGCAGAAGCAGTGCCGCTGCCGGGATACAGGACCGGTAAGTTTTTGTCTTCGGGCTCATACTTTTAAGTGTGGTATCAGACAGGAAAAAAGAATCAAGACAAAACTCTTCCGCCTCGCTTTACGCCCGGATATTCTTCGCGGCAAAACGGGTTATCTCCTCTGCACACGCAGCCGGACTCTCCACGTGGGGCATGTGGCCGCTGCCGGGAATCACGGCGAGCCTGCCGTCCGTGAGATAGTCCAGGGCATCCTCGGCCTGGAAAACCGGCACCACCTGATCCAGGGTTCCCCAGATGAGCAGTACGGGCATCTTCAGCCCGGGAAGCTGCTCCAGGAGAATTATTTTCTGGCCCAGCGGGCCGGTGCTTGCACGCAGGGCATCGAGCGCCGCAGGCAGGAACGCGGGTTCGAGCGAGAGCCGGTACTGCTCCGCCCACCACTGCCTGGGAGCCTGACCGGGCCTGCTGAACAGGAGCTGCGATCTGAACAGGGCCCTCTGCAGGGACCCGACCGGTGTCTGCGCCAAGCCGATCGCGAGGTCTCCCCAGAGGGGGGCCGCCTCGGCGACCATTGCCGGGTGGATTTCCTGACCGAGACCCGAGCTGGCCACCAGCACCAGAGCCCTGACCAGATCGGGTTTTTCGAGCGCGAGGTCTATGGCGGCCGTGCCTCCCGCGCTGTGACCCGCGATCACGCATCGTGCCACCCGCACGGCCCTGAGAAACGACAGGACGAACCGGCTGAGGTGCTGCGGCGTATAGTCCCGCCCATCGCCCCATCCGGTGACAAAGGGCATGTCGGGGGCGAATATGCTCCAGGTGCGCGACAGCTCGCGCATCACCGGCACCCAGTCGGATGCGCTGTCGCCGATCCCGTGCAGGAGCAGGAGTGCGGGTCCGGAGCCTACGCTCAGATAACGGATGGGAACATCCTCCACATGGACCTTGTGTTCTTCGATCTCCATAGCTTACCGCCCTGCGCCCTGGCATATCCTGATGCACGACCAGCCCGGATCCCCTAAAAAAACCGCCTTTCCCGGGAAAGGCTGCAGTTCCCGCTCCAGCCGGTCATGCCATACAGGGCCGCATATGGCTTATAATAGTTTTCAGGTCAGTTCATCTCTATACCGCGTTTGAAACCCGGGATGCGTTCCGGAAAAGAAAGGCCGGGCCGGGCCCCTTCTGCGGCAGGGGCAACCGGTCCGGCCTCCTTTTTTTCAAGATCGGTTGTCAGTTTTCCTTCTTATACCTTCCCCCGTTCCTTCCCACTGGTTTCCTTGAGACCTTCCGCCCTTTCGACCTCGATGTCTTCTATCCTGACATCACCGCTCATCTCCCGCTGCTCGGTGTGGGCGACCTTTTTGGCATGGATGGCCTCTCTGACTCTCTGACGCTTCACCACCTCGACCTCTTCTTCCATGATCGGGATGGTCATGTCCTCTTCGCGGAAGGCCATCTCATCGGGCCCCAGTTCGCCGGACTCGCTCATGGGCGTATGCTCCACCACCACCTCTTCACTCGTCACCGGTACGGTGATGGTTCGCTGCTCGGTATGGACCACCTTCTTGAGATGGACCTCGCCCTTCTGGTGCGATGTCTTACGTGCTTCGAGATCTTCCTCCCACAGGGGGATGTTGATCTCCTGGCCCTGGCCCAGTTGACCGCTCCGGCTCCATCCTTCATACTCGGGTTTCTGCCAGTCGCTCAACGCCGCCCGGTGCTGGTCGATCACCATCTCGTTGCCGTGGATATCGACGATATTGTCGTATGGCACGGCAAAATCACGCGGGAAGAAAAACCCCTTTTCGATGTTGATGGTATCCTGGTTGAGGGCGGTGATCCTTCCCAGCTTCTCACCGTCTTTGCTGTACGCGACCATCTCTCCCTTGACATCCGGGTGCAGTCTCAAAAACTCTTCTCTTCGCATCATGGTGTACTCTCCTTTATCCTTGAGTTTTCTCCATCTGTTCTCCTTATAGGCGCTTTCCATTGCCGGCAATCGTCCACCGGCCTTATTTCATGATTCATATCAGGAGAAACACGAAAGAGAGCGAGATCGCCGGCACCGAAAAAACGAACGGCACCGATTTGTATGAAGGCGCGGCAGCTTCCTCATGTATGACCGGAGGAACTCCCCGTTGTGGGCAGTTACGCCGTTCCGTATCCAGGAATCCGCTTCACAGCCCCTTACCCGCAGATTGCTCCGCGGGAGGTAACGATGTGATTCTCATGTAGGGGTGCGCCGTATAAAGTCAATGGGGGGGCCAGGGACATATTCCTCGGGAGATCCCCGGCGCACAACCGGGGCATCACCCCCATGGGGGATCGGGGAAGCAGGGGCCGCGGATCGTGCCGTGGCCCAAATGACCTGCCCGTCGTGCAGTTACTTCGCGAACGTCTCCTTCAGCTCGCGCTTGAGTATCTTGCCCGAGGGATTTTTCGGGAGCTTGTCGGTCATGATGATCTTCTTCGGGCACTTGAACCCGGCCAGATGCTCCTTGCAGTAGGAAACAAGGTCTTTCTCGACCACGGTCGCGCCCTTTTTCGGAACGACCACCGCGGCCACGATCTCGATCCACTTGGGGTCGGGAAGGCCGATGACCGCCACCTCCTCGACACCCGGATGCCGGTAGAGCACCTCCTCCACCTCGCGCGAGGCCACATTCTCGCCGCCGGTCTTGATCATGTCCTTTTTGCGGTCTACCACATAGAGATATCCGTCCTCGTCGAACCTGCCCAGATCGCCGCTGTGGAACCAGCCGAAATCAAAGGCGGCGTCGGTCTTCTCCGGATCGTTCAGATAGCCGGTCATCACGTGGCCCGAGCGGTGCACGATCTCGCCCACCTCGCCGTTGGGCACGAACCTGCCGTCGTCGTCCATGAGCCTGGTCTCCACGTTGAGCACTGGCTGGCCTGCGGAGCCCGGCTTCAGAAGCTGGTCTTCGGGTTTCAATATGGTGGCGACCGGGCCCATCTCGGTCTGACCGTAGTAGTTCCAGAGCTTCAGTCCCCTGAAGGCCACGGAGAGCTGCTTGATGATCTCTACGGGCATGATGCTGGCGCCATAGGCCGCCTTCTTGAGGCTGCCGTGGTTATGGTTTTTGAATTCGGGATGGTTCAGGATCCCGATCCATACCGTGGGCGGGGCGAACATGTGGGTGATCTGGTATTTCTCGATGTTCCGGATCATCTCCAGGGCATCGGCCTTGTGCATGATGACGTTCGTGGCGCCCACATACAGATAGGGCATGAGGAAGCAGTGGAGCTGGGCGCAGTGGAACAGGGGCAGGGCGTGCAGACTCACGTCGTAGGTGTCGTACTGTCCGTCGAAGATGCAGCTGTGATACTGCGACATGAGGGCCCGGTGCGAGAGCATGGCGCCCTTGGGCCTGGACTCGGTTCCGCTGGTGTACGGGATCTGGACGATGTCTTCCGCGCTGACGTCGACCTGGGGCTCCTCATAGGGCATATCCTTCATTTCTTCGACCAGGTCGAAGTAGCCCTCGGGAAGGAGCGAGCCGCCCAGCGGGATGAAGCCCCATTTTTCCACGGTCTCGAACCTGGACTGGGATTGGGCGATGATGGGATACAGGCCGTCCTCCACGATGAAGATCCGCGAGCCGGAATGGTTGACGATGTAGGCGATCTCCTCGGCATTGAGCATGTAGTTGATGGGCACCTGGATCGCTCCGATCTTGGCAAGGCCCAGCATGCTGATGGGGTAGTAGTGGGAATTGTAGGCATAGATGCTCACCCGGTCGCCCTTCTTGACGCCGTATCTCTTCATGAGGTGGGCAAAGCGCCTCGCCTCCCGCTCCAGATCGTAGAACGAGAGCTTCACGTCACGGAAGATGATGGCGGTCTTGTCGCCGTATTTGGTCGCCGCCCTTCTGGCCATGTCACCGATGGTGTCACGATTGATGATGTTGCTCATGGTTCACTCTCCTCTCTCCACATATCAGGGACACCCGGGGTGCCCGTCATTTTCTGCCGGGTGAACTATAGTCACAACCGATCAAGGAGTCAATACTTTCAGTCGGGATTCCCTGCAGTTGTGATTTACACTCAGGCTGCCGAAGGCACCCGGCACCGGGTTGGGGCACCCTGCCATGCCGGGTGGGTCACCATCGAGGGGTGTGCCCTTGCTGCACGTTCTTCCCCGGCGGCAGCTCCCGCTATTCTACATACAGAAATCCAGTAAATTCTTTACGATACACCACCTGAACCGAGCATTCGATCGCAAAGGCCTGTTATCAGTATGATAAAGCTCATTTTTCCCTGGTAATCCCTTGAAAAAGACAGAATGCATGACTTGGTGCTGTTCAATACACCTATACTGTGTTAAGAACATACTTCCATACATTGAGGAGGAACTGCATGGCAGATCAAATCAACGACTTGTGGGGACCCCTCGACATCACGAACTGGAGCGAGACACCCTGTATCAGAGACAGGGTCGCGACCAAGGATGATGTCGATGCGGGTTTGGCCGTGTTCTACATCAACAATCCGAGTCAGATGAAGCCGCTCGAAGTGAGTCTGCCCGCGTGCGCCATCCATATGGATCATGACACGAAAAGAGAGACCCCGGTCGTCATGATTCAGGCGGAGAAGTTCCAGGGGCAGAAACTGATCGGCTACCGCTTCCTCGACGGCGGCAACGGCATCGGGCTGCTCTCGGAATTCACCATTCTCGGCGGGCCGGACAAGCGGTTCAAGTAAGGGCCGGCAGACTCTTTTCTCGCGGGGCCGGTTTCTTTCGGGAGGTCCCGCGCTCGCAGGCCATTCTATGCGGCGCCTTGAAAATAACGGCGCTGTCCGGGATCTTCATCTTCCCGGGCGGACATGCCTGTTCCGCCCCGCAATCGATCAATTTCCCTGATGATCTTTCCTGTTAGCCGCCTTCCTGAAGGCCGGCTCCGAGCGTATACCGAAGGTGCTCAAGCCCATGCATGCGATACGAGTCCGGGCCTCGGCGGGCATGGGGCCCCGGAACCGGCACGACAGGACCGTCTCTCCTAAGGGGGGGGGCACTTTCAATCAGGGCGCTGACTGCTATTCTAAGAGTATATATACCCTTTAACGAACCCTCGCCTGAAGAATCAGGAGGTCATATGGAAGAAAAGACCGTAACGGAACTCTTCGATACCATGGAAAACCGTCTTGGAGTAGAGGATTACAACTATTATCACTTCTCCCGGAAATATGCCATGATGGATATCAGAGGAACCATGGCCGTCAGAGGCATCGGGCCCGGCTGCCCGGCCCCGGATTTCGAGCTGGAGAACACGGAAGGGAACCTGGTGCGGCTCAGCAGCCTGCGGGGAAAGCCCGTGGTTCTGCGGTTCAGCTCCATAACCTGACCGGCCGCAATCGGCTCGGTCGAGCCGTTCACCAAGCTCTACAACAACTGGTTTGATCGCGTGCACTTTCTCGATATCTTTATCCGCCAGGCCCATCCCGGTCCCTGTGTCCAGTCGTACAGCTCGTACGAGCAGAAGCTCGAAGACGCGAGGATCTATAAGGAGTGTGACTGCCTGCCCTGGCAGGTGCTGGTGGACGACCTTGCGGGAAGCGTCCATCAGGCGTACGGCGGGCTGGCGAATCCCTCCTATGTGATCAGCTCCGAAGGCCGCATCTCGTTCTACAATATCTGGGGACACGCGCCCTCGCTGTATCGCGCCCTGGAAGACCTCACCCGACGTGAGGCCGCCTGCGTCGTGAGGGGCGGCGTCGACAAGAAGCCCCATATCATGGCCATGATGGTGGCCGGCTGGCCCGCCATCGAACGGGGCCTGCCCCAGAGCTTCTCGGACCTGGAGAGCACCCTGCCGGGCTCCGCCTACGGACTGAAGGCGAGTTACAAGCTCAAGCCCGCGCTCTCCCCGGTCGCGCTCCGGGCCAGGCCGCTTTCCACATCGGCACGGGCGGCCATGGGGGGAGCAGGGCTCTATATCGGCACCAGACTCCTTCGGTAAGCGAAGAAAGGGCGCGTCTTCCCGTGCCGTGGGAGCGTCCTGAAAAAAATAGCAGCCTCGTGGATATGTCGTGGACATGCATTACAGGCCAGGCAGGAAACACGACTGCCGGGAGCTGGCGGAGCTCATCGTCCTCTCGTCCGGCGGGGTGGTCGAATATCTGTACCGCAGCGTGTTTCCCGGCCGGTCTCCGGTCAGGGTCATCACCGATGCCCTGGAGGGCGACGTCTATCCCCTCACCTACAAGAACGCCGTCGTCGCCGGGTATAGGGACGGGATCGCCGGCATGGCACTGTCCTTCCCCTCCCGTTTCCACGGCATCAGTCCTGTTCTCGCTTCGCGCCTGCCCCCGGAGCAGCTCGATCACATGCGAGATTTCTATCGCGCACGGGTCGAAGGCAGCTGGTATGTCGACGCCTTGGGGGTGTATGAGCGTTTCCGCGGCCGGGGTATCGGGAAGAGGCTGATGGAGCTGACCGAGGAGCGCGCCCGGGAAGCGGGGTATCGGGTGGTGAGCCTTATCGTGTTCGCCGACAATACCCGGGCAATGAATCTGTACCGCTCTCTCGGGTTTCAGGTGGTCCGGCGCGTGGATCTTGCAGAAAACGAGTTCATCCGCTACACTGGAGGCTGTCTGCTTCTCAGCCGCGAGATCGGCTGGCATGCTTGAGGGCGCATTTTCATGGGAAAGTGACCCGTCACCCCATCATCAAGGGAAAGGATCGTGATGGACGGACAGAAAAAGGTGACCGCGATCGTCGGGACCTATCGCAAAGGCGGGATCATCGATACCGCGGTGGACGAGATCCTCGCCTCGGCCCGGGAACAAGGCGCCCTGGTCGAGAAGATCCATCTCACAGACACCCGCATCGAGTTCTGCACCAACTGCCGCACCTGCACCGGCCAGACAGGCCGGGAGCGCGGCACGTGCCCGCTCTCTGACGACATGGCCGGCATTCTGGACAAGATCGAGCAGTCAGACGCCCTCGTACTCGCCTCGCCCATGAATTTCGGTACGGTCACGGCGATCATGAAGCGGTTCATCGAGCGGCTGATCTGCTATGCCTGCTGGCCGTGGGGGGCGATGGCGCCCAGGAAACGCACAAGGGAGAACACCAAACGGGCCGTGTTGATATCCTCTTCCGCCGCGCCCGCCTTCCTCGCGCGTTACACCACCCGCATTACCGGCCTGCTGAAGCAGGCCGCGGACCTCATGGGAGCCCGGACAACAGGGGTTCTCTTCATCGGCCTGGCCGCCCGGAAACAGCACCAGGATATCGGCGCACGGGCAAGGAGAAAGGCCCGCAGACTGGGCAGAAAGCTGGTTCAATGATTTCTTGGGGATCCACCTCTCATGTCCTTCTCAGGAAATCTCCCGTGCACGAGGAGTACGTCTGCACGGAGGCGGATAAAAACCGTGCCATAGTGACGACTTGATCGTACAGGCAAAGTAGACACTTCATACCCTCAGACAACAGCCCATGTATATCAATGATAGTGACGTACGCGGGCGTGGATCTTTACCGAGGAGTCTTCCTGTTCGGGTATCTCCAGCAGATCATCAGTTTCGAGGTGGTACTGAAGATAACGATTTATTACAGGTATGTGTAGAATGCCTGCCAGAGCGAGTTCTTATAGAAATCTATTATTCAGAGCAGATGCCCAATGGTTTTCATATGCGAAAGATATATGCACTTGAGCTTCACCCGGTTATACAGCGCTACTCTGGACATCGATCCTGTGCTCCACGGCGAGTGTATTGTGCAGCTCGAGAATGCCGTTGATGCCCGTGTGTCCTTTGAGGCTCTCCACATCGAATCCCAGGCAGATATCAATGTCGCGCTGTGACATGTAGTTACCGTGGATGAGCACCTCACGGATCTTGTCGGCCGGGTCGGGGTATTCGCGCTCCTCGGGGTCGGCGCTATGGATCAAGAACTCTCGGTAGCAGCGTTCGATGATGGGCCTGGAGTGCGTCTGGATCTCCTCCACCACTCGCAGGATCTCGGATATCTTTGCGTCAAGTGCAGCCTGGGTGCTGAAAAAGATGTTTCCGTTAGGATGGGTGGTGTCGTTTCGGTCGTCCACCAGCTTGGCGTAGGTGCCGATCTTTCCGTTGTCGCTTACCGATCAGCTTGAGGAAGCGCAGGATGGTGCGCTCGTTGACGGTGCTGAACACGAATGGCGAGCCGGCTTCAAGCAGGGTTTTTTCCATGTCCTTGCCGAAGCCGATCAGCGCCTTGACAAAGTCGCCCGGCTCGGTATGCTTGATCTGCCAGATGTTGAAATAGACAAAGCTCATGGCGAGCATGTGATAGGCGAGGAACGCGAACTGGTGCTTGCCGTGGATGTAGTTGGTCTCAAAGGCATCCCACAGGAAGGTGATATACTCCTGCTCCTTCGGGCTCTTGAAGGAGAGCGGCAGGTAGTTGCCCAGTTCGGCGGCTTCTTCCATGGCTCAGATTTTCGTCCAATCTATTTCAGTGGCCTTTGCTTTTGTAATTTTCAGCCCGTCTTTGCAGAAACACGGCTTGCCTTGAAACTGGGTTGACACATAGTCATCCGCGCCATGCGAGAAGATATTACGCAGATTGCCTCTGACACCTTCAGCATAAGGATCAATCACAAGAATACTCTTATTCTTATGCCTCCTGATGAGATCGTTGAAGTGTTCATCTGCATAATTAAACGAATAGCCTACAACCACCAGTTTATCCGCTTTTGCTATGGCATCTTTGGATCGATACCAGATATCGATGAACGCATTTGAAAGCACCGGTTTCATCTTTAATGGCGGAACAATTGAAGGAACGACACATGACGGACTTTTGCCTTTATCAAAGTGCGTATTCTCCCCAACTATATCCTTGATAAAATCTGCGATTTTTATTCCGTCATAGTTATCAATGGGAAGTAGTTGACGATCCCTCATCCGTACAAAACTCGAAAGATCACCATGGAAATAAAGTGCACGGTCGTCGCCAAAACGCTTTCTGGCAAACGAAGTGTAGTTCAGTGTAATCATGGTCCAATCATCTGGAAGGTCGCAATAGAAGGGCGTCGGCAAATCCTTTAAACATGCTGCTTCGCAATGTTTCAGGTAGGCCCAGAGAGTCCATGAGAGATACATGTAATTCTTTATCTGAGATTCTGTGTTTGTATAGAATCCGATAAAACTATCCATAAGCAGCCGCTCAAAATCCATAAGATTACCGCGTACATACTGTAATATTGGATGGCTGGGCTCATCCAGACTGCGTTCAAATATCCTGCGCATAACGGTATTGAACACATCGGTGAAGGATAGCTTTGGCAGGTCAATGATATTGTCATCTTCTACAGGGATTTCTCCCTCAAAGACTTCATTGATCAATGCTTCGGTTTCATCATCCAGACGGACATCTTCTTGAAGTTTTTGAATTTTTGTCAGGAGGGCGACAATCAGTCTGCCCATTTTTTTATCAGTATCATTGATTTCATCTGATTCAAGCTGCCGGTTGATGCGGTCCACAATATCAGCTACCTGCCAACGGAATTCGTTGGAAAGTTTATCAATCGCGTCCTTGATGAACTTGTCATAGCTGAAATGAAGGTGCGGCAAGATATTGCGCAATGCCTTGTCAATGGGCTGACCTTCAGACGTTTTAAGAAAATCGCGGATATGTGGTACCAACTCCGAAGCAAGGGGCATATTGATACCATCACTCTTGTCAACGCCAGCGCCGCAGATTACAACGGTTTTCATTTGAAATCTCCTGTATTTTTTTCACCCCAGATGCGGGCGAGAGTGGCCTGGATTTTCTTCTCGACGCAAATGATGAGTTCAAGATTCGTGGCTGCGAGTGCTTGCTGTTCAATAGCTCTCTCCTGATTTCTCTATCGTTTCTGCCGCGGCGAGTTCACGTCCTCTTTTTCTGACATGAGCTCGGCATGCTGCCTCTTGGTGGCTATACAATGAAGGTAAGCGGGAATGGTGACTTTCAGGGTATGGATGATCTCTGTGTCTCCGGAATTCAGAATAAATTCTACATCCTTGATGACCTGTTCATCTTCGTATTTCATGATCTCATCTCCTCTCCAATAGTTTACCTGTTTAGGTGCTTTCCCCCGAATTGTTTCTCCGTCTGGACCGGCTCGTTATCACCCCAGACACACGCGAGGGCAGTCTGAATCTTCTTCTCCATACGTTTGATCAGCTCGCGGTTGGCGCCCACCATCGTCTGCTCGGCTTCGATCTCGACGACGACAGTCTGCTGAACTGCGAGCGATGGGACTGGAATTTGGATCTGCTTGAGATCGTCAGTCCCGAGCTTCAAGGTACCATGCGCCGCTGTAGCCAAGATCCGCTCGAACTGCGATCGCTGTTGGCGGAGAGCGATAGCCAAGAAACGACTGTTTACAAGAGAGGTATCAGGGAGGATTGCCTTTACGTCTTGGTTGAAGGCGCAGGGAATCATGACCTCGCATATCGGGATTCCGTTTGCGAGACCCATCCCGCGGACAAGCACGAGAAGCGACCCTACGGGAGCGAGCTGGGTTGCAGACTCGGAAAGCGCTGCGGGGGATATATGTGTGTTGGCGTCATATAGTTGCTCCACCTTGAGATCCTTGGCAGAAACCCACGGGATGTTTCCCTCCCAGTAGGAGGGGTTCGTCTTTGACGGGGTCCCTCCACTCATGAACGTGCAGAGTGTTCCCAACTCAACCATCGGCCAATCAGGGTGGATAGGGATGTGGGGGCGATAGTGGTCGAGGACGGCGCAGGCGCCGTCGATGACCTTCTGGTAGCCATCGATTTCCGCTACGATCTCCTTCTGCACTTCCAGCGGCGGGAGGGGGATTTCAAACTGCTCAACAAATGTTCGCGGCACACGCTGTAACCCGCCGGTGCCAGTCATCTGAGCAATAGCCGGATCGCGAAAGATCCTACTTGTCACGCAGAAGTAGATGAAATCGGCGAGCACACGGTCGCTCGGCCGGAGTACGTAGAACTCGCTCGATCCAAAGCCAATGCTGTTGACCAGCCCTTTGGCGACTCCGGCCTTACCGTTTTCAAAGCATGGCGTGACCTTCGCAACAAGCACGTCTCCATCGCGAAAGTAAGTGTAGCTGGACCCGATTTCGTCAATCCTCTTCGTCTCCTTCGATGTGAAGTTCATGCGGTTCTCGCCTAGATCGGCCATCGGAACGAATGATACGAGCGTGTCCGGCGGCAGGGAGAGACCTTCCGACTTGGCCGGATTGATGATGCACACCTCTCCTAGCGTGACAAGTGGAAACGCATGCATGCGCACGCCGTTTTCCCTATACCGCTCCCCGCTCAGGTTGTAATCTCCGTTTACAGTGATCTTCTCCTTTGGCACGATCAATCCCAGTTTTGGCTGGAAGTCCTCCACCGACTCGCGTGCACGCACACGTTGCAGGTACTCGCCAATATCGGTGCGGGCCTGATGCAGATCGTTCTTGTTGATCGGCCGCCGCTGGGCGCCGAGGCCGAATCCGTCGTTGGAGATCTTAAAGAAGCCGATGCAACCGGTCTGCTTTGCCAGGGCCTTGTCCAGGATCAGAATCGAGGTCTTGACACCGGAGTACGGGTTGAAAACACCCGCAGGCAGCGAGACGACAGCGACGAGGTACTCTTCGACAAGCATCTTGCGGAGCTGCTTATAGGCTGTCTGGCTCTGGAAGATGATGCCCTCGGGCACGATGATGCCGGCCCGGCCATTGGGCGTCAGGTGCTCGGCCATGTAGTCCACGAACAGCACCTCGCTGCGCTTGCTCTGCACGCTGAAGCGGTTGTGCGGCTTGATGCCCCCCTTCGGTGACATGAAGGGAGGATTGGCGAGGATCACGTCGGCGTACTCGTTCCAGCGCTCCTGGCTGGTGAGCGTGTCGTATTCGTAGATGTGCGGGTCGGCGAAGCCGTGCAGGTACAGGTTGACCAGCGAGAGGCGCACCATGTCGGGCGAAATGTCGTAGCCCTTGAAGTTTGCGGCCAGACGCCCGCGTTCGTCCGGGGTGAGCGTGCTGTTGCCCTCCTTGTCGGTATTGGCCTTCAGTATGTGCTTGAAGGAGGAAATCAGGAAGCCCGCCGTTCCGCAGGCCGGATCGAGCACGGTGTCGGTCTTCTTTGGGTCGATGACCGCGACGATGAAGTCGATGATGTGGCGAGGGGTGCGAAACTGACCGGCGTCTCCCTGGCTTCCAAGCACGGAAAGCAGGTATTCAAAGGCATCGCCAAGGCGCTCGGAGTGGTCGTACTCGAACTCATCGATGATCTTGAGGAACGCCCGCAGGGTCTCCGGGTCGCGGTAGGGCAGGAAGGCGTTCTTGAAGATGTCGCGGAAGAGCGGCGGGATGCCGGGGTTCTCAGGCATCCTGTCGATAGCCTCGGCGTAGAGGTTCAGCGACTCGTGGCCGCCGAGCCCGGAGTGCATGAGCCTGGCCCAGCCGTAGCGCGCGTACTCGCCTGCAAAGAACTTGCGGCGGCCGCCGAACTCCTCGGCCTCGGCGTCCATGTCATCCATGAATTTGTAGATCAGTGCGATGGTGATCTGCTCCACCTGGCTCTTGGGATCGGGTACCTTGCCCACCAGGATGTCGCGGGCGGTGTCGATGCGGCGCTTGGTGTCGGTATCGAGCATGGTTATTTCTTCAATTGTTTCATGGCGGGCGCCGCGGTCAGCACCTGCATCTGGCGGATGGCGATTCCGTTCAGCCGTTTCAGGCGTTCCCCCTGGGAAAGACCCATGTGGATGAGTTCGGCGTTCATGCCCTCGATATTGGCGAGAACGAGAAGCTGCTCCACTGTGGCATGATCCCGAACATTACCCTTCTTGCCCGGATTTGCATTCCGCCAATCGGCGGCAGTGTGCCCGAACAGCGCTACATTCAGCATATCCGCCTCGCTGGCGTAGGTCATCGCTGCCTTGGCCGGGGTCACCTGCGGGGGAATCAGATGTTCCTGGATGGCATCGGTATGGATGCGGTAGTTGAGTTTGGATAGGGTGCGGTTCAGATTCCATGCAAGCGACAGACGGCTGTTTTCGTCCTCCTTGAGCCGCTGAAATTCCTTGATCAGGAAGAGCTTGAACTCGACAGAAATCCAGGTGGCGAACTCAAAGGCGATATCTTTGTGGGCAAAGGTGCCGCCATGGCGACCGCGCCGCGACACGATGCCTATTGCCCGGGTGGTTTCGATCCATTGAGCCGGGGTCAGGACGAAGCTGTTCAGCCCGGCCCTGTTTCTAAACCCCTCGAATTCGAGGGGTTTGAAAGTATGGTTATTCAGGCTTTCCCATATGCCTAAGAATTCAATGGTATTGCGGTTTCTCATCCAGTTCTGGATAACGTGGTCGGAACGGTTGGGTTCCTTGTGCTTGGCTATATCGGTCAGAGAAATATAGTCCTGCTCATTGTGGGCAAGTACCGTGATCTCGGTTCCTTTTACATTTACGATGGCTTTCCGTGGTTTGTTCATGGATCCTTCCTATGCTGTAAACTGGTTCAATGAGACATAGTCCTTGATGTATTCCGGGACGAGCTTTCTGAACTTCTCGGGCACGTCGCGGAAGTCGCGCGTCGAAAAGACCGGGTTTGTAGCCAGGTCGGTGAACTGGCGCTGGTCGATTATGTCACGCACCCGATTGCTGGTGACGTAGGCCTTGAAGTAATGCTTGATGGCCGGGATCGCCGAAGGCGGCTCGGGCACGTGGTCGGCGACGAACTTGGCGAACTCCTCTTCCAGCAGCTCGTCCTTGCTCTTGAATCGCGGGATCAGTCCGAAGACCTTCTCCAGTATCTCGCGCAGGGTGACGCGCCGATCCACGGCCGCGGCCTTGCGCAGCTTGTCGAGGCTATAGTACTCCTCGGGCTTGTCAAAGACCTCGCGGTTGACGTAGTCGATCACGCGGTCCCACTGGCCGGCCTCTACGGCTTCGACGATGACCGGGTCCTCGCGCACGGTGTCTTCGAAGCGTTCAAAGAACATGCGGTCGATTTTCATGCCATCGTAGCCGATCGCCTCCTCACGAACCGAGGCGAGGATGTCGGCGCCGAGGTGTTCGTAGGTGCCCCCGTATACGACAGGCCCGGCTCCACCGCCGTCGTCGCGGGGTCTGACGACCGGGCGCGGCAACTTGAGCACCTCGTCGTAGTTGAACTCGGTCTCGAAGTACTCGCAGTTGGCGAAAAAATCAAAGAGCTTGAAGCCGGTCTTCCGGGATTGGGTGACGCCGGCTCGGATCTCGTCGTCGAAGAGCTGCTCCAGGAAGTCGTGCCTGCGCGTGCCGCGGCCCTTAATCTGGATGAAGTCCGTAGGCGAGAAGATGGGGCGAAAAAGACCGAGATTGAGGATGTCGGTGCAGTCGTATCCCGTGGTCATCATGCCCACGGTGACGCAGACGCGCGCCTTGCTGGTCTTGTAGGCCGGGATAAAGTTGCCCGAGCCGAGCAGGTTGTTGTTGGCGAAGTTGATGGTGAACTGCTGGGCGTCTTGAACCGAGGATGTGACCTGCACCGCGAAGTCCGATTGGTACTTGCCGGGGAACTTGCGGTCGGCCATCTGGTTGAATATCTGCGCCAACTTGGCTGCGTGGTTTTGGCTCACCGCGAAGACTATTGCCTTGCCGATCTCTCCGCTGACCGGATCGCGTAAGGCATTCTCAAGGAAGGTCTTGCAGAAGAGCTGGTTTGTGGGATTGGAGAAGAAGCGCTTCTCGAACTCGCGCTGCTTGAAGGCCTCCTGCTGGTCCTCGCCGGTATCGTCGGTAAAGGAGACAATGTAGCCCTCTTTGGAGAGCAGCTCCGTGGTGATCTCGGTTCGGGCGTCCACCACGGTCGGGTTGACCAGGTAGCCGTCTCTGACACCGTCGAGCAGTGAGTAGCGGAAGGTCGGCTGGCCGCTTTCGCAACCGAAGGTACGGTACGTGTCGAGCAGGAGGCGGCGCTCGGCCTCGCGCGGGTCGCGGGTGCTCGGGTTGTCCTTGTCGAAGCGGCGCAGGTAATCCCGCGGCGTGGCGGTCAGGCCAAGCTTGTAGCCGATGAAGTAGTCGAAAACCGCTCGGGCGTTGCCGCCGATGGAACGGTGGGCCTCGTCCGAGATCACCAGATCGAAGTCGGTCGGCGAGAAGAGGTGCTGGTACTTGTTGCCCACGAGCAGCGACTGCACCGTGGTGACGACGATCTCGGCGCGTCTCCAGTCATCGCGATTCTCCTTGTAGACGACTGCCTGGAAATCGGTGGAGAGCAAGCCGGCGAAAGCCTTCCTGGCCTGGTCCTCCAGTTCCAGCCGGTCCACCAGGAAGAGCACCCGCCGGGCGTTGCCGGAACGCAGGAAGAGCTTCACCACGGCGGCGGCCGTCAGTGTCTTGCCGGTGCCTGTGGCCATCTCGAAAAGGAAGCGGTCCTTCCCTTCCCGCACAGCGCCTTGCAGCTGATGGATGGCCTTGAGCTGGTAGGGGCGCAGGAACCGAAGCTTGTTGGCCTGGATGTATGCCGGGCGCTCGGCCTCATTCTTCCAGCCCGCCTCGGACTGGTAGTTTGGGCACTGGGTCACAACGATGTAGGCCACCCCGACGTGCTCTTCGACGATACGCTGGGGGTTCGGGATGACCAGCTTGTAGCCGGTGACCGAGTCCGGGGTCGGAAACGTGGTGATGACATAAGGGTTGCCGCGCTCCAGATCCCAGAAGTAGTGCAGGTTTCCGTTTGAGAGGATGACGAATCGGCAGTTCTGAGAGCGGGCGTACCTGCGGGCCTGCTCTTTGCCGACAAGGGGATTCTTGTCCTCGGCCTTGGCCTCCAGGACGATCAGAGGGAATCCGCGGGCGTCGAGGAGCAGGAAATCGACGAATCCTCGTGTGGCCTTCTCGAAGTTCTCACCCAGCGAGTCGATGTCAGCGGGCCTAATGGCAACAGTCGGCTCGAGCCGAATGTTTGCAGGGGCGTCGCCCTCAGGGAAAAATCGCCAGCCTGCTTTCTCTAGCAGCTTGTTGATCTTGATTCGGGCTGCGGCTTCCTTCTCGGGCACTCAAGCTCCTCCTTCAATCATGGTAACCAAGCGGCATAACAATGATTTTAATGCCTTACCTATTTTACATGCATGAACTGAAAAATACTATATAAAAAGCTAAATCACAAGATTGAATACTCTATAGATGTGCCTTGATTTCCATGTTTTTATGAAATATCCGGGTATGGGGAAAGTATCATGAGCAAACAGATAAATGTGAACGTCACGATAATGACGAATAAAGTTTCAGATCTGCTTTTAAAATATAAACCATCTTGCTTTCCGCACGGAGTAAACATACTGGCACGCCATCGAAGGTTTATGTCAACCGATGAAACTTTCGGTGTCGTGAGGCAATCTATGGTTGGCCGCCTGTGCAGATCGCAGATGGATATATCAACAAAATGGCTTCAGATCAATTGTTTCCGTATCTATAAGAGATGCGGGGTATGACCGTATTCCACATATCTGTAATCAATGACAGGTTTTTAGAGCTCTGAAAACCTATGATTTCCAAGACAAATCGGGATAGGGAGGCCCTTGCGGGCTTTCCCTCCCACACCACCCGGCATACGGGTCCGTACCAGGGCGATTCGGTATAGTTGAATGATTACTGAGCTAAACATGTCAGTCCATGTGAAACGAAGTATCTGTTGTTGAGAGCCATGCGGACTCCTGGGGTGTTGCTCATACTCCAGGGTCCCTTGGAACTAAACGCAGTGGTTTGAGCTAAAGGTGATACCCCCTATGCATCATGAATTCGAGCCACCCTGGGCGATATTTTCACGAAAGAAGCGTGATGTGCTCCCTGCGGATTGCTTGTAAACACAATTCTTCCGTAAGCGTCCGGTAAACCGCATCTATTCAAGATAAGGTAGTCATGCCATGGTATCGATCGAGGAGGATACCATGGAAGAAGAGAATCGAAGTAGAGGTAGTCGAGCCCAGAAGAGGCAGGAGTGGTCGGGTCATATTCG
>JAHDKO010000040.1 GCA_018436855.1 Deltaproteobacteria bacterium | reverse complement strand
TTCATCCAGTCCTCCTCATTTGAGCATCGGCGCCCCCTCCAGAGTTTCTTCTTTCGTCCCTCTGAAGGTACTACGCTTCGCTCAATTTGGGGGACTTTTTATTCCGATACTTTTGGGACTTTTAGCACCGGCAATGACACCTTGGAGCACAGTATACATCCGGTTTTTCAGATGGAAGAGGCAAGGCGTATGGGATCAGGTATTGACAAGACCTTTGCGTAATCCGGCAAAGAGTTTTTATCTGGGGCTGAATGGTATTTTTTCATCAAAATACATATTATTGGATAATGACTGCATCTATACCTATTGGACTAGCCGGTGCAGTTTTATCTTGAGTGCAACCAATTACCTCATTACCCGTAATATATGCACCAATAACGGGCGCATAGGATCCACCTCTGCCGTTAGATGGATAGGACGTTAATTTGTAATCTTCAGGATTTGATCCTCCAGCGTTAATAAAGCGTGGATTTGCAATTAAGGAGTTCATATCATAATTGTTTGTTGATTGAAACACGTATAAAGAGATATTATTTTTGCCCCACGCATAAGATGCGTAATATGTGCAATTATACACTTGATTATAATTCGAGTAAGCGAGAAATGATGACCAATTGACAGTGTTAGGATCGCGTCGGTAGACATCTGTGGCAGTGTGGATAAGATTGTTCCAAACATAGCTGTCACGGGGACAGGCATCACTAACATCTGCATAATACATCCCGTTAATAAAATGTATCCCATTGTAGAATGTATTATTGTATACTTGCCAGTCAATTCCGCCATGATTATGTTCTAAGAATTGATTGGTATTTATTATAATATTATTGTGAACTTTGTTCCGCTGAGTGTACCTTGTTCCGTCGGTACTGCCCATTGCCATGAAGCCTGTCTTGCATTTTGTCCCAAAGTTATACCGCCAGATATTATCATCCATATCCCCGCCCTTTGTTCCATAGGCGTTATATACATTTCCAGGCTCTCCATTTGAATGGCTGCCATCCACTGAATTATATTCTATTATATTGTTATCGGAGTTGCCAAACACCATAATGCAGGCAGTATTATGGGTGTCTGAATTAGTGGCATACATTCCATGAACATAGTTATTCCGCACCAGACAGTTGTTGCTTGTCTGTATGTTTATCCCCCAATACAGGGATAGATCACCGCTCGGATAATTGGTTGCCCACTGGACAAATCCGTTAATGACCTCACAGTTCTTAACCTGTATGTAATCACAACCAACGAAACTAATAGCATCGGCCTTAATTCCGTCTATTATAATGTAATCCCTCTGTTCCATACCGATGGCGGGGTAGCCGACCCCTCGCTGTTTGAAGTAAGCCCCGAGAGGATTTTGCGATGTGATTGTAATGGACCCACTGGTCGAGTTCCCGCTGTTAGATGTCCTGAATGCGTTTATTGCTCCTGCCTCGGTATCCTGGTATGTCCCATCAAGACAGATAATCTTATCCCCGGCTTGTGCTGCAAACAGAGCGTCTTTGATCTCGCCGGGATTTTCCATGGTGTATGATGATCCACTGCCAGATGGTGAAACGTACAAATCTCTTGCAAATAGCTCAATCCCCATAACCATATTTATGAATATAAGAAATAATATATATTTTTTCATTAAAGTCCTCCTTTGTTTATATATATTTTAATCAATTATAATCAACTTTTATGCCATATATAATTCTTAAGTATTTATGGCACCTTACGTTGGTATTTAAATCCTTTTTCATCATAAAGCTAACAGGATTGATATCTTGCATATCAAATATGTAACTGAAATCACCCTTGACTTGAAGTCGAGGGGTTTTGCGGCTGCGTCGAATAAATTCGACTCATGCATCCACTATAAAATCGGGGGTAAACGTGTTCCTCGTTGCTCGTCCCCTGTAGGGGGACATCGCAGACTCTTCTCTTCGCCTAAAGGCGAGGGGTTTCAACTATCCCTGATAGAGACACTAAGAGTTGCTAAATAAATAGTGTACACTATAGTTATTATCCATTCTATTTTATTATGTCCTTACGTAATCCGTCAAGAAGCTTATATCAGGTATTGATTGGCGCATTTCCATGCTGCGAACATACCTTTCCATAGTATGCAGTTGCATGTGCCGGCTTCCTCATCCCCGCCATGTACCACTGCTTCATATTGAAGGTGATCACCCCACCTGACACATCCGGTCCCACTCCTCCTTCGCAAGCGTAGTGAACCGGGCTCTCAATGCACCCTGATGCAGCGCCGTCACTCCAAAATATTGCCCTAAACAGCTAGCGAACCTTCGCTATCATCTTGTTTCTCTATATGCCTACCAATAACTTTCCCACCGAGTATACAACCAAGCAGGGTCTTATCGAAAGACTTACTGTTAATATGGTCATGGATTTCCCTCAAAACCCCTACTTCCCTGATAACTCCTGGATTTTACTCAGCTCAAGGTACAGAAAAATCATGTTCACCTTGTATCCCATAGAAAACATCCTACGAGACCTTTGCGTAATTCGGCAAAAAGCGTTTATCTGGAGTTGACTGGTATTCTTCATCAAAATATCAAGTAAAGAGGCTCATTTTTCTGCCGAAACCATCCCCATTCTCCTCGTGTCCGGCGGCATTTCCATACACC
>JAHDKO010000157.1 GCA_018436855.1 Deltaproteobacteria bacterium | reverse complement strand
CTGACGGGTTACACAAAGGGGCCGGGACATGGAAAGCCTGTCTGCGGGCCGACCGTGTCTGGGACTCAAATACACAGACTACGCATGTAGCCGCCTTGTGCTGAAGGCCTTCGGACGGGGGTTCGATTCCCCCCGCCTCCACCATTATCACCTTGATATTATTAGCTATTTTGCCTTTTTTTGTCCCAAAAATGGTGGGCAAAACCTGAGCAGGCAACATTGGCTATTCTGCTATCCTTTGTTTCACATTCATCTTGATGACCTTAGCCTTCTTGGTTTTTCGAACCTCTTTCACGACCTCAAAGGTGTCATTGTTCTCGACTTGACAATAACGCTCGAATGCCCTGTTCGTCAGACCCGATGCCTTCAATGCTTTTTCCGTTCCCAGGAGCTTCGCTGTTTCGGTTGCCGTGGTATGCTTTGTGCCGGGATAGAGGGGAACACCATGCAGACCTATCTCGTCTGCGGCTTTTACCCACCACTTGTATAAATATTTCTCTCCAAAAATACTGTTCGGTTTTGCCCCGCCTACGCCCTTTATGTGACGGAAAAAGGGTATTTCAGGCAGGGCAGGGTACTCCCGCTGCAATGACCTCCATTCTTTTATATGATCTTCAAGTAATCGTACTGTCTTAAACTTGTTTTTCAGCTTGGTTGGATCATGGATTATAAGAAGGCCGCTCGGATCAAGACTACTCTCTTTAATCCTGCGCAAATCGTCCGGCCTCAGTGCTGTGTAGGTAGCCAGAATGTCAATACCAAGCCATATTTTCGGGTTAATATGGTGAGAAATCTCCTTTACTTTACTGATCACCTTTTCTTGAGTCTCCCAGTCGGTGATCTTGCGATACCCGAGAGTATATTCAATCTTTGGGAACTGGGGAAACTCTGCCAAGGTGATCACATTTCCACGACCCAAGCACCATTTCCAGAAGTCGTGCAGCTGGCTACAGTGGTTCGATCTAGTTTTATCTGAAATGGGCATACCGTTCTTCTGTTTTAAATGGAACAGATAATCGTCTATCATGCCCCCTGATATATCCTTGAGGTTCGTAGTGCCAAAATAATCTCTCGCGGTGTTGATGTAGTAGCATATTTTCCCGTAGCTTTTCAGGCTCTTCTTGCGCTCAAGGTATTTTGGTGCCAGGGATGCAAAGCTGTTCGGGCGAAGGCTCTTGTAGTCATCGGGGTTAAATTTTCTTTTTCTCTGACTCGCCGTGCCTTTCTCATAGCGTAAGTAGTTCAATGACTGACAAGCGGACTCATAGGAATTGTGTCGCTGGTATATATCTCCGGGGAATCGAACAATGAATTTGGTTGCCGCTTGATCAGGATGATCAGGGCAAAAGCATCCTCTCCGTTTTGGATTGTGCAGGAGATACTTTCCGCAGAGCGCACATTTTTGTCGTGTATATATACTCCCATCCATGCAAATAGCCTCCCCAACTAAGTTAGGAGGCATATTACACTTCGTATTTATTTTCGACAAGCTCTCCATATTTATCTTATTCTTTCAGCGTGAAAAAAAATGGGCTGAAAAAAAATAATTGCTCACCAAAAACTTGTGGATCAGGAGAGTAATCGAGCACGGCCCAGGTATGAGGTCTTTTCAAAGAGAATTTTTCCCCGAACCCTTCACCCCCTGCAGGGGGTTCGGGGAAAAATTGGATGTAGCGTTTCTGATTAAGCAAGGCCGGGGAGCACAAGGCATGCGAGGCGAGTGACGAAGCCGCAGGCTCCGGCGTGAGCCTTGCTTGGGGAGATAGGCATGGGATGGCGTGTCAGCTCCTAGAACCCAGATAACGCTCTAAAACGCTCTCTACGCCAATTGAAGCCCCTCAAATATACTATCCATCTAATTGATACCGATAAAAGCAGCCACGACGATTCTAGGATTAGAATTGAACAGTAGATTTGTGACTTTTGCTTGGAGAGTATTTTGCGCAAATAAAAAACCCATCAGCCAAGGTAGTACCGGGTAACGTCGATCCTGCCATGTCCCAGTTCCCCGGAGATCTCCAATCTGATCTCCTTGTCGAGATCTCTGATCTGCTTGATGCTCAAGCCGGTGGCGTTCGCCGCAAACGCCCGCCATCCTTTTGTATCCGTGTCCATAACAGCCGGACACTGAAGAGTTTCACCAGTTTTTTCGTAGTATAGCTCCGTGAACCGCTCATGGGCATAGTAATGACGCTCGCCATGAAAATGGAACTCTGGATATCCCGCCTCCCGCCGGATATCAGCCAAGGTGTTGTACGCATAATTTTTACCCTGAGATAAAGAGCTCGATGGCTCTATCAACGATGTCCAGCCATTCCTCTGGGCAAACTCCTTGGCTTCCCTTAAAACTTGTCGCTGGTGATCATTCCGGATCGGGATCTCACGCGGCCGGCTGGCTTTAGGCATGTCGCTCTTGTTGATTATCAGCTTGGATGCGTCAGGATCTTTGTCTGCTATCTTAATGGCAAGGCTCTCTTGCGCCCTGAGCCCGAACGTCTCCTGGAGCTTTAATGAGTGGTACAGCGCATCATTTCGAAGATCCGAGCCAAGTCTCTGGATCAAGACATTATTGATCGCTTCTGCCGCTTCCCGGCTGTTGGACTTGTCGGAAGTGTCTATCCCGCCCCGGCTGAGTCCTTCCTTGCTGGCTGATATAGGCTTTATATCTAAGTCTGCGTATTTAATGATAATATTGAGCGCTGAGATACGGGCAGACGTGGCGGAGCGTTTCAGCTCGCCGTTTTCCAGGCGATCACGGAGGCTGTCGATGTACTGATCGATTGTTGGCTGGTCAAGGTATTTCAGAGAGTTTATCTCGGTTTCGTTGCGTATGTCCCGAAGAGTAGTAGTGATAATCCTTGCTGAAGCGTTGCTACGGTTATTCCATGAGGCGATAACACGCCCCATGTATGCCGACTTGGCTTTGCTGGAAAACTTGTGTACTGCGTTTGTGCGCATCCCCAATTGCCTCCTTGCTAGTAAGCTGCTGGTCAGGGCAGAGGGAGAGGGGATTAATCCTCTCCCTTGCCGTTCGTTGAGGGCGCAACTCCAAGCCGCTCCCGCCTGCGCCTTAACGCACGGCTTGGATTAATCCTGATATTCAGGTGCGCCCGTTCTATAAATTCTCTCAATGACAACGCATGGTTATAGATCGTTGTTGCCCCAAGCCCTTTTGCGCTCAGGTAACGCATATAACCGGTGTAATGGTCCTGCTTGATCAGCTCGATTTTTTTCAGGCGATACTCACGACCGCAAAAAGATATAAAATCAAGGATATGTTTCAATTTCTGCTTGTCATATCGCGTGATTTCTTTCTTGGGCTTGCGGGGGAGCACTCTTCGCCGGTGACTGTAGAAGTCATCAATTATTTTCATAACATAACCTCCACTTCGTGATTTGTTTCAGTGAGATACTCCTATTTCAGGTGGAGCGGCCTGTATATCTAGTCAGAGAGCACCTCTACGAGGACAATCTCTCTGTTGCGGGGGTGTCAGTCTCGCCGATGCGTCTACCAAGAGGCAAGGCAAGCAGGAGGTAATCCATGGAAGTTCCATGCAGATCTTGAGAAGTTCCATGCAGTGGAAATCCCCTGATTAAGCGGATCGAGCAGATTAATATGAAATCCTTCTCTCCATATTGCATATGGGAGAGAAGGATTTCTCCCGGCTACTACCGCCGTATGGCACTAATAGCCTCTTCGATGTTTGGTAGATTATTTCTCTGGATTTCGTATGGCGGGTGAAACCAGATGCGGTTGGCCGTTACACTCATCGACAACGCTCAATGGCAACAAACGTGCTCATCTGGGCGATTGTCGATTTACTTAAACATTTGTAGAGGTTGCCTGAAAACTTCTTTATCGGAAACTACTTTTACCGCTCGGTGGCGGCTCAATGATCATCATTTGATGAGCAAGGATATGTTATGTTTTGTATCACTACTGTCCAAAATAAATTCAATTAATGATTTGGGACGCGACAAATCAATGAGTTAGGCTTGAGATAAGCGATATTTCATGACCTGGTTCCCCTTTTTTGTATCTTACACACCTGCTGTCCAAGACCTGGAATGGG
>JAHDKO010000065.1 GCA_018436855.1 Deltaproteobacteria bacterium | reverse complement strand
GGATTCCTATGTCCGCATCCCTTGTCACATATCCTGTATCGCTTCCATACTCCTGTGACTGTGCCACCCCTTGATCTTCCCCTCTCAGATTACTTCGGCCAGCTCGCATCTCTTACGCATTTCTTATGCCGAACAGTATTGAACCCGTCCCCAAATTCCCCGTCCCCAAATTCACTTTACTTTACTCGATGATCGCCAGGATCCTGGGCTCGTTCCTGGGCGGCCGTTCGGGAATGACCCGCGGATAGCCCACGACGATGGCGGCGACGATCCGGTGGTCTTCGGGTATATGGAGCTCTTCGAGGATCTCCGGGTCCTGGACGGCCGAGCCCAGATCCACCCAGCAGGTGCCCAGTCCCCGGTCCGCGGCGGAAAGCATGAAGTACGACGCCGCGAGGCTGCAGTCCTTCACCGCCGAGTGCAGGCCCTTGGGACCCGTGATGAACACCAGGCAAGGGGCGTTGTAGTACACGTTGAAATTCTCGTCCTTCAGAACGGGCCGGTACAGCCTCAATGTCGGCGACTTCAGGGTCTTCATGTCGTTCAGGAGGTTTTTCTTGCTCTCATCGGAGAGCCGCCTCATCATTCCCTTCCCCGCCACCACGCTAAACCCCCAAGGTTGGCGGTTGCTCGCGCTTGGCGCCTCGCAGGCATCCGCGATGAGCTCTCTGACCAGGGACACCGGCACCTTTCTGTCCTCGTAGTCACGCACCGAACGCCGTATTCTCATCAAGTCCCTGAAATCCGTCATGGTGTCTTCACCTCCCTCAAAGTCTTTTCCTCTTTCTCCCCATTCAAGTCTTCTCTCCACCGGAAGCACAGCCCGGCCGCAACCTGGCTCACATACCATTTTCCTCTGAGTCTGATAAGAGAATTCGGGGACGGGTTCACATTTCCCCATTATGAATGAGGAGAGAGATGCGGCCGGTGAATGGGAAATGTGAACCCGTCCCCGAATTGGTCAGATCCACCTTTTCTTTTCCAGGAGCTTCATGAAGTTGCGCTTTCTGCTGTGCTCCGCGCCGAGCCGCTTGAGGTAGGGGCCGAAATCCTTTTCCCTGTCGAGCCTGGTCATGAGATCCCTGATCCTGACCAGCAGCCTGACGGCCTCCTGATAGGCGTCGTTGTTCTTCCGGTTGATCACGGCTCCGATCTGCTGCTGATAGATCTGCAGCGACTCCTCGGGGTGACTCTTCTCCCGCCTGAGCGCGAGCTGCATCCAGAGCACGTCGGAGCACCCGCCGGATCTGGCCTCTTCCCATGCAGAGTCGACATCGTTGTCCTCCAGATGGATCTGCACGAGAAGCGAGTGATCGACGCGGTTGTAGAGCCGCATGGGACCCCTGCTCCTGTTCTGGGTGAGCTTTTTGTGCTCGAGGCGCTCACGAATCAGGGCGATGGCCTTGTCCCTCCATTCGGGCCAGGCCCTGGATCTCCTGGCATGTTTTTTCAGGCTGTGATACCGCGGCAGCCCCGGGCTCAGGGTAAAGGACAACCAGATGAGGCCCAGCGCCTTTTCGTGAAACCCCTGCCGGTGGTAGGCCTCCGCCAGGAAGTCGACGAGCTGCACGTCCGGATTTTTTTCAAAGGCCCGGACCCCCCGCTCCGCCCAGGCCAGGGCCTCGTCATCCCTGCCCGCCTCCTGGTAAAGCTGGGCGATCTCCAGAAAACAGACCGGCCGGGTGAGGTCGCTCTTCTTGATTTCGGCGAGGAAGTCGATGTTCCCTTCACGGCGGGCGAGCGTCTCCATGATGTTCCGGAGTCGGTACCGGTAGAAGTCGAACTGGGTCTTTTCCCCGGGCCCCAGCGGCTTGACCCCGGTCCACGCCTTTTCTGCGAGCCTGCGGTACTCGGCGAGGCCCTCATCGCCCAGGACATCGGCATAGGTGTCGGCCGCCCCGGAAAAGATGTCGTGCTCCGAGCCCAGCTCCCACTCGAAGAGCCTCCGGGCCATGTCCTTGCGGTTAGGCCGCGCCTTTCTGCACGCGCGATGGTGGATGTCGATGAGCCCGGAGACGATGTCGTCCATGTAGCCGCCCGGGTCGCCCAGGGAGTGCAAAGCCAGCTCCACGTTCGTCAGCGCGTGCTCCGCCAGGTCCATGACCTCAGCGGCATGGCCGTTCTCCAGCAGATTCTCCAGGATGTCGAGCGCATTCTCCACCCTGCAGAAGTAATCATAGCTGTCGTGGTAGTCGATGAAATCGTCCATGAAGATCACGTTCGACAGACACTTTTTCAGCCGGTCCACGTCGATGGAGCCGTCATCGTACAGGGAGGCGTGCATCTCCAGCCAGTTCCAGAAATCGTCGTCATCGTCGGCATGCTCCAGGATCAGATCGACCAGCACCGACTTTTTCTGCCGGGCCAGCCACTCGGGGACCGACAGATGGACCGCGCCCCGTTTCCCGTTGTGTCGCGTGCTCTCCTTCTGCTGTTTGTCGAGCCAATGGAGACCCGTCGCCACCAGATGCTTGCAGAACTTCCCCTCCAGGCCCACGGGGCACGAGCAGGAGAACTCGATCTCCATGCTGGTCTTGTCGACCTTGATCTGCGTGCGGTATTTTTCAGACCCCATCACCGAGGCGGTGATGCTCCCGCTCTTTTCCTTGAGCGAGCGCACCCGCGAGTCGTGGAAATACTCGACCCCCAGCCGGTAGCTCTGAGAGCCGGCAAGCCTTCTCAAGGTAAATTCGGAAATATAAGCATTCAGGTCGATCTTCATAAAACGACTCTTTTACTTGAAACAACATCTTTGTAAAGAAAAATCGCCGGCATGG
>JAHDKO010000073.1 GCA_018436855.1 Deltaproteobacteria bacterium | reverse complement strand
GTATGGCTATTGTGCACCAGCATGACAAACGATCCGGTATCACCTATGCCTACGAATCCATTTCTCACTGGGATAAGGAAAAGAAGCAGTCCCGGGCAAAACGCACCCTGATTGGCCGGGTGGATGACATCACCGGAGAGATCGTTCCGACAAGGGGAACAAACAGGCCCACAAAAGAGATTATCACGAATAAGACTGCCAAGAGAGGCCCTGTTCCGAGCATGGAAACCTCCCGGAAATTCTATGGCGCCACCTACCTCCTCGATGTCCTTGGTCAAAGGCTTGGACTGGTTTCGGATCTGAAGCAGTGCTTTCCTCGCAGCTATAAGAAGATCATCTCACTTGCCTACTATCTGATCCTTGAGGCAGACAGCCCTCTGAGCCGCTTCTCGAAATGGTCTTCGTTGCATCAGCACCCGTACGTGAAGGATATTCCATCCCAGAGAAGCAGTGAGATCTTTGGCTCCATTACCGAAGAGGACCGCTATCGATTCTTCCGGCTCCAGGCTGCCAGGCGCGCTGAGTTGGAATACTGGGCCTATGACATCACCTCGGTATCAAGTTATTCGGAGTGCCTCAAACAGATCAGGTATGGCCACAACAAGGAGCAGGACCATCTGGCGCAACTCAATCTGGCCCTTGTATTCGGCCAGGAATCAAGCCTGCCGTTTTATTACCGCAAGCTGCCCGGAAACGTCACCGATGTCAAAACTGTCAGGAACATGCTGGCAGACATGGACTTTTTGAACCTCAAGAAGGTTCACCTGGTCATGGATCGGGGCTTCTACGGCACCGATAACATCAACGAGTTATATAAAGGGCACCACAAATTCCTCATTGGAGCCAAGCTTTCTTTGCAGCTGGTGAAAGAGCAGCTGGATAGTGTTCGCCATTCTCTGCGCGAATGGTCGAATTACTGTGAGAGCCATGAGGTCTTTGCCCTGTGCGTTCCTGTAACGTGGGACTATGCCCAGAAGCGCCCCTATAAAGGGGATACCATCCGGGGAGGGCGAAGGATGTACCTTCACCTGTACTTCAACAGCGAGCGGGCTGCCGAAGATGAGCAACGACTGACGCGGCGCCTGCTCGCACTCCAGAAGGAGCTTGAAAGTGGCGCCATGAAGCCCGAGAACGCAAGGCTCTATGATAAGTACTTTGAAATCCATGAAACGCCGGCAAGAGGCATCAAGGTGATTGCCAGACAGGAGGCAATCGATGAGGCCAGGAAAAACTATGGGTACTTCGCGCTTATCAGCAATGAAGTAAAAAATCCCGTCAAGGCGCTCAATATCTACCGCAACAAGGACCTGGTGGAAAAGGCATTCGGCAATCTCAAGGAACGCTTAAGCATGCGGAGGCTGCTGGTTTCCTCGGAGCAGTCGCTGGATGGGAAATTGTTCGTGCAGTTCGTGGCGCTGATATATTTATCCTGTATCAAAAAGGCGATGCAGAAGAACAACCTGTTTGGCAGGTACACGCTTCAAGGCTTGCTGGATCAACTCGATGTGATTGAATGCTTCGGCAGGCCCGGAAAGGACTTGCGTGTCGGCGAAATCACCAAGAAACAACAGGAACTCTACACCACCCTCGGTGTCGATCCACCCTCATCGTTATGAGGTGGCGGGAATCCAGG
>JAHDKO010000009.1 GCA_018436855.1 Deltaproteobacteria bacterium | reverse complement strand
CGTGTTGCCTCACTTATTGATGTTACCAATAATTTACCTTTTAAAGAAGTAGTTTTAACGGCAAGACCAGCTTTTCTTTATGGGATTCATTGTATATTTATTGTCCCATAAACATCTTTTGTCAAAGTAGTCACCCCCATGGGGGTGACTACTTAAATATTGCTACACCTTCTTAATAAACCATCCGTACTGGTAGGAGAAATTTCAGTTCCAGGCAGATTGTTATTATCTTTCAAACAGGCATAAACAAGTTTTTTAGCCATCACATGACGCCATTCCTTTATACGACGCTGTAATGTTCTGAGTTGTCCATCCGAGAAATGATCAGGATGCTCTCGTTGTAATCGCTCAAACAATGTCTTGGCTGTGGTGTCGGGATCCTTCTGTAACCAGATAAGTATTTCAGGCCAAAATGGTTCAAATGGATCTTTTCGAGTTCTCCAGTAGCGCTTTTTTGTAGGTTTCTGTTTATGTGTTGGACGTACTTCGCCAAGGACCCAAAGGTTTGGGAGCTGTTCAAGAAACTGTTTTAGGTTCTTGTATCTAATCTCGTTTGATAATTCTGGAGATACAAGCGCCGATAATGCGGCTTGACCATGTCGGATATGATGAAGTAGTTCTAACGGGTCAAGTCGAAAACGTTGTTCTTTAAGAGCGCTCTTTGTACATTCATCTACATCTTGGCGTTCCAACAAACGATCATACGGGGTTGCTGGCTTATAGTAGGATTTTCTTACCTTTGCCCCATCGCGTGTCTTTGAACGAAGTTTAAATGATGGTTGGAAAAAATTCACATACAATCTGACAGATTGAAAAAGGTGTGCAAGTGCCTGACACGCCACCACACCAGAAAAGCGATCATACCCTACAAATCTACGTATCACTGCACCATTCTTCTGCTCTATCCATGCCTGATCATTCTTCTGGTATGCCCGTGAACGAGAAAAATATATCTTCTTTTTATCACAATAGGATACAAGCGTATCATTAATAAAAGCACTGTCATTGTCTGAGTTGATACCAACTATAGGGATGGGCATCTGTTTTCCAATTACCTCAAGCCCTTCAATTACAAGAGATTGCTCTCTGGCTATAAGAGGAACAAATTCAGTCCATCCGGTGCAGACGTCAGTTGCTACCAAGCTATGAATAATTGAACCTTTCATTGAACCCCCACAATGAGCAACAAAGTCGATCTCAAGACATCCTGGAGTAGTTTCCTCCCAATCTGTAAACGTTCGAACTGGTATTTGCCCGCTGGCTTTCTTGGATTTTCCTCTCCTTTTCTTTCGAACTGTTGCTTTACTTCGAATTGGGGCAAGCAGTCTATCTATAGTAGATGCACTTATAGATAGCAGCCGCTGACGAACAACTTCATCGAGATCTAGGTGCCCATGTCGTTCCAATGCATCTATAAGACTTGGCAATAGTGCCTTTAATCTCTTCCCGCAAATCCTGTCAGAAGCTTCCCACATAACGATCAATGCTTCTTTAACGGCATCATCGTACAATCGCCGACTTATTTTGCGAGATTGGATTCTGGTTGTCTTGAAATTACCGAGCAATCTGATCGCATGTTTTCTATGACATCCGACCAATGTTGTAAACTCGTCAAGTATCATCGTCTTCTCTTTTTTCAATGCCTGACTATAACGAATCCTTACTGCTTCGATTATCTCTCTCCTTGTCCCTTTGCTGATGCCTTTGTCTGCCATTTATTGCCTCCATTTCTTGGTAACATCCCCCATGAGGCAACAGCTCGGCTTCGGTAGCATTTTCTATGAGTCAATGCG
>JAHDKO010000042.1 GCA_018436855.1 Deltaproteobacteria bacterium | reverse complement strand
GGATTCCTATGTCCGCATCCCTTGTCACATATCCTGTATCGCTTCCATACTCCTGTGACTGTGCCATCCCTTGATCTTCCCCTCTCAGATTACTTCGGCCAGCTCGCATCTCTTACGCATTTCTTATGCCGAACAGTATTGGGACGGGTTCACATTTCCCTCTCCCCGACCTTCCAGGGCGAGTTCCGATCGGCACCGAGTGGGTGATCGATCATTACCCTTCCGGCTCGTTTTCCAGGAAGAGCGGATTCTTCCGCCCCCTCTCATCCATGAAATATCCTTTGAATTTCGGTATTGCACTCGCCCGGCGACTGGAATAATGTGCGCCCATGGCGCAGGCGGTGGTGGCTGTCTTCATCGTGGTGTACATCGGTATGCTGCTGGGAAGGCTCCCGCGACTTCAGCTCGATCGGACCGGAGTGGCCCTGCTGGGCGCCATCGCGCTCATCGCGGGGGGCGCCCTGAGCCTGAGCCAGGCTGCAAAGTCCATCGACCTCTCCACGATCACCCTGCTGTTCGCCTTCATGGTGATCTCCGCGCAGCTGCGTCTGGGAGGGTTCTACACCCGGACCGCGGAGGCCGTGACTTCTCTGAAGACATCGCCTTCCCTGCTCCTGGCCGCGGTCATACTCCTCACCGGCGTGCTCTCGGCAGTGTTCATGAACGACATCGTCTGCCTGGCGCTGCCGCCGGTTCTCATTCAGACCTGCAGACGCCGCAGGCTCGACCCGGTGCCCTATCTCCTGGCAATTGCATGCGCGGCAAATGTCGGTTCCGCCGCCACCCTGATCGGAAATCCGCAGAACATCCTCATCGGCCAGACACTGAGGCTCTCTTTCTCCGGATATCTCATCATGGCCGGTATCCCCTCGCTCCTGGGCCTGGCGATCATCTGGACGGTCATTACCTGGCAGTACCGTACGCGGTGGCACAACGGAGAAGGCTGCCCGGAGGAGCTCTCCGGCGACCTCCAGCCGTGGAACGGCTGGGAGTCGTTCAAGGCCCTGTCCATAGCCGGACTGCTCTTCGTCATCTTTCTCTTCACCGGCCTGCCGAGGGACATCGCGGCACTGGCGGCCGCTGGCCTTCTCCTCATGAGCCGCAAACTGCATTCGCGCACCATGCTGGGCCTGGTTGACTGGCAGGTCCTGGTGCTCTTTTGCGGACTCTTCGTCGTCAATCACGCCCTCGCCCGGACCGGTGTGCCCGAGCTGGTGGTGAGCGGGCTGCTCGGGCGGGGAATCGATCTCGCACATCCGGGATGGCTCTTTTCCATCACGGTCCTGCTCAGCAACGCCGTATCCAATGTTCCCGCCACCATGCTCCTGCTGCCCGTTGCGAGCCACCCCTTTGCCGGTCCGGTCCTGGCGCTGAGCAGCACCTTTGCAGGCAACCTCCTGATCGTCGGCAGCATCGCGAACATCATCGTGGTGGAATCTGCGGCTGCTCACGGTATCCGCATCAGCTGGCGCGATCATGCCCCCACGGGAGTCATCGTCACGGTGCTGACCCTTGCTGTCGCAGCCCTGACCCTGTGGCTCTGGTCTTCCGTCTGAACACACCGCAGACGGGTACTGAAAAGCCCTGCGCTGCCTTTATGCTGTTTTTTGACTTGACATTCCAGTCGGATATGGTAATGTTCCTGAACGAAACAGAAAATTGTTCATGAAATCAGGTACAATTTGTCGATAGCAACTTAACATTTCCTACCAAGGAGTCTGAATGCAATTTACCGAGTTACCACTTGACGAACGGGTTCTGCTTGGAATCCGCGACGCCGGCTTCACCGAATGCACACCGGTACAGGAAGCCACATTCAAACACAGTCTGAACGGGATCGATGTGTGCGCCCAGTCCCAGACCGGGACCGGAAAGACTGCAGCGTATCTCATCACCATCTTCAAGACCCTGCGCCACCTCAAGGGAAAGAAGGCGCTCATCATCGTTCCCACTCGGGAGCTCGCCACCCAGGTGGAAAAGGAGGCAGAGCTGCTGGGAGCGCACCTCGACTACAAGGTTGCCTGCATCTACGGCGGCGTGGGGTACAAGACCCAGGAGCGGCAGCTCAAGGAGGGCGCGACGATCATCGTGGGCACCCCGGGCAGGCTCCTGGACTTTCACCAGTCCCGCAGGCTGAATTTCAGGGATGTGGGCATTGTGGTGATCGACGAGGCGGACCGCCTCTTCGACATGGGTTTCATCCCCGACCTGAGGAAGATGCTCCGCGCCATGCCTCCTGCGGACAAGCGCCAGACCATGCTGTTCAGCGCGACCTTGAGCTTCCTGGTCAAGGAGCTCGCATGGCGGTTCATGAACGAGCCTGCCGAGGTCGAGATCGCCCCGGAGCACCTCACCGTGGACACGGTCACCCAGGAGCTCTATCACGTGAGCAATGAAGAGAAATTTCCTCTCCTCCTGGGAGTCCTGGCCCAGGAGCAACCGAAGAACTGTCTGATCTTCACCAACATGAAGCAGACCACGGTCGATATCGCGCGCCGGCTCAAGCGAAACGGGCTGGACTGCGACTTCATCACCGGCGATCTCCCCCAGAAGGATCGGCTCAAGGTGATCGAGGGCATCAAGTCGGGCAGGATCCGCCTCCTGGTGGCAACGAACGTCGCCTCCCGAGGCCTGCACGTGGACGATCTCGATCTGGTCATCAACTACGATCTGCCGGAAGACTGCGAGGACTATGTCCACCGGATCGGCAGGACCGCCCGGGCGGGCAAGCAGGGAAAGGCCGTGTCACTGGCCTGCGAACGCTATGTCTACGCCCTGGAGTCGATCGAGAAGTACCTCGACATGAAAATCCCGGTCATCTGGCCGGAGGAGAGCATGTATGCCGAGGACAAGAGCAGGGCGCAGAGACCCTCCCGAGGCAACCGCAAAAGATTCCGCCCACGGGAGAAGAAGAGCGCGCACGCGTCACGCTAAAGCCGCAGTTCTGTTCAGCCCGGTCTAACCCGGCTGACATTCTGATTTGACCCACGCACCCCGTTGAAGACAGCGGGGTGCCCGATACACCGCTTCCCCGCACTTTTCTCCGCACCATCCGCCCTTTCGGTTCGTCTGTCTTCTCCGGCAACCGGCTCGGGCACATCCGGTTCGTTCATCAGGATGCGGACATGCCTTTCCCGGCGAGGTAGTCCCGCCAGGTCCCGCTCATGACCGGGGGCTTTCACCATACTCTTGCTTGAAGTCACTGCCTGACAACGAGCAGGTGCGATATCCCCCAGATGCTCCTGTCGATAAAGTAGTCATCGGTGCAGGCGAGCATCATGCTCCCCGTGCGGGGAGAGCCTTCCACGGTGTCGATCAGGATCATCGCCTTGCCGCTCGGTGTGGCGAAGATCTCCCTTCCGGAAAAAAGGCACCGGTACCCGTCGCAGGAAACGAACAGAAACAGGTCGTCATGACAGAACCCGGGGATATTCCTTTCGATGAAAGAACCGAGATCGTAGCCTTCCACGGTCGATATACCCTTGAAGCCCTGCCCGTGACCCACCTTGACCCACGTGGCAAGGGGCGCACGCGCGACATCCTGGATGCTTGCGGCATAGGTCTTTTGGCCATCGATGATCGTTATTGCATCGGGTGTGCATTCAAACCCCCTCCTGCGCGGAGGAAGCCGTTTCTCGTCCACATCGGGCACCGAGAAAACGATGGAGGTCACATTGTCGAGGTACCTGGCCGTGTCGGCATCCCGGGGCGCAATGAGCCGGAGCCCTGCAAGAGGGTCTTTGCGCATGTTGAGGGTATAGCTTTGGGGATCCTTGGTGGGCAGCAGCTCTTCCCGGTGAAACGCCAGTGTGACGGGCGAATTATCATCAGCCATGAGGATCTCTCCGTAGCTGAACACCACCTTGTCCCCGGAGCCTGACACAAAGGTGACGAGAAAATCCGTGGGAAAGTCTCTGGGCGAACCCTCGGGGAACGACGGAGCCACCCCTTCGAGGATATTGAAGACCGGAATTCCCACGTAGATGTATGCACCCTGGAAATGGCCCCGGGCCGAGATCTCCCTTGTCCGTATCCTCGTGGTGGCAAAGGCCCGCAGGCTGGATGTCGAGAACCGGTAGGGCTGCTTCACCCTCCCGGTGATCTCGAGCCCGACGCCCCGGGGCACGGTCCGGACCGTTGCGAGCGGTGTGGCTCCCGTGACCGTGACTGCGTTGTAATAATCGTGATGGGTGGTCCGATAAACGATGAATACCGCGACCGCCAGTGCCATGATGTAGACGACGCCGTGCCATATCTTCATTGTTTGCCCCTTTTCGTGAATATCCTCTGACGACCGTGACGATCACCTGATATGTTTAAATTATATATGAAATAACATACAACCGTGATTTGAACAATCATGGAGATCAGGAATAGTTTTGTGCTTGATATTGCATATAACTTGCTCCATACTTTCAGGCATACAAGCCGCCGGCGCAAAGTTTACGTCAGAGCGGCGGCAGTGAACGTCCGTATCGGTCGGGTCGCTCTTTTATCTCGTAACCCCCGGCCGACCACGACCCCCTCTCCCCGGGGCATCGGGGCGCATGCCCGGGGGGACTTTGAGAGGGTGGATCGAATATCACGGCTCACCCGGTCGTTTCGCGCCGGGCGCTCAAGAGTGAAAAGACCAAACTCCTGCTGGAGGAAACCATGGAACCAATAACCGACTGGCTGCTTCTCTGGAGACAGATCGTTGAGGAGCATGAAAAATCTCATAAAGACAGTTCTCTGAGGAAAAGGGATGTATGGAAAGACCGCGCGGCACGCTTTGACGAAAATGTGAAGAAGCGCTGGGCCAGGCCTGATTCGAGCAGGAGCTTCGTCCTGGAAAAGCTCAAGGCGAATCCGGGAGCCACGGTCCTGGACATCGGCGCCGGGACCGGCGCATGGACCTGTATCATGGCGCCGGATGCAGGCAGGGTGATTGCCGTGGAGCCATCGGAGTCCATGGCGTCGATCCTGGAGCGAAACATCCGTGACCTGGGGTTGATCAACGTGGATATCATCCGGGAAAAATGGCCGGAGGCAGATCCGGGTTTGTGCGATTTCTCCCTGTGCTCGCACGCCATGTACGGCTATCCCGACTTCAGGAGGTTCATCTCGCGTATGGAGGAGGTGACAGAGAAAACCTGCTTTCTCCTCATGAAGATGCCTGTCATCGACGGGGTCATGGCAGAGGCGGCCATGCGTGTCTGGGGCCATCCCTATGACAGCCCCAATTTCCAGATCGCCTATAACGCGCTGATGCAGATGGGCCTCTGCCCGAACGTGCTCATGGAGGACGCCGGAGAACGGGCACCCTGGACCCACGAAAGCATCGATGAAGCCCTCGTTGATGTCAAACGCAGGCTCGGGCTGAGTGAAGACGATTCCCACGACAGGTTTCTCCACAGTCTCCTGGAAAGGAGGCTCGAACTCACCGGAGGCAGGTACGTATGGCCCAAAGGCGTGCGAACCGCCCTGGTATACTGGGATACGGAACAGACCCCTGCATGAAGGAGGCATGCGTCACACGAACGGCGCCGTCATGTTTTCCATACCAAAGGATACAAAAGGGTTTTTCAAAAAAAATAAAGAGGAGAATGGATTATGAAAACTACTTTTATTCAGAAGGCTTGCCTGTTTTTCACAGCCTTGGGTGTCTTAACATTCGTGGCAACACCTCATGCCCTGGCAGAACCGAAGGGGGTCGTGGTCATGTTCCACGCGGGAAGTCTGACCATGCCTTTCGAGGCCATGGAGAAGGCCTTCGAGGCCAAATATCCGGACGTGGACCTGCAGCGCGAGCCGAGCGGCAGCCAGGCCGCGGCGCGCAAGGTCACCGACCTCAACCGGCCGTGCGACATCATGGCGTCCGCTGATTTCAAGGTGATCGACAAGCTTCTCATCCCCGCGTACGCCGACTGGAACATCCGGTTCGCCACCAATCAGCTCGTGCTCTGCTACACGGATAAGAGCAGGTTCGCGGAAAAGATCAATACAGACAACTGGTTCGATATCCTTCAGGAAAAAGGCGTCATCTGGGGCCACTCGGATCCGAACCTCGACCCCTGCGGGTACCGTTCCCTCATGGTGCTCCAGCTTGCAGAGAAGCACTACGGCAAGCCCGGTCTGTATGATGCCATGCTCGCGAACCGCCCGCTGGAGAACGTCAGACCCAAGTCGGTCGAGCTCATATCGCTGCTCCAGAGCGCGAATATGGACTATGCGTGGGAATACCTCTCCGTGGCGGTGCAGCACGGGCTGAAGTATGTGGTTCTTCCCGAGAAGATCAACCTGGGCAACTACCAGCTCGATCCGTTCTATTCGCAGGCCGTGGTCAAGGTTACGGGCAAGAAGCCCGGTGAGTTCATGGACATGAAGGGTGAATCGGTCACCTATGGGGTCACCCTTATCAAGAATGCACCGAACAGGGAGGCGGCCGTTGCCTTTCTCGCGTACATGCTCGACCCCGAAGGCGGGATGAAGGTCCTTGCGGACCAGGGCCAGCCTCCCTTTGTTCCGGGACGGGTACCCAGTGCCGAGATGAAGGCCCTTCTGCCCGATGAGCTGAAAGGCCTCGTCGAGGTCAGGGACTAGAGGCGATCGTCATGGTGAGGAGGGAGCCGTTTTACTGGGTGTCGGTATCCTGCGGCATCATGGTCCTGGCATTCATCCTTCTGCCGCTCATGGAGATGCTCACGGCTCCCTCCGGCGCCATGCTCAAGGAGACCCTCCACGACCCCGCGGTCGTGCGTTCGATCCGGCTGAGCATAACCACGGCCCTCTCGGCCGCCTGCATATCCTTCGTGATTGGGACCCCGCTTGCCTATGTGCTCGCCCGGTCTCAGTTCAGGGGAAAGCACGTCATCGAGGGCATCATCGACCTGCCCATCGTGATACCGCACCCCGTGGTCGGGATCGCCATCCTGAGCGTGGCCGGCAGGAACCACTGGCTGGGAAACTTCATGAGCGAGCTCGGTATCAGGATCATGGGCAGCACCACCGGGATCATCGTCGTTCTCACCTTCGTGGGCATGCCTTTTTATATCAATGCGCTCAAGTCGGGCATCGAGGCCATCTCGCCCCGGCTGGAGAACGTATCGCGGAGCCTGGGCGCATCCATGTGGAGCACATTTGCCCGGGTCACGCTCCCCCTTGCCTGGCGGAGCGTCCTGGTCGGGTTCATCATGTGCTGCGCGCGCGCCATCAGCGAGTTCGGGGCCGTTGTGGTGGTTGCCTACCATCCGATGATCGCGCCCGTGCTCATCTATGAGCGCTACGAGGGCTATGGCCTCAAGTATTCCCAGCCCGTAGCCGTGTGGCTGGTGCTCGTGTGCCTGACGCTTTTCCTGCTGCTGAGAATCCTCGCACTCCCCGGGAAGAAGACATCATGATCGAAATCAGAAACCTCAAGGTCCACCTCGGAGAATTCCAGCTGAAAAACATCGACCTCACCATCGAGGACAGTGGCTTTTTCGTGCTCATGGGCCCCACGGGGGCCGGCAAGACCGTGCTGCTGGAGGCCCTCGCCGGGCTGGTCCCCGTCCTGGACGGGAGCATCGTCATCGACGGCCGCGACACAACCCGGCTTCCCCCGGAGAAACGCGGCGTGGGCATCATGTATCAGGACTACGCCCTGTTTCCCCACCTCACCATCGAGCACAACATCACCTACGGCCTGCGCTATCACCGGCACGACCGGCACACAGCCCGGAAGCGCTTCGAGCGGCTCGTGAATGACCTGGGTATATCCCACCTGCTGAAAAGGCACCCGGACACCTTGAGCGGAGGCGAGCTCCAGAGGGCGGCGCTGGCGCGGTCCCTCATCGTCGAGCCCCGGGTGGTTCTCCTCGACGAGCCGCTCTCAGCCCTGGACCAGAACTTCAGGGAAGAGATCAGGCAGCTGCTCAGACAGATTCACCGCTCGCTGGGCATCACCTTCTTTATGGTCACGCACGACTTTTCGGAAGCGCTGACGCTTGCAACCCAGGCAGCCGTCATGAACAGCGGCTCGATCGTACAGACCGGTACCATAAAAGACATCTTCCAGAGGCCTGTGACCTCTTTTGTGGCCGATTTCGTGGGCATGAAGAACGTCTTTCCGGCAACGTTCAGCGGGAACATTGCACAGGTGGGCGCCGTCTCGGTCGAGGTGGCGAAACGTCACGGCAACGGAAACGGCTACATAGCCATCAGGCCCGAGGATATCGTGATCAGCCTGAAACCCCTGGATTCGAGCATGCGCAACTCCTTTGCCGGCGTGATCAGGGGCATCGTGGACCAGGGCTTCCTCTACGAGGTGCATATCGAGGTGCACGACCTGACGTTCCGGTCGCTTGTAACCAAAGGCTCGGCGGTCGATCTGGGGTTGGACAGCGGCATGAGTGTCAGTCTCTCGTTCAAGTCGTCCACTGTACACGTCTTCTGATCGCATTCCCTTTGTCAGGAGAGAAATGTGACCCTCTTATGTCTTCCGAAGCGAATGCGAAGGAGGATTCAGGGGGAATGTGAGCCTTCATTCTGAAGCCCTTTCAGAAGCTTACCTTGAGAAGGAGTATTCAACCTTTCAGAACGTCCTCTTTCGTGAGCCAGGGCCTCTTGTCCGTGCCCACCCTTTTTGACGTCTCGGCCACGATCCAGTCAAAGGGAAGGTCCGCAAAGGTGCCGAACTTCTCTACATACTCGATGTACGCATCCCCATTGAGGTCCCGGCTGGGAAGCACGGCATCGCTCAGGCCATCCCAGCCGACCACCGGCACCCCGATCTTTACGCACAGGGCTGAGTCGAAGGTCGGGGCAACGCTCACCCAGGCATCGTCCAGCAGGAGCTGGGTATACCCGTGGCGGGGAAAGACGTTGGTTCCCATGAGCCGGGCGACCTTCTCGGGGACCTTGTGGTTTCTGATCCTCGCAAAGGCCAGGCGTGACGGGATGCCTGCAGCCCGTGCAAGCGCGGCGAGCAGCACCGCCTTCTGGACGCAGTACCCCTTGCCCCACTCCAGGATGCGCGAGGCCCTGAAGTCTTCCTTGAAGACCGATATCATGTAGAGATTGTAGGGGATGGCGTCGCGGACAAAGGTAAAGAGCCTGAGCGCCTTTTCGTTCGCAGAGGTGCAGCCCCGGGTGAGCTCGCCGGCCTTTGCCACGATCCCTTCATGGTCGCAGTCGATGGTGTCCGTCTGGACAAGGTATGCGTTCTGATCATTCATGCCTGTTTTTCCTTTCGTTCCTGGGTTGTTTTTTCTTTGGTGCATGCGCCCCCATAAGCGACCTGGCGAATCTTTTGCCCAGGGCGATCAGGGTCAGCACCGGGGGAATGCCTCCCGATCGCGGCATGACGCTGTTGTCGCAGATGAAGAGGTTCTTTACGCCGGTCATGAGGTTCTCGTCCACCACCCGGCCGATGGCCGCGGTCCCGCCCGGGTGGCCCCCGATACCCTTGGCAACGCAGATGGTCTCCGGGATTACCCCGGCGCGGATCATGACCTCCTTTGCGGCCTCGACACCGGCCTCCATGACCCTTTCGTCCCGCGGGGTAAAGGCCTTGCGCAGGGTGCCGTCAGGCTCGACCCTCCCCGATGGCTCGTCGCAGAGCTTGACGAACATTCCCGTCATACCGGGAAGACTCACGATCCTCCGGGCATAGGGGAGGTGCAGCGCGGCGATTTGTGCCATGAAGGCGTTCACCGCCCCGACATTGCCCATTACGTATTCTCCCACATGGGACTCGTCCGCGAAGGTATAGGTGATCTCGTGCCACGTGCCCGTGCCGTCGGAGGAGAGGCCCGCCAGGACCGACATGGGATCGGTGAAGAAGTGTGTGCCCGCCCCGTGGATTCCGGATGCGTGCAGGATCACGGGCGTTCCCAGGCCGCCCGCCGCCAGGATGACCCGTTCGGCATCCACGACCAGGGTGTCCCCGGGGATCTTGGCGAAAACCCCCACGGCGGTGTTGCCCGAGCGGATCACCCTGCGTACGTCGCAGCGCGTGACGACCCTGGCTCCCATGGCCGCGGCTTCGTACAGGTAATCACGCGAGGTCCACTTGGCTCCCCGACTGCAGCCGAAGAGGCACCGGTCGCAGGACGGGTCGCACAACGCGGGATCGATGAAACGCTCCTGGGGTGTCATGGAATGCCCCAGCTCGGCCGCCGCCGCGACCAGCCTCTGCGTGCCTGTCCAGCCCTGATAAAAGTCTTCTGGTATGGGGCGGATGTGCAGCTCCTCTTTTGTTTCCTTCACCTCGGACGAGAGGTCGATACCCAGCTCCTCTCTGAGAAAGGAAGGTGGTTCGTAGGAGTTGCCGGAATAGATCATGGTGGACCCGCCCGTGGTGACCCCCCTGCGGACGAGCACCCCCTCTCTGGACCTGCGGATGTCGTACATGGTCGCATAGGCCAGAATGCTCCCCACCGGGAACTGGTGGTCCCTGCCCTTCTCGAGGACGAGGACATCCTCCCCCGCCCGGGCGAGCTCCCTCGCAATGGTTGCGCCGCCCGGCCCGGTCCCCACGACAACCGTATCTGCGCTCAGTCTCTGCATCACACACCTCCTCCGATAAGATCGTCGCAGAACTTTCGGATTCCCTTCTGCGCGTATTCGCTTCCAAGGGTGAAGCTCGTGACGGGTCTGCGGAACACGAGCAGGCTGGCGAGCCTGAACAGGGGCAACAGGCCTGCTTCGTGATAGGCGCTCGATATGCCCACGTTCCCGGCGTGCGCGGCGCCTACGCGTGCGAGCATGCGCGCCATGGACTTCTCGTAGAGCTCGATCTCAAAGGTTTTCAGCGGCGGGCCGCCGAAGGTAAAGAACGAACCGACCCGCTTTCCCCGGATGCCCTGAACGGTTGCACAATACCGGGCAACCGGATACGAGAGCTGCGCCCACTTGGGGCCGCCGATGCAGACGAGGTCGAACCCGGACACATCCGGGTGGTCAAGGGCCTGGATCTCCTCCTCGATCTGGTGATAGGTGTCCAGATGGCGCCTTCGCCATGAGGCGCTCACCAGGGAGAGGCCGATTGAGGGGTAGCGCGGCCAGTCGAGTACCAGCTCGCGAAACCAGGAGTAGCGCACCGCAGGCCTTATCACCTCCCACTCCGGTTCATGACCCCGCGAGGCCAGCTCGTCCGCGATGGCCTTTGCCAATCCTTCAGTGTGTCCTGTGCGTGAAAAATACGAGATCAGGACCCTCATGTAATTCCTCCTTGCTCATGCACGTAAAAAAAACCGGGCGCGGCTGCCCGCATCCCGTCATTTCGAGCCGCCCTCTCCGGAGAGGAGAAACGTCCCCCGGTACCGCTCGAGATCCGCGAGCGTCTCGACGTGCACGGGAGCCAGGTTGCCGGGAAGCCGGTCGCGGGGCCAGAAGCGCACCTGCGTGCCCTCGATCCCGTCCGCGCGCGGAACGCCTTCCCACTGGCTGACGATAAAGGCCACGGCAAAGCACTGGACCTCGTCTCCGTTGGGATAGGCGAACCGCTGCTCAGGGCCAGAGTACAGGGCCATGGGCTCGGCCGAGACGACTGTGAGCCCGGTCTCCTCGAACACTTCCCGTCTCAGGGCGTCAAGCGCTGTCTCCCCGAGCTCCACAGACCCTCCGGGCAGGCCCCAGCACCCGGTATCGGACCGGTGCTGGAGGAGTACCCGGCACTGATCGTCGAGAATCAGGGCGCGCACGCCGGGCACGAAGATGCATCGGTGGCCCACCAGGGATCTGATCACAGCCGCATAGGAATCAGCCACCCCCACCCTCCAGATCCAGGATCGTTCCGCTGGAAAACGGGAAGCATCTTCCGGGAAACTCGCGGAAGAGACGCCCGGCCGCCTCGAGACCGGTGCAGTGGGCCGGAAAGAGCTTCGGGACGTCGAATTCCCTGAATGCCTCCACGGTTCTGTCCATGCGCTCTCTCGATGCCGATACGAGGTGCATGCCCCCCATCACGGCTCGGAAGCGGCTCCGGCCCGAAAGCTTGCCGATATAGCGCAGGGTGTTCCCCACGCCCGAGTGGGCGCATCCCAGGATCACCACGAGCCCCCCGGGGGTATCGATGAAAGCAGCCTGGTCATCCGGCAGTTCGTCCGGGGTCCGGCATTCGGCATCGGCGAAAAAGTACCCACCGGTGTCCTCGAAATCGTTCTCGCGGGGGATGTACCCGGTGAGGAAGAACCCGGGCGATACCTCTGCCGGTCCTTGGGTCCACCGGATACGGGGCGATGAGTGCATCATGCCTCTGACCCGGGACGGCATCCCGATATCATGCGACGGCCCGCCGGGTCTCCGGGAGAACTTGTGCCCGAGGACTCCGGGATGCGCATAGATGAGCGGAGAGCTCTCCCGGAGCGGCACATGGACGAGGCCGCCTGTATGGTCGTAGTGCCCGTGGCTCAGGAGCACGGCGTCGGCGCTGTCCAGGCGGACCCCCAGGACTCCTGCGTTGTGAGCGAGCGCACCTCCCTGGCCGGTGTCGAAGAGATACCGCTGTCCGTCTATTTCGATCCAGACGGATAACCCGTGCTCTGCGAGGAGGGAGCTGTCTGCAGCGGTGTTTTCGACCAGGACGGTGATTCGCAGCCTTCGCATGGCTCGTCTAGAAGCTCGAGAGCGCCTGGCTCAGGTCTTCGATAATGCTCTCCGCCGGCTCGATGCCCACGGAGAGGCGCATCGTGTTCTCCCTGACGCCGAATATCGTCCGCCGTTCGGGCGGCAGATAGAGCATGGTGGTCAGATAGGGGATGCATATCAGCGACTCGGTGGACCCGAGGCTGACCGCGTGATAGATGCGCTTCAGGTTCCGGATGAACTCTTTGGCGTCTTCCTGGGCGTCTCCCACGTCGAATGCCATCATCCCGCCGAAGCCTTTCTGCATCTGACGCGAGGCCGTCTCATGACCGGGGTCTTCCGGGAGACCGGGATAGAAGATGCGCGGGACCCTGGGATGGCCCCGAAGGTATTCGGCGACGGCCTGGGCGCTTGCGGACATGGCCGCGGCCCTGAGCTCGAAGGTCTTGATCCCCCGGGCGAGCAGAAAGGCGGAATGGGGGTCGAGCGTGGTGCCGATCGCCTGCCGGGTGAACCAGAGATCCTCGTAGTGCTGCTTCGAGCCGGCGATCACGCCTGCCATGAGGTCGTTGTGCCCACCCAAGGCCTTGGTGGCGCTGTGGATCACCAGATGGGCGCCCAGCTCGAGCGGGTTCTGGTGATAGGGGGTCGCGAAGGTGTTGTCAGCCACCACCATGGCACCGACCTTATCGGCCGCGTTTCTTATCGCGCGGATGTCGATGACCTTGCACAGGGGGTTGCTCGGAGTCTCCAGGAAGATCATCCGGGTTTCCGGCCGCAGCTCCCTGTCGATGTCGCCTGCCTTGTCCGCGTCGAGCCAGGAGACCTTCACCCCCAGTCGCTCGAGAATCAGCGATACCTTGTAGTTGGCGCCGTAGGTGTCGTGGAAGATGATCAGGTGGTCGCCCGCGCTCAGATAGGTCAGGTACACCATGGTGCAGGCGGCCATGCCCGAGGTGCAGATGACCGAGTCGTCCGCTCCCTCCAGGGCCGCCACCATGTGCTCGACCTCCCGGACCGTGGGATTGTCGTCCCGGTGGTAGGTGTAGCCGTCGATCTCGCCGTCGGTGATCTGCCGGAGAACCTCGAACGAGGAATACTGATAGTTCACGGCATTGACAATGGGGGTGACCATGGGCCGGTTGCCGTATGGGGTCAATGGATCAGGTGACATGCTTTATAATTCCTTTCATTATCAATGAGATGTCGTTATCATCTGCCTTCACGTTTCTCCCGTCAACAGGGAATACGCCAAGACGGCATCCCGGAGCACCCGGGTGTCCTTATGTTTCGCTTCAGGCTCTCACGCGATGCTGACGGCGCCCACCGGGCATTCGTCTTCACAGATTCCGCAACCGGTGCAGGCCCCGTGGTCGACGAATGCCCTGTCATCACGCATTGTGATGGAGGTCTTCCCCCATGTTAAGCAATCGTTGTGCCAGGTCCTTGATCACCATAATATAATGATATATCAGGCAATTAAAAGGAGCGTGAAATATTGTCTGTATCCAATGCGTGCAAGATGCATGTAATGAGGTCCAATGAGAATTTTTCTGAAGCAGGACAGTGGTATCCATGTTGCCGACCGGGAATGCTGGAGGTGCGCAGATCGGGTGGATAGTCATGCATCGTGCAATGCTGTCCCGGCACCGGTGGGGCTCCTGCTGCAGGGGAACAGGTTGCAGCAAACGTTATCTCCTGTTTTCAACTGTCATAACAGAATCTTGCGCGTCCGTTGCACCATATGGCACGCTCCGTGCTTTTCCGTACACGGAATGTTCACTATCCGGCAGGGAGGCTTCATGAAATCAGTGAAGACGGAATACTCTTCGGGTATGGTCGATACCCGGGATCCAGGCGGGAAGACACAACCGCGCGGAGAAAAAGTGCAACCGGGCATCAGGTCCACCATCGACTGCATACCCTGTTTTATCAGACAGGCCATTGATTCGGTCCGGTTCTCGACACCGGATCCCGATACCCGCGAACAGATCGTCCGGGAGGCACTGCTGGTCATTGCCGGCATGAAGATGGGGGACGTTCCTCCCATGACCGCCCAGCAGGTCCACCGGCGCCTGAGACAGCTCACCAGGGTGGATGACCCGTACCGGGCGGCCAAGGACCGGTTCAACCGGATGGCCCTGGACATGCTGCCCGACCTCGAGTCACGGGTGCGGGGCGCGCCGGACTCGCTCGATGCAGCGACCAGGCTGGCCATAGCGGGCAATGTCATTGATCTGGGCGCAAAGGCAGATATTCAGGATCACGATGCCCGGGCTGCGGTCGCCGGGTGCATGGACGTACCGCTGCACGGCGATCTCGAGACCTTCCGCCGGGCGATCGGCACGGCCCGTGAAATCCTCTATCTGGCCGACAACGCCGGAGAGATAGTCTTCGACCGCCTGCTCATCGAGCAGCTTTCTCCCGGACGGGTGACTCTTGCGGTCCGGGGGGCTGCGGTCATCAACGATGCCACGGTTCACGATGCACGACAGGCCGGGCTCCATGAGCTTGTAGAGGTAATAGACAACGGCTCGGACGCACCGGGGACCGTGCTCCCGGACTGCAGCGGGGAGTTCCGGGAGCGCTTCGGCAGGGCCGATCTCATCATTGCCAAGGGACAGGGAAATTTCGAGACCCTCTTCAACGCGGAGGCCCCTGTCTTCTTCCTGTTCAAGGTAAAGTGCGGGGTGATTGCCTCACACGTAGGGCTGCCGGTGGGCACCCATGTGCTCGAACACTTCGGTACGGCCCGGGCGGAATCCGACGGGGATTCAGGAAATGATTGAGGGGATCCATCGGGGCGGATGATGTCGCGTCTTGAAGCAGGCAGTCCGGAAGTGTATTGAATAAAGAGGTGATGTGATGAGAACAGGACCGTTTCAGCAGTATCCGGACCAGTACGACAGGTGGTTTGAAGAAAATCGCTCTGTCTACGAGGCGGAATTGAGGGCGGTCGGGTCTCTGGTTCCGCTCAGCGGACGCGGCATAGAGATCGGGGCTGGCACCGGCAGGTTCGCCGTGCCGCTCGGAATCGAATCAGGCATCGAGCCCGCCCGGTCGATGAGTGATATCGCCCGGGCACGGGGGCTCAAGGTCGCAGGCGGCATTGCAGAACAGCTTCCTGTCCGGGATCAAGCCTTCGAGTACGCCCTCATGGTCACGGTCATCTGCTTTGTGGACGATCTGGACCAGGCGTTCCGTGAGGCATTCAGGATTCTTTGCCCGGGAGGATTTCTCCTCGTGGGCTTCATCGATCGCAACAGTCCGATCGGCCGCATCTACCTGGAGCACCGGGACGAGAACGTCTTTTATCGGCAGGCCGACTTCTACTCTGTCGACGAGGTCCTCGATGCCATGAAGAGCGCAGGTTTCCGGGATTTCGAGCTCAGGCAGACCATATTCCGCGAGCTGTCCGAGGTCGCGGGCGACGAGCCGGTCGAGCCCGGGTACGGAAAAGGATCTTTTGTGGTCGTGCGCGGCGCGAAAGGATAATTTTTTATCAGGTTTTCATATGGGCAGATACGAGGAGATCACCGAGGCGAGGGAATTGCTGGAGCTTCCCGAGAGCGCGACCATGGGGGAGATCAGGGCGAACTACCGGCGGCTCATCCGGAAATGGCATCCGGACAGGTGCAGGGAAGACGCCGAGCTCTGCAGGGAAATGACGGAAAGGCTGATCGCCGCCTACGAGACCCTTGTCTCGTACTGCAGGGACTACCGGTTTTCCTTTGCCGAAGAAGAGGTTGCAAAGTACCTTTCAGGTGAGGACTGGTGGCTCAGGCGTTTCGGGGACGACCCGTTGTGGGGCGGCGTGAAAAAGAAGAAATAGCCTCGTGGGCTGGCGCTTCGCTGTATGGGCCGGTGATGTCTCCCCGGACCGGCGGCGGCATGGGCCGGGCTTCTTACCATGAGACAGGCATTCACGAGAATCAGGACAGAAGGAGGTGGCAGACATGAGGGTCATCGTTATCGGCGGCGACGCGGCGGGCATGAGCGCGGCAAGCCAGATCAAACGCCTGAGGCCGGAACACGAGGTCGTGGTCTTTGAACGGGGCGGGTACATCTCGTACGCCGCGTGCGGGATCCCCTACTTCGTGGGGGGAGCGGTCGGCTCCATGGACGATCTGCTGGAGCTCTCGCTCGACGATGCGCGGGAAAAGCGCAAGATCGATGTGCGGACCGGTCATACGGTCACGGCAATCGACCCGGCCGCGCGCACCGTGATTGTCGAGCACGGAGGGGCCTCCCGGGTCGAGCCCTGGGACCGTCTCGTGATAGCCACCGGCGCCCGCCCCAGGACCCAGGGGATCGACATCCACGGCTTGAGAAACGTCTTTACCATGAACGACCTCACCGATGCCCAAAGGATCATGGACTTCATGACGAGGCGCAGACCCCGGAACGTTGCCGTGATCGGAGGCGGGTATATCGGGCTGGAGGCGGCGGAGCAGTTCAGCGGGCTCGGGATCGGCACCACCCTGGTCCACCGCCGGGAAGACCTCCACCGCTCGTTTGAAAAGGAGATCTCCGACATCATCAAGGACAGGCTCTCGAGGAACGGGGTCGGCTTGAACCTCGGAAAACCATTGGTGGGCCTGGAAAAGCGGGGAGAAAAGGTCGGAGTCGTGCTCGATTCCGATGTGATCGAGTTCGACGCGGTCCTGCTCACCCTGGGCGTGGAACCGAACAGCGATCTCGCCGAAGACGCGGGTATCAGCCTGGGGGTCAGCCGGGCCGTGAGGGTCGACGAGTTCATGCAGACCGATGCCGAGGGTATCTATGCGGCAGGCGACTGCGCCACGGCCCGGATGAGCGTTTTCGGGATCGAGGTCCATGCCCCGCTTGCGCTCAAGGCCAACAAACAGGGGCTCATCGCGGGCATGAACATCGCAGGCGTGCGCGAGGCCTTTGCCGGTGTCCTGAACACGGCCATCACCAAGGTCTTCGACCTGGGCGTGGCCCGGACCGGGCTCTCGTTCGACCAGGCCCGGAAGCTCGGGCTCGAGCCCGAGAAGATCACGGTCACGTCGAGGGACCGGGCCCGGTATTACCCCGGGTCTTCCCCTCTGGACTCCCTGGTGATCGTCGGCCAAAAAGACCGGCGCGTTCTCGGCGCACAGCTCGCGGGCAGGCCGGAGGCGGTCAAACGGATCGACGTCTACGCGACCGCCATCTTCTGCGGCATGACCGTGGATAAGGTGTTCGATCTCGACCTCGCCTATGCCCCGCCCTTCTCGCCGGTGTACGACCCGGTGCTGCTCGCGGCCCGGGTCGCCCGCAAGGCGAAATGAGCGGGTTTTCCTTCTGAAGGGATCGATCCCGAAAGAGGACATGCTCCGCAGATTCCCTGCGCACCGGTCATCTGATCGGCGGAGGCATGGGGGGTCATCTGATCTGAAGAGCCTGATCCCCTCGGCCTCAAAAGAAGGCACCGGCGCCCAAGAGTGCTGATTTTCACGAGGCCGATGTTACTATGAATAATGAGGAGGGAACGAAGATGATGAAGCTCAGTGCGCGCAATGTCCTCAAAGGCACGGTGAAAAAGGTGACCCCGGGCGTGGTCAACACCGAGGTGATCGTGGAGCTGCCGGGCGGCATTCAGATTGTCTCCATCATCACCAAACAGTCTGCCGAGGCCATGAAGATCACGGAGGGAAAGGAAATATCCGCCGTGATCAAGGCCTCGAGCGTGATGCTCGCCATAGAATGCGAGGGCTGCTGAGAAAAGCGCTCAGCGATGCCGCCGGTCTGCTGCGTCCCGGAGAAAACCGGCAATGACGCTCATCGTTCCGGGCGAGTCGCGGTCTGTGAACTCGACGACACGATAGGGGCACGCCCTGTCCAGGCGTGAAACGAGATCGTCCGTGAGCTCGCGGCGCACCACGATGAGGGTTGGATGGGACGACTCCAGGAGCGCCCTGAACACAGGATAGTGTCCCCCGCCGTCCCTTTCCAGGACACCGAACTCGTCGAAGACAAAGGGCAGATCCGGCCTTATGGCCCTGAACCGGTCGTTCATCCGGTCGAACACCCCGGGGTTGAAGTAGAAGCGCTTGGTGTATGCCTCGGTTTTTATGGGCGTGGTGACGGCCATGGGAACGAGATCGTTTCCCGGCAGGACGAGCAGGGATATCCCGGTGACCACACCCTGGTCCATGACCTTGAGGCTCAGGAATCCCTGGGCCGCGATCCCTTTCTCAGAAATGACTTTCTGCAGGAGCGTGGTCTTGCCCGCACCCTTTTCTCCGCTAAGGACGAGGATCATCGGCTGCTCCTTTCCGGGAGGGACACGGGCTCGGGATACGAGCCGTAGAACCTCATGAAGAACTCTTTCGCCTCCTTCTCCATGTCGAAGGAGACCTGGTCGGGATAGAGGACGCCGGCCAGCCACATGATGCCCAGAATCGATTCGGGCGAGGGCAGGTCCCAGGAATCGATGTACAGGGGAAAGATGTAGATGTCCCGCCTCGATACGGCAGTGATGCCCTGGAGGCTTTTGTCGCCGAGGAACTCGCCCGGCAGCGACGCACTCTGGTACGGGAGCGTGAGAATGACATCGGGGTCCCACGAAAGCAGGTGCTCCCTGCTGACCGAAACCCATCCCCCCCTGCCCTCGCGTGTCACGTTGATGCCCCCTGCAAGGCCGATTACCCGGTCCTGGTAGAAGTCGCCGCCCACCGAGCTCAGCATGTGAGATCCGGCGAGATAGACCTTTTTCTTCGGCTTCACATCCGCGGTCTTGAGGGCGATGAAATCGATCTTGGCGCGGTAATAGGCGCTGACCTCCCGGGCGCGCTCCTGCCTTCCCAGAACATCGGCCATGAGGCCGATGCCCGTGATCAGGGAGTCCGGGTCCTCCACCACGATGCTGAAGACCGGGATGCCCGCCGACTCGAGGTCCCTCACCTGCTGCCCGGGCGAGGTGAAGACCAGGTCCGGCTTCATCTTCAGGATCTCCTCGACGCTGGAGTGGCGGTCCGCGATCCCGGCCTCCAGGAGCCCGGGAAAGATGATCTGCGCGACCGGGCTTGCCTTGGTTGAGATGCCCACGAGCCTTTCCCGCTCCCCCAGGATGAGAAGCATCCCGGTGGCCACGCGGTAGGGTGACACGATCCGGCTGATCGTTTCGGGGATGTTTACCGTCCTCCCCGTCATATCAACGGCCTCGCGGCCGAATATGGTCTGCGCGGGTACGAGGGCGCAACACAGGACAAGGAGAAGTGAGAGACAAACAGTTCTCATGCTATCACCTCCAGGGTGCCGTGATGGTGCAGGGACGTGCAGTGGCATTCGATGGTGAGGTCTGCCGGGAACGCGGTATGGGTCATGATGCTCCTATTCCCGATGCTCACCACGGTCCTGCCCGACCGTCCGAGATCGGCGGTGAGACAGTCGCTGTTGAACGGCGCGTGGCGCGAGAACGGATTGATATTCGGCTGGCTCTTCCAGTGGGGATAGGCGAAGAAATGCGGGTTGAGCATGCGGCCGGTGGAAACGACCATGTACTGGTGGAGCGTCGATCCATAGGGTATGCCGCCCATGGAGTTCGAAACCGGGGCCTTGTCGAAGGGGAAGTGCCTGTTCCCCACGCCGTCTACCATGACGAGGACGACCTTCCTGCCGGATGTCACGGCATCCGATACGATCCGGCGGATATCAGAGAGGTGCGGGGGCACGGCCAGGCTGGTAAAGACCGGGACATAAGCGTCCAGGGAATCGATGCGGTGAGAGAACCTGCCCACGGATGAAAACGCCAGGAAGCGCCAGCCCTGCTTAGGGATCACGAAATATTCCCCGTACAGGTCCGGGTCGAGCTCTTCCCCCAGCAGCTCCCCGAAGCGCTCCCGCGGGTGGACCGCGTGCACCCCTTCGAGTCCGGACACGGCTTCGGCGTCCTCGGGCCCGGCGTGATACAGGCAGGCGATCCCGTCGTCCGCCGATGCGATGCCCTGGATGTGCTTTTCGAGGTTGATCGTGCCTTTTGCAGGCACCATGTCTCCCAGGCCGACCACGAGATAGTCGTAGCCGGTCTCGGCAATGAGTCTTTTGATCTCCTTGTGCGCGATCCCGACAAACTCACGGTATGCCTGTTCATCCTCCCGGTGGCGCGCAATGAACGCGCATTGCGCATAGGTCGCCACCACGAGATCCGGGGAATAGGCGTCCACGGAGGCAAGCGCCGTGTCCGTGACCCAGGCGTCCGATGCAGCCTCCATGTCACCGGGATAGGGGTTTTCGGAGATGAACCCGTCCAGGGGCGCGGGCCGGGCATGCTCGGCTGGGAGGCAGCCCGCCATGTCCACCACGCTCTTCCATCCGCCCACCTCGATCACGCCCTTTCTCGGGTCCCGATCGACCCCATCGTCGCCGGGGTCCATGCAGACCGTGCCCGTAAACGCAACCGGGGATCCGCATTCGGGACAGCCGCCGGCCCGGATGCGGGCATCGAAGAGCGTGGCGCCGCACCCGCCGGTGCTCACCCGCTTGAACACCAGCTCGCCGCACCCAGGGCACAGGGTGTCCACCCAGATGGAATTGGCGAAGTTCTCCAGATAGATGTAGTCGAGGAAATCCTCTGCCTCGTTTTTCAGCTCGATCATGTCGGCGATCCCGGTCCTGGGCAGATCCCGGTACTCATACTCGGGCAGCAGCCTGAAGATGTGCCAGGGGATGTTCCGGGAGATGCCGGAGATCGTGGCCGCAATGTGCATCATGCCATGCCGGGTCATGCTCGGCACGTACGGGGTGGTCACCTCAACGTGCACGCCCCTTTCATGGAGCGCCTCGATTGTCTGCACGACCTGCTCGAAGCTCCCTCCCCGGCAGACCTCGCGGTAGAATCCGGTGTCTGGGCCTTTGAGGCTGATGTTGGCGCAGGAGATCTCGCTGCCCAGGATGATCAGCTGTCCTTCCGTGAAGAGCCCGTTCGTGGAGCAGCCCGTCATGATCGATTTCTCGCGTGCGGCCTGCGCGATGTCGATGAAATACGGGAAGCTCACGGCGGGCTCGTTGGCGCTGAAGCTGATCAGGCCGGTGCGGGCGGCGGCCGCCTTGTCCGCGATCTGGCCGGGGGCGAGGTCGTAGAACAGGGCCGGCTCATTGAGCAGGTGCTGGTTCATGCAATATCTGCAGTTCAGGTTGCAGCCGTAGGTGCCCACGGATACGGTCCGTATTCCCGGGTGGAAATGGAAGAAGGGAATTCGCTCCGCATAGCCCGGATACAGGGTGGTCAGGGGATAGTTCATATATGTTCTCCTTGCGAGCGTTTGAGCAGATAGGCGAAGAAGGGCGCCCCGATGATGGCGGTCACGATGCCGAGCGGGATCTCCTGGGCCGCCATGATCCTCGCCAGGTTGTCCACGAGGAGCATGTAGGCCGAGCCCATGAGCGCAGACGCGGGGATGAGCCGCTCGTGGTCCGCACCGACTATCATCCGGCACAGGTGCGGGACCACGAGGCCCACCCAGCCGATGATTCCGGCAATGGCCACAATGGATGACGCGATCAGGGTGGAGCACACGATGATGATCACGTAGAGGGACGTGGTGTTGATCCCCAGCCCCTTTGCCTCGTCGCTGCCCAGAGACAGGATGTTGAAGCGCCACCTGAGCGCAACGAGCAGGCCCACACAGATGATGATCACGGGCGCGGTGGTGGTCATGTCGGATATCTTGACCGAGGCAAGGCTTCCCATGAGCCAGAACACGATGGCCGGGAGCTTGGTGTAGGTGTCGGCCACGTACTTGAGCAGGGAGATGAGCGCCGAGAAAAAAGACCCCACCACCACCCCTGCGAGCACCAGGGAATAGGTCGAAAACCTGCCCCCCAGCCGTGCGATGAAATAGGTGATGCTCACCGCGATCATGCCGAACACGAAGGCGAGGAGCTGGATGATCCGGGTGTCGTCGAACAGGAGGATGGCCAGGGCCGCTCCGAATCCCCCGCCGGAGGAGACGCCGAGGATATAGGGCGAGACCAGGGGGTTGCGGAAGATCCCCTGAAACGAGGCGCCCGTGACCCCGAGACCGGCGCCCACGAGCATGGCGATCAGGATGCGGGGGAGCCTCACCTGGAACAGGACCACCCCCGCCACCCGGGTGTCGCTGTTCGCGGAGTACGAGAGCGGGTGGATGATGGCGTTCCATATCTCTCCGGCAGGGATGTGGTACCTCCCCAGAAAGAGCGAGACCAGGAAGATCAGGACATTTGCGGCGAGAAGAAGGAGGATGTAATGCCGGGTGGGTTTCATGGCGCCTCCAGCACTCCGGCGATTTCGTCCGCGCCCGGTGTGTAGCCGTAGCAGGTGCGGTAGAATTCGGTCATCTCGGCGGCCATGTCGAAGCGCACCTCCTCGGGATAGAGCATATTCGCGAGCCACATGATCCCGAGCAGCGATTCCGGTGTGGGGACGTCCCACGAGCCGATGTACGAACGCGACATGTAGACGTCGCGGTTCTTCACCGCCGTGATCTCACTCAGCCTCGAGTCCTGCAGAAAGTCCTTCACGCGGGCAGTGCCGTAGTTGCCGATGAAGATGAAGTCGGGGTTCCAGAGCAGGAGGTGCTCAACGGAGACCGGGCACCAGCCCCCGCTGCCCTCTGCCGCCACATTGATCCCCCCCGCGTGCTCGATGATGAAGTTCTGGTAAAAGTCTCCTCCCGCCGTACTGAGCATGGCGGGTCCGGCGAAGTACACCTTTTTCCTCTCCGCGATGCATGAGGTCCTCTCCCGGATAGACGCAAGCTTCCGCCGGTAATAGTCCGCGACCCGCGCGGCCTGCTCGCGGCGGTTCATGACCTCCCCCACGAGCTCGATGCCCCGGATGAGCTCCTCGGGGTTCTCCAGTCTCAGGGCGATGGATGCGACCCCGAGCTCGGAATAGTCGTTTCCGGCCGCGTTTCTCGTGTGGGTGAACACGACATCCGGCTGCATCCTGACGATCTCCTCGCGGGAGATCTCGCCGTGATCGGTCTGTCCGGGCTGGTAGATCCCGGCGATGGGCGGATGGATCCGCTTCATCACCTCGTTGACATCCATATGCGAGACGCCGGTCAGGCATTCCTGCGCGCCCACGAGAAACATGAGCTGGGTGGCGACCGGGTACATGGCCGTGACCACTCGCCTCACCTCGCCCGGGATCGAGACCTCCCGGCCGGTCATGTCGTGGATGATGCGCATGTCCCTGTCGCCTGCAGGTTCTTCCGGTGAAAGGTGCAGGAGAGCCGCAGCGATCAGTGCGCCTGCAACCACGATGAGGAGGACATACAGCCGGGTCTGCTTCATTTCGTGCATTCTCCTGTGCACAGGGGGTGCGCAGACGGAATGACCCCGCGGATGCGCCCGTTCTCCCTGATCTCGTCGACCTGTATGGCAAAGACCCGGAATATGGTATCCCGGTTTATGACCTCGTGAGGCGGCCCGCTCATCAGGAGGCGGCCCTGGTGGAGGATCATCACCTCGTCGCAGAAATGCAGCGCCAGGTTCGGGTCGTGGATCGCCGTGATCACGAGCAGGCCCTGTTCGCGAACCAGATGCCTGAGGATCGAGAAGATCAGCGTCTGGTTGCGGAAGTCAAGGTGTGAGGTGGGCTCGTCGAGGACCATGACCGGCGTTTCCTGGGCCAGTGCCCGGGCGATGAGAACGAGCTGACGTTCCCCGCCGCTGATGTTCGCGTAGGGCTTTTCGGCCAGGTGCAGGATGCCGACCTCCCTCATGGCCTTCTCAGCCGCTTCGCGGTCCTCCCTGCCCGGCAGCTCGAAGGTGCCTACATAGGGCGCCCTGCCCATGAGCACCATGTTCCGGACCAGATAGGGGAAGATGATGGTGTGCTCCTGGGGCACGAGGCTGATCTTGCGTGCGCTCTCGTTCCTGCTGAGCTTGTGGATCGGGACGCCCTCGAGGGTGACGGACCCGGAAAACCCGGGGAGCAGACCGGAGAGGCACCTCAGGGCTGTGGTCTTGCCCGAGCCGTTGCCTCCCATGAGCGCATAGAACATGCCGGGCAGAAGGGAGAACGAAAGCTCTTCGAACACCTTTTTGCCCGGATCGTATCCAAAGGTCAGGTTCTGTGCCTGGATCAGCGAGCGCTCCATACCCTACCTCTCCCCGATGAGCCGGAAGGTGATGGGCAGGCTGAGTTCGACGCTGCCGCCGGGCGGAGGGGGAAAGCTGCATTTCACGATCGTCTCCAGCGCGTTCCTGTCGAGGATCGGTGCTCCGGATGACTGTACGATCAGGATATCCGCCGTCCTGCCCCGGTCCTCGATGACAAACCGCACGAGCACCGTACCCTCGATTCCCCTTCTCCTGGCATTGGCCGGATACTGAAGGTTGCGGCGGATGATCTCGGCCACCTGCCTCTCGTAGGCAGCCGCCACCATCCGGGAATCGACCGTGCTGATCTCGTGAGAGGGCTCCTCAAGGGCGGATGGTTCGCTCTGGATCACCGGTTCCGCCGCTTCCTCGGGAACCTCGAGAGGTTTCTGAGGCTCTGGCTCCGGAACAGGCTCGGGCTCCGGAGCCGGCTTCGGCTCGGGTTTGGGCTCGGGTTTGGGCTTTGGTCTGGGCTGTGGTTTCGGTTCGGGCTTCGGCGGTTCGGTGACAATGGTTTTCTCGGGAGCCTTCTGCGAGACCAGGGATACCTGGACAGGCTCGTATGTCCGGCCGCTTACCGTCATCCCCTCGAGCAGATGGGAAACGCCCATGTGGATGACCGCGGAAACCAGGACAAAGGCGAGAATCCTAATCGGTCTTTTCATCGGTTACAATGGAGATCTTTGTATGCCCGTTCTTCCGGAGCGCATCGAGGACGCCGACAAACACACCGTACGGCCCCGCCTTGTCTTCGAGCACGAGCACGTCGCTTCCCTGGGGTATCTTCCCGATATCCCCGAGCACGGCAGGTTCCTGATTGATCGTGAACGACCCGTCTTGTGCAATGGCTATGGTATAGGGGTCCATATGGTCGTCGATCAGCGAGGTCTCCGCCTCGGGCAGGTCCAGATCCATGCTCGGATTGATATACGACGTGGTCAGGAGAAAGAAGATGAGCAGGAGGAAGACCACGTCCACCAGGGGCGTCATCTCGATGCTCATGAACTCACCGTTTTTTTTCGGCTTATGATTTATTCGGATCATTTCTGTACTCGAGGAGCTTCACCTCGGCCTCGCGTGCAATGGATTTTCCGATCCTGCCCACGAGGTGCTGGAGGTAGTGATACATGAAGAACGCGGCTATGGCGACTATGAGTCCTTCAGCCGTGGTCAGCAGCGCCACCCATATGCCGGAGGCAAGTACGGCGGGCTTGACCATGCCGCCCATCTCCGACACCTGTTTGAACGCCTTGATCATGCCGATCACGGTTCCCAGGAGCCCCAGCAGGGGGGAGATGGTCGAGGACAGACGCAGGAACGTGATGCTCGAAGAGAGCTGCTCGATCTTGTCCTCGATCTTGAACGAGATGAGCTCTGCAAGCTGCTGTGCCGGCATCCCGGCATTATCCCTGATCATCTGGGTGACCTTTTCCAGAATGCCCCTGCCCTGCCTCAGCCTTCTGCGCTCCCAGTGAAGGATAACCAGACGTTCGAGAAACACCGCCAGAGTGATGATGGAGATGCCCGCGAGAACGTACCCGACTATACCGCTTTTTGCCAGCCATTCCATATTCATGAACACCTTTTTTTCGTAATCTCGGGAAGAAGAATATCATGAATCGCATCAAGATGCGATTCATGATATTCCCTGATCAAGGGGGAGAACTCTAGAATCTGAAGGCAAGTCCCGCCCGGTACATTCTCCCGGGCTCGGGTCCGTTGTCCTGGTCGTAGTTCACGTCCGTCAGATTGGAACCTTCGACAAAGAGCGTGGTGTCGACTCTGTCGGTGATCGGGATGTCCTGCGCCAGCCGGGCGCCCAGCAGGAAGAAATCGGGCAGTTTCCTGCGATTCTGGTCAAACTGCCTCTGGGTATAGGAGCCCTGCACACTCGCAGTCAGGCCGAAGCCGAACCGGTAGCGCACGTCCGCGTTCACCCGGTGGCGGGGCCTTTCGGCCAGCTCTCTGTCCGTTTCCTCGTCAAGGGTGGACAGGTAGGTGTAATTCAGGCCGGTGAACAGGTTGTCCAGCGGGTTCATGTCCAGAGAGACCTCGAAGCCCTGGTAGACTGCATCGTCCACATTGATATAGATGGTCTCGTCGTTGTAGTCTCTCCTGAATATCAGGTCGGAAACGTCGTTGTAGAAGAATGCGATTCCACCGGAGACACGGCTGCTGAACCGGTGGTCCACCCCGACCTCATAGGTGATGGTCTGCTGCGGGTCCAGCTCCGGATTGCCGCCTGCATAGTTGCTGTACAGCTCCTGCATGTGCGGGAACCTGGTCTTTTTCCCGACGGATGCGTGAACCGTGGTGGCGCTGGTCGCATAATAGACCACGCCCACCTGGGGATTGAACGTGGATGTGCTGTCGGGTATTTCGGGCAGATCGGCACCGCCGTCGGTCGCCTTTTTCGGATCATGATAATCATAGCTCGCGCCGAAGACCAGGGAAAGCTTGTCGGTGGGGTTGATCTCGTCCTCGACGGCAAAGGTATAGGTGTCGGTCACATACTCCTCTTCGGGCTGATACCCCACGGGATCTCCCCATCGTATGACTCCCATGCATTCCTCGTCGCAGAACTCGGTCTGTTTTGTCCTGTCTCTGGTATAGCTGAAGCCGATCTTCAGCAGGCTTGCGTCACCGAAATCGAACGCGCTCTGCAGCTCGCCTCCCCGGGAATATCCGTCGTACTCACTGGTTTCGAACCACTTCGGGGTTGACGTGTGATCTTCGTCCCAGCCCACATCGGTCAGCTCGTCAGTGTGCCTGGTATAGAAGAGCCTGCCCTTGAGCGTGACGAAATACGCAAGGGTCTTCTGGCCCACGAGGTTCGCATGCCACTGATCCCAGGTGGTGAAGTACCAGTACCGGGAACTTTCCGTGGGGATGCCGCGCTCGTTGTTGTGGTAGTCGAAGGAAAGATACAGTTTCGTGTCGGCATCGGGCTCGTAGCCGATCTTCGCGTTGATGGTGCGCTTGATGTAATCGCTCAGGTCCCGGGTTCCGCCGTCCTCGTTGTACGACGTGCCCATGCCCGTGTGCGGGTTGTTTTCGTTGAAGTCGTCGGAGAGCTCGAAGCCGTCGGACGAACGGTAGCTCGCGGTCAGCCAGTAGTTGAGGTCGCCGAGAGCCGCGCCGTGGTTGAGGATGTAGGCCTGGGTAGCATTGTTGCCGTAGGAGCTGATGAGCTCGGTCACGGGCTTCTTGCCGCCTTTTTTGGTCACGATGTTGATGACCCCTCCCATGGTGTTCGCACCGTAGAGCACCGAGGACGCGCCCTTGGTGACCACAATCTTCGAGATTGCGTCCGACGGGATGAGTGAGAGATCCAGGGTCCGGTAGTACTGCTCGTAGACCGGTACGCCGTCAATGAGTATCTTGACGTCACCCTGGTCGAAGCCGCGGATGCTCACGAACGACTGGCCTTTTCCCCCCATCTGCACATCGACCCCGGGGAGTAGATCCAGTGCGTCGGCCACGTTCTGCGCGCCCTGCTGCCTGATATCCTCCTGTGTTACGGTCGTGACCGTGGTGGCGAGGTCGACCTGTTCCTGTTCGGCGGTGACGAGAATTTCGCCCAGTTCGAACACCTGGGACCCGGACTCGGCGGATGCAACTTCCTGTACGCATGGGATCGGTGCAAAGAAAAGCCCGATCGTAGCTGCCAAAATTATGCCCCTCATATACTATCCTCCATTACGCTGTTGTTTATATATATCTGGATGAGCACATTAAACAGCTGGGCTCCTTTCGTGTCAAGGCAAAATGAATATAAGCTCAGTTTCCTTTCAGGCAATGCTGCAGAAACAAGACGATTCTCACCCGAGAATTGAAGCCTCAAGGGTCGGTAACGCTCTTGATCTCCGGCACTGCAACGGGGTTGGCGGCATGCCTTCGAGGGCGTTTCCACAGGATGTCCTCAGCCCCGAGGGGGGGCCTCCATCCTCCTTCTCACGATCCCTTCTGAGGGACATCCCACGGTCGGATCTGATTCCCGTACAAGTCTGCTGCGGGAGGAGCCCATGGCTTGCCCCTCAAAGGATCTCTCATCTTATTGACAGAAAACGCATGTCATCCGGCTTGAAATGGTATATATTGACGGCATTGCAGCAGGTGAGATCACCGCGTGATCCTCTTTTTTAAGAAGGATCATGAGGAATGCACAAGGAGGTTCCTTGGACGAGACAAAGTCTGTCCAGCCTGAGCACGCCGAGCTGGCGAAGGTCTTCAGCTCGGTCTGGCTCTTCGGTCCGCCGGTCAGCGAGCAGCTCATTGAGCTGATATCGCACCTCTTCAGCCCCCGTGAGGCCGGTCTGGCCCTCCACCTTCCCTACTACATTCCCCGATCGCTGAACCGGATCGCACGCAGGGCCAAGATGCCCCCTGGGGAAGCGGCCGCCCTTCTCGACGCCATGGCGAAGCGGAAGGTCATCTTCGGCTCACAGAGAGGGTATGCACTGCTGCCTCTTATCCCGGGAATGTTCGAATATCTCCTCATGGAAGGCAGCGACACGCCCTGGCACCGCCGATACGCCCGGCTCATCAACGCCCTGTTTGCGACCGGGTACACGAGCGGATACAGCACAAGGCCCAGCCCCGTGATCCGCAATATTCCCCTGCAGAGCGCGGTCGAGCAGAAGAGCCGCGTGGTGGATGCAGACCTCATGTCGAAGATGATCGCCTCGCACGAGCACATGGCGGTTCTGAACGTCTGCCAGTGCAGGCAGTCCCAGCTCTTTTCCGGCAGTCCCTGCAGCAGGGCCTCTGCCGAAGACGGATGCCTGGTGTTCGGATCCTTCGCGCTCTCAGTGGCGGAAGCAGGGAGCGGACGGATGGTGAGCAGGGAAGAGATGCACGCGATCGTGCGTGAGCGGTGGAAAAAGAACCTCGTGTTCATGGCGGCAAACCTCGAACCCTCGAACGCTAACGCCGTGTGCACCTGCTGCGACTGCTGCTGCCACTACATCGAGTCGATCAACCATTACGGAGGCCGGGTATCCCTGGCCCGTCCCCACTTCCTGGCCCGCATTGACGAAGGTCTCTGCACCGGCTGCGGCCTGTGCGTGCGGGTGTGCAACACGAACGCCCACGGGCTTCAAGGCTCTTCCCATGTGTTTTACCCTGACAAATGCATCGGATGCGGGCTGTGCGTTGAATCCTGCAGGCAGCAGGCCATCATCATGGAAGAGAATCCCCTGCACGATCCCCCATCGAAGAGCTGGGCGTCCTTCTGCATGAGAATACTCCCGGCCGGCGTTCTCTCTGCGCTCAAGGTCATGATCGGCAGGGCGCGGTCGTAGCCCTGCGTTCCTTCTCCGGCACCGGACTCCCCCGCATCCTGTCCCGGAGGCATGCGGGACAGCGGCTTCCTTGCTTCACAACAAACCCTATCACACTGGATATTCAATCTTTTTTGAAAGATTTTGCTTGATAATTACTTGTGCTTTCACTATTGCATCCTTACCATTATTGTTATGCTTACAGGACTGGTGCAATGATCAATTATCTCTACAAGCTCATAATCGATGATGTGACGCATATCTGTTATCAGAACTGTCTTGAATACTTCCCCCCCGGGTCCAGAATTCTCGACGTGGGCATCGGCAACGGGATCATGATCAGGCAGTATCACCGGCTGATCCGTTCGAAAGGGCTCGACATCATTGGAATCGATATCAACCGGCAGTATCTGAAGCACTGCAGGAGTCTCATCCGGCGGTGGGGCCTGAGCGACAATATCCGTGTGCAGCATTCGGCCGTGGAATCCTACATGCCGCCACAGGATCAGTATTTCGACTATATACTCTTCAGCATGAGTTTCATGCTCTTTCACGACCAGCAGCTCGTGCTGGAGAGGATCAAGCCCTGGCTCAGGCCCGAAGGAAAGGTCGTGTTCTTCCAGACCATGTTCAAAGACCGCTCGCCCCTGCTCGACTTCATCAAGCCCCGCCTGAAGTACGTCACCACCATCGACTTCGGCAGGGTGACCTACGAGCAGGACTTCTTCGACCTCCTGCAGCAGAAAGAGCTGTCCGTCACCGAAGACCGGATGCTCAAGAAGGAATGGTTTAAGGGCGAGTACCGCCTCATCATCTCCAATCCGGGAAACGGCAACGGACGAAAGCCCGCCGGGATGCCTTTCTGAAGGCGGCCTTCTCGAAGGGGGGCTGACCGGGAAATGTGGCGGTCTTCTACCAGGCTCGGCTCAGGAGGGGTGATCTTCCCAGGCCGATGCGGGGTGCCTCGTTGTTTTCAAGTCGAAGCGAGAAGGCATGGTCGAAAATCGGGCCGGACATTGCCGGGCCCGGGCCGGGGAGCGCATCCTCCCGGGAGAGTCTCAGGCAAGCCCCCCGCCGTCCGGGTACAAGACCTCTCTTTCGGTGATGACTGCGGTGATCAGCTCGTGGCCGGTCACGTCGAAGGCCGGGTTGAACACCTCCACCTCGGGCGCGCACCTGCATCCCTGGAACGAGAGGACCTCTTCCTGATGGCGCTCCTCGATGGGTATCTCAGCCCCGGTCGCGATATGGGGGTCGAAGGTGGAAAGGGGCGCCGCGACATAGAATGGAATGCCGTGGCTGCGGGCCAGCACGGCGAGCGAATAGGTGCCGATCTTGTTGGCGGCGTCGAGGTTCCTCGCGATGCGGTCGGCACCAACGATCACGGCGTCGATCCTGCCCTGCTTCATGAGCCAGCCCGCCATGCTGTCCGTAATGAGTGTGGCCGGTATGCATAAGCGGCACATCTCGTAGGCCGTGATCCTGGCTCCCTGCAGCAAGGGCCTGGTCTCGTCCATATAGACCCTTGAGAGCTTTCCCTGCTCGTAGAGCTTCCGGACAACGCCCAGGGCCGTGCCGATGCCCCCGGTCGCAAGCGATCCGGCATTGCAGTGGGTGAGCACCGAGCTTGCCTTCCCCTCGGGAAACAGGGCCGCGCCGATCTGCGCCATGGCCTCGTTGGCCCTTTTTTCCTCTTCCCAGATCTCACCGGCCTCTTTCAGGGCCGTATCGTACAGCCCGCTTTCCGGTACGCACGTGAGCGCATCGAGCACCCTGCGGACCGCCCAGGAAAGGTTGACCGCCGTGGGCCGCGCCTCGATGAGGATCTGCGCGGCCTTTTCCAAACTGTTCCTTCCCGACCGGGCGGCCAGGGCGCATCCGTATGCGGCCGCGATCCCGATGGCCGGTGCCCCGCGTACCGCGAGCGTCCGGATGGCCTGAGCCACATCGTCCGCTTCCGTGCAGGGAATCCAGACCTCTTTTTCCGGAAGCATCCGCTGGTCGAGGATGGACAGGGTGTTTTTTTCAAAGAAGAAGGGGCTGATCATAGGCCGAGAAATTCCTTTTTCGGGGCGCCTCTGCGAAGCGCATCGAGCTCTTCGATGCACCGCGCCCGTATCTGCCGGGGCGTGGGAAAATCATATACCATGCTGCCCGATTCCATGACGTTCACCAGACGGGGCACGGGCTCGCCGCCGCACCCGCAGGTGTACGCCGATCCATAGGGCACCACGGCATCCTCCCCGCACGACGGGCATCGCAGCACGGACTTTTTGCCCGAGAGCTTGCCCCGTTTGGCCAGGGGCTTGCCCTCGACCTCCACGATATCCATGGAAAAGTCGAGCACTGCCGCGCTGGAGATGTGCGTGCCCACGCCGAAGGCGTCCACCACGTCTTTGAGCTCGAGCACGTCCGGGATATCGAGGCCGCCCGAGACGATGAGCTTCACGTCAGTGAAACCCCTGAGGTCGAGCTCCCAGCGGACCTCTTTGAGGATGTTCATGAAATCGCCCCTCCGGGACGAGGGAGTGTCGAGCCGGACACCGAACAGGCGGGATCCGAGGTTTTCCGCCACGCGGACAGCCTCGAACTTCTCGTCCTGGAAGGTGTCGATCAGCGAGACCCGGGGAACGCTTCTGTCGATCACTTCGTCAAAGGCCCTTGTGGCCTCAACGGTGTCGCCCACGATGAGGACGAGGGCATGGGGGATGGTGCCCGAGGGCTTCTCGCCGATAAGCCGCGCGCTCGCCACGGCCGAGACCCCGTCGCACCCTCCGATGAAGGCGGCGCGCTCGACCATGGGTGCGATGGCGGGGTGCATGCGCCTCGCCCCGAAGCTCATCAGTGTCTTATTGCCCACGGCTACGCGAAAGCGCGAGGCCTTGGTGGCGATGCCCGAGGCCTGGCAGAGGCAGCCCAAGATCGCGGTCTCCAGCTCGCCGAAGTCCAGATATCCACCTTCTATAGTCAGGACCGGGGTCTGGGGAGAGAACACGCTTCCCTCGGGCAGGGCGCTCACCGTGACCGGCCGTCCCTCCAGGAGCACGCACACCTCTTCAAGCCCGGCGAACACGCCCCAGCGATACTGCCTTTCCGGAAGCTTCTTGAGGAAGATCTCCATGCAGACGTGCTTGTCCAGGTTCTTTTCCCTGAGAATCTTTTCGGTCCGGACAAAGTACACATCCGTCACCTCACCTGAACGAATCTGATCGGTATCGGCAATATGCAGTTTTTTCATCCCTCCAGCAGCTCCTTTATGATTCTGCTCGCGAGCTTCGGGTTCGCCTCTCCCCGGGTGGCCTTCATGAGCTTGCCCACAAAAAATCCCAGGAGTCCCGCCTTTCCTGAACGGTACCTCCCGGCCTCGTCCGGATAGGCGTCGATGATCTCCCGCGCCAGGGACCGAAGCTCGGCCTCGTCGCTGATCTGTCCGATGCCACGTTTTTCGACGATGCTCCCGGCGCTGTCTCCGGTGGCCGCCATTTCAGCGAAGACCTCCTTTGCCATGGATCCGGATATGCTCCCCCTGTCTATCAGTGCGATCAGGCCGGTGAGCATCTCGGGGCTCACGTTCAGCCCGGTGATGGCGATCCCCTGCTCGTTGAGGACCCTCATCACCTCGGTCATGATCCAGTTGCTGATCTCCTTCGGCCTGTCCAGCAGCCGGACGCATTCTTCGTAGTAGTCAGCCACGGTCTTTGTCTGGGTGAGCACGCCAGCGTCATAGGCGGGCAAGCCGTACTGCCCGATGAATCTCTTCCTTCTGGCAAAGGGCAGCTCGGGCAGGCCGGAGCGCACGCCGTCGATCCAGGCCGCGTCGATCTCCAGGGGCACGAGGTCCGGCTCCGGGAAGTAGCGGTAGTCGTGGCTCTCCTCTTTCGACCGCATGGACACGGTGACGCCCCGCGAGGGATCCCACAAAAGCGTCTCCTGAACCACCTCGCCGCCCGACTCCCTGATTTCGATATGCCGTTCGATCTCGTACTGGAGTGCCCTCTGGACGTTCCGGAAGGAGTTCATGTTTTTGAGCTCGGTGCGTGTGCCGTACCGGGAAGAGCCAGCCGGCTTCACAGACACGTTGGCGTCGCACCTGAGTGACCCCTCTTCCATGTTGCCGTCGCACACGCCCAGGTACATGAGGATCTGCCGGAGCTCCCGCAGATATGCCACGGCCTCGTCCGTGCTCGTAATATCGGGCTCGGACACGATCTCCAGCAGGGGCACGCCCGAGCGGTTGTAGTCGACGTAGCTGGAGGGAGCCTTCTCGTCATGGATCGTCTTCCCGGCGTCTTCCTCCATGTGGATGCGGGTGATCCCGATCCTCTTGATGCCCTGCCCGGTCTCGATCAGGATCTCCCCGCCCTCGCACAAGGGGTGCTCGTACTGGGTTATCTGGTAGCCCTTGGGCAGGTCGGGATAGAAGTAGTTCTTCCGGGCGAAGATGCACCGGGACGCGATCCGGCACCCGGTGGCGAGGCCCAGCATGATGCCGAAGTCCACAACCTTCCGGTTCAGCACCGGGAGCACGCCCGGCATGCCCGTGCACACCGGGCAGGTGTTTGTATTGGGAGAAAGCCCGGCCTTTGTGGAGCACCCGCAGAATATCTTGGTGCGGGTCAGGAGCTGGGCGTGGACCTCCAGTCCGATGACCGTGTCATAGGCCTTCATGGCCCCTCCTGATGATAGGTGGTCCGGTCCTGGAACGAGATCCCGGCCCCGAGCAGGAGATCTTCCCGGAAGTGCGGCGCCATGAGCTGCATGCCCACGGGCAGACCGAGCGAGTCGAAGCCGCAAGGGATGCTGAGTGCGGGCAGGCCGGCGAGATTCGCCGGGATCGTGTAGATGTCCAGGAGATAGAGGCTCAAGGGGTCGTCGATCATCTCGTCGAGCCTGAAGGCCGTGACCGGCGTGGTAGGGCCGACTATGATGTCGCACCGGGAGAAGGCCCGGCGGAAGTCTTGAGCGATCAGGGTCCTCACCTGCGATGCCTTCCGGTAATAGGCGTCGTAATACCCGGCGGAGAGCGCATAGGTGCCCAGCATGATCCGGCGTTTGACCTCGGGGCCGAAACCCGTCGCCCTCGTCAGGGCGTACATGTCGCCCAAGTCGAGTGCGCCCTGCGCCCTCAGCCCATAACGTACCCCGTCGTATCGGGCGAGGTTCGAGCTCGCCTCTGCGGTGGCCACGATATAGTAGACCGCCACCCCGTATCCGACATGGGGAAGCCCGATCTGTACCACCCGGCCGCCCATATCCTCCAAGGTTTCGATTCCGGATCGTACCGCGGCTTTCACCTCCGGGTTCAGTCCCTCTCCGAAAAACTCTTCGGGCACTCCGATCCGCAGGCCTTTCAGATCGATCCCGTCGAGTTCCGTGGGCCCGTAGTCCCGTGGCACGCTGGTGGAGTCGAGTGGGTCGTGGCCCTTGATCGCATCGAAGAGCACGGCCGCATCACGGGCGGTTGGCGCCATGGGGCCGATCTGGTCGAGGGAGGAGGCGAAGGCCACGAGCCCGTAGCGGGAAACCGAGCCATAGGTGGGCTTGAGCCCGGTGATACCGCAGAAGCTTGCAGGCATGCGGATCGACCCTCCGGTATCAGATCCGAGCGCGCCCGCGCACAGCTCGGCCGCCACGGCCGCGCCCGAACCGCCGCTGGAGCCGCCGGGCGTTCTCGACGGGTCGCGGGGATTGCGGGTGGGACCGGCAATGCTCGAGGTCGTGGTGGAGCCCATGGCGAACTCGTCCAGGTTTGTCTTGCCCAGGATGACGGCGCCCTGCTCCTTCAGCCTTTTGACAACGGTGGCGTCAAAGGTGGGGACAAAATCGGAGAGGATCTTCGAGGCACAGGTGGTACGCAGCCCCCTGGTACAGATATTGTCCTTGACCGCCACGGGGATTCCTGCCAGCGCGCCCGGCTCCTGTGACTTCAGGAGCTCTTCAGCAGCCTGCGCATCTCTGAGCGCCCCTGCCTCGTCAATGGTGACGAATGCATTAAAGGGATCGCTGCGGATCTTTTCGAGAAACGCCCGGGTCTCCTCGACCGGCGATTTCTCGTACCTCCGGTATTGCCGCGCAGTCTCAAGCATTCTCTCTCATCCCTGTCCAATCACCCTGGGCACCGCGATATAACCGTCCTCGTGCTGCGGCGCGTTCCGGAGAACATCCGCCAGCTCCTGGCATCCCTGCTCGAGATCGTCCCGCATGGCATTGACCAGGGGCAGCGGGTGATGGGTGGGGTCCACGCCCGCGGTGTCCACGGCCGCGAGGATATCCATATAGCCGAGGATCTTGTCGAGCTGGCTTCTCAAGCCCCGGACCTCGCCGTCATCGAGCCGTATACGGGCGAGTGCCGCCACATGCAGAACTTCGTCGTCGGTTATCTTCACGTCTTTTCTCAAGGCTCCTTTGTTACCGTATTGATCAATGCTGAAATATATATCAAATCCGGCATCCACTCAACATGAAGCTGATATTGGAAGATCTTTAAAAAACAATTGATTCATATCTATGAATTCATGTAATATGCAGTGAACTTGAATAAAATGATCCAACCGATTTTTGAACAGATCTCTCATGAAGAAGGAGGGTATTATGGCAAAGTTTGCAGAAACTTCGATCCCGGCGGTATTCCATAACCGGGTGGAGCAGTTCGGGGACAGGGCCATCGTGGCGTACAAAAAAGATGGCGTTTACACCGACATCTCGTGGAATGAGATGGGCCGGATGGTGAGGAATCTGGGCTACTTCCTCATCAACAAGGGCATCAAGGCCGGCGACAAGGTGTGCCTGTTCTCCCCGAACCGTTACGAGTGGTGGATGGCCGATTTGGCGATCCTCTCCATCGGTGCGGTCAACGTGCCCATCTATGCGACGAACTCGGCAGAAGAATCCAGGTACATTCTCGATAATTCCGATGCCGTGATGTGCTTCACCGCAACTAAGGAGCACACCAGCAAGATCGTGTCGGTCAAGCCGAAACTTCCGAACCTGAATGACATTATCAGCTTCGATCCCATGGATAAGCCCGCCGACGGCGTGATTGAGCTGAGCACCGCACTGAAGGAAGGCGCGGAAAATCCCCAGGAGGCCGATTTCGACAAGAGAATCCGCGACATCAAGAGTGAAGAGATGGCCACCATCATCTATACCTCGGGCACGACCGGAAATCCCAAGGGGGTCATGCTCTCCCACAACAATTTCTTCGCGAATGTCCAGCAGATATACAATGTCGATCCCCAGCTCTTCGAGCGGGCGGCCGAGCTCACCTTCCTTTCCTTCCTGCCGCTCGCGCACTCCTTCGAGCGCACTGTTGGCTACTACACCCCCATGAGCCACGGCATGAAGGTTTATTTTGCCGAGGACTTCTCCAAGATCGTGGAGAACTTCCAGGAAGTTCATCCCACCTGCATCGTGAGCGTGCCCAGGCTATTCGAGAAGATCCACGCCGGTATTCTCACCAAGGTGGCAGGCGCTCCGCCGGTCAAGAAGGCCATGTTCAACTGGGCCATGGGCATTGCCTCAAATAATCTCCCCTACATCTGCAACGACAAGGAGCCGAGCGGTTTCTTCGGATTCAAATACCGTCTCGCGGACAAGATCATCTTCTCCAAGCTCAAGGTGGCCCTGGGCATGGATAAGCTTGAGTTCGGCTTCTCGGGCGGCGGCCCCTTGTCCGTGTCCGATGCCGAGTTCTTCCTGGGCATGGGGATCAAGGTTGTCGAGGGTTTCGGGCTCACCGAGACCACCCCGGTGACCAACGCGAATTCTCCCAGGAAAATCAAACCCGGAACTGTCGGGCCCGCAATCAAGGACACGATCTGCAAGATCGGTGAGGGCGGCGAGCTGCTCATCAAGGGCCCCCAGGTCATGATGGGTTATTACAAGAACGAAGAGGCCACCAAGGAGGTCTTCACCGAGGACGGATTCTTCCGCACCGGCGACATCGCCGAGATCGACGAAGAAGGCTATGTCAAGATCACGGGCCGGATCAAGGACCTCATCGTTACCTCGGGCGGCAAGAACATCTCGCCCCAGAACATCGAAAACAGCCTCAAGGCCTCGAACTTCATTGAGCAGGTGGCGGTGATCGGCGACAACCGCAAGTATCTCTCGGCCCTGGTGGTGCCGGCATTCCCCGAGCTCGAAAGCTGGGCAAAGGAACAGGGCATCAGCTTCTCCTCCCGGGCCGAGCTCGTCAAGGACCCCAAGGTCAACGAGCTCTATGCCAAGGAGATCGAGACCAACATGAAGGACTATGCCCGGGTGGAGCAGATCCGCAAGTTCTCCCTGCTCGACAAGGAATGGTCCCAGGAAACGGACGAGCTCACGCCTACCCTGAAGCTCAAGCGCAGGGTCATCAACCAGAAGTATAAGGACGCCATCGAGCAGATGTATCCGGCTTCCGTCGACTAGCGGTTCCTACGTAAAGAGCCAGGGGAGGGCCACGGCCCTCCCCTGGCCTGTTTTGTACCCGGCTTTTTACGGTTTTTTACCTTCAACGCATAGAGATATTTCTAATACATTCATAGATGGACATCTTGATTCACCCTGATCAACTATTTATTATGTAAGAATATTGTCTGTCTCATATACTCTTTTTGTAAGGAGGTATTTATGGCTACATTCAAGGAAACTTCCATGGGGGCGATCTTCCAGAACCGGGTGGAGGAGCACGGAGACAAGGCCCTCGTAGCGTTCAAAAACAGGCAGAGCGTCTGGGAGGATCTGTCCTGGAACCAGATGAACGAAATGGTGAGGAACCTCGGGAACTTTCTCCTCTCCAAAGGGGTGAAGCCCGGGGAGAAGATAGCCCTGTTCTCGCCCAACCGGTTCGAATGGTGGGTGGCGGACCTGGCGATCCTCTCAATCGGGGCGGTCAACGTGCCCATCTATGCCACCAACTCAGCCCAGGAGTGCCGCTACATCATCGACAACTCGGATTCCATCATGTGCTTTGCCGGGACGCGCGAGCACCTGGACAAGATCCTCTCCGTGAAGAGCCAGCTTCCCAACGTACAGCAGGTGATCATCTTCGAAGATTTCTCCGAAGCAAGAGAGGGGGTCATCGACCTGGCAACGGCCATGGAGGAAGGACAGGCATACAGGAGCAAGCACAAGAACGAATTCGACGAAAGGATCAGGCCCATCAATATCAACGACCTTGCGACCATCATCTACACCTCGGGCACCACCGGCAACCCCAAGGGCGTCATGCTCTCTCACAAGAACTTCGTCTCAAACGTCAACCAGCTCCAGGCCGTTGATCCCGATTTCCTCACGGGCGACCATGTATTCCTTTCTTTTCTGCCGCTGGCGCACTCTCTGGAGCGGACCGTGGGTTACTATACGCCTATCTTTCTGGGACACAAGGTTGCGTTTGCAGAGGATGTCACCAAGCTGCTCGAAAACTTCCAGGAGATCCGTCCCACCTTTATCGTGAGTGTACCGAGAATATACGAGCGGGTCCACAACGGAATCCTCGCCAAGGTAAGCGGTGCTCCGCCGATCAAGAAGGCCCTGTTCAACTGGGCCATGGGCATCGCACGGGACAATCTGCCCTACATCTGCAACAACCGGCCCCGGACAGGATTTTTTGCATTCAAATACCGCCTCGCGGACAAGATCATCTTCTCGAAGCTCAAGGCAGCCCTGGGCATGGACCGGCTGCAGGGAGCCATTTCGGGCGGTGGGCCGCTCTCGGTGTCCGATGCCGAGTTTTTCTTGGGAATGGGCATCCGGGTACTTGAGGGGTTCGGTCTGACCGAAACAACACCCGTGACCAACGGCAACAGGCCCACGATGATCAAGCCCGGCACCGTGGGTCCCGCGGTCAAGGACACGATCTGCAAGATCGGTGAGGGCGGCGAGCTGCTCATCAAGGGCCCCCAGGTCATGATGGGCTATTACAAGAACGAAGAGGCCACCAAGGAGGTCTTTACCAAGGACGGATTCTTCCGCACCGGCGACATCGGCGAGATCGACGAAGACGGGTACCTGAAGATCACGGGCCGGATCAAGGACATCATCGTTACCTCGGGCGGCAAGAACATCTCGCCCCAGAATATCGAAAACTCTCTGCAGGCCTCATCCTATATCGAACAGGTGGCGGTGATCGGCGACAACCGCAAATACCTCTCAGCCCTGATCGTGCCCTCGTTCGAAAACCTCGAAAAATGGGCTTCGGACCGGGGAATTTCCTTTGGCAGCCATAAAGAGCTCGTTTCCAACGACCAGGTCGTCGCGCTCTTCGAAAAGGAGATCGAAGCGAACATGAGAGATTTCGCCCGGGTGGAGCAGATCAGGAAGTTCACCCTGCTCGATTCGCTCTGGAGCCAGGAAACCGGCGAGCTCACTCCCACGCTCAAGGTCAAGAGAAGGGTCATTTCACAGAAGTACTCCCGGCACATAGATGCCATGTATCCGGCTGACTGAAAGGGGGCTGAGCCCGAAGCACTGCTTTCAATACTGAAGAAAACATGAGTTGCGATGTCGGGGCCATATGCGTATGATGGCATGAATTGCCATGAAGAGACAAAGAGAAGCAGCATGTCCCGCCGTTTCCTTCACGGACTCGATTCTGGAGAGCATTTCGGACGGGGTGTTCACCGTGGACGCCGAGTGGCGCATCACCTCGTTCAACCGGGCTGCCGAGGAGATCACCGGCATCCCGCGCGATGAAGCTCTGGGCAGGTTCTGCTCCGAGGTTTTCCGGTCCAGCATGTGCGAGACCGATTGCGCCCTGCGCCGGACACTCGCGTCAGGAAAGCCGGTGATCGGCAGGTCGTGTTATATCATCGACGCACACGGCCGCCGGATCCCGATCAGTGTCTCCACGGCCGTGCTGAGAGACGAACAGGGCAGTATCGTGGGCGGTGCAGAGACCTTCCGCGACCTGACCGAGCTCGAGGAGCTGCGCCAGGAGCTTCAGACGCGCCATCACCTGGGGGATCTGTCGAGCCGCAGTCCCATCATGCAGAATGTCTTCGGGGTTGTCCCAGCGGTGGCGGCAAGCCCCAGCACGGTGCTTATCCTCGGTGAGACCGGAACCGGGAAAGAGCTCGTGGCACGGACCATCCATTCCTTGAGCCCTCGCCGGGATGCGCCCTTCATCGCCGTCAACTGTGGAGCGCTCCCCGACACACTCCTCGAATCAGAGCTCTTCGGCTACAAGGCCGGGGCGTTCACCGGGGCGTCAAGGGACAAACCGGGGCGGTTCGCCCTTGCCCGGGGAGGAACCCTCTTTCTCGACGAGATCGCCGAGGTGAGCCCCGCCCTGCAGGTCAGGCTGCTGCGGTTCTTGCAGGAGCGCACCTTCGAACCCCTGGGGGCCACGCACACCGAAAGCGCCGATGTGAGGATCATCGCCGCGACCAACCAGGACCTGGCCGAGAAGGTGAGGAGGGGAGAATTTCGCGACGATCTCTACTACCGCGTGAACGTGGTCCGCATCGAGCTTCCTCCCTTGAGGCGCCGCAAGGAGGACATCCCGCTTCTGGCGGAGCAGTTTATCGATCGCTTCAACCGGATTCAGCACAAATCGGTCCAGGGAATCACCACCGAGGCACTTTCCCTGCTCATGGCGCACGACTGGCCCGGAAATATCCGGGAGCTGGAAAACGTCATCGAACGCGCCTTCATCCTGTGCGACAAGGGACCGATCGGCGTCTCGCACCTGCCCGAGGATCTCACGCTGCGCCACGCCGCCCTGAAGAGACAGCAGGGGATCAGGTCCGCCAGAGAGCTCATGGAGGCACAGGCAATCCGCAAGGCCCTGGAACGCAATCACGACAACCGCCTCGCCGCGGCGCGCGAGCTCGGCATCCACAAGAGCACCCTGTTCAGGAAAATGAAAAAGCTCGGCATCGGCCGCAGATGAGGCCCCTTGTTTTCCCGCCCTGCGAGGTCCCCTGTTACCGGGTCCGGGAATCCCGGATGAATCGCAGGAGGGTTCCGTTTATGCTACTCCATTCCAGCGATAGGGTCTCAATATAGCTACTTACCCCTTGGCATATGCATCTTTCCCATCCATAATCTCCTTTGCGATATCCTGATGGTACCGGCTCTTCGTCCGGCTGTTCAGAAGTTTGGCACAGAGCGTGCTCTTGGTATGCACAGAGAGGATAACCGGGAGCATGAGTGAGAAGACTGCATTCTCATCCTGGAACAGCAGGATAGCGCCGGTCTTTGACGTGGCCGGCCGGATTTGTCTCGTGGAGACCGAGGCGGGCCGTATTCTGAGCGAGACCACAGAGATACTGCCTGCTGAAGAATCGGTGGAGAAGGTCCGTCAACTGACCCGGCTCAGGGTGAATACCCTGGTGTGCGGGGCGATCTCGCGATTCCTGCACGATCTGGTGAGATCATCCGGAATCACCGTGGTCCCCTTCGTGGCCGGGGACCTGCAGGAAGTCATCCATGCATGGATCGAGGGAAGGCTCGGCGACAGCTTCGCCATGCCGGGATGCTGCGGCCGGGAACGCGGTCGCGCCGTGCGCTGCAGCGCCACGAGGCACGGCGGTGCGTCATTCCGGGAAGGCAGGAACTCGGAAGATCCGGACGGTTATGAGTCCGAGTGGTTCTCGGGAGCCGGCCGGGGGCGGCCTGTTTCACCGGAGATGAGAGGCATGTGCGTATGCCCCCGGTGCGGCCACTGTGAGCCGCACCGAAGGGGTGTATCCTGCCTGCATGTTCAGTGCCCTCTCTGCGGCAGCATGATGATCAGGAGCACGTGATAACGTGCCACGGACGTAGAGAAGAAGAGATGAGTACAGGAGGCGAGACATGACGATATTCACACAAGGCCCTTTCAGATGGAGATGGGGGTTGATCGCCGGTGCGTGCCGGTCGGGACGCATGGCTCCGGGAGCTTCAGCGGCCCCTGCGGGCCTGCTCGGGAGGGCCCCGTTGATCTTTCTGATCGGGAGCCTGGTATTGCGCGATCTTTCCCGTCCGGACAGCCGGATCAGGAAGATCGCGACAATGCTGCTCGGAAGACCTGCGGTGGAGGACCGCACTGCCGTGGTGATACAGCCGGCAGCCATAGAATCCTCATTCGATCCGCTTCTTAAGGACGGGAAGGAAGAATGACATTCCGGCTTTAAGGCTTGAAGCAGAGTCGTAAGACTTGCCCTTAGGGTCCTTACCATCGATGGGCCGGGAACGAAAACAGAGTAATGGAAGGAGAAGGAAATGAAAGTGGCTTTCTCGACATCGGGAAACACGCTGGATGACCCGCTTGACAGACGTTTCGGCAGGGCCCCGAAATTCCTGGTGTATGACACGGAGACAGAGAGCTTCGACATGGTGGACAACGAGCAGAACCTGAACGCCCCGCAGGGAGCAGGGATACAGTCCGCCCAGACTGTCGCCGGAACCGGTGCCGGGCACCTGGTAACCGGACACTGCGGTCCCAAGGCCTACAAGGTCCTCCAGGCGGCCGGGATAAAGATTTACACCGCGGAAGCCGCCACCGTGGCCGATGCCCTGAAGCTCTTCCTTTCGGGAGCGCTCAAGCCTGCCGGCTCCGCGGATGTCGAAGGCCACTGGGTATGAGCACAGCTGATCCAAAGCTGAGTATATCGTATACGCCCATCGGGGTTATCCGGAGCATCCATGCCAGTCCCGAGCAGACGCCCATCCAGCCCGTGTATTCCTGCGGGTGCAGGGGCACGGCCGAGATATTCGAGCAGTACTGCGAGGGACTGAACGACCTGGACGGATTCTCGCACATCATGCTCATCTATCACTTCCACCGGGCAGGTCCTGCACGGATGATGGTCAGGCCCTTCCTCCAGGACAAACTCAGAGGCCTGTTCTCCACCAGGGCGCCTGTCCGGCCGAACCCCATCGGCCTGAGCATCGTGAGACTCCTGTCCCGCGAGGGGACGGTGCTCCACTTGGACTGCCTGGATGTGCTCGACGGCACCCCCCTGCTCGATATCAAGCCCTACGTGTCGCGGTTCGACTGCATCCATGAGACGAGGTGCGGATGGCAGGACGAGGTGGACGAGAACGAGGCGCAGAGAGTGGGCATGCGCGGTTATCTCTCCGGAAGTGTCCCGAAGAAAGGCCGGTCATGATCCTGGCAGTGGCATCCGGTATGACCGGCAAGTGAAGCTGGCCCAGGTGCAGGAGTGCACGGTGGTCGATCTCGATACCGAGGCGGCCGGAGCTATCCGGGACATATGGAAATAATTTTCTCTTTATAAGGAGTGACATATGGAAACTGTCAGCAACGAGAAAACTCTGCCCCGATTTGCCGATCACGGGGAACAACCGCGGAACAATGGACCGCTGGAGGAATTCACCGGTCATGCGCGCATCACCGGCCCCTGCGGCGATACCATGGAATGCTGGGTGCTCGTGCGTGGCGGCAGGGTGGAGCAGGCATCGTTTACCACCGACGGCTGCGGACATTCCCTTGCATGCGGCAGCATGACAACCTGCCTGGCCATAGGGAAAACCCCTGGCGAGGCCCTGGAGCTCGGCCGGGAGAACATCCTCGATGCACTGGAAGACCTGCCCGAGGAAGGCGAGCACTGCGCGATGCTCTCCGTCAACACCCTGCATGCCTCTCTCAGAGACTCTGCGGGACGGGGTCACGAGCCATACCCCAGGGAGCAGGCAAAAAAGAGCGCATGCGAATCCTGCAGCAAGAGCGGATGCTCCGCAGCGTCGAGGCGTCCGGGAGAGAGCGACGAGGACTTCGAAAACAGGAGAAGACTCGCGGAACGCCTCTGCCGGATCGAGCACAAGATCGTGGTGATATCGGGCAAGGGGGGCGTCGGGAAGAGCACGGTGGCGGTGAATCTAGCCGTATCGCTCATGCTCTCGGGCAAGAGAGTGGGCCTGCTCGACGTGGATATTCACGGCCCGAGCGTTCCCACCATGCTGGGGCTCGAGGGGCACAATGTCCGTGGTGAGAACGGAGAGCTCCTGCCTATTGAAATGGAGGGGTTGAAGGTCCTGTCCATCGGATTCTTCCTTCGCAGCCAGGATGACGCCGTGATCTGGAGAGGCCCCATGAAGATGACCGCGATCCGGCAGTTTCTCACCGATGCGGCCTGGGGCGATCTCGACTACCTCATCATCGACTCGCCTCCCGGCACCGGCGACGAGCCGCTGTCGGTCTTTCAGCTGATGGGCGGCGTTGACGGCGCGCTGGTGGTCACCACCCCGCAGCGAGTGGCTGCCGTGGATGTCCGCAAATCCATCAGCTTCTGCCACCAGCTCAAGGTTCCCGTGCTCGGGGTTGTGGAGAACATGAGCGGCTTCGTATGCCCCAAGTGCGGCGAGGTAACCCCGATCTTCCGGCAGGGAGGCGGCGAGAATACCGCCCGTGATATGGGGGTCCCCTATCTGGGCTCCATTCCCATGGACCCGCTCATCGCCGAGGCGTGTGACACAGGCCGCGCATTCATCCGTCACTATGCAGCCAGCCCCACGGCCTCGATCATGCGGGAAATCATCGCGTGCGTCGAAGCTGGCCGGAAACCGGCCGATACCCCGGATGACATCCGTGACACCGCGGCATCGGAAACTGATGAAACGAAACAAAACAAAAAGGAGGATGCATCGATGCGAATAGCCGTTCCATTGGCAGACGGGAGGCTGTGTCTTCATTTCGGGCACTGTGAGCGCTTCGCCCTGGTGGATGTGGACACCGAAACCAAGAAGATCACGAACAGGGAGGACCTGACGCCTCCCCCGCACGAGCCTGGAGTGCTGCCCCGCTGGCTTGCCGAGAAGGGTGCAAACATCATTATCGCGGGCGGCATGGGGCAGCGCGCCCAGAGTCTGTTCACGGAAAACAATATCCGTGTGCTGGTCGGCGCCCCGTCAAGTACGCCCGAGGAGCTGGCCGAGAGTTTCCTCGCCGGTACCATCGAGCTGGGTGAAAATACCTGCGATCACTAAAAATACCGCGTCACGGCTTTTTCTGGCGTGACGCGCCGGACCGGCCGGCAGAGGGGCGAATCCATCGGCATCAGCATCGCATTGGTTTCCCTCTGGTGCGGGTGGCGATTATATGGCCCGCATTACCGGCCGGTATGATCTTTCCGCATTGATGCGGAGTGCGGGAGCATGCAGGATCAGACGTCATTTTTTATGGCACCGGCCTTATTCATCGGAGACGATGTCTTCCGGGGTCGGCCCGGAGGTGTCGTCTCCACCCTTCATGAAGGGGTGGAGCGCTTTCTAGGGTGTCGAGGAGAGGAAATAACCTGTTGACTTTCCGGTATCTTTTGCGCAAGGACCGGGTGTATTCTGTTTCCAGCACGATTTCACCTGCACACGTATGCGGGTGCATATGAAAGGAGGATGTCATGGCCAAAGAAAAGGGGGAGATCAGGAGTTCCTGCGCCCGGTGTCCCGGAACGGTCTGCTACCCGCTGGCACCGGCGGGCGCACCCATGCCGCCCGTCGAGGAGGCCCCGGCCTTCTGCCCGATGCGCCGCTTCCCCGAGGCGATGGACCGGGCATCCGATGCGTATGAGAATCCCGGGGTCCGGGAATTCGCCCGTCTGGCATCCCTGCAGGAGTCTCAGTGCTATGAGCTCGATGCCGCGGGAATCCGGACCAGGATCCCGCGGATCGAGGAGACCATGGAGTTCGCGCGCAAGTGCGGGTACACCCGGATCGGGATCGCCTTCTGCGTGGGGCTCAAGGAGGAGGCGCGCATGATCGCCTCGATCTTCGAGAACAAGGGGTTCGAGGTCGTATCCGTGAACTGCAAGGTGGGCCGCGTTCCCAAGGAGGACATCGGTTTGAAAGGCAGCGAGAAGATCATGGGTCCGGATCTCATGGAGCCCATGTGCAACCCGATAGCCCAGGCAGAGGTCATGGAGGCCGAGGAGGTCGATCTCGCGGTTTTGCTCGGGCTCTGCGTCGGGCACGATACGCTCTTTTTCCGGTCATGCCGGGTGCCGTGCACTGTACTCGCCGTCAAGGACCGGGTGCTCGGACACAACCCGCTTGCCGCCCTGTATCTCTCCAAGAGTCCCTATTACGGCAGGCTGAACGCCCCGGGAAACAACGATACCGGGGTCCCCAAGGTCAGGCTGGACTGAGCCCGGGTATCCGGGCCCCCCTTATCAGGCCTGAATCCTCCATCGCATTCGCTTCTTAAGGACTTTGAAAATGGGGTCACATTCCCCGCCGCTTGCGGCTTGAAGTAGGGTCCAGAGCTTGCCGTTGAAGGTTCATACCATTGATTCCTCTTTCTCGATCGCTTCTCAAAGGAGACTGATCCGGCGGACGATTTCCGGCCCGGGGATTGTCCTGGAGAGGGTGCCCTATGAACCCTCACCTCCTCCGGTGCAAAGACCCTCCAGGTAATCGATGCGCCGGCTGATGAGACGCAGTGCGTTCTCCATGCATACAGCCTGTGCCTTCAGGCGCGAGATCTCCTTATGCTTCAGGGAAAACGACGCCGTTGTCACGGAAACGCCCTGCATCCCGGCATAACCAGTCGCGGGCTCCTGTGGCGTTTGAGGAACCTTCAGCATACAATATCCCTGCGCCCTCCCGGTCATGGGCCCCTCGCCCCTGGGTCCTGTTCCGTCATATCGCGGCATGTCTTCCCCCTTTCTTTCGGGACTGCAGAGACCGGAGCCGACACCCGGCGTCCCGGTCGTTTCGCGTCACAGGCGATATTCTCCGCGGTCCTGCCAGTATTCAAAGCACAGATTGTGCCATTTCATCGAGAGAATGCCCGGAACATACCGTGGGAAGATGCAAGGTTCCGTTGATTGATACGATTTCACTACGGGGACCATGTCGTATTACCGGGAAAGACCGCTCTTAAGAGCTTGCAGAATGCAAGGTTAGTTCCGGCGGGCCCGTCCGTCGGTTTCAGGCGCTTCGATCCTGAGCGCCTTGATCTTCCGGTACAGCGTGCTGGTGTTGATGCCCAGATCCTGTGCGGCTTTCTTTCGGTTTCCGCGATACCGCCGCAAGGTCTCGACGATGAGGTTCTTTTCCATGGCCTGAATGCTCAGCGGGCCGAGGGTGTCGTCCCGGGATGATGCCGCCGGCCGCAGCTCGGGCGGGAGGTGATGCATCTCGATGATACCGCCCCTGCACAGGACGAATGCCTGCTCGATGATATTCTCGAGCTCGCGCACATTGCCGGGAAAGTCGTACTCCATCAGGCGCGACATGACCTCGGGCGAAAGTCCGGTTATGTCTCTGCCCTGCAAGCGGTTGAATTTCGCCACGCAGTGGTCCGCCAGCAGAGGTATGTCCTCGCGTCGCTGCTTCAGGCCGGGGAGATCGAGAAGCACGACACGGACGCGGTAGTACAGGTCTTCGCGGAACCGGCCTTCGCGGACGAGCCCGGCGAGATCACGGTTCGTCGCTGCCACGACGCGCACATCCACGGGCACGGGCTCGACCGATCCCAGGGGTTCCACGACCCGCTCCTGCAGTACCCTGAGCAGCCGCACCTGCAGAGCGGGAGAGATATCGCCGATCTCATCAAGGAAAATCGTGCCCCCGTGTGCTAGCACAAACCGTCCCGGATGGTCGCGCCTGGCATCCGTGAAGGCGCCTGCCTTGTAGCCGAACAGCTCGCTTTCCAGCAGCGCATCCGGCAGGGCTGCGCAGTTCACCGCAACAAAGCGTTTTCTCCTGCGGGCGGACAGGTTGTGGAGGGCGCGGGCGAAGAGCTCCTTTCCCGTACCGCTCGGCCCCTGGATCAGCACCGTGCTGCTGCTCTCGGCGATCCGGGGCAGGATCTCGAAGAGGCTCATCATGATCGGGCTGCGTCCCACGATGTCCTCGAAGGTATACCGGGCCTTGAGCTCTTTGCGGAGCTGCTCCACCTGGCTCAGGTCCTGAAAGGTCTCTACCCCGCCGATGACACGGCCGTGGTCGTCTTTGAGAATCGCGGCCGAGATACGGATGGGCACACGCATGCCCTGGTTGGTGACGATGTGGGCAGTGGCGTTCACGACAGGTTTGCCGCTCTCCAGGGTTCGTTTCAATGCGCACTCGTTCTCGCAGATGCTCGCATGGAACACGTCGCTGCAGGCCCGGCCGACCGCGTCATCGCGCGAGATCCCGGTAATGCGCTCGGCGGCGCGGTTGAACGAGGTGATCTTCCAGTCGCGGTCTATGGTGAAAACACCCTCGTTGATCGAATCCAGGATAACATCCTGACGGCTTATCTCTGACCTGTCACTCATCTCTGCCACCTTACGTACGCGCAATATGCACTGTCATATAAACTTTTTAATTGCATAATGCAATACTATATACGGCCATTTCCTGATAAATATACAAGGAGAAACTGAATATACTGAAAAAACCATGACTTGCCGTAAATGGTATCACCTTTGCTTCATTATCTCGTGTCATGAGGATTGCGATTGCCCACTGCCGAGGCAGGTTGTCGCCGGTCTTCGATTTTTCGAACAGCCTCTGTCTGATCGATATCGATTGCGGGCGGGAAACCAGCAGGGAGCTGAGAGCCCTGGTCAGCCGGGAACCGTTCCGCCGCGCGGGAGAGGTTCTTGCGCTCGGCGTGGACATACTCATCTGCGGGGCGCTCTCCCGGCAGATGGAAACGGCTCTGGATGCCGCAGGGGTCCGTACCGTAGGGTTCATCTGCGGCAATCTGGACGATGTGGTCGCAGCCTTTCTACAGGGGAGCCTGGAAGACGGCCGTCTCCTGATGCCGGGCTGTGCCGCGGGAAGGACAAGGCGCCGTCGCCGGAACCGCCGGGGACGGGGCTGACGCAAAGGCTAAAAAACAATGGGAGCGGATGCTCCCTTGGAAAGGAGAATGTATCATGCCAGGTGGAGACAGGACAGGACCATTCGGTATGGGCCCGATGACAGGGCGGGCGGCTGGTTTTTGTGCAGGCTATAACGTGCCGGGGTACGCGAATCCGGCTTACCCGGGCGGCTTCGGAACCTGGGGCCGCGGACGGGGCGGCGGATTCGGCAGAGGCGGCCGCGGATGGCGCAACCGCTTCTACGCTACCGGATTGACCGGCTGGCAGCGTGCAGCGGCAGGTTGGCCGGCATGGGGCGCGGCGCCCTATCCGTACCCGGCCGCCGGTGTTCCGATGACCGGCGAAACCGAGCTTGAGGCGCTGAAGAATCAGGCAACGTACTTCGAGGACGCCCTGAAGGGAATACGGCAGCAGATCGAAGAGCTCCAGTCCCGGACCAAAGAGGACTGACAGAACACCGGACTTTGAGGAGGGCTGAACGGGAGTCTCGGACGTGAGTGGGGAAAGGTTGCTCAAGCCCCTATCGGGGAACGCCGGCATCAGGTGTTCACACCCTGCACGGCAGGGGACGATCCCGGCTCATGCCCTCCCTTAGCCGGTCAGAAAAGGAGATTATATGAGGATTGCAGTCAGCTCAGCGGGAAATACCCTGGAATCACCGGTTGATCCACGTTTTGGAAGGTGCCGGTATTTTCTGATCATCGATACCGGCACGCTCGCGTTCGAAGCAGTCGAAAATCCGAACATCTCGCTTGGCGGCGGCGCAGGGATCCAGTCTGCACAGCTCGTGGCGGACAAGGGCGTTCAATATCTTCTCACCGGCAACTGCGGCCCCAATGCCTTTCAGACGCTCACCGCCGCAGGCATCGGTGTCATCACCGGATGCTCGGGCATGGTGAGCGATCTGGTTAACCAATTCAATGCCGGAGAATTCCAGACAAGCCCGGGCGCCAATGTCTCCGACCATTTCGGCGCGGGTGCCGGCATGGCCGATTCCCCCATGGGCCCGGGCATGGGTATGGGCGGAGGCATGGGCGGCGGTCGCGGTATGGGCGGCGGCAGAGGTGGCGGCCGCGGTATGGGCATGGGAGGAGGATCCGGCCGGGGCATGGGAATGGGCAGAGGATCGGGTCCCGGCACGGGAAGAAGAAATAAATGACGGCAAAGATCGACAAGGAGCTGTGTACCGGGTGCAGTGCATGCATTGATATATGCCCCATGGATGCCATCAGCCTGCTCGACGGGATTGCACAGATCAATGAAGAGGAGTGCGCCGGCTGTGGTGTCTGTGTGGACGAGTGCCCAACAGGCGCCATACGAATCGAGTGATCTCCAAAGATAAGGAACGGTCATGCGAAAGATTGCCATCGCGAGCGGCAAGGGGGGCACGGGGAAGACGACCGTTGCCACGAATCTTGCCGCTGTTGCATCGAGAAATTCGATCAGGGTCGCTTACCTGGACTGTGATGTGGAAGAGCCCAATGGCGCATTATTCCTGAGACCGCAGATCGAAGAGAAACGGCCGGTCAACGTGAGTGTGCCGGGTGTTCTGGAAGGCATGTGCACGGGATGCGGTCTGTGCAGGGAAATCTGCCAGTACGGAGCCGTGGCTGTCGTGAATAAGAACGTCCTTGTTTTTCCGGGATTGTGCCACGGCTGCGCCGGTTGCTGGATGGTCTGCCAGACCGGCGCCCTTGTCGAGTCTATGCGCACCATAGGGCGGCTCGAGATGGGCAGGGCCGATAAAGTGGATTTCGTCCAGGGAATCCTGAACATCGGTGAGGCAATGAGCCCGCCGGTGATCAGGCAGGTCAAGGAAGCAGCCGTGGATGCGGATCTGCTGATTATCGATTCGCCTCCCGGCACATCCTGTCCGGTTATCGAGAGCATCCGCGATGCGGATTATGTCGTCCTGGTGACCGAGCCAACCCCGTTCGGGCTGAACGATCTTGTGCTGGCTGTCGAAACGGTCAGAATGCTCGCCCTGCCCTTCGGGGTGGTTATCAACCGCTCTGATACGGGTGACGGGCAGACCCAGGATTACTGCCGGAAACAGGACATCGAGATTCTTGCCGAGATCCCGGACGATCGAAGGGTTGCCGAGGCATACTCGCGGGGCGAGCTTGCCTGCGACGCTGTGCAGGATTATTCCGCGGTTTTCGCTTCACTGGTGGAGAGACTGCTCAAAGGGTGATGCGCGCGCAACCCCGTCCGAGGCAGCTGCGGGACCTTCTCCCCATGCAGGCGGAATACCCGGTGGGGACGGCCCGGCCGTCCCGCCTTCCCTGCCTTTCTTATGGGGAAGAGGGCGTAAAAAACAGATTACAGAAGGTGAACATATGGGAAAAAAGCAGCAGGAGCTCGTTATCATCAGCGGCAAGGGAGGGACGGGAAAGACCTCTATCGTCGCCTCGTTTGCGGCGCTGGCAGGAAAGTGCGTGATGGCCGACTGCGATGTGGATGCAGCGGACCTGCATCTCGTGCTCGATCCGCAGGTGATCCGGTCGGAGAGTTTCTCGGGAGGCAAGCGTGCTTCCGTTATTACCGAGAGATGCACGGCCTGCGGCACCTGTGCCGAGGTCTGCCGTTTCGATGCCGTCACCTTTGACGGTCCGCCCAACAGCCGGGTCGAGAAAACCTTCCGCATCGATCCCGTAGCCTGCGAGGGGTGCGGCGTATGCTCCTGGTTCTGTGAAGACGACGCCATTGACTTCGGTCCGGCGGTGAACGGAGAGTGGTTCGTATCCGAGACCCGGCACGGCCCCATGGTCCATGCCCGGCTCGGCATCGCCGAGGAGAATTCCGGCAAGCTCGTAAGCCTCGTCAGGAAGGAAGCCATGAATCTGGCCGAGGAGCGCGGGATCGGTCTGGTCGTCATCGACGGCTCTCCCGGAATCGGATGCCCGGTCATCGCGTCCATTACCGGTGCGGATATGGTTCTGGTGGTGACCGAGCCCACCGTGAGCGGGCTTCACGACCTCCTTCGCGTGGCCGATCTTACCAGGCATTTCGCCACCCCTGCCATGGTCTGCATCAACAAGTGGGATCTGAACCCCCAGGTCGCATCCGAGATCGAAGAACAGGCATGCAAACAGGGACTCCGCATCGCCGGAAAGGTACGCTATGACCGCGCGGTGACAAAAGCGCAGATAAACAGGCTCTCGGTCGTCGAATATCAGGACAACGGCTGCTCGGGCGATATCCGCTCGGTATGGGAATCCGTGAGCAGTCTGATGCAGTCTACGTGAGAGCAGCCTGCCTGACGGCACTGCTCATGAGCATCCCGATCCATGGTGCACCTTAAAAAGCATGAACAGACTCTTGCGCCTCCCGATATAAAAACAGTTTTTTAAAAAAGTGAGGAAAAACGACCATGGTACACATTTTCGGCCCGGTTCCGTCCAGGCGTCTCGGGAGGTCTCTCGGTATAGATCTGGTGCCTTTCAAGACGTGCACCTATGACTGCATCTACTGCCAGCTCGGGCGTACCACCCTCAAGACCGTCCAGAGAAAGGAATGGTTCCCGCTCGATGAGATCGTGGACGAGCTCAGGGAAAAGCTCTCCACGCACCCTGACTATATCACCCTGGCCGGTTCCGGGGAGCCCACCCTGTATTCCCGCCTGGGCGAACTGATAGAGAAGATTCGTTCCTTCACGGACATACCCCTCGCGGTGCTGACGAACGGTTCGCTCCTGTGGCAGAAAGACGTGCGCAGAGAGCTCATGGGCGCCGACCTGATCGTCCCTTCGCTCGATGCCGGGAGCCCGGGCATGTTCCATGCCGTGAACCGGCCCCATCAGGAGATCACCTTCGAGCGGATGATTCAGGGGCTGATTGACCTGAAACAGGAGTACCGGGGAGAGTACCGGCTGGAGGTCTTTCTCCTGGGAGGGCACACTGCCCTCCGGGCGGAGGCCAGAAGAATCGCCGAGTGCGCAGACCTGATACGGCCTGACGAGATACAGCTGAACACCGTGACCCGCCCGCCTGCGGAAGATTATGCGGCTGGCGTGAGCCGGCCCCGCCTGGAACGCATTGCCGACCTGTTCGTCCCCCGTGCGACGATCATCGCCGATTACCGGGGAATCCACGAAGAATCCGAATTCACCGTGGCCAGGGACACGGTCTTTCAGATGATCGAGAGGAGACCGTGCACCCTGGAAGACATCGCGGGCGGGCTGGGCATCCATCCAAACGAGGCGGTCAAACACGTGGGCGAGCTCCTGGCCCTGGGAAATGTCGAACAGCTTGAACCCGCACAGGGGAAGGCCTTCTTCCGGGTGATTCACCGATAGAAGTCCCCGGGATAAAAACGGCGAGCGAGGGAAACGGCCGTACTGCCAGTGGGAGCAACTCAGCCCTTCACGTGCACCGTAGCCCGACACGGATCATGCTTGGTTCCTGCTCACTGGTCAGGGACTCCTGAGGGGTGGGTGAGAGGCGCTGTCCGTGCAGGGTGTTCTTTCCCTCAATATACCGCGATCACCTCCACGCCGGCCCGTCGTCTTCTCACCGGAGATTCGTGTGGCGGTCCACCCTGCCCGAATTCTTGACGATCATTCCCTTGCCCTCGGTCACCCATGAGGCAAAGGAGAGCAGCTGTATGTATCCCGACACGTTCACGGCAGGCTGCACGCCAGCACGGCCGCCCCGATGGCGCCGTTGGCCTGGGCGTATTCGTTGACCTCGACAGGGGAACCGAAACGCTTCTCCAGGGCCCTGACCACGCCGATGTTCCTGGCCACGCCGCCGGTCATCATGATGGGGGCGTTCACGGCCAGACGCTGCGCCATGGCATACACCCTCGAGGCAACCGAGTCGTGGATGCCCGCGATGATGTTATCGCGCTGCTCGCCCCTGGAGATAAGCGAGATGACCTCGGACTCGGCAAAGACCGTGCAGATGCTGCTGATCTTCGCGGGATTCTCAGACTGCAGGGAAATCTCGCCGAACTCGTCCAGATTCACCTCCAGCGCCCGGGCCATGACCTCCAGAAACCTTCCGGTGCCTGCCGCGCACTTGTCGTTCATCACGAAGTCCGTGACCTTGCCCGATGCGTCGAGGATCAGGGCCTTGCTGTCCTGCCCGCCCACGTCCACCACGGTGCGGACTTTAGGGTCGAGAAAGTGCGCGCCTGCGCCGTGGCAGATGATTTCGGTCATGGATTTGTGGGCGAACTCCACGCTTTTTCTGCCATAGCCGGTCGAGACGATCCTGTCGAGGGAGGATGCCTCCATCCCGAGCTCGCCGGTGAGGTCCTCGAATATCTTTCTACCGGCCAAACCAGCGTTATAGCCGGTAAAGCCGATCCTGGTTCCCAGAATGACGCCGTCTTCCAGTATTGCCGCCTTTGCCGTGATCGAGCCGATGTCTATTCCCGCGGTCTTCATCTTCTTAAAAAATCGCCCTTTCCTTTCCATTCGATGCCGGTTATGAGCCTTTGCCGACTGATTCCTGTCCGGGTGCCCATTTCAATAGAAGCCTGGCTTTCGGAAAACAGGCTCCCTCTCATCCGGTGATTTTTTTCTCCGGCGTCAGACCGCGCTCGCCCCGCCGTCCACCACGATGGTCTGGCCAGTGATGAACGAAGAACCCGGCGAGGCGAGGAAGAGCACGGGATGGACCACATCCCCGGGCTCGGCGATCCTGCCCAGGGGGACGGTCTTGACGACCTCCCGGTAGATGCCCTCATCCGACCAGAAGGGCTTGCTGAAATCGGTCCTCACCATGCCGGGGGCCACGGCGTTGACCTGGATGTTGAAACCGGCGAGCTCGCTTGCCAGCACCTTGGTGAGCATCTCAACCCCTGCCTTGGCAATGCCGTAGACCCCCATGCCGGGCGACGCCTTTCTGCCCGCGATGGATGACACACTCACGATCTTGCCCTCTTTCTGAGCGCGCATGATGCGCGCAGCCGCGCGCGAGCACAGGAAGGTTCCGTTCAGGTTGGTCTCCACGATCTTCTGCCACAGGTTCAGATCCGTGTCCGCGATTCCGGGCGTGATCAGGTTCATGCCCACGTTGTTCACGAGCACGTCCAGCCGGGAGTGCTTCTGAGTGACCGCGGCGAAGAGACGGTCAACATCCGCTTCCCGGGCGACATGGGCCTGCACGGTCATGAGGTCGCCGCCGGGCAGGAGCTCTTTTGCGGCATCGAGATTCTCCTGCTTCCGCCCGCAGATCACCACCCGCGTGCCCTGCTCCAGCAGGGCCCGGGCGATCTCGAGGCCGATGCCCCTGCTCCCGCCGGTGACCACGGCCACCTTGTCCTTCAGCGCGTAGTGCATTTCACCCATGTATTTCATTCCTCCTTTTGATTCTACAGTGCCGTTCCCGCGCGGGGACCCCGCTGCCTGATCACCTCCATGAAGGCATCGATCCGGGTTGCAGCCTGGCTCTCCGAGAAGCTGCGCTCGTCCACCATATGGGATTCGAGCATCATGCAGGGTATGCCCTTTTTCTCCTGTACCATGCGCATGATGTCGTACTGGCCGAACGAGTACGGCTTGCAGCTCCGGTTCGAATGCATCACCAGGCCGTCGACCTCGTATTTGTCGATCATCGCGAAGATGGTCTTCGCCATCTCGTCCACCCCGATGTTGAGATAGATCCTTGTGTAGGCCTCGGCCATGGAATCGATAAAGTTGTTCTCGTCGATGTACTTCATGGAGCCGCACCAGGCCGTGGTGTAGGTATCGGCCACCAGGCAGGCCTCGTGGGCCGCGAAGGTGTCCGAGAGCCACTTCAGCCGGTACCATACCGGCAGGTTGTCCCACAGGAGGCGGTAGCGCTCGTTCTCCACGGCGCTGATGCCCTGGTTCACCCGCTCCTTCATCTCTTCGAGGAGCTCGGTGTAGAAGTCCACCACCTTGTCAGTGCCGCGCAGGGTGACGATGAGCGCAAGGAAGAAGAACGCGTCGAACGCGGTCATAGGAGAGGGCCGGTGGGCCGCCGCGTCCAAGACATCCTGCCAGAGCCGCTGGCCCTTTAACGAGAGCCTTCCCACCTCCATGCTCCTATCGAAATCGAACTTTTTTTTGCACACGCCCTCGAGAAACCCGATGTACTCGTCGATCTGGGTCCGGACATAGCGCCTGGCCTCCTCGGCAAAGTCCACGTGGCAGAACGGGGTGTCGAATATGAAGAGCGGGACATCGAAGAGCCGGGCCTGGATCTCGTACCATTTCATGACCGTACCGCATATGTTGTTGCAGCACACGAGCATGTCGGGCTTCGGGAGGCCGCCGATGGGCCCGCCGTCCTCCAGGGCGCACGCGATGTCCGCCCGGGCATATGAGCACAGGTCGGTGCTGTATCCCAGGGCCTCGGCCTTGGCGCAGAGGTCGCCCCCCATGTGGGACGCGCCGATCATGGCCCCGTAGTTCTCCGGGTAGACCGGGATCACGTCCATGGCGATGAGCGGCTCGACCGGGCCCCCGCTCGTGATCCAGGCCACCTTCTTTCCGGTCTGGTCCGCGGTCTTGGCCTCGATGTAATACTCGGTCATGATCTCGCGCATCCTCTTGGCCGACCTGAATTTCCTCTTTTTTTCAGCATCTGTCTGGGGCATGGCTTATCCCTCCCTTCCGGTCCGTGAGGCGCCGGTGAGCGCGGCACCTGTTTCCGGCCCGAGCATCTGGGTGAAGGTCTCGATCCGGGTGAGGATCTGCCCCTCGGGGGGAAGAGTGTCTTCGATCTCCAGCAGCATGGAGGGTATGCCCGCGTCTTTCAGATATCCTTTCAGATACGGGTAATCGAAGCTGTGGGGATCGCAGAACTTGAGATAGAGGAAGATCACCCCCTCCGCGCCGTGCTCCCGGGCCTGTGCCACGAGATGCTCTCCTCTTGCCGTGGGCGACTTGTGCTTTGACGGGCAGACCTGCCGCTCGAAGAGGCGCTCTGCGATGGAGGCGACGGGGTCGCCCTCTTCCCGGATCGCGCCCGAGAACCAGCGGGTCCCGGTGCACAGGTCGTCCCAGACCACCTGCCCTCCCGAACGCTCGATGAGATCGTAGACGTCCGGGTGGTTGCACGCATTGCCCACCAGCATGAGCCGTCTGCCCCGGCCATCGCGGCCGGGTACGCCTTCTCGAAGCTCACGGAGAAGTGCCTGGAGCTTGTCTCTGAGCCCCTCCCTGTCCATGACCATGGATGCCCTGACGATCGAGAAGAGCTCGCGGCCCGTGAGGAGCCCGGGATTGCGGGACTTGAGCTCGTAGATCTCGTTCAGGCAGGAGCGGATGGTGTTGTAGATTCTGATGGAGGACCTGAGACTTTCCTCGGTGACAGTGAGACCGAAGTAGGACTCCAGATCTCTTTTGAACCTCTGCAGCACGTCGATCAGATACTGCCTGGCGCTCTCGCCCGTGAGCTTGACCGGGAGCACCACGTCGGCAAAGAAACCGTGGCCGGTGTTGAGCCGCCAGATATCGGAGAGACGCTGGATTGAATCGCAGGTATGGGGAAAGACCGTGCCGTCGAGATAATCGAGCCCGCCTGTCAGCGACTCGGCGAGCGCTCCCCGCACGAGCGAGCAGCAGTAGGCCTGCAGGTGCCTGTCCGCGATCCCGGAGTCGCCCCCGGTGCCGAAGAGCCGTACCGGATGCAGCCCGGCCGCGTGGATGATCTCCTCGGGTGCGTAGGAACAGTAATACCCGATCACGGACCGGCCCGACGCCCTGATCCTCCGGGCATATGCGCCGGGTTCACCGGCAACCTCGATGAATTCATTCAGTTTGTCCATGTAAGATCCCCCGTACACTGATATGGAACAACAGGCCAAAAGCCGGATCATGCCTGCGAACAGGCATCTTGCCGGCGCGCACCGGATTGCACTTCCCCGGCAGGTCCATGAAAAACCGCCATGGCGGCACCAGGATATCTCCCGGTCGAACAAAGATGATTATATCAGCACGTAGTTGTTCCTTTCAATGAAAAAACAGCTTATAATAATACGATACGACATTACCATAGAATGGTTCAGGGAGGGCGTTATGAAGAAGGTTTCGGTCCCGTCCAGGCTCTGGTACGAGAACCATGAGCGCGAGCTATCTTTTCCGGAACAGTGGGAGGTCGGCAACCTCACCTCCCCGGGGTTCGAAAAGCCCGGTCTGAGCCCCGAGGAGATCAGGGCCAAGGTGGAGCGGCCCATCGAAGGCCCTTCCCTCGAGGAGCTCGCACAGGGGAAGAAGCAGGCCGTGATCGTGTTCGACGACATGACCAGGCCCACCCCGGTCAAGGACGTGGCGCCGTTCGTTCTCGACGCACTTCACCGTGCCGGGCTTGAGAAGGACCGGATCAGGTTTCTCTGGGCCCTGGGCTCGCATGGGGCGTACGATATGATCAATGCCCGCAAGAAGCTCGGGGAGGAGATCGTCGAGAACTACGCGGTGTACAATCACGATCCGTTCCAGAACACCGTGCGCGTGGGAAGGACCCCCACCGGGGTCGAGCTCTGGTTCAACCGCGAGTTCATGGAATGCGACCTCAAGATCGGCATCGGCTGCGTCACGGCACACGTGCACGTTGGCTTCGGCGGAGGCGCCAAGCTCATCATGCCGGGCGTGGCCGGGATCGAGACGATAAACCAGTTCCACAACCAGCTCTTTCGCGACCCGGGCAGGTCCGGCCTTGGCAACTTCGACAACAACATTATGCGGGCCGAGTGCGACGCCGCAGGCGACCTGGCCGGACTCGACTTCAAGATAGACTGCCTGCTCAACCGCCGGGGCCGGATCGTGAACCTCTATGCCGGTCCGTTCAAGGCCACCCACCAGGCGGGCGCGGACGAGGGCAGGGACCACTACGGCATCCCTTTTTCCAGCGGCTATGACATCGTGGTGTGCAATGCCTACGGCAAGGCCAACGAGTCCGCCATCGCCCTGCTGCTCGCGCTCACGACCCTGAAGCCGGGCGGACAGGGCACCGCGGTGCTCATCTGTGATGCGCCCGAGGGTCAGGTGCCCCACTACGTCATGCGCTCCTGGGGGAGCGGCTACGGGGGGAGGCACTACGCACACAGGAACCCGGGGTTCATCCCCATGCTCATGAAGAGGCTCATCGTGCTCAATCCCTTTCCCGACCGTACGAGCCTGGACCTTGTCTGCCACAACGACGACGCCGTGGTCGTCAAGACCTGGGACGAGGTGATCGCGCTGCTTGAGCAGGACTATCCGGATGCGGCGCGTGTCGCCGTGGTCCAGGACGGCACCATGCAGTACATGAAACCGCCGGCCTGAAGACCAGGTCCCCCTTCTCATCACCGGATTTTCCGGCTATAAGAAAGATGGCGGTGCGGCCGAGTACGGTCCTCCGGGCCCCTTTCAAGGCGAAGACGCGTCAGTCCCGGCAAGGGCAGTATGCTCGATGGTTGGTCCGCTGCCTGCCATGGGAGGGGAGAACATATCATGAGCAGAGAGCAGGGCGGCATGTCCATGCAGTGGGAAGACCGGGTCGTCACGCCGCAGGAGGCATTGCAGCACATCGAACCCGGGATGAAGATCTTTCTGGGCACCGGCGTTGCCGAGCCCCGGACACTGGTGAAGCACCTCATGGCGTCGAACGAGCCCAACCTCCAAGACCTGGAGCTGATCCAGCTCGTGAGCCTGGGCGACGTGATCACCATGAAGGAGCTGCAGACCCAGAAGTTCAGGCTCAAGACCTTCTTCTCGGGCTGGGTGGCGAGCGAGGCCATCACCCAGGGCTACGTCGACATGATACCGAGCCGGTTCGCTCGGATCCCGGCCCTCATCGAGTCACGGATGCTGCCCATCGATGCGGCCTTCATCCAGGTCACGCCTCC